>CAVOWM010000010.1:0-94487 GCA_963700135.1 uncultured Acidimicrobiaceae bacterium | reverse complement strand
TGGACGCTTCCTGACCGATCCGAAGTGTCGCCGAGTCATCGAGTTTGGGTTCCTGTCTAGATAGCCATTGACAACGGTCGTGTGGATCTCGAAGTCATTCAAGAAGGTCTGTTCGACGACATGATCTGCTTCCCCAGGACTCGCAGCTCGATCCAATCCGCGTTGATTCCAGTGCGCATTTCCGTTTCTGCGAATCGATGCGATATCCAGCCACTGCATACTTCAAAAATCCGCAGTCAATTGGCAATTTCATAGTGCTCCCCCATGAAGATCGAATATTTGGCCCCCTATAAGACAGCCACACAAATTTCCGCGTTTTCGAACAGAAACTTTGTGAGCGCATTCAAATATCTTCAGGAATTGCGAAATGTGCACTGATTTTGATGATCACCCAGGTTGCCCGTACGGACGGCTTTGGCGCTTCGCGCCCGCCGTCCTCGGGCTATTGGACCTAGCAAGACCAAAGGCCAAGGGAAAGAAGCGTGATGAACTCACATATACGTCAATCAAGAGGGATACTTCTTCGCCCTTTAGTTGGGCGGCCCGTGCAGGTCGCCCGGATCGATCCCGAAACCTTCAGCCATGTCCCGGAACTCATCCGGCCACCATGCATCAAGTCGCTTCGGGCGTCTGAGTTCGATACCTTGTCGAAGGACCAAGTGGTCAAAGCCCAGTCCTGCATCGCCAAGGTCGATACCCCGGAGGATGACGTCAGCCACCGAATGACCCAGTTCGGCCAGAGACTCCATCGCCTCGACGCCTTTGATGTCAAGCACCATCAGCGACTTCACCCGCCCTTGCTGGAGTAGACCCTTGGCCCTCAACTGGCGCCAGATGACAGACGAGGATGACACATTCCACGGGAAACCGCTTGTTGCGACGACGATCGGAATAATCGGGCGCCCGAATGAGGTCGGACCGAGCATCGACTCTTCGCTCTCAAGCAACGCTGTTGCGGATTGGTCCAATTGATCCGCTTTGCTAATGACCATCGTCTGGATCTCCTCGTCCACTGCAGCAAGTGAGACGCCGGAAACCGCCAATTCATTCAGGGGGTGCGAAATTACTTCGATGAGCAAGATGGCGCTTCCTCCGTCGACGAGGAAGTCGCACCGTCGTCCGCTCCAGAGCTCCTTCAACTCTTCGTCCGTCCAAACGCGCCGCGACAGGAGCGGCGAGCTGGGGAACGTCGCCTCGATTGACATGCCGACTAGGCGCTCGTGCGCACTGCCTCGAAACGTCCGGAACCGCTGACGGTCGTCCTTGTCAGAGTAAGACCAGACCACCCGCAGGTCGTAGTCAAAGTCGAAGATGTGGTCGACCAGAAAGCGCGGGTGCATCACGAGATATCGGCCGTCACTGAGACGCAATACTGGAAATTGCCGGAACGCGTTAAACGCCCAACTCTTCAGTTCTTCAGGCAAGGCACCGAGCCGCTGGTGCTCTGCAAAAATCTCCTTCTTCATAGTCGCTGCATCTGCGGCGAAAGTGTCGATTGCAGCGAGTCGCTCCGCCTCCGGGATCAGCGCGATGTAGCCGAAGTTCTCCGCCAGGAGTGACCCAGTCTGACTTCCCGCCCAGAATGAGGAAGCGATCACCCGCGCCGTCTTCGGCGACGTCCCGGTCAGTGCGCGATACACCTCGTCATACATCGCCGACTTTTCAGGATCATCCTCCTTGCGAAGTTGTTCGAGCTCTCGGAGTCGGGCGATTTGGGCCGCGTCATCGTCGTTCGCGTTGAGATTGTGATTTGCGAACATGTAGACGAAGAGGTCCGATGGATGCTCCCAATAAGGCCCTTCCTCGAGCATGTCCCGCTCAAGGTGGCTCGCCATGGCAACCCCGTAGATCAAGATCGACGACAGCGGCATCTCGCTTTGCTGGGCCTCGGAGGGCTCATGGCGAATCAACACGATTTTCGCCAAGTTGAGCATTACTTGGGGCGCCGTCAGCACTCGCTCGGTAACGGGATCCGACGCCGGGATCGCATGAAAACGCTGTTGTAGCCCCGGAGGAAGCAAGGTCAGAAGCTCCCTCTCTCCAGCCTTCATCCCGCCCGAATGACGGAATAGCAGATGCATGATCTGAGCGATCGCGATGAGTACCGCGTCGAGCGTGTAATTACTCAGGCCCTCAGTTATCTCGTCAATCGTGAACGACCGTCCAAGAAGCTCTTCGCTCGTCACGAACACAGCTATCGTGCCTTCGAGCGCGAACGACGTCGGTCGAATCGGAGCGGAGAGTCCCAATTCGGAGACGGGCCAGTTAATCTGACCGGCCTGCATCGCAGCCACGAGCTCAGCGAATGGGTCGCTGGACTGCGTCATCGGACCATGACGCCGCGTAGCAGTTCGAAATTACGATCGTCCACACGCAAGTTCACATGATTGAAAATGTCGCAGAGCAACACCGCATCGCGGCAGAGATGATGATTGCTCTTCGCGGAGTCACTCACCTGGGTTCGCCGTCTCATTTAAAAAATCCTTCAGCTCGTCAATGGATCCCTCCAAGTGAATCGTGCTCCAGAGATACGAAGTCGTTAGAAGGTGAGTTGGTGTCGCATTGTTGAATCGGTCGCCGAAGGGCACGATCCGGGCTTCCAGCTTTCGCATCAGAGCGAGTCGAGCGAGAGCTTCGGGGTCGTGCAATCCTGGTGTGAACGGCGGATGCCCCGGTTGCTGTTGAGCTATTTGTTCGTTGAATACCTCACGCATGTTGAGGACTATGTCCAACACCGATTCAATCCGTCGAAGTCGTGCGTCTTGAGCAGCCAGGGCTGCGGCCCGTTCAGATGCCACCACCGACCTTTCGGTCGCTTCCGCCGCGCGACTTGACGAGTTTGCCGACGCCTCCGTCGCTTTGGCGGCAACTTCGGCGGCCTTTGCCGACTCCTCAGACGCCTTCGCCGATCGCTCACCCAGCTTGATGGAACGGTAACCAATGATGACGACCGCGATGAAACTCAGGCTTGAGACGATCAATGCAGCCAGATTCATCACGAAAGTATTGCACTACGATGTGCCGCGCTACTTAGACCGTGCTCGTTGGTCATCGGTCCTCTGGCGATTGAGTCAGCGCCTCAGTGTTCAATCAAGCACATGGACTGTCGGAATAGGCTCTTCGAATTTTGTTGGATTCCTATCGCGGTCCGCGACTTGCCTCACGTTATTAGAAACCAGTTGTCCATTTCGCCAAGTGGCGATTCGGAGAGGTCCTTGACGATTGCTTCGACAGCGACCTTCTTCGAGCTCCGCTCACTTAAGAAAAACGTCACCTGATACAAGGCTTGCTCTTCGAGATTCACCTGGAGCCAAAGATACAGATCTGGGACGTACCTGTCCACGAGCGAGTTCTTGTACGCGTCCGTTTTGTAGAAATCCGGAGGCAAGAGGGTCCCGTCGAAATGCAACATCCCTCCTTTTAGGGCGTCAGCAAAGTTGCTCCAGTTCATTTGAAAATGTGTCGAAGCAAAAGTGACTACCCACGGTTTCGAATGCAGTGGGTCGTGCGCTAGAAATTGCTTATTTGCGGTGTGAATGAAACGCAGAAGCTTTGAGTTGGTTGTCTTAAATAAAAACATTCCTGTGTTCATATCGAGATGAAGTTCCGGTGACTTGAATTCGTTCAAGTAAAGTTCTTCACGTATCTTCAATTCATAGTCCGGAGTTTTTGAAGTACCTTCGGGAATCCTCGAAGCGGCAATCCCTCGCTCAACGAGGTAGCGCTCATACATAGCGAAATGTTGATTCTGGGAGAGTGAAGCCACTGCACCATTTTGCCTGCTGAGCACCTTCATGCGTTGCCGAAAAGTTCATCACGCCGTAAATCTGATGAGCAAACGGATCATTGTGAACGCTCATGAAGGGTTATCGAGCCAATGGCGCACAAGGTCATCATTTCAGCAGTGACTTCAGCCTCGAATGAATTAGATAATTGATCCCATGGCGGAGACGACAATGCCCACCATGACCAAAGGTGCCGCCACCAACATTCACGGTTCTGCTGGTTCGCTATAGGTCAACCTCATTCAAGTCGACGATTGATGGCGGAGCACCAAAAATTCAAGCGATCCGGATAGATTCCACAATCAAATTGAATCTCAATTTCAGACACTCGTTTGGAGAGTCCTCTCAATCTTCATTACTTGAATTTGCACAACCCTAAATACTTCTTGCCAATCTAAACCTCCGTCCAACGCACTGCACCCTAGAGCGAAGATAACCCGATCGATGTTCCCGCGAACATTCCTCATGGTTGATGTTCCGGACGGTCCGGAAATGACACTCTTTGTAAGCAGTGCGTTGGGTAAGTCCGGCACTTCGAGATTGTCAATCTGAATCTCTTCTGACACTGTGCCCTCTCTGTCTGGCCGCTTCATAAGATGCAGGCCCCAACCGGGCACTTCGGCTTCTGCATCGATAACAGACGCCATAGGCGCGACTTTCGCCGCGATAACCCTCTGAGTCGCCGGATGCCAATAGGTGCGCAATCCGGTATAGGTGCCGACTTCCCGTGCCCGAATATGCCGCGAGTTCGTTGCCGACATCTTTCCGGTTCGCCAACACTTTTGGTCGTATTGGGACCAACCCACTTCTGGTAGGTCACTGGCTTCGAGCATCATCGAAAGCGTGAGCCGCCGTTGGCTTCGATGACCGAACTGAGCAAGCAGATACTGGCCATTGGTGCCTGGTTTCCAAGCCGACTCACTGGTGTCACTCATTGGCACAGTCTTATCAGAGCGTCTCGGTTCCACTTCGAATATGCCGACTTCCAGCAGTTTGTACGACCACTCGTAACGTCAGCCGCCAATGCAAGGTGGCATTTCCGCTAAGCCGGGCCCACGACTACTAACCGCACTCAGTCTTTCGATCTAGTGGAGGGATGCTGTTGCATTTGATTAGCAGCCCAACGACAGCGACGAGAGCGGGACCGTTTCGGCATTCGGTCCAGTGGCACTACCAACAGTGAAGGTACCAACGACCGTCTCGCCATCGCTTTGGTAAACAGCGATGGAGACATTACGATTCTGACTCACTTTGTCCCACACAGCAGCTTCCGCCGGAGATGAGATGTCACCACCTGCAGCGCAGTTCAAATCGCTCTCCTTAACGTAGCCCTGAATCTTCGGATTATCGGCGAAGACGGCGACGAGATCCGGGGTGCCATTCTGATTTGGTACTCCGAAAGTTTGGCCGTTCGCGTTGATGCCCCAAGCGGTCGAGACCTGATTCACGTAGGTTGCTTGCAACGTCCATGTTGCTTTCGAACTCGTCACGATCGTCAACGCGTCAACGCCGGGACTTATCGGCTCTACTTCGCTCGTCGTACGCTCAGCTGATGGCTTGCTTAGATCGACCGCGCTACAGGTCATTCTGGAACCGTTTGGAAAGTCGAACGTGCCTACCGTGAGGCATGTCAGCTTGAGTGAAACATCGGTCGTGCCTGCGGGCGGCGTGCCCATTTCGATCGTCGCTGTTCCCGTTCGAGTTGCTATCACAACGCTTCCGAGTTGGGTGTCGACAGATGTTCCGGGTTGAGTGAACAGACCGGTAGCGATCGCCACCCCTCCCGCAGCGAGCGTCAGGCTCACGATCATCCCGGCACCGATTCGCCAATGCCATCGACGCTTCGTCCGAGGAGCCGATAAGACGTTTGTAATCAGCGCTTCGCGAAGTGATGCAGTGAAAACCGGATCCATCTCGATGGTGCTCATCGACTCTTCTCCTTCGTCATGAAGCCGCCTCCAACTTGTTCCATGGATTCGAGCGCAACCGCCAAGCGGGCCCGGGCACGGTGAAGGCGCGTTCGTGACGCGCCGTTAGATATTCCAAGCGCGGTACCAATTTGCGTTGGCGAGTAATGCTCAAACGTGGTGAGCATGATGAGAGCGACATCGTCAGAGGACATTGTGCTCATTGCGACTCGCAGGTTTACAGCGAGTCGCAACTCCTCGATATTTTCCAACGCGGATTCCTCCGAGCTCCGCGCTTCTGTAGTTCGAGGCAATGACGCGATGAGTGCTCGATAACGACGGATACCGCGAGTCAAATTTCGCGAGAGATTGGTTGCGGTAACGAGAAGCCAGGGCAACACCGATCCATCGACCACCCGAACGGAGTTCCGAAGGCGCCACAGTTCGAAGAATGCTGCTGCTACGACGTCTTCCGCGTCGTGGACATTCGTCGTCATTCGTAGGGCGTGGTGATAGACACGGTCTCGATGCAGATCGAAGACGACGGCGAAGGCGTTTCCGTCATTCTTAAGTGATGCAGCCCAAGCCGCAGACTCTTCTATTGGCGTTCCCACTACAGGAAATGTCCGCATCGGAGTCAGCGTTACACGAACGAGCTTGTTAGTCAGTGTCTCCGTACGGTGAGAGGCGGTTGCCACTTATGCCCGCAGTATGCCCGAACCCCTTCTAAACAGGAGTCTCCCTGAATGAATATTGGTGTTGATCAGTAGTTTCGCAACTAGACAAATCGGAATCTAGCCACCCTTTCAAGGTGGCGGCACGGGTTCGAATCCCGTTGGGGGTGCTTCGTAATTCCTGGTGAAAAGGTATTTTCGCCTAGCGAGTATCTGCATCGAAAGTGCCATATTTTCACAAAATGAGCGCCATCAATGCCCGGGTCATGCCCGTTCAATGCCCAAAATCACCTGGAAATGGACGTAGCAAGCCGCCATACAGTTATCGCTACTCAATTCTGGCTGCATCCGAGCCACCACCGATCCCCGGAGTGTCAACTATGTCTCGACACATTCCTGTCCGCTATCTATTGCGGTCACGCACCGTCGGGGGTACCAGTTGTTTTAGCCAAGCTGAGTGAACGTCCCTAGCATTCAGAATCCACTCGCCTGTATGGCACTTTGACATCCGCCGTTGTCGGTTCGGGGTCCTACGATATTGGAATGCCGTGGAATGAAGACTCCGTGAACGACTTGGGCGAAGAAATCGCCGCGTGTCTTGCCAAAGGAGATCTCAATTCGGCCACTCGACTTGCGTTTCGCTTCTTGGAGCGATATGACAAATCTGATTGGGAAACTCGGGCGCGCATCACAGTTGAGCCGCCACTGACTACGGGTAGCGATCGATACGACGCCCTCTTGGCAGGGATCGTCGAGTATGCCTGTGCTTCGCATGGCGCAGTCGCCCCATCTTGGGTAAATGCAGAGCGCTACTTTCTGAGTAAATGGTGGTTCGTATCAGGGTTGGCGTCGCTGCACGCCAACGCGCTTGTGCACAGCCCAATCTCCCTCGCTCGTCGCGGTGTCTTTGTAACGCAGGGCGCATTGGAGTACGCGTAGTGGCGCTTCTCGGTCGTCGAGAATTGCTCAATGCCCTCGAGGAGCTTGACCAAGAATTAGGCATTCTCAATGTTCGAGGTGAGGTGTTCATCGTCGGAGGCGCCGCGATGGCGATCGCCTACGACACTCGCAGAGCGACTTCCGACGTCGACGCCGTGTTCGTGCCCTCGAGCGAAGTAAGAACGGCTGCATCACGAGTCGCTGAGAAATTGAATCTGGAACCCGACTGGCTCAACGACGGTGCGAAGGCGTTCTTGCCTGGTGAAGACAAGGATCGTATCGGCGTCTATGAAGGGCAGCATCTCAGCGTCGCTGCGGCGTCACCCCAGTACCTCCTGGCGATGAAGTTGATGGCGTCGCGCGTCGAACGAGATCAGGACGACATTCGCGAGCTATACAAGCTCTGTGGTCTCACGACGGCCACGCAGGGTTTGGATCTTTTGGAGTCTTACTATCCGGAACGTCAGATATTGCCGAGGGTACAATTTTTGCTCCAAGAAATGTTTCCTGAGGAGAAAGCAAAAAAACGCGACACCGGGTTGTCGCGCTAACAATCTGGTGCGAACATGACAAGCCTCTTGCAGCCCGGTGAGCGCGACTAACTGATGTTGCTGAGCTGTTGATACTTTTTTCCCACGCTTCACAGGTGTTTTTGTGTGACCACGACTGACCACCAGTGACCGCGAACATCCGCCCTTTACCCCTGCTTCATGCCCGTTATATGCCCGCAGTATGCCCAGAATCATCGCTATGCAGGATCCTGAGAACCAATCCCCTGCAACTTCTTGAGAGTGCACAATGGACTCATGGCCCAGCCTCCCAATCCCGATCTTGAACGCGAACACTGGAAGTTCCGCTCTGACGTGGAGGCAGTGCGCCGTTATGGAGAGCTTCACCCCGACGATTTTGTCGAGGAACTCTTCGAGAACGAACCCCACATTCGCCTCATCGTCTTGATGATGGGCGACCGCCTCACTGAGCACGAGGTGGCCCTTCGTGAACTTGTGCAGCATCCCGATCAGCTCGAGGTTCGACGGACGCCATTCCCAAAGTCCCAACTCGAAGAGATTCGGCGAGAACTGAAAGCGACGGCGAAGAACCGTCCAGAAGCTTTCATGCAATGGGGAATAGGCCACGGACGGGTAAACGTCCAACTTGCTGCGGATCAGGAAGGACTAGCGGCGACCTTTCATAGGCGTCATGGAGATGCCGTCGAACTCCGCGTCGGAGTGTTTCCATACCCGCCCGTGCTTGACGTTGATCGTCGGGAGAAGGGGTCGGCGGTTGGCGCACGTCCTCAGTTGCCGCTGCTGCCCAGTGAAGAGTTCGAGGTCAGCCTCGAAGGCGACATTGTCATTTCATCCGGTGCAACGGCAAGGGGCGTGCTTCGAATTCAAAACCGGGGGAGCGCTGAGGCGGTCATCGAAACGAACGGTGGGGTCACTGCACGCGTCGTTGATCCTCAAACGAATAGAGGGGTCGGCGGATACGTTGGTGCCCAGGCTCTGCCGTTGATTAAGTACCGGATTCCACCTGACGGTACGGTGTCAATTCCACTACTTGTTGGAACGGCCTCATCCGTGAGGAGCCTTGGCTACGCAATTCCACCCGGGTCGTGGGCAATTGAAGTACCACTCCAGATCGAAGGGAGAGGGAAGTTCAAGACGTCCCTACTGCCGATACTGATCCAGCAGGATCAGGGTCAAAGGTTCGATTGATCACGTAAAGATGCTTTGTACTCAAGTTCTATTCCTCTGGCGAGTGAATCATGCCCCATGGGGCGACTCGGGAATCATTGCCGTCGAGCCCACAACGTCGGCGAAGCGAAAGTTCCACGTTTCCATGGTTCGACCATGGGCGGCACAGCGCTTTCGCCCGATCCCCGTCGGAGTGACTGGTCTGGAGGCGTCAAAGAGCCTTTGCGGTGATCCAGGCGAACTCCGACGTGATTCGGACGCCGATATCTCGATCGCAGAGTGGCGAGACAACCTCTCGGAGCGCTTCGCAGAAGGCGTTGTAGCCGACCGATTCGATTGCCGGAACCGACGGCCCGGCTGACGCCAACGCGCGAACGGCGGTCGACGTATCGGGCCATTCGTTGACGACGTTCACGGTCCCGCGCTCGAGGACTTCAAGTCCCGCTGCAGTGAGCATGTCCTCGATCACATTCTGCGTTCTGCCGTGTTCCATGGTTGCACTGGCGTGGCTCGATGGCGACAGCTCGATGACTTTGAGGAAGTAGGGCATGAGTCCCACCCGTTCGTACCGGCCCCAAAAGGTGAGACCCAGACGGCCCTCGGGGACCAGTACACGCTTCGCCTCATCGAGTGCACCCTCGCACCCCTTCCAGATCCCATTGAAACTGGTGGCGAGATCGAAACTGTCATCGGGGTAGGGCAGCGCGAACATGTTGCCAGCTCGAAAGCTCCCGCTCGGTGTGCGCGCTGCCGCGATCGCGGTGAGTTGTTCTGACGCGTCGATCCCCGAGACCTCCGCGCCGCGGCGCGCGGCCACCGCGGCGGCGAAGCCGGAGCCGCACGCGATGTCCAAGAGACGAATACCCTCATCGACTCCCAGTCGATCGAAGAGCACTTCGTTCGCCGGAAGTGCGTACGGCTCCCACAGGTAGGCCCATTCAGTTGCTCTCGCTCCCCAACCTCGCCCGGCCTCTTGCCAGTCCACCGTGTTCGTCGACATCTGACCCCCTTAAACGTACGACCGTACAAGATACTCTAAACGCTCGTCCGTCTAAGATGCAAGTGCGCTGGTCAAGTGAGGAGTCCCGATGGCCGATGAGGAGACCCCGAAGAAGCAGACTCGGGCCCCGGGAGAGCGCGCCCGCGCCCGCGTCGTGGAACAGGCAGCGCAGCTGGCCACTATCGAAGGCATCGAAGGGATCTCGATCGGACGGCTGGCTGAGGCGACCGGCATCGCTAAAAGCAGTGTCTACGCGCTCTTCGGCTCCAAGGAAGAACTCCAACTGGCGACCATCAACGCGGCGCGCGACAGCTTCCTCATCGAGGTCGTCGCCCCGGCGTTCAATACGACCGAGCCCGGGCGCCAGCGCCTGCTCGCCCTCTGCGAGGGCTATCTCTCCTACGTCGAGCGACGCGTCTTCCCGGGCGGGTGCTTCTTCGTCTCCGCGTCCGCCGAGGTTGGCGGTCGCCCCGGACGCGTCCATGACGAGGTCGCTCGAGTGCAACAGCAGTGGCGAGACTTGCTCGGACGTGAAGCGAACACGGCCGCCGATCGCGGTGAGCTGTCCGTTGGAACGGATCCACAGCAACTCGCCTTTGAACTCGGTGTGATCCTGGCCGGAACGAACATCGTCAGTGTTCTTCACGATGACGTGGCGGTGATCGGCCGCGCCCGAGCAGCCGTCACGAGTCGGCTCTCCGGCGAGCCGCGTCGCTAGCCCCGTCCCTCGCCATTGGCGAGTGGCAATCAACTCACTGACGTACGCCAGAGAGTCCCTTCCCCAGACCCGACCGCTCGTCACAATCCCGTGTCAACTACGCGACACAAACAGCACAACTCCCGCTTAGATTGACTGTGCAAGGGCGGATTGGATTCACAATCATGGCAACGAATGTCCGCATTATTTGCAGTGACGATCGAGCAGTTACCTTGCGCGAGTTTGTCGGGTTGTGGCGTACGAGAATCACCGCGCTGATCAAGGGATTCCGCTCAGCCTTGGTAGTGGTGACGGTGGTGACCTTGAGTCTCGTCGCGCTGCCGGCGCTGGCGTCGAATGCGTCGACGAACCACGGTGGCGGCACGACGCTCACGGGTCGCTGCCAGACGACGACCACGTATCACACGACAACGACGACGACGACGGCACCGACGACGACAACGACGGTGCGACCGACGACGACGACCGTGCCGCGCACCACGACCAGCACCTCGACGACGTCGACCACGACTACCTCGACGACGTCCACGACCGTACCGCGCACCACGACGACAGAAGGAACTACGACGACATCGCCGCCTCCTCCGCCGCCCAATAGGTCATCGACGACCACCTCGACGGTGTCCGTCACCTCGACGTCGACGAGTACCACGACCACGTCGATCCCGCCAGCGACCAACACGACGGTGATCGTCTCGCCGCCGACCGTGGCGCCCGCCACCGTACCTTCGGGTGCCCCGGCGGCCGGTGCCGGTGGATCGGCAATTTCAACTGACAATGGTGTCGTCCTGACCGGGGCGGCCATGGTGCTGTTCGTCGGACTCGCGGGCCTCGCTCTCGCCCTTCGGCGTCGGCGCGGTCTTTGACGACCTTGCCTGACACTCACGGCGAGTGAATGGTTGGGCTGGACGACACGAGATGGTCCTCAATCCCAAATGTGAGGACCATCTCCGTCCAATCGGTCGATGGCACCGACCGTCGACCGCGTCGCCTCAGGACGATCGCCTTCGAATCCGGTGATACTTTCGTTCAAAATCATCATCATCGCAAGGAGTGTGGGCCATGATCCAGCCATCGGTCTCAGAGAGCCGCGACATCGACGCTCCCGCGGCGCGAATCTTCTCGGTCCTGTCCGATCCCGCAATGCACCCGCAAGTCGACGGAACGGGAATGTTGCGTTCCGCCGTCGACAACCGTCGCGTCTCCAAAGTGGGCGACGTGTTCAACATCGAGATGGTTCACTGGCACCTTGGGAACTACGTAATGGCAAATCACGTGCGCGAGTTCGAACAGGACCGTCTGATCTCGTGGGAGCCGGTGGTGTTCTCCTACGCGAACCCCGACTACGAGCAATCGGTCGGCCATCCTGGACTTCGCGAGTGGGGATGGCAGTTGGAACCATTGAGTGACGACAGAACCCGCGTCACTACCTTCTTCGAAGGCTCCCGATTGCCCGAGGAACTCCGAAAGTTCATCGAAGACGGTGAGTTCTGGCGACCGGCGATGATTACCAGTCTCGACAATCTCGAGAGGATTGTGAGTCAATCGGGCGAGGCCGATGCTGAACTTCCTCCCTCCGAAACCGCCGAGCGATTCGTCGAACTGTTTCGCGGAACATGACGCCGACGGCAAGGCTTCGCCGACTGATGCTCGATGAGAACTGGAAGGTGGGGCGACGTGACGACTCGAGATAAAAGGGCGCGTGACGTCGACGTCGCGATCGTGGGAGCGGGCTTTGCGGGTCTGTACCTGCTCCACCGATGTCGCGAGGCGGGACTGTCGGCCCTGGCGTTTGACGTGGCCGATGACGTGGGCGGTACGTGGTACTGGAATCGCTACCCCGGCGCGCGATGTGACGTGCCGACCACGGATTACTCATTCAGTTTCGATCCTGTCCTCGACGAGGAGTGGACCTGGTCCGAGAAGTACGCCACGCAGCCTGAGATACTGCGGTACCTGCAGTTCGTCGCCGCTCGCTACGACCTCCGACGCGACATCGAATTCTCGACGCGGGTCGAGGCCGCGACGTGGGACGAGCCGACACGCCGCTGGCGTGTCCGGACGGATCACGATGACGAGATCGTCTGTCGATTCTTCGTGATGGCGAGTGGGTGTCTTTCGATGCCGAAGGCACCGGAGATCGTGGGTGCCGACGACTTCGCGGGCGACGTGTACTTCACCAGCACGTGGCCCCACGACGGCGTGGACTTCACGGGCAAGCGGGTCGCCGTCATCGGCACCGGCTCGTCCGCCATCCAGTCAATTCCCATCATCGCCGCCCAAGCGGCTCACACGACGGTGTTCCAGCGAACCCCGAACTTCTCGGTTCCCGCGCACAACGGACCGCCGCCCGCCCATCGATTGGCCGAACTCGCGCGCGACCGCGCCGCGTACCGCGAGTCCGCGCGCTGGTCGCGAGGGGGTGTGCCGATGCCACCCAATGACGTGACCGGAGTCACGGCGAGCGAGGACGTCGCTCGAGCCAGGTTCGAGTCGGCGTGGGAGAAAGGTGAGCTCTTCGAGATCCTCAGCGTCTTCGCCGACCAGAGCACGAACCTCGCGTCCAACGCCATCGTGGCCGACATGATCCGCGAGAAGATCCGCGAGAAGGTGAACGATCCCGAGATCGCCGAGGCGCTCTGCCCCAGGGACTATCCCTTCGGGACGAAGCGCCCGTGCTTGGACACCAACTACTACGAGACCTTCAACCAGGCGAACGTCGAACTCGTCGACCTGCGAAGAGAACCAATCGAGCGGATCACCGCGGACGGTCTCGCGACGTCGAAACGGTCATTCGACGTCGACGCCATCGTCTACGCCACGGGTTTCGACGCGATGACGGGCGCCATCGTGGCCGTGGACGTCGAGGGCCGAGACGGGGCGACCCTGAAAGAGACATGGGCCGACGGCCCGTCGACGTACCTCGGTCTCACGACGGTCGGTTTCCCCAACTTCTTCATGATCACCGGTCCCGGCAGCCCGTCCGTGCTCTCCAACATGGTGGTGTCCATCGAACAGCACGTCGACTGGATCGTCGACTGCGTCACCTTCCTCGACCGCCACGGGTTCTCCGAGATCGAACCGACGTCGCGGGCTCAAGCCGGATGGGACCAACACGTCGCCGACTGCGGCGCGATCACCTTGCTCCCTCAAGCGGACTCGTGGTACATGGGCGCGAACGTACCCGGGAAACCGCGGATGCTCCTCCCCTACATCGCCGGGGTCGATCGCTACCGAGCGGTCTGCGACGAGGTCGTCGAGTCGGACTATCTGGGATTCCGATTGACGGGAGACGGCGTCGAGCACTGCAACGACGGGGTAGTCCGCCGCTTGCAACTGGACGTGACGATCATGCTCGAGACCATGGCGTCGATGGGCTTGCCACCGCTGGAGAGTTTGACGCCGAGCGACGCTCGGGCGCTCTGGGATGCCAGTGCCTCGATCATGCCGCCGGGACCTGACGTGGGCGAGGTGGTCAACGGCGTCTTCGCGAGCCCGGCCGGCGATCTCGCCTATCAGCTCCTCCGTCCTGCGACTGCGGGTCCACACCCGGTGGTGCTGTACTTCCACGGTGGCGGCTGGGTGCTCGGAAGCGCGACCTCGGACGCGCCGCTGTGTCGCGACCTGTGCGTGCGCGCCGATGCCATCGTCGTGTCCGTCGACTATCGGCACGCGCCCGAGCACCCGTTCCCCGCGGCGGTGGACGACGCGTGCGCGGCAGTGCGCTGGGCCGCGTCGAACATCGCCAAGTTCGGGGGCATCGAGGGTCAACTCGTCGTCGCCGGTTGGAGCGCCGGCGCCAACCTCGCGGCGGTCGTCTGCCAAGACGCGCGCGATGTCGGCGACGTGTCAATCGCCGGTCAACTGTTGCTATGCCCCGTCGTCGACTTCGACTTCGACCGAACCTCGTACGTCGAGAACGCCGAGGGGTACCTGCTCACGCGATCAGTGATGCAGTGGTTCTCGGATCTCTACGTCGACCCCGCGTCACGGGCCGATCCGCGCGCGGCGCCATTGCGGGGACGTCTCGACGCGCTCCCGCCCGCGTTGATCGTCACGGCGGAGTTCGATCCCCTGCACGACGGAGGCGTGGCCTACGCGCGCGCGCTGGAGGCGGCGGGTGTGTCGGCGCGCCACGTCGAGGGCCGGGGCCAGACGCACACGTCAATGATCATGGTCGACGTCATCATTTCGGGCGCCGCCGTGCGCGCCGACGTCGCCTCCTGGCTTCGCGAGCTCCACGCGCCAGCGCTCGCGCGACGTTAGAGGGATCGACACCCCGCCACACGTGCTGACGTCAGTGCGTCCTTAGCGCGCTCCCACTAGATGACGGTGGGTCGTGAAGACCCACGCGAAGACCGCGAACACGGTCAACTCGTCCAACAAGGTTCGGAGGTCGCCCGTTCGACCACCGGTCTGATAGACACCCGGTGCGATGAGTCCGAGCAGCGCCCAGAGGATGGCGAGCGACACGACGACCACGACGATGACGCTGATGAAGCTGACGACCGCGGCGTAACTACGAAGCACGCGATTCGACGGGCTCGCCGCGTTCCCATCACTGTTGGCCAACTCGATCGCCTTCGCACGGTGCGTCAGCGCGGTCAGGCCCCCGACAATCGAGAGAAGGAGTCCGATGGTGACGCCCCGGATCGTCGCGTCTCCGAGTGGGTGGATCTCGGACGAGAAATTCGGCGTGTTGCCGGCACCGATGAGGTTGAACAACGTGACGAAGAGTGTGATGACCCCCGCGATCTCCAGCCACAGCGCGATGAACGCGGTGCCGACGTGATAGATGGCGTTGGTGCGATTACCAGACGGATCAGGTTCGGCCCGATTGGCGACCACGATGATGATGTAGGTGACGATGCTGCCAACACTGGCCAGCACGCTCAGCAGCACGAGCGCCGAGACGTAGGTGCCCACAATCAATCCCGTGGAAGACGTTGATATCACCTACTACCTCGCTGCTCGCTCCTACGAGCAACCTACCAAGCAATCGCTCCGAGAGACGGCACCTGAGGTGGTTCGCGCACTACCGACGCGGGTGAGCGCTCTATCTTCACGACGACGAATGTACGACGGAGTTCGGCGCATTCGACTCGCTCCTTAACTAGCGAGCGATCTCGACGAGAAGCACCCACGCGCTGTACACCGCGCCGAATATGCCAAGGAGGGACGCCGGAACGAGGAGGTAGAAACCGCCTCCCCATCGAATGATGAGCGACACGCCGGCGAGCGTGGCGGGGACGATGCCCATTCCCGATGCCGAAATGCGCGACACCGACCAGAGCAACGGTCCTTCCGGATTGGACTTCATATATTTGATCTGATCCCACAACGTGGTGGCCAACAACGGTATTGCCATGGCGAGGATCTCGGCGCCCAGGAGCGTCCTGCTCTGCGGCACCAGCGTCAACGACGAATAGGACACGATCAAAACCAAACTCGCAAGGGTCTCTCGAGCGCGCGCCGGCAGAAACGTCCCGCCACTCAAAACGCGATCGAGGTTGATCGAGACTGAGACGAAGAGGAGGCCGGTGAGCGTCGCGGCGGCGCCAATCATGGCGAGGAAGAACGTCCTCCAAGATTCCACGTCATAGCCGTGCATCGGTACCGCTCTCTCTCGCTCTCACTCGTCCTTCAAGGTACTTGAACATCTTCAGACGCACCTGCGACCACGCGCCGTCGCACTCAGCGGATCCGGCCTTCGGAAACGCCGCAACGCGCCAATAGCTCGACGAACTCGCGTGCCGAGGTGGTCGAATGCCACCGCCTACGAGACGTCGAACTCCTTGGGCGGACCGTCTTGCGGCCCCAAGACCGGCTCGAACAGTTCGCTGTAGTGGTGGAATCGCGCGCTCCAGGTCTCGGTCTCGTGGTGGAATTGCAGACGGTCCAGGCAGATCTCCCAGCCGGCCGCGTTGCGCGCGGCGTGGGACGCGACCAGTTCCTCGGTCAGCACGAATATCGTCCCGCCGTCGTCGGCGCTCGTCAGTTCGAACGTGATCGTGTCCACGTCCCACGTGAAACGCACCCGGTGTGGCGGATCCCATTCGAGGACGGTGCCGGTCAGTGGGCCCACGTCGTGCTCGTCGAAGTGATGCGTCAACGTCGCCCCGACCTTCCATTCGTCCACCTCGATGCGGGTTGGAAACCAGGAGCGCATCTCGTCGAGGTCGGTCACCGCGTTCCACACCACGTCGATCGACTCGGGGAGATGCCGTTCGAATCGGAGTACGGGTCGCGGTCCCGTCGCTTGCAGGGTGGCCTCATTCACGGGGACTTCCTCCTCGGTGTCGTGTTCGACAGGTGCTGTTCGAGCCGGTCGAGGCTGGCCCGCCACATCTCGCGATACGGCTCGAGCCACGCGTCAAGCTCGACGAGGGGCTCCGGTCGGACGCGGTAGAGACGACGCTGACCATCGGGTCGCATCTCGACCAGACCGGCGTCGCGCAGCACGCGCAGGTGCTTCGAAATCGATGGTTGGCTCAGGTCGAGTCGCTCGACGAGGACGTTCACGGGGCGCTCGCCGCTCCGCAACTCGTCGAGGATGCGTCGGCGATTCGGCTCCGCGATCACTGCCAGGGTGGCACTCGCACTCACGACCTAAGTATGCCTCGTGAGGCATATATAAGTCAAGGGCGGCCTCCGGCGCGAGCGGACCAGGGACGTCGGTCCCTGTCCGTCGACTACTGGTCGTCGAGCACCTGCTCGAGGTAGGCCGCGAACGGTTCGAAGAGCCACGAGCCGTCGTAGCGCACACCGTTCACGAAGAACGTCGGCGTGCCGTTGGCGCCACTTCGTATCGCGCCTTCGAAGTCGTCTTCGACCCGTTGGCCGGGACCGCCCTCGGCGATGGCCGCCGTCGCCTCGTCCACGTCGGCGCCGACGCCTTGCGCGTAGCGACGCAGGGCCGCGTCCGAGAGGTCGCGTTGATTCTCGTAGAGGGCGTCGTGGATCTCCCAGAACTTCCCCTGCAACGCCACGGCTTCGGCCATCTCGGCCGCCGCCTCGGCGTGCGGGTGCACGTCGGCGAGTGGGAGGTTGCGAAAGACGAGTCGGAGCGAGTCGGCGAAGCGATCACGCAACCGTTCCACGATCGGATAGGCCTGGCCACAGTAGGGACACTGATAGTCGCCGTATTCGACCACGGTGAGTTTCGCGTCGAGGGGACCTCGCGAGTGGTCGTCGGGTCCGACGGGGATCGATAGTTGGGCACGCTCGCTCATGACAACGCCTCCACCGCTCGCAGGGCACCGTCGGCCCCGGGATTGACGCCGACGGGCGAGACCTCACTCCACACGACCGTGCCGTCTGCGTCGATGACGAACAGGGCGCGCTCGGACGTGTCGTCGTCGGAGCGGTACACGTCGTAGGCCCTGGCGACTGCGCCCTTGGGGTTGTGGTCCGCGAGCAGCGGGAACCCGATGTTGCGCTGTTCCTTGAACGCCTCGTGGCACCACGGTCCGTCGACGGAGATCCCCAGCAGTTGCGCGCCCCGAGCCTGGAACATCCGGCTCGCCGCGCTGAAGACCGAGAGCTCGTCACTGCACACGGGACTCCAGTCCGCCGGATAGAAGATCAGAACCACCGGACCATGGAACTCCGAGCGCGAGACCCGCTGATCCGGGGTCGCCAGAAGGGCGAACTCCGGCGCGACTGCCCCCACCTCCAACGCCATGCGCACTCCTCTCCTTGACGGAAACTCCTTGTGCCTCAGCGGTTTCAGGGTGAGTATAGGGCTCCTCATCAGGAGGGGCACCGGCCGACTCGGACCGTTGGCACTCTCCCATCGAGAGTGCCAGATTCTCGTAATCGACCTTTATGCTCGACGTCTCGAACTTCGATTCGACTTTCGGTCTCGGACCCTTTGGGTGTCCGGATGGGAAGGAGTTTGCCTGGCGTCACCAGTGTCAATCAGGTGAATTCGATCACTGGAAAGGACATTGCAATGACGATTGAGACAGTCACCCTGCCGCTGCTGCCACTGAAGTCCGGCGTTATCTTGCCGGGCATGATGTTCACCATGGCCCTCGAGTCCGACGAGGCCCGCGTCGCCGTCGAGGCCGCACGCTCGGCCGGTGGCCGTCTCCTCCTGGTGCCCCACATCGAAGGTCGCTACGCGAGCGTCGGCGTCATCGCCGAGGTGATGGAGGAGGGTTCGCTGCCCGGTGGCCTCGAAGCGATCGCCATCCGGGGCGACCAGCGCGCCACGATCGGCACCGGCGTTCCCGGCACCGGCGACGCGTTGTGGGTCGAAGCCGAACCACTGCGTGACGCCGAAGCGACACCCGACGTCATCGAACTCGCTCGCGAGTATCGCGCGGTGCTGGAGAACATCCTGCTCAGTCGCGGCGCGCGCCAGATCGCGGCGCAACTGCGCGAGATCCACGAACCGGGACGTCTCGCCGACGTCGCCGGCTACTCCCCCGACCTCACGCTCGCCCAAAAGGTCGAGGTCCTCGAGACCATCGACGTCGAAGCCCGACTGCGGCTCGTGCTCGGCTGGGCCCGCGACGTGTTGGCGGACCTGACGTTGCGCGACCGCATCAAGAGCGACGTCGAAGAGGGTATGGAGAAGACACAACGTGAGTTCCTCCTTCGCCGACAACTCGACGCCATCAAGAAGGAACTGGGACAGCTCGGCGACAGCGACGACGTCGACCCCGACGACTACCGCGCGAAGATCGCCGATCGCGACCTTCCCGAGCACGTCGAAAAGGCCGTCCTGCGCGAGATCGACAAATTGGAGCGCACCAGTGACCAGAGCCCCGAGACCGGCTGGATCCGCACGTGGCTCGACACGATCCTGGAAGTCCCGTGGGGCGTCGAGTCCGAAGACCGCCTGGACATCACCGAAGCGCAGCGGATCCTGGACGCCGATCACGACGGACTCGAAGACGTGAAGGACCGCATCCTCGAGCACCTCGCGGTGCGCAAGTTGCAAGCGGAACGGGGTCTGGCGCCGGTCGACGGGCGCGGCTCGGGCGCCATCTTGGCGCTCGTCGGTCCGCCCGGTGTCGGCAAGACCTCACTCGGCCAGTCCATCGCCAACGCGCTCGAGCGCAAGTACGTGCGCGTCGCGCTCGGTGGCGTCCGCGACGAGGCGGAGATCCGGGGACACCGTCGCACCTACGTCGGCGCCCAGCCGGGACGGCTCGTGCGCGCGTTGCGCGAGGCCGGCACCATGAACCCGGTCATCGTCCTCGACGAGGTGGACAAATTGGGTTCGGACTACCGGGGCGACCCGTCCTCGGCGCTCTTGGAGGTCCTCGACCCGGCCCAGAACCACACCTTCCGCGATCACTACCTCGAAGTCGACCTCGACCTCTCGCGGGTGATGTTCGTGGCCACGGCCAACGTCGTCGACACGATCCCGGGGCCACTGCTCGATCGCATGGAAGTGATCAGACTCGACGGCTACACCGAGACCGAGAAGATCTCGATCGCGCGTCACCACCTGCTCGGTCGTCAACTCGCCCGGGCGGCGCTGCGCGAGGACGAGGTCACCATCGACGACGACGCCCTTCGCGTCATCGTCTCGGACTACACGCGCGAAGCCGGCGTGCGAAACCTGGAACGAGAGATCGGACGACTACTGCGGAAGGCCGCCACGAAACTGGCCGCCGGCGAACGCGAGGCCCCGATCGCCGTCACGGCGGACGAGGTGCGCGGTTGGCTCGGACGTCCCCACTTCTACTTCGAATCGGCCGATCGCACGAGCGTGCCGGGCGTCGCGACCGGACTCGCCGTCACCGGCGCCGGCGGCGACGTCCTCTTCGTCGAGGCGAGCGTGTCCGAAGGCCCGGAAGGACTGACGCTCACGGGACAGTTGGGCGACGTCATGAAGGAGTCGGCGGAGATCGCGATGTCCTACGTGCGCAGTCACGCCGCGGCACTGGGCATCGACCCGGCGCTCTTCACCGGCAAACGGTTCCACTTCCACGTGCCCGCCGGTGCGGTGCCCAAGGACGGGCCGTCGGCCGGTGTCACCCTGACCACGGCCCTCGTGAGTCTGCTGCGCGACGAACCGGTGCGCTCGATCGTCGGCATGACCGGTGAGGTGACGCTCCAGGGTCGGGTGCTCCCCATCGGTGGGGTCAAGCAGAAGGTCCTGGCGGCGCACCGCGCGGGACTCACGGAAGTCATCTTGCCGGAGCGCAACGGACCGGACCTCGAAGACGTTCCCGAAGAGGTCCGCGACGCCATGACCTTCCACCTCGCCGGCACGATCGCCGACGTGTTGGGTCCGGCGTTCGACACCGGGAAGGACTCGTACTCCGCGGCGGCCTAGCCGTCAACGAGCCAGGTGCGAGTCGATCGGATCGAGTCGCGCGATCCCGCGCAGGAACGAGCGGACGTTCGCGCCGAGTTCGTCCTGGTCGTAGCCTCCCTCTTGCACGACGACCGTCGGGAGTCCCACTTCGGCGACGCGACGCCCCATCGGGTAGTAGGCGTCCTTCGTCAACCCGAGGTCGCTGATCGGGTCGTGCTCGAAGGTGTCGACGCCGAGCGAGACCACGACACCGACGACCACTCTCTGGGTCACGACGTCCAGCACCTTCGTGAGCTCATCGAGGTACACCGCGTCCGAGCAGCCCTTGGGCAACTCGACGTTGTGATTCCAACCGGCACCGCGACCGACGCCTCGTTCGTCGTCGTAGCCCAGGTAGTACGGGAAGGCCCGGTCGGGCGAACCGTGGAGCGAGGCGTAGAACACGTCGTCGCGTTCGTAGAAGATCGACTGCGTGCCGTTGCCGTGGTGGTAGTCGACGTCGACGACGGCGACGGGACCGTTCAGCCGTCGTGCCATCTCGGCCGCGACGATGGCGGCGTTGTTGAAGAAGCAGTAGCCGCCGACCATCGACGTCGACGCGTGATGACCGGGAGGTCGACAGAGCCCGTAGGTGACGTCCCCGGTGGCGAGCGAGTGCTCGAGCGCCGACAGGGCGACGTCGACGGCGCTGCGCGCCGCCTCGTAGGTCCCCTCCACGATCGGCGTCATCGTGTCGAAGGAGTAGTAGCCCAATCGAGCCACGGGACTGTGGCGCGGCTCCCGTGGTGCGACGCCCACTCTCGACAGGTCCGCGTGCCGAAACACGTCAGGGATCACCTCGTCGCAGTCACTGAAGGGACGACACTCTCGCCACGTCGCCTCGAGCCAGTCCACCATCGCCGGATCGTGAACCCGGTCGATGAACTCACGGTCGAACGACGCGAGCGTCCCACGTTCGAAGTCGACGTCGTTCGAGAGCTCCGCGGCGATCACGTGGGCCCGGCGGGCGACCTCGAATCCTCTGGTCGGGGTGCCGAGTCGTACCTCTCGATCAGGGTCGTGCAACTCATGTTTCTCTGAATAGAACCAGCGCATCTACGACGCCCCACCACGTTCACGACGACGACGGAGCGGATCGTGCGTGAGACCGGCCCTCGAGCTCGGTCGCCTCATGGAAAGTCGATCACCAAGTCTTGACGGACGATCTCACCCGACGGGACCTTCACGGTGAGGGGACCGACCTTCGTGCCACCCTTGAGGACGCCCGTGAGCGTGTACGTGCCAGCCGGCACGTCGGCGTGCAGCAACTGACCGGTGGCGAGCGCCATCTTGTTGACGACCACGGTCCCCTCGGCGTTCACGACCGTGATGGTCCCCGGGCTCGACGTTCCCACCAGATTCTTGCAGTTCGGCGCCGAACGAAAGAGCAACGGACCCCCTTCACCGAAGAGTCCGGCGATCAGTTCGGTCGGTCCCGGCTTCAGTAAGGGCTCTCCGGGAGGTGGTCCCAGCGCCGCCGAGCCCGGACACACCGGATTGACCCGGTCGACGACGACCCGGGCCCGCCGACCGGGTCGAACGCTCTGCGTGTGAATCGTCTGGACCGTCGGCATCGTCACCGTGGCGCCGATGAGTCGCAGCGTACAGCCCGCTACCGCGGCCCGGCTCCGTGCCCCCTTCACCGTCAATCCGGTCATACGTGGGACACGACAACTCGCGTGCGTCGAGGTGCCACTCGCGGACGTCGCCAACGCCGGCGGCACGAGTGAAAGACAGACCACTGACACGACCGTCAACCACGACCTCAGTGACCACTTCATGGCACCACCGTATCGGTCAGTCGCCTACAACGACGTGGCACCGTGTGCGTGGTTCGAGATCTCATCCACCAACTGATTCCAGTAGAAGAGGCTGAGGTCGTGTCCCATTCCTTCGAGGACCACGAACCGGGCACCCGGGATGCTTTCGGCGGTTCGCACGCCGCCGCTGATGTCGATGAGGTGGTCGACGTCGCCGTGCATCACGAGCGTGGGGGTCGTGACGTTGTGCAGTCGCGCGGTTCGACTTCCGCTGGCCACGGCGGCGCACAGTTGGCGCGCGACGCCAGCGAGGTTGAAGCAGCGGTCGTACGCGTCCCCCGTCTGCTGGGCGACTCGTTCGGCGTCGAAGTGGGCCCGACTGCCGATCACCCGCTCGAGGTCCAATCGTCGTTGAATGATCGACGCCCGATCGATGTCGCTGGGACCCAAGATGATCTCGAGCGCTTCGGCCGACGCCTGTCCGACGTCGGGGTCGCCCGTGGTCGACATGTTGGAGGTCATCGACAAGAGACGCTCCGGATGATCGATGGCGAGCTGTTGCGCGATCATGCCGCCGATCGACCATCCCGCGACGTGCGCACGGTCGACGTCGAGCGCGTCGAGGACCGCGAGGGCGTCGCGGGCCATGTCGGAGATTCGATACGCCACCTTCGGCTCGAGTCCGTCCCTCACCGCCTCGAGCACCGCGAAGAGATCCGGCAGGACCAGGTTGAACTTCGTCGAGAGTCCCACGTCGCGGTTGTCGAAGCGGATGACGAAGAAGCTTCGGGCGACGAACAGTTCGCAGAACTCGACGTCGAAGTTGATGCACTGGCTTCCCAGCCCGTTGATGAGGAGTAGGGCCGGGTCCGACGGATCGCCGAACGTCTCGTAGTAGATCTCGACCGAGCCGTTGTGCGCGAGGGCCATCGTGCCTTTCCGTGTCCGTTCGAATGAAACAACGACCCCAAGTGTACGAGTGGGGATTCGCCGATCAGGTCACGGCGGATCGGTCACGAGCTCAGGCGACCTTCGAGGACAGCACCTCGTCGATCTGGGTGACCGCCTGCGTCATGCCCTCAGCCATGCCCATGTCCAGCATCGTCTTCATCTGTGCCGCGTCGACGAACCTGCTCACCACGGTCATCCGGGTGCCGTCGCCGTTCGCTTCGAAGGTGACGTGCGCACCCATGGGCTCGAGGTCGGCCATCGGCTCTCCGTCCTCGCCGGCGAGACCGTTCGCGAATTCGAGGGAACGCGGCTCGTCGATCGTGAACATGCGCCAGTAGCCGTGCGGCGTGTCGCCCTGCGGTCCCGTCATGTGATAGCGCGACTCGCCGCCGACGGCGAAGTCGTGGCGCGTGAACGTCGCCGGATAGGTGGGCGGCCCCCACCATCGCTCGAGCTGTCGGGGGTCTTCCCACACCCCCCACACCCGGTCCGGACGGGCCGCGAACTCCGCGACGACCGTCAGGGACAACCGCTCAGGGTCGGTGACCGATGAGATGACTGTCATGTTGCACTTCCTTCCTCGCCGAGGATCTCGGCGATCCGTGTTGCCCTACCGATCCAGATCTGCTCGAACGCCTCGAGCAGCGCCTCCACACGACGAAGGGTCGCGACGTTGCCGTGCACGATCTGCTCTCGACCGTGGCGTACCTTCGTGACGAGTGTCGCTCGTTCGAGGACCGTCACGTGCTTTTGCACCGCGGCGAAACTCATCTCGTAGTCGTGCGCCAAGGATGAGACCGAGAGTCCCTCGTTGATGACGCGCCCGAAAATGTCGCGGCGCGTGGCGTCGGCCAGCGCACGGAAAATCCGGTCCACTTCAGGGTTTTCGAGTTTACGTACAACCATATGGTTGTATATTATCGCCCAACGACGTGGCGCGCAAGTACGAATCCCGGATTCGGACGCGTCGTCGCCGGACGCGCGGAACGCCTCAGTTCGGGCGGACGCGTCGAGCGAAGTCGCGCGCGGTCGCGATCTCGGATTCGCTCAGATTGGGGTCCTTCGACTTCCACTCCACGACGGCGCCTATCTCTGCGGCGATGGCGTCGGTGTCGTAGTCGCCGATGAATCCTCGGATCAGTTGTGAACGAGTGAGGCCGACGAGCGCCCCCTTGACGCCGCGACGCGGGACCTCTCCCGCTGAGATCAGGGCCCAGGTGAGCGCCACGTCGGTGTTCGAATTGCCTCGAACCGCGTTGACCCAATCGATGACGATCGGGCCCCGCGACGACATCATCACGTTCAGCGGATGGAGATCGAAGTGCAGCAGTCGATCGCCGTGGCCAACGGGTGCCGGCGCGAGCCACTCCGGCGCCGCCAACTCGTGCAGCTGTCGATGGAGGTCGGCGAGGACCCGGCCGAGGCGCTTCGCCTTCCACGGCGACGCGGTCAGGGCCTCGACCATGTTGCCGCCGTCGATCCGCTCCATGACCAGTTCGGTCCCGTCGGCACTCACCTCGTCGACCCGGGGTACCGGGTAACCCCGAGCGCGAACGTAGTCCATCGTTCGCGCCTCGAGCACCATCGATCGATGGTGCCGCGACCGACGCAGTACCTGCGTCGCGCCGTAGTCGAAGATGTCCGCGTCACGTCCCGCAGCGAGTAACGGACCGGGCTCGAACACCACCTCACCCTAACGAGCGGGCGGAGAGATGTCCGACTCGCGTCATTCGATGGTGGCGAGCAGCTCCTGACGTACCGATTTAGGAAGTCCCGCGACGACTTGTTGATAGGAGTGCGTGACCATCTGCACGATCTCGTGGTCAGGGATCGTCCCGTCCAGCTGCACCGTGTTCCACAGTCGCTTGTTGAGGTGATACCCGGGTGTCACCGCCGCGAACTGCAGACGGAGTTCGATCGCGAGATCGGGGTCGCACTTTAGCGAGATCGCCCCGGGCACGCGCTCGGGTGACAGGATCGCGAAGATCTTGCCGCCGACCTTGAGCACGTCGACGCTCGGGCCGAACGGCTGTTCTTCGACGACGCCGGCGAGACCCGCGGCGAACTCCGAGATCGCCTCCAGACTCAGCCCGTATCCCTTTCGCGCCACGAGAGGATATGGTCAGTCGTCGATCGACTGGTACAGGTCGTGGGAGATCAGCTTCGCCGGGAAGTCGCCCGGGTGCGCCTCGCGCCAGGCCTTCATCGCCGGACTGTCGCCGATCGACTCGTTGACGGACCCGTTGTCGGCCAGTCCCTTGAAGTGCTGGATCACGACGATACGAAAGACGTCCTTGCCGGCGACACCCGTGAGCAGGTCCACCTTCGAGACGCCTGACTCGACGAAGGCCTTGGTCAGGCTCTTGATCGTCTCCATGAACTCCTCGGACTTCCCGGGGTGCGGCTCCCAAATAGAGATTTCGTACGCCTTCGACATGCGTCACCCTTTCGTTACGTGTCCCCGGTGATCTGCCGGCGACGAACAGTCCGAATCTAGTTATCCGCTGTCACTTTCGCTCGCGGGGTCGCGACCGTCGCCGGTAGTGTCGCCCCATGCCGTTCCACCTCGCGCAGTGCAACGTCGTGAAGTTGAAGGCACCCCTCGACGCGCCGGAGGTGGCGGGCTTCGTCGCAGCCCTCGATCCGATCAACGCCGTGGCGGACGCGGCGCCGGGATTCGTGTGGCGCCTGAAGACCGACGAGGGCGACGCGACCAGCATCCGGGTCTTCGCCGATGACCAGATACTGCTGAACATGAGCGTGTGGGAGTCAATCGAAGCGCTCAAGGCGTTCGTGTACCAGAGCGATCACAAGGAGGTCCTGCGCCGGCGTCGCGAGTGGGCCGATCGCTTCGAGGGCGTCCAATCGGCGATGTGGTGGATCCGCGCCGGGACCACTCCCGAACCATCCGACGCGGTCGCGCGCCTGGCGGCACTGGCGCGAGGTGGGCCGTCGCCGTACGCCTTCACGTTCCACGCGCCCTTCGACGCGCCGATCGAGGTGGCGTCGGACTAGCGGATTCTCGACGTCACCGTCGGCCCGGAACTGTCGTCGATGGCGATGTCGTATTTCCGCTAGTGGAGGTCCATCTACGACGCTAGGTTCGACGCCATGGTCGAAGACTTCGAGCGGTGTTATCTCGCGGTGCACTCGCGCGACCCCCGCTTCGACGGCTGGTTCTATACGGCCGTCACGTCAACGCACGTCTACTGTCGTCCCAGTTGTCCCGCCCAGACGCCGATGCGCAAGAACGTCCGCTTCTATCCGTCCGCGGCGGCGGCCCAGCTCGCGGGCTTTCGCGCCTGCAAGCGCTGCCGACCCGACGCATCACCCGGCTCCCCCGAGTGGAATTCGCGCGCCGACGTGGCCGCTCGCGCCATGCGGCTGATCGCCGATGGACTGGTCGACCGCGAAGGTGTCAACGGACTGGCCCATCAGGTCGGCTACAGCGTGCGTCAGTTGGAGCGGGTCCTGCAACACGAGATAGGGGCCGGGCCGATCGCCATCGCGCGAGCGCAACGAGCCCAGACGGCACGAATACTGATCGAGACGACCGCTCTGGCGATGACCGACGTGGCCTTCGCCGCGGGCTTCGCCAGCGTCCGTCAGTTCAACGACACCGTGCAGAGCGTGTTCGCCTCATCGCCGACCGTGCTCCGTGCTCGCGCGAAGGGTCCCTGTGACGCCACCGGCGCGGTGACCGCGATACAGCTGCGCCTCGCGTTTCGCCAGCCGCTGTGCCCCGACAACCTGTTCGGTCATTTGGCCGCCACGGCCGTCCCCGGCGTGGAAGAGGTGCGCGGGAAGACCTACCGACGGACGCTTCGCCTGAACCACGGTCCGGGCATCGTCGAACTCACGCCGACTCCTGAGTACATCAACTGTCGCGCCGTGTTGAGCGACCTGCGCGACCTGACGACCACCATTGCGCGAAGTCGTTGGCTCCTCGACCTGGACGCCGATCCCGTGGCGATCGATCGGCAGTTGAGTCTCGATGACGCGCTCGCACCCCTCGTCGCCAAGTCACCGGGACGTCGGGTGCCCCGATGCGTCGACGGCGCCGAGATGGCGCTGCGCGCCGTGCTGGGACAACAGGTCTCGACGGCCGCGGCCCAGACGCACGCCGGTCGCCTGGTCCAGCGCCACGGCGACGCGTTGAGCGACCCGGGGGGCGCACTCACCCACCTCTTCCCGACGCCCGAGCAGTTAGGCGAGGCGGACCTCGCCATGCCGGCCGCGCGGCGCGACACGTTCGCGGCGCTCGCGGGAGCCCTGCGACGCGGCGACCTCGAACTGGGACCGGGCTGTGACCGTGACAAGAGCGTCGACCAGCTGTCGCGAATCGCCGGCGTGGGACCGTGGACCACGCAGGTGATCGCGATGCGCGCACTCGGCGATCCCGACGCCTTCCCACAGAGCGACCTCGGCGTGCGACACGCGGCCGAACGACTAGGGCTCCCCGGCACGCCCGCGGCGTTGGTGAACCACTCGCAGGCCTGGCGACCGTGGCGCGCGTACGCGGTGCAGTACCTCTGGTCGGTGGACGACCATCCGATCAACGACTGGCCGCCCCAACCACACGCAACGAAAGGAAAGAAATGACCGAGATCCTCACCTCCACGATGGAGAGCCCGATCGGGCCGCTGACGCTGATCGCGCGTGACGGCGTGCTCACGAACGTGGCGATGCACGAACAGCGACACACCTCGCCGCCGCCCAAAGACGCCGAGGAGGACGACGCCTGGTTCAAGGACGTGACCGCGCAACTCGACGCGTACTTCATCGGCGAACTCTCCAGTTTCGACCTCGAGATGGAACTGCTCGGCACCGCGTTCCAGAAGGGCGTCTGGTCGCAACTGTGCGAGATCCCCTACGGCGAGACGATCTCCTACGGTGAGTTGGCCCGGCGGGTCGGCAACCCGAACGCGTCGCGCGCGGTCGGCCTGGCCAACGGTCGCAATCCAATCGCCATCATCGTGCCCTGTCACCGGGTGATCGGGGCGGACGGCTCGCTCACCGGCTACGGCGGCGGCCTCGAGCGAAAGACATGGCTGCTCCAACACGAGAAGTCCTTTCGCTCGTAGGGCGTCGTCGGTGCGACGGCGTCGGCGTTGCTACATTGCGACGATGGCGACTGACAGGCAGTTCATCGAGACGGTCATCGAGAAACTGGGGCCGCTCGAGATCACGGCGAAGCCGATGTTCGGTGAGTACGGCCTCTACCACCAGGGGAAGAACTTCGCGCTCGTCTGTGACAACACGCTCTTCGTGAAGATCACCCCGGCCGGGGCCGCCGTGGCGGGCCGCGTCGGCCAAGGCCCGCCCTATGACGGGGCCAAGCCGGCCTTTCGGATCTCGGCGGCCAAGTTGAACGACCGTGAATGGATCGTGTCGCTGGTGGAAGCGACCAGTGCCGCACTGCCACTTCCGAAGAAGAGGAAGTGATCTGTTCCGAGTGCTGGCGACGTCGACGAGCGGTCCCGGGAACCGATGCCGATGAGCGACTGCGAGAATGTGCGGGTGAACGACGAGTCCGATGGAGTGTGGCTGCTGGGGCTCACCCCCAACGACGCTGAGGCGATCGTCGCGCGGGACCGCACCGGACGGACTTGGGCACCGGACTATCCGACGCCGGGCGACGAGTTCATCGCCAAGGGCGCGCTCGACGGCGTCGTCGCCTTCGTCACCCCCACGATGCCGTGGGGCCTCTACGCGATCGTCGAACGTCGCAGCGGTCGCAGCATCGGCGGGATCGGGTTCAAGGGTTCGCCCAACGAACGAGGTGAGGTCGAGATTGGCTACGGCGTCTGTGCGTCGTGTCAGGGTCGAGGGGTCGCGACCGAGGCGGTGCGCGCGATGTGCGACCTCGCGCGACCGGGCGCCACGGTCGTCCTCGCCGAGACGGACCTCGAGAACGCGGCCAGTCAGCGGGTGCTCGCGAAAGCCGGCTTCGAGGTCTACGACCGGACGCCCGACCTCGTGCGTTGGCGACGGGTCGTGGATCAGTCCGGGACCTGAACCCGGACCTCAAGTGATGCCCCGGGTGTTGACGTTCGCGTTCGCTACCATGAGGGACGACGTCAGGACACGGAGGAGACGATGGTGCCTCGTTTGAGCGAGAAACTGCGACGCGCGGCCGCGAAGGTGGGCATCGCGTACCTTCGCGTTCCGGAGATCCGCGTCGACGACGCGCGGCCGTTCTCTCGGGGGATCGCCGTCCCGTTCCTTCGGATCCCCGCGGTGCAACGCGGGATTTACCGGCCCTTTCGGCGTTCCTAGGAGTTTCCGCACGATGCGCTTGACAAGGTAGTGAGTAAGCACTTACAATGACCGAATGATGGTTTCGACCCGACAGACAGCCGCCGAACGACGAGTCGCCGTCTTGAGCGCCGCGGTCACCGAGTTCGCCAAGTCCGGTTACGCCGGGACGTCGACCGACGCCATCGCCGCGCGCGCCGGGATCTCCCAGCCGTACCTCTTCCGACTCTTCGGCACGAAGAAGGACCTGTTCATCGCGACCTACGACCAGGTCGGCAGCCGCATCGTGAACGAGCTGTCGCGCGCGATCGAAGGGCTCGACGGCGAAGAGGCAATGCACGCGATGGGCATGGCCTATCTGCAGTTGATGCAAGACACCGAGATGCTGCAGGTCCAGATGCACGGCTACGCCGCGGCCACGGGCGACCCCGATATCGCCGCGGCCTGTCGACGGACCTTCGAAGTGCTGTGGCACATGGTCAAGGACAAGTTGGGTCTGGACCAGGAGATGATCCAGGACTTCTTCGCCAACGGGATGTTGATCTCAGTGATGTCCGCGATCGACCTGCTCTCGGTGAAGGCGTCGTGGGCCCAGTCGATCTGTCCCGGGATGGACAAATTCGAGGCCATGAACGCGATCTCCGACGCGCGCAACGCGGCACAGCAGCAATCGACGGCGCAGGCGTCGTGACGATGACCCCTCTATTTTTTTTCACGTTTCAAGATAGTGACTACTCACAACTAACAGCACCTTCCATCAGGGGTTTCCGGGTGGGAGCGCAAGGGCAAGGAGCACCCCGATGACCACCACACTCACCCGACCGATCGACGCCGAGCCGACGAGTCTGCCGACCCCGCGACGCCGTGACGATCGCCACCGTGGTGCGTGGGCCGTGCTCATCACCGGCCTCGCACTCTTCATGGCCTCGCTCGACAACCTCGTCGTCACGACCGCCCTGCCGGTGATCCGGATCCACCTCCACGCCGGACTCTCCGGACTCGAGTGGACGGTCAACGCCTACACCCTGACGTTCGCCGTGCTGTTGCTCACCGCCGCGGCCTTCGGCGAACGCTTCGGTCGTCGGCGCACGTTCATGACCGGCATCGCGCTGTTCACCACGGCGTCGGCGCTCGCGGCGATCAGCCCGAACATCGGGTTCCTCATCGCCGCGCGAGCCCTCCAGGGTGCCGGCGGCGCCATGATCATGCCCCTGTCGCTCACGCTGTTGAGCGCGGCCGTCAAGCCCGAACGCCGCAACGCCGCACTCGGCATCTGGGGCGCGATCGGCGGTGCGGCGATCGCGCTCGGGCCGCTCGTGGGCGGCGCGGTCACCACCGGGTGGTCATGGCACTACATCTTCTGGCTGAACGTACCGATCGGCATCGTGCTCGTGCCGTTGGCGTGGTGGAAGCTGGCCGAGTCACGCGGCGTCCAGAGCCGCCTCGACTTTCGCGGCGCTCTCCTCGTCAGCGGCGGCCTCCTCGGCGTGGTCCTCGGCCTCGTGCGCGGCAACGCCAGTGGCTGGACCAGCGCGAGCGTGCTGTCCTCCTTCGTGATCGGTGCCGTCTTGTTGGTGGCCTTCATCCGTTGGGAACTCCGCGCGACGGCGCCGATGCTCAACTTGCAGTTATTTCGCAACCGCGGGTTCGCCGCGATCAACGTGACCGCGCTGTTGTTCAGCTTCGGCATGTTCGGCACGGTGTTCTTCCTCTCGCAGTTCCTCCAGACCGTGCAGGGCTACTCGCCGCTCGGGGCGGGGCTGCGCGTCCTTCCCTGGACCGGCATGCCCATGCTCCTCGCCCCCGTCGTGGGACTCCTCGCGCAGCGCTTCGGCGGCAAGCCGCTCGTCGTCACGGGCCTGATCCTCCAGGCGCTGAGCCTGACGTGGTTGGCGATCCTGTTGACGCCGACGACCCCGTACACGGACATGGTGCCGGCCTTCATCGTCGCCGGTGTCGGCATGACGCTGTTCTTCGTCCCGGTGGCGTCGTTGGTGTTGGGCTCGGTCCCGGTCGAGCACGAGGGACTCGCCTCGGGCACCAACGCCGCATTCCGTGAACTCGGTGGGGTCTTCGGCATCGCGCTGCTCGGCGCGGTCTTCTCCTCGAGCGGCGGCTACCTCTCGGCCCAGGACTACGTCAACGGACTGCGACCGGCGATGTACGTCGGCGCCCTCGTCGTGGCCATCGGTGTCGTGATGGCCCTGCTCGTCCCGAGCCGCAGGAAGCTCTCCCAGCCCGCACTCGCCTCGCTCGAGCGAATCAAGGAGATCCCGCTGCTTGATCCGACAAATCGACTCAGTGCCTAGGCTGTAGTCAGCAACAAAGTGGTCGACGTCCGGTTCCGAATGCCGCCGGGCACCGGCCGAGGACGGGTCGATCGCTGATCGATCGCAGGGTTCATTTGAAGTTATGCCGGATCGAACAATCGATGGCAACGTCGAGTAACGAGAGGATCGAAATGAATCAGTTCTTCACTCGCTCAACCACCGGGACCGGACGGCGCGCGCACGCCCGACAGGCCGTGGTCGCACTGGTCACCATCGGCGCACTGTTCCTGGGCACGACGGGCGTCGGCACCGCGGCGACCGCCGCCAAGACCGTCACGATCACGGCCGCGGACAACGGACGGGTCATCGTCGCCACGCCGGGCGCCCACATCGTCGTCACGCTGACGAATCCCGAATGGACCTTCACCACGCAGGGCACGCGCAAGGTCGTCGAGCTGGTGTCGACGTCGGTCACTCCGACGAAGACCTCCGGCGCGATCCAGGCCTGTGTACCGGGACGCACGTGCGGCTCGATCAAGGCCGTCTACTACGCCCTCGAGCCGGGTCTCATTCGACTCATCGCCCTCCTCACGTCCTGTCCGACGGGCTCGGTGTGCACGTCGAGCGAGAGTCACTTCACGGTGGTCATCCGCGTTCGCTGACGAAGCGGATGATCGCGGGATCGGATCAGTTCGTGGGCAGCTTCACGCGAGGCTCGGAGGGCTGTTGCAACCCTCAATCACAACGGATTCCCGCGTCGAGTTGTTGGTAATTTGACCCTCTGACCAGGAGCGCAGAACTATCGTCACTTCAGACGGTGTCGGACAACGTTGCGAGGGCGAACGGTGAACAACGCGAACCACAGCATGCACGCGGACGGTGCGCCCAACCGGTGGCGCGGGCGCCGATGGTTGTCGATGTTCGTGAGCGTCACGGCATTCTTGGTCCCCGTCGCCCTTTCGGTCATCGCCGCGGCGCTCGTCGCTCGCTCGCTGCCCGCGCCGCACGGCGCCGGCGCAACGGTCGGATGGTGGTTGCTGGTGCTGGGCACCCCGCTGATCGTGCTGGTCCTGACCGATCGGGTGGCGCGTCGACTGCTGCCGCTCGCGGTGTTGCTGAAGATGACGCTGGTGTTCCCCGACCAAGCGCCGAAGAGGATGGCCGTGGCGCGCAAGGCCGGAAGTACCAGAGACCTGGCTCGACGAGTGCAGGAGGCGAAGGACAACGGCATGCGCGACGCGCCCGTGATCGCCGCGGAGAAGATCCTCGTGCTCGCCGGCGCCCTCAACGTCCATGATCGTCGCACCCGCGGCCACAGTGAGCGCGTGCGAATGTACACCGACCTGATCGCCGAAGAGATGAAGTTGCCACAGGTCGATCGCGACCGTCTTCGCTGGTCGGCACTCCTGCACGACATCGGGAAGGTCGCGGTCCATCCCGAGATCTTGAACAAACCGGGCGCACTGGACGACGCCGAATGGGAGCAGATCAAGAATCACCCCCTCGAAGGCGCGAAGCTCACGGCGCCGCTCTCGGCGTGGCTCGGCCAGTGGGCGGACACGATGGCCGAGCACCACGAGAAGTACGACGGGTCGGGCTACCCGCGCGGCCTGCGGGGCCAAGAAATCTCCCTGGGGGCGCGGATCGTCGCGGTCGCCGACGCCTATGACGTGATGACTGCTGTCCGCAGTTACAAGCCGGCGATGACGCCTCAAGCCGCTCGAGCCGAACTACAGGCCTGCGCGGGGACGCACTTCGATCCGACTGTGGTGCGGGCGTTTCTTGACGTGTCGATCGGACGCTTGCGCGTCGTGGCGGGTCCGGTCGCTTGGCTCGGATCACTCCCCTTCGTCGGCAACGTGCCGACCCTCGCGCAGGTGGGCGTCGCCGCGGCTCGAACCGCGGCGATCTCGATCAGTATCACGGGCGCCGCCGTGGTCGGCGTTGCCCACTCGGCGACGCATCTACCGGCGGCGACGCCCGTCGCGGTGGCCGCGGACCGCACGGCGTCCGTGCCGACGGGCGCGACGAATGACGCGACCTCACAGTCAAGCGGCGGGAATCCGGTGACCCCAGCGAGTGGCATCGGTGCCACCTCGGGCACGTCGGACACGACGACGACCTCGGTCACCTCGACGAACTCATCAGGTGGTTCGAGCGCGTCGGGAAACACCGGCGCGGGTGCGAATGATCCACCGGTGACGTCGCCCGCGAGTTCCACTTCGACCGTGGCCTCGGCGACGAGTACGACGACGATTCCGACCAAGGGCACGACGAGCACGACGGCGCCGGGCGAGACGACGAGCACCACGATGCCCAAGTCGACGACGACGGTGCCGAAGAGCACCACGACGACCTCGCCCAACTCGACGACCACGGTGCCCAAGAGCACCACGACGACCGCGCCCAAGTCGACGACCACGGTGCCCAAGAGCACCACGACGACGACCGTTCCGATCATCTGCGTCCTCGGGATCTGTCTTTGATCTACGCAGGGGCTCCGGCGCAGACGGTGACCGCTTACGCGACGGTCTCGTCGGCGTCTGATCGGCGATGGTGAGTACGACCAACGGTGTTGACAACTGCCAGGTGCGTCGTGCGGTGGAACTCTTGAAATGGGAGCATCCATGAGTGTCGTACCCTTCGCCCTCGACGGCTTCGAGATGAAACCCCTCACGTCGTCCGACGGTCGCAAGCGCGACGTCTTTCGAACGGGCAGCGGCCCCGAGGTCATCGTCATCCACGAGGTACCGGTCCTCACGGATCCACTCGGCACGCCGGGGAGACCGACCAGCCATTCGCGGGTTAGCTTGTCGACGTTCGCTCGTGTTCCAATGTCTCGCGAAGCCACCCGTACACTGCATCAGACCAAATCTCTTGTCCAAGGCCGGCGCAATGTCCGTCTGCGCCCTGCTCTGCGCTGAGCTGCACGAACGTCGTGGGCGCTGTCATTGCTGTCTGCAAGGTCCGACCGCTGCCACCGGCGAAGTCGTTCTCCGATTCGACAATCAACGTAGGGCAGGCGATCTGCTTAGAAACGTCGAGCATGTTGAAACGCCGCAGTTCCGCGAAATACGAATCGATGTCATGGAGACCATGAGCGGCCATGCGAGCTCCAAAGAATTCCCTCCGAGCCTGGCTGAATCGCATTTGTGCCTTGACGACGGGTCCAGCGAATTTGGCGGCCATACCTGCAGGGAGACGCTCGGCCATGTCCGGCTGCGCCGGATCTACGACGAGTGCCGCGAGGCGGTGTTCGAAAGCGGCGGCGCGGGGTGCCAAGTAGCCCGCGAATGACCTCCCGATCAGGGCCACGGAAGTGGGCTCGACCTCCGACCGAGTGAGCAACCAGTCGACGACAGGAGTGCAAACCTTCTCGAAGTCAGGTCGGAGATACAGTCGCTGGTTGAAGAGGGCCTCTCCCTGGCCCGGTCCTTCGAAGACGAGGACGTTGTATCCGCGCTCTAGCGCCGCGGGCACATTAACCCAACCGGCCTCTGCCGTGGAGTCGTAGCCGCATGGAAAGAGCAATGTCGGGCGTTTCGTCCTCGAGTCGTCGGGAGCGTAAAAATATCCAATCAGGTAAGTCTGTTCGAACGGAATTTTCACCCGTTCGGCCGGATGCTTCATCAGCTCCGTCGCAGCGATGAACGTCGACACGTGTTGGCGGTAACTATCTTGCAATCGTTTGTCGTCCAGGTCTGAGCGCAAAAAGTAGTAGCTCTGTCGAAAGTATTCGCTCGCGCGTAAGTGCGCGTGTCGGGCAGAGACGGTGTCGCCGATGGCGATAGACGAGCGTGCGCTTAGCTCGGCGTTGGTCGCCGCATTCGCCCACGCCCGATGCCACGAGGCGCCAGTCAATTTCTTGACGCCCCGAGCCGTGGCTAGCGCTTCACCCAAATCCGACGAGTGGAATTGCGCCGCGGACAGCGTGCGACCAAGCTGGCCGTCGAAGTCAGGATTGCGATAGAGGATCGTATGCGGATTGGACACACTGCACTCCCATTCATTGGAATCTCATGTTTCGATGAAACTACCTTGGTCTTGTCGCGTTGTGATCGGATCGAGCCAGTTGAACCAAGGAAATTGAGATCGGAATAACCATGAGTGTCGTGCCATTCGCCCTCCAGGGCTTCGAGTTCGAACCTTTCACGTCGTCGAGTCGACGTACACACGACGTCTATCGCCGTGGCAGAGGACCGGCCGTGATCATCATTCACGAGATCCCGGGGATCACCCCTCTCGTCGCGGACTTCGCTCGCAAGGTCGCCGACCGAGGCATGACCGCAGTCCTGCCCAGTTTGCTGGGCACAGCCGGAAGACCGATGACCGTTCCATACGCACTCTCCTCCCTGGCGCGAGCCTGTGTCAGCAAGGAGTTCACGCTCTTAGCACTCAATAAGACGAGCCCCATTGTCGACTACCTTCGCGAACTTGCGTTCCACGAACGTGAGGCACATGGCGGACCAGGTGTGGGTGCCGTGGGCATGTGCCTGACCGGTGGCTTCGCGTTGGCCATGTGCGTCGAGCCCTCAGTCATCGCGCCCGTTATGAGCCAGCCGTCGCTGCCGTTTCCCACCAACCCGGAGCATCGCCGCGCCCTCGGCCTCTCTGATGACGACTTCGCCGTCGTTCAGCGGCGTACGACCGAGGACCTGTGCGTCATGGGCCTGCGTTTCAGCGGTGACAAGAAGTCACCGGCCGAGCGATTCACGCGCTTGCGCGAAACGCTCGGCGACCGGTTCATTGGGGTCGAGATCGACTCGTCGCCGGGCAACCCGTGGGGCTACAAGAAGTCGGCCCACTCGGTGCTGACCGAGGACTACTCCGACGAGGCCACGTCGCCGACCCGGCGAGCGCTCGAGGACGTACTGGACTTCTTCACGACTCGTCTCGGCGTCGCGCCCGACGGCGCGAGTCCGCACGCCTGAGCGCGATGGCGAGCATCTGGGGAATGACGCCCCAGCAGTCGATCGCGTTCGAGACGGAACGGCGCGGCCGCGTCGCCGTCGTCCGCGACTGCGTGGCGATCCTGAGCGGCGAGCGCGCGGACGACGACTTTCTGCGCGTGATTGGCGGACCGCCGGCCGAAAACGTCCTCGACGGCCGTGACGGTGGCCTCGACGGTTACTGGCCCCGCGTCTGGGCGGCGCGCGGACTCCTGCACGAGTGGGACGATGTCGCCACGGACTCGATCATCGACGCGACGACGCACGCGGCGTGGCGGGTTCGCGAGATGGCGGCCAAGGTGATCGCGCGCCATCACGTCGAGCCCGCGATCGACGCAGTCGTGATCCTCCTCGACGACGACAACGCGCGCGTGCGCGCCGCGGCCGCTCGAGCGTTCAGGACGATCGCCCAGCCGTAGGTGCAAGGTCGGACCTCGACGCACCCTGGTCGACGGACGACCTTACGGTGCCTCGATATTGGCCAGTTGACTGGCGATGAGGCTCTTGTCCTCGGGGTCGGCGATGACGTCCACGAGTCGAGCGGCCAGCGCCGACCAGTGAGTGAACTCCTCGGCGTCCCCGAGGGCCGCGTACGCGCGCGCCACGCCCTCGGCCGTCGAGGCGACCAGCCAGTCCGGGACCTCGTTCTCCTGGGAGGCGGAATGTGCCCGCCGGGCGAAGCGAAGTGACAACTCGGCCTCACCGACCGCCGCCGCGGCGCGGGCAACCATCCAGTCGCTGACGATCCACTGTTCGGTCTCACCGACCTTCAGCCAGTGATACCGAGAACTGAATGCCACGGTCAACAACTCGACGTCGCCGTCGGCGTCGCGTGAGCTCTCTAAGAGCTCCCAACACCGGTTGAAGAGCTGCGTCGCCAGTTCTCGATCGTCCAATTGCACCATGGCAAAAGTCTAAGTGCGACGACGTCGCTGCGTCCGACGGCTCACTCCAACGCGAGTTCGAACCAGATCAACACCACGGGCGTCTGGTCGTCGATCGACTCGCCCTGCGTGGTCCAGAATCGTCGATGGCCTTCGCGCCACTCCTCGAGTGACTCATCACCTTCGCCCTCAGCCTGCGCGAAGCTCCACGGCACTTCGATGAAGGGCACGGTCGTCACGGCCACCACGACGACGGTCGCGACGTGGTGTGCGTCGTCGTCGACGAGCGCGAGGCGCTCGCCCACGCGTTCCAACTCCTCGTTCTCTCTCACGTATTCCATCAACAGGCCCGCGGTGGCGCGCTTGCGTCCGTCGAGGATCAGCTGGTTCAGTCGCTGTCGCATCTCGCCCGGCGAACCTATCTCGAGCGATCGAAGTCCATCGACGATTGGAAACGGCACGGTGACTCCTCGGTTCTCGAATCGACTCCTCAATCTACGGTGCGCCGTCGTCGATCGCGCCCTCGACGACACACACGGTGGTAGGCAGCCACCGTGTCGAAGCCAACAGGCGAATTGGGGCTCTCACGACCAGCGACTGGCGTGCCTCGACCGGGCCAAGTTCGAGCGGGGCGACGAGTCCCGCAGCACCCCGTAGCCGTTCGCGGTCACTCCAACCGCTCGCGATAGGGTCGCTCCATGTCGCCACTCGCCCTCACCGTGTCGCTCGCGGCGGGAGCGTGCGCGTTCGCCTGGGTTGCGTCACTCGTGACCGGCGACACGTCGTGGGTCGATCGAATGTGGTCGATCGTGCCGGTCCTCTACGCGTGGGTCTTCGCCGCCTACGCCCATCTGGCCAGCCCGCGACTGGACGTCGTGGCCGGACTCGTCACGGTGTGGGGCCTGCGACTCACCTACAACTTCGCGCGTAAGGGTGGCTACCGCGGGGTCGAGGACTATCGCTGGGCCGTCCTGCGCTCGTCGATGCCGCCGTGGCAGTTCCAGCTCTTCAACCTGTTCTTCATCGTGCTCTACCAGAACGCCCTCTTGGTGCTGATCACGCTTCCCGTCTGGAGCGTCTACCAGCATCGCGCGACGTCCTTCGGCCCACTCGACGTCGTTCTGACGGTCCTCTTCCTTCTCTTCACCCTGGGCGAGACGGTCGCCGATCAGCAGCAGTGGAACTTTCACCAGTGGAAGAGCGCCGAGGTGCGCGCCGGTCGCACGCCGAACCCTCGCTTCCTTCAAAGTGGACTGTTCCGATTCTCGCGACACCCGAACTACTTCTTCGAACTGGCGCAGTGGTGGGTGATCTTCCTCTTCGGGGCGCTCGCCGCGCAGTCGTTGTGGGAGTGGACCGCGATCGGACCGGCGCTGTTGACGTTGCTCTTCGTCGGCTCGACGCGATTCACCGAGAAGATTACGCTGTCGAAGTATCCCGAGTACGAACTGTTCCAGCGTTCGACGTCGGCCGTCATCCCGTGGTTCGCGCACAGCGTCGCGATCGTGCAGGTGCCCGAGACCTAGTCGAGAGATCGCGCCGCGCGGCGACGCGACCCGGCCCCACGAGTCGAAGCAGCTCGTTCTGTACACTCGCACTGTGAAACCGCAGAAGATCATCCTCTACTACGCGTTCACCCCACTGGAAGACCCCGACGCGATCCGACTTTGGCAACGGACGCTCTGCGAGATGCTCTCGCTCAAGGGTCGGATACTCATCTCGCGTCACGGCATCAACGGAACGCTCGGTGGCACGATCGACGACCTGCGTCGCTACGTCGCCGCGACCAAGGAGTTCCCCGGCTTTCGGCAGATCGACTTCAAGTGGTCCGAAGGGTCCGCGAACGACTTTCCGCGGCTCCGGATCCGCGTTCGCGACGAGATCGTCTCGTTCGGCGCCGCGCGAGAGGTGGTGGTCGATCACGACGGCGTCGTGGGTGGTGGTGTCCACCTTCAGCCCGAGGAGGTCCACGAACTGATCGAACAGCGCGGTGACGACGTCGTGTTCTTCGACGCGCGCAACGCCTTCGAAGCCGCCATCGGACGCTTCCGCGACGCCGTCGTCCCTGACGTGCATGCCACGCGCGACTTCTCGTCGATGCTCGACAGTGGCCGCTACGACCACCTCAGGCGAAAGGCCGTCGTCACGTACTGCACCGGCGGCGTGCGGTGCGAAGTCCTCTCGGCACTGATGATCCAACGCGGATTCGAAGAGGTCTACCAACTCGACGGCGGCGTCGTGCGTTACGGCGAGGCCTTCGGCGACGACGGCCTCTGGGAGGGCTCGCTGTACCTCTTCGACGCCCGGATGCATCACGAGTTCAGTGACCACACGAAAGTGATCGGGAGGTGCGAACGATGCGGCACGCCCACCAGCCAGTACCGCAACTGCGCCAACTTGGCCTGTCGAAAGTTGATCCTTCTCTGCGGTGCCTGCGAGTTGGACAACGTCAGCACGAACTGCGCGCCCGAACACTTCGCCGATCCGACCGGCTCGGGCCAACGCGTCGGGTCCGAGCACGCCTGAAAATGAAATCCCCCGGCGAGCCATGCCCGCCGGGGGATTCCTACCTACGAAGACGTAACGCGAAACGAACTAGCGACGACTGTGTCCGAAGCTCTTCGCGTGGCCGCTGTCGAAGCCCTGGCCGTGGGAGTGGCCGTGACCACCGTTGCCGCTGTGATTGAACGGGACGCCGATGTTCACCGAGATGGCGTTGAGGCTGCCCGCGGTCGAACCGGGGAGGCCGACGGCGCTGATCTGTGCGCCGGTCACCACGGCGGCGAGCGTTGAGGCCGCGCCACCCGAGGTGTAGGTCGTGGTGCCCGAGACGTTCACCGTGAGCGTCGTGTTGTGCCAGCCGGTGATCGTGATCACGCTGCCGACGACGGTGGTGACGGTGCCCGAGACTCGAGCGAGGTCGATCGTGACCTTGGTCACCGTCTGGGGCGTGGTCGGGGTCAACGCGAGGTCGACCTGCTCACCGATCGCGAGGTCACCGACGACGCCGGCGGTGGAGCCTTCGAAGTAGGTGGTGGCGCTCGTCGTGGTGTAGGTCGTGGTGTTGCCCTTGCGGTCCTTCAGGGTGATCGAGTTGGTGCCCAGCGCACTGATCGTGCCGCGAGCGTGCGTCGACACGCGCGGTGCCCAGATGTTCACCGAGATGGCGTTGAGGCTGCCCGCGGTCGAACCGGGGAGGCCGACGGCGCTGATCTGTGCGCCGGTCACCACGGCGGCGAGCGTTGAGGCCGCGCCACCCGAGGTGTAGGTCGTGGTGCCCGAGACGTTCACCGTGAGCGTCGTGTTGTGCCAGCCGGTGATCGTGATCACGTTGCCGACGACGGTGGTGACGGTGCCCGAGACTCGAGCGAGGTCGATCGTGACCTTGGTCACCGTCTGGGGCGTGGTCGGGGTCAACGCGAGGTCGACCTGCTCACCGATCGCGAGGTCACCGACGACGCCGGCGGTGGAGCCTTCGAAGTAGGTGGTGGCGCTCGTCGTGGTGTAGGTCGTGGTGTTGCCCTTGCGGTCCTTCAGGGTGATCGAGTTGGTGCCCAGCGCACTGATCGTGCCGCGAGCGTGCGTCGACACGCGCGGTGCCCAGATGTTCACCGAGATGGCGTTGAGGCTGCCCGCGGTCGAACCGGGGAGGCCGACGGCGCTGATCTGTGCGCCGGTCACCACGGCGGCGAGCGTTGAGGCCGCGCCACCCGAGGTGTAGGTCGTGGTGCCCGAGACGTTCACCGTGAGCGTCGTGTTGTGCCAGCCGGTGATCGTGATCACGTTGCCGACGACGGTGGTGACGGTGCCCGAGACTCGAGCGAGGTCGATCGTGACCTTGGTCACCGTCTGGGGCGTGGTCGGGGTCAACGCGAGGTCGACCTGCTCACCGATCGCGAGGTCACCGACGACGCCGGCGGTGGAGCCTTCGAAGTAGGTGGTGGCGCTCGTCGTGGTGTAGGTCGTGGTGTTGCCCTTGCGGTCCTTCAGGGTGATCGAGCTGGTGCCCAGCGCACTGATCGTGCCGCGAGCGCCGCTCCACTGACCGTTGTCGTGAGAAGAGATGTTGGAATGATCGCGTGCGTGCGATCCCTGTCCGGCGAGGGCTACTCCTGCAGTGCCGAACGCGAGTGCGACGCACACGGCCGACGCGGCCGCCGCTCGAATGACGCGACTTGACTTAGTTGTAGACATGATTGGCCCTTTCGATACACCCACCGAGTGCGGCGAGTACATCTACAAGTATCGCGCACGAGTTTGTGAAACCTCTGTGAGGCCACTGTGGTTTCACACAACTCAGCATGGTGCGTTCGTCATCAACTCGTAACAAACATCGTCACTAACTCGTAACATTTTTGATCGCGGCGCTGTCACGCCCGCGTGCGTTGCACTGGCGCCGTCGTCATACGCACTACTCGGCGGCGGGCACGCACCGCTCCGGCGCACGGTGAGCGAATCGGGACACTCTATTTTGTGTACGAGAGGGGTGCGCGATGTCGCTGGACGGGGTAACGGCTGCGAGCACCGACGTCGCCGCCGTGTTGCGGCTTGGTTCATCGAATCCCGCCTTCGACCCCGAGCTCGAGGGGTTCGTGCACCGACTGCAGCGCCGATTGCGCGCGGCGTTCCAGAGGAGGCACTGGGCCTTCATCGTGCTGCTCGTGCTCTACGTCGGCTGGTTCAGCTACCTCAGTTGGAAGATGTACTACGGCTACGGGTATCCGCCGTTCGACCTGGCCATCTTCGACCAGGGTCTCTGGCTCCTCACCCACTTCCACGCGCCGTTCGTCACGGTGATGGGCCGCGACCTCTTCGGCGACCACACGTCGTTCATTCTCGTGCTCTTCGCGCCGTTCTATCGACTGTTCCCCGAACCACAGGGTCTGCTCGGGCTCCAGGTCCTGGCGATCGCCGGCGCCGCGATCCCCATCTACCTCCTCGCGCTGAAGCGCATCGGCAACGCGACGATCGCCACGATGCTGGCCGCCGCGTTCCTGTTGAACCCGGCGCTCGAACAAGGCAACATGCAGCAGTTCCACCCCGAGGCGCTCCAGGTGTTGATCATCAGCGTCGCCGTCTACGCGGCGATCGAATCACGGGGCGTGTTGCTCGCGGTCATGGTCGTGTTCGCGTTGATGGTCAAAGAGGACGCGGCGCTGCTGGTCATCCCGCTGGGTCTCTGGGTCCTCTGGCGGCGCGATCGAAAGTGGGGACTGTGGATCGTCGCCGGCGCGCTCGCCTGGACGGCGCTGGCGCTGGAGGTCATCATCCCCAGTCTCCTCGGGCAGGGCAGTCTCTACAGCGGCGACATCCCCTTCGGCGGCGTCGGCGGATTCTTCCGGACGTTGTTCGCCCATCCCGGCACGATGTTCACGTACCTACGCCGCGACGGTCGACCGTTCTACGTCTGGCAGATGGGCTTCATGACCGGGTGGGGATTCCTGTTGTCGCCGGAGATCGCGCTGATCGCGATCCTCGTCGTCGCCGAGAACGTGGTGAGCACCTTGCCGTACATGCACCAGATTCCGTATCAGTTCTCCATGCCCGTCGTCCCGGTCCTCATCCTGGGCACGGTGTGGGCCATCTCGCGTCAGCGGTCCCAGGTGCGGCGCGTCGTCATCACGGGCGTCGTCGTGCTCTGCGCGTTCTGGTCGTGCGTGCTCTGGGGTCTGGCTCCGTTCTCTGACAACACGGCCGTGTCCGAGTGGGTACCCACCAGTGCCGCGGTGCGATCCTTCACGACTCTGGAGGCCCGCATCCCGCCCGACGCGGTCGTCTCGGCGTGGTACCTCTTCGTGCCGCACCTCGATCACCGCACGCAGATCTACCTCTGGCCGACGCCCTTCGACACGCAGAACTACGGACTGTTCCACAACAACGGCGCGCGACTGGCGGTCGCGAGCAAGGTGCAGTACCTCGTCCTCCCCGTGCCCCTCTACCCTCCGGACGACGCCAGCGTCTTCGCCGGCATCGAGAAACACTTCCGTCTCGTCACCACTGACGACGGCATCGGTCTCTACAAACGCATCGGCCACTGAGCCGTCCGCGTTCGAGCCTCTACCAGGGCTCGTACCATTCCGCCTCGGCGGGCATCTCCATCGGCGAGTCGGCGTCGCCGCGCGTCGACGCGTACCAGGCCCGTACGAGCGCGACCAACACCAAGAGGAGTCCCAGGACGAACGCGCCGAGTGCCGCGTCCATGCTCCGTAAGTAGATGGCGAAGGTCCGAAAGTCGAACATGAAGAATCCAACGGCACCGAGCACGATGATCGACGGTCGCTCCAGGGCGAAGCCGATCACGACGGCGCACACGGCCGAGAGGAGACCCAGGAGTACGCCGCCGAGGTGATTCGGGAATGAGAGCGCGAACGCGCCGAGGAAACTCCCGAGTTCGCCCACCACCAACGCCGTCGGTGCCGGACGGATCATCTGCAGGCTCATCAGTCCGATCGCGACCGCGAAGAACCACTCCAGCAGCGCCACTTCGGTGGACGTGGCGTGGAGATGCGCGACGGTGCCCACGCCGGCCAACGTCATCGTCACGCCGAGCAACATCGACAGGAACTGCAGCGACCGATCGCGGTTGCGCCAGAGCACCGCGCTGAGCGCCGCCACGACGAGGCCGACGCAGAGCAAGAGAAGTCCGTGGTGTGCTTTGGCTGACGGTCCGACGGCGACGGCGGTCGCCCCCGCGGCGCCGGCCGTGCCGACCAGTCGAAGGAATCCGCTCAGCCGTCTCGCACCGGCGTCGCCGATCTGGGCCACGACCAGTCCACTGGCGAGGCCGGCGACGGTGACCGACAGCGCCCCGATCAGGTGACCGGCGAGTCCGATGGTGTCCCAGTAGTGACCGAGGAAGAGGACCGCCGCGAGACCAACGATGACCACACCAAGGTACGACAGCGATTCGGCGGCCGGCGAGAGCGTCGCTCGACCGGCGTCGACGCCAGATTGGTTCGCCCTCGCTTGGGTTCCAGCCGACTCCAGCGCGAGGATCTCGTCGCCCTGGGCCGAGCTCACGATGCCGGCGTCGACCCAGTGCTGCACCTTCGTGCGCCACTGATCGGCCGGCTCGCTCCAACGGCGCGTCACCCGTCGCACCTGTTCGGTCACGGTTGGTCGTCGGTCCTGGTCCACGCGCACCCCCAACGGGGAATTTACTAGTCGGCTACGGCACTGAATAATTCGCTGGATTCGTTGGACTTTTCGACGTACACGTACTTCCCCCCGCGCAGCCACGAGCACCCCGCGGCCAACAGGCACGCGAGCACGGCCGAGTCGCAGGCCGCGTGCAAACCGTTGTGGAACGGTTTGGTGATGATCGAGGGGAAGAAACTCCGCTTCGCCAGAGCGAGCTGCGTGTGCGTGGGCAGACTCGCGATGACCTGCGGGCTCAAGAGGTGTTCGAGCGGGTTGTAGCCGAGGAACGACGCGAACAACGTCGACACCGGCGGGAGCGACGCCACCCGGCGCGCGTCGAGGACCGGGACCCCGACCGAGGTGAGCCCGTGGAAGACCGATGACGGGAGCGTCGAGGAGAGTCCGATGATCATCAACGTGAAGAAGATGCCGATGGAGAGCACCTGGCCGGAGTTCTGGAACGTGGAGTTCATGCCCGATCCGACACCGCGGTGTTGTCGCGGCAGGCTGTTCATGACGCCGGCGCGGTTGGGCGCCGCGAACGCGCCCATGGCGAGCCCGTTCAAAAGGAGCAGTCCGCCGAATTCGTAGTAGTTGAAGTTGACGGGCAAGAGTTCGAGGAGGAAGAACGAAAGCGCCGCGACCAACATGCCGACCGTGGCGAAGGGACGCGACCCGAAACGGTCCGACAGCGCGCCCGAGACCGGTCCGGCGATCAAGAAGCCGAGTGTCAACGGCAGCATCGCGATCCCGGCCCACAGCGGCGTGCGTGCGAAGTCGTAACCGTGCAGGGGCAACCAGATCCCCTGCAGCCAGATGACGAGCATGAACATCAGTCCGCCGCGTCCGACGGAGGCGAGGAAGCTCGAGATGCTGCCGGCGCTGAAGGCCCGGATCCGAAACAGCGAGAGCCGGAACATCGGATCGGGGGAACGTCGCTCGACCTGCGTGAAGACGACGAGCATGGCGACGCCACCCGTCAGCGCCGAGAGGACCAGTGGACTCAGCCACCCCATCGTGCGGCCTCCGTAGGGCTGGATGCCGTAGGTGATGCCCACCATGATCGCGATCAAGCCGAGGGCGAAGGTGATGTTGCCCGGCCAGTCGATGTTCGTGTCGATGCGTCGGGGGATCTCCTTGAGTTTGCGATACGCCCACACCGTGCCGAAGAGGCCGATGGGCACCGAGACCACGAAGATGAGTCGCCACTGGATGGGCGCGAGGAGTCCGCCGAGCACGAGACCGATGAACGAACCGCTGATACCCGCGATCTGGTTGATGCCGAGCGCCATGCCCCGTTGGTCCTCGGGGAAGGCGTCGGTGAGGATGGCCGAGGAGTTCGCGATGAGGATCGCGGCGCCGACGCCCTGGAAGATCCGCATGACCACGAGGTACAGCGCGGCCGCCGTGCCGGACATCCACGTGACGCTGAGGAGCAGTGAGAAGAACGTGTAGACGACGAAGCCGAGGTTGTAGAGCCGCACGCGACCGAACATGTCGCCCAGTCGGCCGAAGGTGACCACGAGCACGCTCGTCACGACCATGAAACCGAGGATCATCCACAGGAGGTAGAAACTGTTCCCCGGCAACAACGGATCGAGGTGTATGCCGGTGAAGATGTCGGGCAGCGCGATCAGCATGATCGAGATGTCGATCGTCGCCATCAACATGCCGAGCGTCGTGTTGGAGAGGACGACCCACTTGTAGCGGTCGTCGGGGTTTCGAAGTGACCCGTCCTTCGCTGTGCGCTCGGTGCCGGACACCTCTAACTCTCGAGCAGGCCCGGCGGGACGTTGTCGAGCGAGCGCAGGATCGCCATCGCCAACTCGCGCGCCGATTCGGCGTTGAGTTCGATGCCCACGCGTGAACTCGCGCCGAGCGACGGATTGATGACGTCGACCATCAGCGCGTGGCCGGCGCCGAAGTGCACCGGGTGGTCGTAATAGATTGTCGCGTCGGTCGCGCGGAACCAGCCGTTGGCGCCCTTGGCGCTGCCGGTCACCGAGATTCGTTCAGCTTCGTAGGTGCACACGTCGACCTACTTCGCGCTCGAGAGGTGCTGGCCGTAGAATTTCCAGATCTCGCCCCAGGCTTCGGTCGCCACCTCGGGGCGATACGACGGGCGGTCGACGGCGAAGAACGCGTGGCCGGCGCCTTCGTACTCGTGGAAGGTGAAATCCTTGCCCTCACTCGTGAGCAACTCTCGGAGCGTCTGGGTCTGATCGGGTGATGGGTACTGGTCCTCCTCGCCGAACAGTCCGAGCAGGGGACACGAGAGGTTCGGCAGCAAGTCCACGATCGACGTCATCGTGCTCTCGGGCCGACTCATGACGACGAAGGCGCCGTAGCAGTCGACGGCGGCGTCGAGGTCGAGACTGCAGGCCGACAGCACGGACTGGCGGCCGCCCGAGCAGTAGCCGATCACCCCGACCTTCTGATTCGAACTCGAGAGCGCGCGCAGGTACTGCGCCGCCGCGCCGACGTCGCCGACCAGTTGGTCGTCCGGCACACCGCCGCGCGCGTGCGCGGCGGCCGCGGCGTCGTCGGGACTCGCGCCGGGCGACTCTCGACTGTAGAGATTCACGCAGATCGCGTTGTAGCCGTTGGCGGCGAACTTGCGCACGATCTCCTTGGTCGCCTCGTCGTAACCGGGAAAGTGGTGGATGACCACGACGCCACCGACCGGGCCGTCCGACTCGGTGGTCGCGAGGTAGGCCTCCACCGACTGGCCGTCGTAGGAATCGAAATGGATCGTCTCGGCACGCAGGTTCGAGGTCATGGAGCACCGCTTTCTGTGGGAATTTCATCACATTGTACTGACGACACCTGGGACTGAATCAAGGGAGGACGATCTCGAAACCGAACTCGAACGCGTCGAGTTTCTCGGCGAACTCGCGCAGCGCGTCCACGGCGCCGGTCACCTGGAAGTCGTCGCGCGCGAGCAGTTCGTCGAAGCTCTTGGAACCGGTGGCGAAGACCGCGAACGCGGCGAGCGAACAGATGACGCCGACCGAGGCGGCGCCTCGCGCGTCGCGTCGCGCGTGCAGCACACCGTGTCGTGCGCCGAAACTCCACCGCTCGTCGGCCCGGTCGGCGACGACGAGTTCGACCTCGATCTCGAAGTTCGCGGCGCTCGGGCCGTTGAGACGTACCCCGATGAGGTCGAGCAACAGCTCGGGTGTCATCGAGCGGACGATGCCCGATCCCAGGGCGTTGCCGGGTAGTCCCTTGAGGACGGTCCCGTTCGAGCGGAGTTCCATGGCCCCCGTCAGATAGAAGTCGCGCCACGGCCCGGACTCGCTCTGGTAGCCGAGTTGCTCGAGCGCGTCGGCCTGCAAGAGCCGCGCCGCCTCGTTGTCCGGATCGGCGAAGACGACGTGGTTGACGACCTCGGCGACCCATCGGTAGTCGCCCTCGGCGAACGAGGCGTGGGCCCGGTCGAGCACTACGTCCGCGCCGCCCATGAACGCCACGTACCGCCGCGCCCCCTCGACCGGTGGATGGGGATTGAGGTGCGCCGGATTCCCGTCGAACCAGCCGAGGTAGCGCTGGTACACGGCCTTGGCGTTGTGCGAGAGCGTCCCGTAGTAGCCGCGATTGAAGAACTCGTCACCGAGACTCGCGGGCAGGGTGATCTCTTCGGCGATCTCGTCCATCGTCCACCCGTGATTGGCCAGGCGGAGGGTCTGGTCGTGCAGGTAGCGATAGGCGTCGCGCTGACTCGCCAGGTACACCGACAGCTCGGCCCGGCCCCACCTCGGCCAGTGGTGGCTGGCGAACAGGACGTCGCAGTCCTCGGCGTAGAGCTCGAGGGACTGGTCGATGTACTTGCTCCACTGCAACGCGTCGCGAATCTGCGCCCCGCGCAGCGTGTAGACGTTGTGCTGCGTCGCGGTGCAGTTCTCGGCCATGCACAGGGCCCGTTGGTCGGGTAGGACGATGTTCATCTCGGACGGCGCCTCGGTGCCGGGCGTGACCTGAAAGACGAGTCGCACGCCGTCGATGGTCATCTCCTCGCCGGTGGCGACGATCTCGTGCGTGGGCGCGACGAGTGACACGCTCGGCAACCCGGGCATCCCCTTGCCGAGCCCGGTGTCGACGTGGCCCTGCGCGTCTTTCGGCAGCAGCACCCCGTACATGTACATGGCGCGGCGGATCATGACCGTGCCGGCCAGGACGTTCTCACTGATCGCCGCGTCCAAGAAACCGTCGGGCGCGATGATCGCGACGCGACCGCCGTCGAGGTCATCGTCGCTCAGCACGCCGCGAACGCCACCGAAGTGGTCGGTGTGACTGTGGGTGTAGATCACGGCGTGAACCGGTCGTTCGCCGAGGTGCTCGTTCACCATCGCCAGCGCGGCCCGGGCGGTCTCTTCTGACGTGAGGGGATCGATGACGATCCAACCGGTCTCGCCCGAGATGAACGTCACGTTCGAGATGTCCATGCCGCGCACCTGGAAGATCCTCGGGGTCACTTCGAACAGTCCGGCGATGTTGTTCAGCCGACCCTGTCGCCAGAGGCTGGGGTTGACCGTGCTCGGGGCCTCGATGGTGGACGGGTCGTCCAAGAACGCGTAGGCGTCGAGGTCCCAGAGGACCTGCCCGAAGCGACCGGGCACCTGTCGCGGAGCACCGGGCGCGATCATGCCACGCGTCGCTCGTTCGAAGTCGCTCGCCGACGCCGTCGCGATGCTCGCCCGGGCCGCGCGTTGGTAATCGCTGGTCGACGAGCTCGCTGGTTTTCGCTCCGGTGACGAGTGCTCCATGACGTACCTTCCCCCTCGGCTTCGATGGTCACCTTATCTACGACCCAACGCGGGTCGACGAGAACGCCACCCGTCGGACGCGACGAATCGCACCGGGGTGCTGCGCCACCTAGATTCTCGTCATGACACAACGTGACGTTCATTTTCCGGATCGCTTCGCCTGGGGTACCTCCACGTCGGGGTACCAGACCGAAGGCGGCGGCTCCAACACCGACTGGTGGCGTTACGAGCGCGCCGAAGGCACGCACTGCGCCGAGGAGTGCGGTGACGCCTGCGACTCGTGGAATCGCTACGAAGAGGACCTCGACCTGATCGTCGAACTGGGACTGAACTCGTACCGACTCTCGGTCGAATGGGCCCGCATCGAACCCCAGCGCGGCGCGATCGACGCCGACGCGCTTCGCCACTACCGCCAGATGCTCGAAGCGTGTCACGCGCGCTCGATCGTGCCGGTCGTCACACTGCACCACTTCACGTTGCCCCTGTGGGTCGCCGACCTCGGCGGGTTCGAGAGCCCGGAGATCGTCCAACTCATGGGGAACTACGCGCGGATCGTCGGCGAGGCCCTCGGCGACGTGATCGGCGTCGCGTGCACGGTGAACGAACCGAACATCGTCGCGCTGATGGGCTATCTCATGGGACTGTTCCCACCGGCCCAAAGTGATTGGGACCGGTTCTCCAAGGTCAACACGACGTTGCGCGCCTGTCACGTCGCGATGCGCGACGCGCTGCGCGCGACGCCGGGCCACTATCCGATCGGCATGCCGATCTCGATGCACGAGTACGAGGCGCTGCCCGGTGGCGAGGAGGCGGCCTCGTCGCTACGACACGAGATGGAAGACGAGTACCTGCGCTCGATGGGCGACGACGATTTCGTCGGCGTCCAGTGCTACACGAAGTGGGTCTTCGGTCCGGACGGATTCATCGTGCACCCCGAAGGCGAACTCACCGAGATGGGCTATCTCTTCTGGCCCGAATGTGTCGAGTACACGATCCGTCGCGCGGCCTCGATGGTGGACGTCCCGATCATCGTGACCGAGAACGGGATCGGCACCGACGACGACGAGCAGCGGATTCGCTACCTCACGGGCGCGCTCGCCGGACTGTCCAACGCGATCGCCGACGGCATCGACGTTCGCGGGTACTTCCAGTGGTCACTGCTCGACAACTTCGAGTGGACGCTCGGTTACCGACCGAAGTTCGGCATCGTCGCCGTCGATCGCACGACCTTCGAACGCACCCCCAAGCCGTCGGCCGCCTGGTACGCCGAGGCGACCCGAAACTTCACCGCTCCTCGCTGAACCCGTCACCCCCTGGACACCGGATGTTGCATCGACGTCGATAGAGTGACCACGGCGTCACTCGAACCTAGTCACGAACAAGGAGTGTCAGATGACCGACGTGCGACCTCGATACCAACTGGTCGGATTGGACTGCCCGGATCCAATCGCCCTCGCGAACTTCTACTCCCGACTCACCGGTCTCGAGGTCGAACCCCTCGGCGACTTCGAACCCGATGAGGTCGAGTGGATCGAACTCGACAACGGTGCCCATCCGACGATCGCCTTCCAGAGGGTCCCCAACTACGTGGCGCCGACGTGGCCGACCGGCGCGACGCCGCAGCAACTCCACCTGGACTTCCTCGTCCCCGACCTGGATGACGGCGAGGCGCACGCCCTCGCGGTCGGCGCGACGAAGCACGACTACCAACCCGGCACCACGTTCCGCGTGTTCCTCGATCCCGTAGGCCACCCGTTCTGTCTGGTGCTGTCCGACGACTGACGCACCCGCACATGCGCCACTGACGTCGCTTCGTCAAGGGCGCCCGAGCGGAGACCTCAGCGCATCAGGCCGCTCGAGACGGGCGCCCGCACGTGACTGTCGAGGAAGCGTGTCATCAAGGCCGCGCTGAGGCGTCCGTACTCCGGGGCCAGGTCAAAGGCGTGCTCGAGACCGTCAAAGACGTGCAACTCGCAATGCGCGCCCGCCCGCGCCAACGACTCGCACAGGTGCACGCTCTCCTTCCAGCCGACTCGCTCGTCGCGGTTGCCGGTCAACAACAACGTCGGCGGGAAGTCCGACCGGACGTAGTTGATCGGACTCATCTGACGGAGTCGTTCGTCCGAGACGTCGTCACCGAGGAGGTACTTCATGCCCTCCGGTGCGCCGTGCGCTCGAGCGTCGTCACCCAAGAAATCCACCGGCGCGTAGAAGGCGATCGAAGCGGCGACCGGGAGCGAGCTGGTTCCGGCCAACAACAGCGACAGACATCCCCCCGCGGAGTTGCCCGACACCGCCAACTTCGACTTGACGAGACCCAGTGACTTCGCGTGATCGTGGAAATAGCCGAAGGCGGTGTTGACGTCGTCAAGAGCCGCGGGCCACAACGCCTCGCCGGCCAGTCGGTACTCGCACGCGAGCGACGTGTAACCGGCGCGCCCAAGCGCGATGGCGTAGCCCGCGAGTTGACGGCGGTCCCCCTGCACGAAGGCGCCGCCGTAGACGAGCAGCACGCCGCAGCCGTTGGGACTGGGTGGTCGGTAGAGGTCGGCCAGGAGCTCGCGCCCACCCCCGTGACCCACGCTCACCGTCTCGACTTCGACCCGATCGGACATTGCGACTCCTTCTTCACGCGTGTCGCTGAGCCTATCGACGCCTCGACGACGCCACTAGGACAGACTCAACAGCGCGATCCCCGCCACGACCACCACCGCTGGCGCCATGAGGGCGCGCGCCCTACCCTCCTTGAAGAACACGACGCCGATGGCCGCGGCCCACACCACGCCCGTCTCACGTAGCGCGCTGACGACGCCGAGCGGCGCGCGCGTCTGGGCGTAGAGCACGATCGTGTAGGCCACGAGCGACATCGGTCCGGCGAGGAGACCGACGCCGATGGTCGATCGCCTCTCTGTGAGGTGCCAGCCGCGTCGGATCGCCACGGCCACGATCCAGATCGTCGACTGGAGGACGAAGAGCACCACGGCGTAGCGCAGCGTGCCGTGGCTCCTTCGCACGCCGAGGCCATCGACCACGGTGTAGACCGCGATCGCCGCGCCGGTCGCAAGTGCCCAGTAGATACCCACGCGATCGAGCTTCGAGGAGTCGCGGACGTAAGCCAGGCTGACGATGCCGACGACGATGAGGACGATCCCCGCAATGCCCTTGGCGTCGAGGTGTTCGCTCGCGAAGACCAGTCCGCCGATCGAGACGAGCAACGGTGCGACGCCGCGCGCGATCGGGTAGGCGCGAGAGAAGTTGGCCCGCTGGTAGGAGCCCATCAAGAACAGCTCGTAACCGAGGTGACAGACGGTGGAGGCGAGGACGAACGGCCAGGCGGCGGCCCGCGGCACGCCGATGAACGGCAGCGCGATCCAGCTGACGACGGCCGTGCCGACGTTCATCAACGCGAAGCTGGTCGTTTGACTGGCGATACCCTTGGCCAGCGCGTTCCAGAGGGCGTGGATGAGACCGGCGAGGAGTACGAGGAAGACGATGGCGAGACTCACGAGCGCCTCGCCTCGTCATCGAATCGCACGTGAGAAATCCTAGGAGGCGACATCGTTTCGCTCGTACGACGGCCCTCAAAGCGTGCGGTCGTCACCGTATAGACTTACGATTCGCGTCTCGGGGTCTCGACCTTGGGAACACCGAGGACCTGTGGTGCAGCTCGGAGTGCACGCCGCCCTGTCAAGGCGGAGGTCGCGGGTTCAAATCCCGTCAGGTCCGCTCGACACCCGCAAGGGTGACGAGGAGGTCGAGTAGCTCAGTCGGTAGAGCGCGCGCCTGAAAAGCGTGAGGTCACCGGATCGACGCCGGTCTCGACCACCAGCAAGTCGCCCCACGGACTCCTCACGAGCTCTGTGGGGCGACTTTTTTCGTGGTGACGTTCTCGGCCGGCGCGACACGCATCCGCGAATGGTGCCCGCTCGGCGTCACCTGCCACGTGCCAGCGACCACCAGATTGCGTCGGAGACGCTGGATTGCCAGTTGCTCGTCACCGACCGAGGTCGGCACCAGTCCGAGCGGCTCGATCCGCGCCACCACCGTCGAACCGCGCACCCGTTGGACGTAGTAGGCGCTCACGCGATTGCGATGACGACTCGAGGTCGTCACGGACCGGTAGAAGTACTGTTCGACCTCGGGTGCGGGCGACAACGACATGCGCCGAACCTACCGACGGGGTGTCACAGGGTCGCTCGTGTAAGGATGCACCGAAGCACCGGAGGACCATGGACCAACTGCCGTCAGTACAGCCGCGCTTCGCGCCCCAGCCAGCCGATGTCGCGTGGCCCACGCACGAGTGGCCCCGGGGTGTGTCGAAGCATCAGGACGAACTGGACGCCGTGGTCGAAGAGATGTTCACCGACGAGGAGTTGGCGGTGACCAACGCCGTCGTCGTCGTGCAGGGAGGCCGGGTTCTCAGCGAGCGCTATGGCGGCGAGCAGTTCTACTTCGACCGGCCCGCCGAACCGATCACCGCCGACAGTCAACTGCTCTCGTGGTCGATGGCCAAGTCGATCCTGCACATGATCGTCGGTACTTTGGTCGACGACGGTCGACTGAACCCCGACCAACTCGCGCCGGTTCGCGAATGGAGCGACGAGGCCGATCCGCGTCACCAGATCCAGGTCCGCGACCTCCTCGCCATGCGTGACGGACTGGCCTACGTCGAGGAGTACACGATCGGTCAAACGAGTCACGTCATCGAGATGCTCTGGGGCGAGGGCAAGGACGACATGGCCGCCTTCACCGCAGCCTTACCCCTCGCCCACGAGCCCGGCACGTTCTACAACTACTCGAGCGGGACGACGAACGTCCTGAGCCGCATCGTGGCCGACCTCGTCGGCTACGGCGACGACTACCGCGCGTGCCTCGAACGCACCCTCTTCGGACCGATTGGCATGACGAGCGCGGTCGCGACCTTCGACACGAGCGGGGTCTTCGTCGCCTCGAGCTTCGTGCACGCGCGCGCCCTGGACTTCGCCAAGTTCGGACTGCTCTACCTGCGCGGCGGTGAGTGGGACGGTCGGCCGCTCGTCTCGCGGGAGTGGGCCGCCACGGCCCAGGTGCCGCTCAGTGTCGAAGCCTCGAGCGGACACCTCTACTCATGGCAGTGGTGGGTCAGCGGTGACGAGTACGGCACCTATTGGGCCAATGGGTACGAGGGTCAGATGATCTCGGTCGTACCGGCCCTCGACGCGGTCATCGTGCGCTTCGGTCACACACCCGAGGAGTACTACGAACCACGGATGAAGTGGCGCGAGCGAGTGCTCGCAGTGCTCGCGAAGTGACTACGACTCTTCGTCGCTGAATCCGAGGTCCTGCGCGGTGAAGAGTGCGTCGAACGCGATGCCCTCCTCGGCCGCCATCGCCCGTACGGTGCCGCCACGGTCGACGACCGCGAAGAGCAGGATCACCTCGGCGCCGTAGTCGCGCACGACGTGCGCGGCCTCGAGCAGACTCGTGCCGCGCGTAACCGTGTCCTCGGTGATCACGACACGGTCCCGCGGTTCGAGCACGCCGGCGATGCGTCCCCCGGCGCCGTGGTCCTTCACCTCCTTGCGCACACTGAAGGCGTTCAGGTGCCGACCGCGAGTCGCGCCGACGCCGGCGGTGATGAACGACACGCCATCGGCACCCATCGTCAATCCACCGATCGCGGTCGCTTCATTGGGGATCCTCTCGAGGATCAGCGTCGCCAGGTCGACCATGACCTCGGGCGCGCAGATGGTCTTCTTGGAGTCGATGAACCAGGTCGAGGGCCGACCGGACTTCAAGATGAAGTCGCCCCGTCGAACGGAGTGCTCGAGGAGATGCGCACGGACCCGTTCGCGGGCGTCACTCATAACAACACCACCTCGCCCGACCCGGCTCGCACCGACCCGACCGTCATGGCGACGATGCCGTTGGCCCGCGCCAGCGAGACCGCGGCGTCCCCGGCGCTGGCGTCGAGGGCCACGACCATGCCCAGCCCGCAGTTGAAGACGCGGACCATCTCGTCGGCGTGGACACGACCGCGGCGCTGGATCTCGAAGAAGATCTCCGGCGTCTCGAAGTTGTCCATGTCGATCAACGCGTCGAGGCCGTCGGTCAGGATTCGCGCGACGTTGCCGACGATGCCGCCTCCCGTGACGTGCGCCGCCGCGTGCACGGCGCCGCCGAGGTCCTTCCGAAGTGCCGTGATGGTCGGTGCGTAGATCACCGAAGGCACGAGCAGCTCGTCGCCGAGGCTGTGGTCAGCGCCGTCCCAGGCCGGGGCGCTGAGGTCGCCCACGTCGTTCACCAGCACCCGCCGCGCCAACGAGTAGCCGTTCGAGCGAAGCCCGGGCGACGCGAAGCCGACCAACACGTCACCCTCGCGCACGCGCGCGGGACCGAGCTCCTCGCCGCGCTCGACGACACCGACGGCGAAGCCCGCCACGTCCAAGTCATCGGGCGCCATGACGCCCGCGTGCTCGGCGGTCTCGCCGCCGAGCAGCGCGGTGTTGGCCACGCGACAGCCTTCGGCGATGCCGCTGACCAACTCTTCGAGCCGTGCCGGATCGAGTTTCCCGACCGCGACGTAGTCGAGGAGGAAGAGTGGCTCGGCGCCGACACAGGCGAGGTCATCGACGAGCATCGCCACGAGGTCGATGCCGACCGTGTCGTAGCGTCCGAGCTGACGCGCGATGTCCAACTTCGTGCCGACACCGTCGGCCGAGGCGACCAGCACCGGTGACCTGTACTTCGCGGTGTCGAGGGCGAAGAGGCCTCCGAAACCACCGATGCCACCCAGCACTTCGGCGCGCGTGGTGCTCGCCACGACGTCCTTGATCCGTTCGACCGCCGCGTCACCCGCCTCAATCGACACTCCCGAACTCGCGTACGTCGTGCCGTTGACGGGCTGTTCGAGCAGCCGGCTCACCAGCGACTGCCTGCGGTTCCCAACACGACCGGTGTTGGCGCGGGGTACGAGCCGGTGAGACAGGCGTCACAGCACTCACCGTCGAGTTGTATCGCGCGGCGCAGGTTCTCCAACGTGATGAATTCCAGGGTGTCCGAACCGATGAACTCGTTCATCTCGGCGACCGTGTTGTTCGCGGCGAGGAGGTCGACGCGCGTGGGCGTGTCGATGCCGTAGTAGCAGGGGTTCATGAACGGCGGCGAGGAGATCCGCAGGTGCACCTCTTTGGCGCCGGCGTCGCGCAGCATCTTCACGATCTCGCGCGTCGTCGTGCCGCGCACGATCGAGTCGTCCACGACGATGAGGCGCTGGCCCTCGATGTTCTCGCGGAGGGGGTTGAGCTTCCGACGGACGGTCGCTGCTCGGAGGTTCTGATCAGGGGAGATGAAGGTCCGCCCGATGTAGCGGTTCTTGACGAGCCCGTAGCCGAAGGGGATGCCCGAGGCCTTGGCGAAACCTTCGGCGGCCGGCACGCCGGAGTCCGGTACGCCCATCACGATGTCGCCCTCGACCGACGACTGAGCGGCGAGCAGTTCGCCCATGCGCCGACGCGTCGTGTGGACCTGGTGTCCCATGAGGTAGGTGTCGGGCCGCGCGAAGTAGACGAACTCGAAGATGCAGAGCTTCTGCTTGCCCTCGGCCGGATCGAGCAGTTGGACCGAGGACAACTCCCTGTTCGAGATCGTCACCATCTCGCCGGGCGCGATCTCGCGCACGAACGTCGCACCGACGACGTCGAGCGCCGGTGACTCGGACGCGACGATCCAGCCCTCCGGTTCCGCTTCGCTGCCGAAACGACCGAGGCACAACGGTCGAAAGCCGTACGGGTCGCGAACCGCGTGGATCTCGCCGGCCTCGAGCACGACCATCGAGTAGGCGCCTTCGGTGCGCGCCAGCACCACGCCCAGCGCCTTGGCGAGCGAGATGCCCGACTCGACCTCGCGCGCAAGGAGTTCAGCGACGAGGTCCGAGTCCGAGAGCATCGAGGTGAACTGGATCCCCGCCTCTTCAGCGAGCGCCGTGGTGTTGGTCAGGTTGCCGTTGTGCGCGATGGCGAAGCCCGACGTGCCGGCCGAACGATAGACCGGTTGGGCCGCGGTCCAGTTCGCCGAACCCGACGTCGAGTAGCGCGTGTGGCCGATCACGAAGTCGCCGGCCAACGCGCGCAACGTCGTCTCGGCGAAGACGTGACTCACCAATCCGTTGTCCTTGACGACCGTGATCTGGTGGTTGTTGAAGGTCGCCATGCCGGCCGATTCCTGACCACGGTGTTGGAGCGCGTAGAGCGCGTCGTAGCAGAGGTGCGAAACGCTGCGACCGGGAGCGACGATCCCGACGACGCCACAGGCTTCCTTCACGCGCCCTCTCCGGTTCGAATATTCATCTCAGAAGGCACTGACATATTGTCGCACAATCACTCACCCCCGTTCGACCTCTGTACGATGCTGGGGTGCTCGATCTCCACACCCACTCCTCGTTCTCCGACGGTTCGGACACGCCGACGCAGCTGGCCGAAAAGGCACACGATCTGGGTATTTCGGCGATCTCCCTGACCGACCACGACACGACGCTGAGTCACGAGGAGATGTCCGGCACGTGCGCGCGCCTCGGGCTGGAACTGGTCACCGGCGTCGAGGTGTCGCTGCGCGACACGGAGTTCCCGCGCGTGCGCGACGGCGTCGCCAAGCCGCGCAACGTCCACGTCCTCGCGTACTTCTTGCCGCTGGAGGCCGAACACCCGCTCCAGCAGAAACTGGCGTCGTTGCGCCACGACCGCGATAGCCGCAACCACCAGTTGGTCACACTCCTCCAGGAAAAGGGCTTCGAGGACCTGACACTCGCCTACCTGACCGAGATGACGGGCAACGTGGACTCAATCGGGCGCCCGCACTTCGCGCGGGCGATGATCGACCTGCACCCCGAGCTCATCGGGGAGCAGAACGATGACACCTGGAACCGGATCTTCACCGACTGGCTCGGCACCGACGGCGCCGCCTACGTCTCCAAGACGAGCATGCCCATCGAGGAGTTCGTCGAGGCCGCCAGGGGATCGGGCACCGTCTTTTCCATCGCCCATCCGCTGGTCAACTACGTGGACGAGATCAACCCGACCTCCATCGAGACCACCATGCCGCGGGTGTTGGCGTCGCTGCGCGAACGCGGGTTCGCGGGCGTCGAAGCGCACTACGGCGGCACCAGCACCGGGATCCGGGCCCTGATGGTCAAGCTCACGAGGGACGCCGGGATGATCCCGACGGGCGGTTCGGATTATCACGGCACGTACAAGACCGACGTCCAACTGGGATTCGGACGGACCGGCGATCTGCGCGTGCCCGACGAGGTGCTCGACGAACTGAAGGCGGCGCGCTAGCCGACCGCGGCGAGCGACGCTTCGAGCGCGCCGCCTCGGCGGGCGGCGACGTCCGCGACGGCGAGGTCGACCACCGTGCCGATTCGCAGGTTCGCACCGCCGACCGAACCGAGCCGTGTGACCGGCACACCCGCGAGCGCCGCCCGGGCCGTGAAGGCGGCGACGTCGTTCGTGGTCATCACGAAACGACCGGGGAACTCCGTGAACAGTTCGGCGTGGCTCTCGAGTTCGTCGATCACGGCACCCACTCCGGTCACGGCGACCATCTCGGCCAGGGCCGTGGCGAGTCCGCCGCCGCCGACGTCGTGCACGGCCGTGACGTCACTGGCGTGACCCGCACAGATCGCGGCGACTTCGCCGACCACGAAGTCGATCGCGACCGACAGCGTCTCGGCGTCGAAGTGCGCGACGTGACCGCCGCGGCGACCGCGCCGGGTCGCCCAGCGCGATCCCCCGAGTGGGAATCGGTAGTGCGAGTTGGCGTGTCGGGTGCCCACCAACACGACCACGTCGCCTTCGCGCCACCCCCAGCCGGGCGGCGGCGCCACGAGCGACTCGACCACGCCCAACAGTCCGACGACGGGCGTCGGGTCGATGTCGTGGCCACCGCTCTCGTTGTAGAGCGAGACGTTGCCGCCGATGACCGGGAGCCCGAGTCCACGACAGGCCTCGCTCATCCCGTCGATCGCCTCGGACAGTTGCCACATCACTTCGGGGTGCTCGGGGTTGCCGAAGTTGAGGCAGTTCACGACGGCCTTGGCCGTCGCCCCGACACAGGCCAGGTTCGCCACGCCCTCGGCGACCGTCAACGCGGTCCCGGCGCGTGGGTCGAGGGCGCACCAGCGTGGATTGGAGTCGGTCGAGAGGGCGATGCCGCGTTGCGAGGTCGGCAGGCCCGGGCCGGCGAGTCGCAGCAGCGCCGCGTCGCGACCGGGGCCGACGACCGTGTTCAAGAACAGCATCGAGTCGTACTGCCGGTAGACCCACGCCGGATCGACCAAGAGGTCCAGGAGGTCGTCGTTCGGCGACCCGACCGGCTCGTCGTCACTCGGGTCATCGGCGACGATCGCGTCCAGATCGGCGGGGCGCGCCATCGGGCGGTCGTAGAGGGGGGCCTCGTCGGCCAGCGAACTGGCCGGCACCTCGGCGAGCACCTCGCCGTCGAAACCATCGCGCACGCGCAGCATCGCGACCGCGCGACCGTTCGCGTCAACCGTCGGCTCCACGACGTGGCCTACGACCGTCGCGCGCACCTCCCACTTGTCGCACAGCGCCTTGACCGCGTCCCAGTGCTCGGGCGTGATGATCGCCAGCATCCGTTCCTGGCTCTCGGACGTCATGATCTCGAAGGGCGCCATCCCCGCTTCGCGCAGCGGGATGGCCGTCACGTCCACGTCCATGCCGACACCACCACGCGCCGCAGTCTCACTCGTCGCACAGACGATGCCCGCGCCGCCGAGGTCCTGGATGCCCACGACCAGGTGGTCATCGAGGAGCGCCAGGCAGGCCTCGATGAGCCGCTTCTCCTCGTAGGGGTCGCCGACCTGCACGCTGGGTCGCTTGGCGTCGTCGAGCGATTCGGCCCCGTCGGCGCCGTCGAAGCCGGCCGAGGCCAACACCGACACCCCGCCAATCCCGTCGCGCCCGGTCGTCGAACCGAGCAGGACCGCGAGGTTGCCGACGCCCGAGGCCACGCCGAGGACCAGCCGTTCGGTCGGTAGCGCGCCGCAGCACAACACGTTCACCAGGGGGTTCGACGCGTAACAGTCGTCGAAGGTCAACTCGCCGCCAATCGTCGGCACGCCGACGGAGTTGCCGTAACCCGAGATGCCTGAGACGACGCCCTCGACCAACCATCGTTGACGCGCGTCGCTCAACTCCCCGAAGAACAGCGGGTCCATCACGGCGAGCGGCCGCGCGCCCATCGTGAAGACGTCGCGCAGGATCCCTCCCACGCCGGTCGCCGCACCCTGATAGGGCTCGATGGCCGACGGGTGATTGTGGCTCTCGATACGGATCGCGACGGCGATGCCGTCGCCAGCGTCGATGACCCCGGCGTTCTCCCCCGGGCCGACGAGCACGTGCGGCGCCTCGGTCGGGAGGCGGCGCAGGTGGATCCGCGACGACTTGTACGAGCAGTGTTCGCTCCACATCACGCCGTAGAGCGCGAGTTCGAGCGAGTTGGGTTCGCGCCCGAGGACCTCGCGGATCTCGTCGAGTTCGGCATCGGTGAGACCGAGCGCGCGGTGCAGGGGCAGCGGACTACTCACCGGGACACCACGGAGACCGGACGGCGCCTCAACGCGCGAGCGCGGGCTCGTCGACCCGTACGCCGAGAAAGCCTTCGAACAGCACGACGCCGTCGGCACTGCCGAGCAGGGTCGACATCGCGCGCTCCGGATGCGGCATCAGGCCGACGACGTTGCCCGCGAGGTTGGCCACGCCGGCGATGTCGTCACGCGAGCCGTTGGGGTTGTCCTTGTAGCGCAGCACGATCTGGCCGTGGGCTTCGAGTTCGTCGTGCGTGTCGTCGTCGCACGTGTAGGAGCCGGAGAAGTGGTTGATGGGCACGACCAGTTCCTGCCCGACGCTCGCCTGGCGCGTCAGCACCGAGGAGGTCGAGGTGACGACCAGCGTCGTCGGCTGACAGAGGAACGTCAGACCGCGATTCTTCTGCAAGGCGCCGGGCAGCAGTCCGGCCTCGACGAGGACCTGGAAGCCGTTGCAGATGCCGAGCACCGGTCCGCCGTCGGCGGCGAAACGCTCGACCGCTTCCATCACGGGCGAGAAGCGCGCGAGCGCGCCCGGTCGCAGGTAGTCACCGTGCGCGAAGCCCCCGGGCAGGATCACGCCGTCCAGACCGTCGAGGTCGGTTCGGGTATGCCAGACGAATTCTGCCTGGTCACCGAGGCGTTCGACGGCCGCCGCGGCGTCGTACTCGCAGTTAGACCCGGGAAAGACGACGACACCGATCCGCGACACGAGCTACCTCTCTCCGATCCGGGCGTGGGCGTCCTCGATCACGGGATTGGACAGCAGTCGCTGCGCCAACGCCGAAGCCTTCTCCAGCGCGGCCGATTCGCTCTCGGCCTCGACGTCGAAGCGGAAGGACTTGCCCGCGTGCACGTTGGTGACGCCCGTGAAGCCGAGGGCCGGCAGCGCGCGTTCGATGGTCGATCCTTCGGGATCGGCGATCCCCCTTCGCAACGTCACGTCGACGATCACGAAGTAGTTCATGACGAAGCACCGTACCAGTCATCGATCGAGGTCCCGGTCACGCGTTCGTACGCGTCGACGTAGCGAGCCGACGTCGTCGCCACCACGTCCTCGGGGACCGTCGGCGGGGGCGGGGTGCGGTCCCACGACTGCGCGTCGAGCCAGTCACGGAACGGCTGCTTGTCGAACGACGGGGGTGTCTCGCCCGACTTCACCGCGTCGGCGGACCAGATGCGTGACGAATCGGGGGTGATGACTTCGTCGCACAGCACCAGTTCACCGTCCACGAACCCGAGTTCGAACTTGGTGTCGGCCAGGATGAGGCCCTTCGTCGCGAGCGCGTCGGCGGCGCGCGTGAAGAGGTCCACGCACAGCGCCTGAGCCTGGTGCACGCGATCGACGCCGACCAGCAGCGACGCTCGCTCGACGCTGATGTTGACGTCGTGACCGGAGGCGGCCTTCGTCGACGGCGTGAACATCGGCTCGGCGAACGCGTCGGTCAACTGCAGACCGGCCGGCACGATCATCTCGTTCACCGTTCCTCGTGTCACGTACTCGTGGTGCGCCGATCCAGCGAGGCGGCCACGCACGATGCACTCGAGTGGCAACATCTCGGCCTTGCGCACGAGCATCGCTCGGCCGTGCCAGTCGGTGTGAGCGAGGAAGCCCGGCACCGAGTCCTCGATGACCGCGGGGTCGCAGCTGACCAGCGATGACGGCACCGCGGTGCCGAACTCCCGGATCCAGTAGTTCGTGATCCCGGTGAGGACGCGACCCTTCTCGGGGATCGTCTCGGCCATGACGACGTCGAAGGCGCTGAGCCGGTCCGAGGCGACCAGCAGGAGATGGCGCTCGTCCACTTCGTAGAGGTCGCGCACCTTCCCGGAATAGATCGGCGTCAGGCCCCGGTCGCTCACGAGCGCCACACCAGCGCGTCGAGGAAGCGTCCGCGGTGGGTCAACAGACGTTCCGAGTCGAAGGCCTTCGCCAGCGCGTCATTACTCAAGGTTACGGCGTCATCCTCTTCGATGACCTCGCGGAAGTTCCGACGTTCGTCGCTCGCGCGCCGCGCGGCGGACTGGACGACCCGGTAGGCGTCGTCGCGTGACATCCCGGTATCGACCAGTGCAGTGAGGACTGACTGGGAGAAGACGAGCCCGAGCGAGCCGGTCGTGAGGTTCTCGAGGGCCCGTTCCGGGTGCAGCACCACGCCGTCGGCGAGCCCGGTGGCCTTGCGCAACATGTACACCGTGAGCGCCAGGGCGTCGGGCAAGACGACGCGCTCGACACTCGAGTGTGAGATGTCGCGCTCGTGCCAGAGCGCGACGTCCTCGAGTCCGGCCTGCAGGTAGCCGCGCAGCACCCGAGCGAGCCCGCACAGTCGTTCGGAGAGCACCGGGTTGCGCTTGTGCGGCATCGACGACGAGCCCTTCTGGCCGGCCGTGAACGGCTCTTCGGCCTCGCCGACCTCGCTGCGCGCGAGGTGGCGCACCTCGAGCGCGAACTGCTCGATGGCGGTCCCCAGTGACGCGCAGGCGTAGAGCACTTCGGCGTGTCGATCGCGCGCGATGACCTGGGTCGCCGGGACCGGCGTCAGACCGAGCCGGGCACAGACGTACGCCTCGACGGCCGGGTCGATGTTCGAGAACGTGCCCACCGCGCCGGAGAGTTTGCCCACCGCGATGGACGTTCGCGCGTGCTGCGCGCGTTCGACGTCGCGCTGGACCTGCAGCGCGAAGAGGGCGAACTTCACGCCGTACGTCGTCGGTTCGGCGTGCTGGCCGTGGGTTCGCCCGGTGATCGGCAGGTCGATCGATTGGACGGCCCGTCGGGTCAGCGCGTCGCGCAGGGCGATCGCCTCGGTGACGACGATGTCCATCGCCTGGGTGAGGTTCGAACAGAGCGCGGTGTCGACGACGTCCGAGGACGTCAGACCGTAGTGGATCCACGCGCCCTCGGGCATGCCGATGCGCGACTGGACCACGTCGACGAACGCCGCGGTGTCGTGGTTGGTGACCGCCTCTCGTTCTTCGACCGCGGTCACGAAGTCCTCGTCGATCACGGGTCGGCGTTGCCGCAGCTTCACGACGTCGACGTGCGGCACCACGCCCTGTTCGGCCAGACCCTCAGCGGCCAACAGTTCGACCTCCAGCATCGTGTCGAAGCGGTGCGCGTCGCTGAAGAGTTCGGCCACGTCCTGGGGGGAATACCTCGGAATCATCGGTCTCCTCTAGGCGACGGACAGGGCGATGTCGCTGCGCATCACCCTCCCCTCAAAGGTTATGAGCGCCGCCGCGTCATAGGCGCGACGTCGCGCGTCGATCAGGGTCCCGGCGACGCCCGTCACGGCGAGCACGCGACCGCCGTTGGTCACGAAGCGTCCGTCGGCGTCGAGCGCGGTGCCGGCGTGAAAGATCGTCACGCCCTCGACCGGCGCCGCGAGTTGCCCGTCCGGGCCGAGGCCCCTGATGACGTCGCCCCTGCGCGGGGCCTGCGGGTAGCCGTGGGAGGCGAGGATGACCGTCACCGCGGCCCCGCGAGGCTCGGGCGCCGCGGCGTCCAGTCGGCCCTCGCCGACGCGCAGCAAGAGGTCGAAGAAGTCGTCGCCGTAGAGCGGGACGAGGACCTGGGTCTCGGGATCGCCGAATCGCGCGTTGTACTCGAGGATCTTGGGGCCCGTGGACGTCAACATGATCCCGGCGTAGAGGACGCCGCGGTAGTCGATGTCGCGCCGCCGGAGCTCTCGCACGGTGGGCGCCACGATGCGTTCCATGATGTCGTCGAGATCGTCGGCGCGCAGCGTGGTCATCGGCGCGTACGCGCCCATCCCCCCGGTGTTGACGCCGGCGTCGCCGTCGCCGAGCCGTTTGAAGTCCTGGGAGGGCGCCAGACAGCTCACGCGCGTACCGTCACAGAGCACCATCAAGGAGCACTCCGGTCCGTCGAGGCCCTCTTCGATGACGACGGTCTGACCGGCGCCCCCGAAGGCACGACCGCTGAGCTTCTCTCGGACGTCGCTCATCGCCTCGTCGAGGTCTGACGTGACGAGCACGCCCTTGCCCGCGGCGAGCCCGTCGGTCTTGATGACGTACGGCGGTGTCATGGTGGCGAGGAAGGACAGCGCCGCAGCCTCGTCGTCGAAGACGCCGTAGGCCGCCGTCGGGACGTTGGCGCGGGCGAGGAACTCCTTCAGGTACGACTTGGAACCCTCGAGGCGCGCGCCGTCGGCCCCGGGACCGACGACGGTCTTGCCCTGGGCGCGCAGCTCGTCGGCCAGTCCGTCGACGACCGGCTGGTCGGGGCCGATGACGAAGAGGTCGCCGTCGAGTTCGGTCGCGGGCGTCGCCACACAGGTGATGCCGTGGGCCGCGATGCCGGGGTTCCCGGGCGTGACCACGACCTCAGAGCTCTTGGCGAGCGACCAGGCCAGGGCGTGTTCGCGCGCGCCCGAGCCGATGACGACGCCGCGCCTCACGAGGGTCGAACGAACTGCTCTCGGCCCGGGCCCACGCCCACCACCGAGATGGTGACGCCCGTGGTCTGTTCCAGGAACTTGACGTAACTCTTCGCCGCGGCCGGCAACTCCGCGTAGCGCGTGGAGGCGGTGATGTCGGTCTTCCAGCCGGGCAGGACCTCGTAGATCGGCGTCACCTCGTGCAGCACCGACTGGTGGTACGGCGGGTAGTCGTAGCGCACCCCGCCGGCCTCGTAACCGACGCAGACCTGGATCTCGTCGAAACTGTCGAGGACGTCGAGTTTGGTGAGCGCGATCTCGGTGAGCGAGTTCAGCCGCGCCGCCTGGCGGGCCATGACGGCGTCGAACCAGCCGACGCGTCGACGGCGACCGGTGTTGGTCCCGAACTCGTGCCCGCGCTCGACGAGCGACTCCCCGATCTCGCCGTCGACTTCCGTGGGGAAGGGACCGGCGCCCACGCGCGTGACGTAGGCCTTGGCGATGCCGACGATCGACGTGATGTCGCGCGGCCCGAGGCCGGAGCCGGTGCAGGCGCCGCCGGCGACGGGGTTGGAGGAGGTCACGAACGGATAGGTGCCGTGGTCGAGGTCGAGGAAGGTCGCCTGGGCGCCCTCGAGCAGGATCCGCTCGCCGCGATCGAGCGCGTCGTGCACGACGGCGACGGTGTCGCCGATCATCGGCGCCAGCCGGGGTGCGAACTCATCGAGGTACTTCTCGGCGATCGTCGTCGCCTGGATGGCGGGACGGTTGTAGATCTTGGTGAGGATGAGGTTCTTCTCGTGCAGCACCACGTCGAGTTTCTGGCGAAAGATCTTGGCGTCCAGGAGGTCCTGCACGCGAAGTCCGACGCGCGAGGACTTGTCGGCGTAGGCGGGGCCGATGCCGCGCTTGGTCGTGCCCAGCGCGTTCTTGCCGAGGAAGCGCTCGGTGAGGCGGTCCAGTTCCTGGTGGTAGGGCATTATCAGGTGCGCGTTGCCCGAGACGATGAGCCGCGAGACGTCGACGTCCTTCGCGCTCAAGGTGTCCAGTTCGGCGAGCAGCACGGCGGGGTCGACCACGACGCCGTTGCCGATGACCGGCGTGATCGTGGGGTACAGCACGCCCGAGGGTACGAGTTGCAACGCGAAGGCCTCGCCGTCGACGACGATCCGGTGACCGGCGTTGTGGCCACCCTGGTAGCGCACCGCCATATCCATGTCACGAGACATGAGGTCGGTCAACTTCCCTTTACCTTCGTCACCCCACTGGGTTCCGACGACCACCGTTGCGGGCACTGGGCTCCTCCGAGTCGGCCTCGTTGCGAGCAAAGTCTAGTTGATTGATTTTGGCGCTCCGGCCTCCGACGACGTCGCCCGACGTCGCGACGTCGGCTAGGGCGTCTCTCGGATTCGCCGACGGGCCTCGATGAACTCGGCGATCGTGTTCTGGATCGGCACGAGGTCGCGCCGGTGCTGGCGGTGCGCCTCTTCGACACTCGAACGCGCCTGGTCGAGCGCAGCGTCGAGTCGCGCGCGAAGCTCGGTGAGCTCGGACTCGAGGCGCAGGATCTTCTTCACGCCCTCGAGGTTGACGCCCTCGTTGGTCAACTCCTGGATCCGGCGCAGCGCCGCCAGGTCCGCGTCGGAGAAGCGCCGCGAACCGCCGCTCGTGCGCTGCGGGTTCAAGAGGCCGCCGCGCTCGTAGTTGCGCAGCGTCTGGGGGTGCACGCCAGCCAATTCGGCGAAGACCGAGATCACGTACACGGCGTGCTGCTGCTGGCGTTCAGTCATGCGGCACCTCTTCTTTCAGCGCGACGGCCAACTTCTCGACGGCCGTCTTCTGTTCCTTGTTGAGCCTCTTGGGGATCGTCACGCTGACGGTGACCAGGAGGTCACCGGCGGCGTGCTTGCCGCTCGCGGGCACGCCGCGCCCACGCACGCGCATCGTGGTCGACGGTTGCGTGCCCGCAGGCACCTTGAGCGTCACCGGCTCGTCCAGCGTCGGGACCTCGACCGTCGTGCCGAGCATCGCGGCCGTGAGGGGCACGTTCACGCTCGTCGTCACGTGACGACCGCGGCGATCGAAGCGCGCGTCGGGTGACACGTGGACGTCGACGAAGAGGTCGCCGGCCGGTCCGCCCTGGGTGCCGGGGTTGCCCTTGCCCTTGATCTTGATGCGTTGGCCGTCGTTCACGCCGGCGGGGATCCGCACGTTCACCTTGCGCGACGACGGCTCTCGCCCCGTCCCGTGACAGGTCGCACACGGCGTCACGATCCGTCCGCCGCGACCCTGACAGACCGGACAGACGCTGGACATGGCGAAGGGTCCCTGGTCGTCGTTCAAGACGCCGCGTCCGCCGCAGCGTTCGCAGGTGACGAAGCCGGTGCCGGGCGCGGCGCCACTGCCCTTGCACGTGTGACAGGCCTCGTTGCTCGGCAGGTTGACCGAGGTCGTCACGCCGACGACGGCGTCGCGAAAGCCCAGGTGCAGCGCGGTCTCTAGGTCCGCGCCGCGTTGGGCGCGCTGGCGACGCGCACCGCCGAAGAGCCCGCTGAAGAGGTCGCCCAGGTCGCCGAAGTCACCGGTCTGGAAGTTGAAGCCGCCGGGCTGGCCGCCCTGGGCGCCGAAGCCCGCCGCGGCCGGTCCCAGACGTCGGACCTCGTCGTACTCCTTGCGCTTCTCCTTGTCCCCGAGCACGTCGTAGGCGACCGAGACCTCTTTGAACTTCTCCTCGGACCCGGGGTTGGTGTCGGGGTGCGACGACTTCGCGAGCTTGCGATAGGCCCGCGTGATCTCTTTCTCGGTGGCGCTCGACGTCAGTCCTAGGACCTTGTAGTAGTCCTTGTCGAACCATTCACGTTCGACCATCGAGTCAGCCTCGAACTTTCACCATCGCGGGACGTAGGACCGAACCCCTCCAGCGGTACCCGGCGCGCAGGACCGCTTCGACCACGGGACCGTCCTCGCCCTCGACGTGGGCGACGGCGTCGTGGACCTGCGGGTTGAACTCGACACCGACGGCGTCGATGCGCTCGAGTCCCTCCTTGGCCAGCGCGTCGAGCAAGAGCCCGCGCGCCTGATCGAGGGCCTCGGCCTCCTCGGACGGGGCACTCAAGAAGTGCTGGGCCGCGAGGTCGAAGGCGTCCAGGACCGGCAGCATCTTCACGACGACCTCGCCGGCCGCGCGGTCGGCGGCGTCCAGGGACGAACGCGCCACGCGCTTGCGGTAGTTCTCGAAGTCGGCCTGGAGGCGTTGCAGCGCGTCGAGGTACTCGTCGCGCTGACGCTCGGCGTCACTTCGTTCGTCCACGACCTCCGTGACGGCGTCGCCCGCCGTCACGGTGTCGTTCTCCACCACGTCGTCACTCATGGTTAGTCGACGATTTCGGCGTCGACGATGTCGTCGTCATTGCCCTGCGGCGCCGACGGCTCCGAGGCGTTCGCCTTCGCGGCCTCTTCGTACAGACGCTGGCTGAAACCCTGGCTCGTGGTGAGCAACTTCTCGGTCGCGTCCTTGATGGCCTCGATGTCGGTGCCGTTCAGGGCCTCCTTCAACGCGGCCAGCGCGCCCTCGACGTCGTCGCGCTCGGAGCCCTGGAACTTCTCGGCCTGGTCCTTCAGCAGCTTCTCGGTCTGGTACACCAGGCCGTCGGCGTTGTTGCGGACCTCGGCCTCGGCCCGGCGTTGCCGGTCGTCCTCGGCGTGGGCCTCGGCGTCGCGCACCATGCGGTCAATCTCCTCCTTGGAGAGCGAGGAGCCGCCGGTGATGGTCATCGACTGGGTCGCGCCCGTCGCCTGGTCCTTCGCCGAGACGTGCACGATGCCGTTGGCGTCGATGTCGAAGGTGACCTCGATCTGGGGCATGCCGCGCGGCGCCGGGGGGATCCCGACGAGCTGGAACTTGCCCAGCGTCTGGTTGTAGGACGCCATCTCACGCTCGCCCTGGAGTACGTGGACCTCGACCGAGGGCTGATTGTCATCGGCCGTGGTGAAGGTCTGGGACTTCTTCGTGGGGATCGTGGTGTTGCGCTCGATGATCTTGGTCATGACGCCACCCTTGGTCTCGATACCGAGTGACAACGGGGTGACGTCGAGCAAGAGGATGTCCTTCACGTCGCCCTTCAAGACGCCGGCCTGGACCGCGGCGCCGATGGCGACCACCTCGTCCGGGTTCACGCTCTTGTTGGGCTCTTTGCCGGTGACCTTGGTGACCAGCTCCTGGACGGCGGGGATCCGGGTGGAACCGCCGACCATGATGACGTGGTTGATCTTGTCGAGGGTCAGACCGGCGTCCTTGATCGCCTGGTCGAACGGCTTGCGGCAGCGGTCCACCAGGTGCGAGGTCAGTTCGTTGAACTTCGCGCGGCTGAGTTTGATGTCGAGGTGCTTGGGACCGTCGGCCGTCGCCGTGATGAACGGCAGGTTGACGGTCGTGTCCTGGACGGCCGAGAGCTCGATCTTCGCCTTCTCCGCGGCCTCCTTCAGGCGCTGCACGGCCATCTTGTCGGCCGAAAGGTCGACGCCCTCGGTGTCCTTGAAGGTCTTGATGAGCCACTCCATGACGGCGTCGTCCCAGTCGTCGCCACCGAGGTGGGTGTCGCCGTGGGTCGACTTCACTTCGAAGACGCCGTCGGCGATGTCGAGCACCGACACGTCGAAGGTGCCGCCACCGAGGTCGAAGACCAGCACGGTCTGCTCCTGGCCGGCCTTGTCGAGGCCGTAGGCGAGCGCCGCGGCGGTCGGCTCGTTCACGATGCGCAGCACCTCGAGCCCGGCGATCTGGCCGGCCTCTTTGGTGGCGGTGCGCTGGGCGTCGTTGAAGTACGCCGGCACAGTGATGACCGCCTGGGTGACGCTGTCACCGAGGTAGGCCTCCGCGTCGCGCTTCAGCTTCTGCAAGATGCGCGCCGAGATCTCCTGGGCCGTGTACTTGGTCCCGTCGATGTCGACGGACCAGTTCTCGCCCATGTGTCGCTTCACCGAGCGGATCGTGCGCTCGGGGTTCGTGATCGCCTGACGCTTCGCGACCTCGCCGACCAGCACCTCGCCGGTCTTTGAGAATCCGACCACCGACGGCGTGGTCCGTCCCCCTTCGGCGTTGGGGATGACGACGGGTTCGCCCGCCTCGAGGACGCTGACCACCGAGTTGGTGGTTCCCAGGTCGATGCCGACTGCCTTAGCCATGAAAATCTCCTTGATTCGTCGTCTTCCTCCCGGTCCTTCCGGAGAGTCAGAACTCACTGGAACCAGTGTACATAGTTGAGTCCCTACTTGTCAAGAAAATGTAGCGGTCTTATGACACTTTTAGGAAACTCCATGGAAACAAGGACCTCTACGCGTGGAGAATCGCCCAAAAGTGGTGGCGACGACGCGAGGTACGCTGGTCTCGTGCCCGACCTCATACTCCTTCGCCACGGCCAATCCGAGTGGAACGAGCTCAATCTCTTCACCGGCTGGACCGACGTCGACCTCACGCCCCTGGGCGAGGCCGAGGCGACGAGCGCCGGGGCGCTCCTGGCGGCCGAGACCGACCTGGACCTGCGGGTCCTGCACACCTCGGTCCTCACGAGGGCGATCCGCACCGCCGAGATCACGCTGCACGCCGCCGGTCGATCCTGGCTGCCGGTGCGGCGCAACTGGCGGCTGAACGAGCGCCACTACGGCGACCTCACGGGCAAGGACAAGAAGGAGACCGCCGACCAGTTCGGCATCGAGCAGGTCACGCTCTGGCGCCGCTCCTACGACGTGCCGCCGCCGCGCATGCCCGACGGCGACCCGCGCAGCAGTCTGGCCGACCCGCGCTACCGCGACGTGCCGCCGGAGTTCATCCCGGCGACGGAGTGCCTGAAGGACGTCGTCGCGCGGGTGACGCCGTATTTCGCCGACGTGATCGTCGAGGACCTGCGCGCCGAGGCCGTGCGCGGCGGCGCGGTCATCGTCGTGGCCCACGGCAACTCGCTGCGGGCCCTGCGCATGGTGCTCCAGAGCATCCCCGAGGACGAGATCGCCGCGCTGGAGATCCCGACCGGCATCCCGTATCGGATCACGCTGGACGACGGACTCAACATCCTCGCCGCGCGCTACCTCGGCGACCCCGCGGCCGCGGCGGCGGCGGCCGAAGCCGTCGCGCGCCAGGCCGGCTGACTACAGCGCCGAGGGACCGCGTTCATTGGTGCGGATGCGCACCACGTGTTCGATGTCGGTGACCCACGCCACGCCGTCACCGATCGTGTCGGTGCGCGCGGCCTGGACGATCGCGTCGATCAGCGTGTCGACGAGTTCGTCGGTGCAGATGATCTCGACGCGGATCTTGTCCACGAAGTCGAACTCGTACTCCTTGCCTCGGTAGATCTCGATGTGACCCCCGGCGTGGCCGAATCCTCGGGCTTGGGTGACGGTCATGCCCGTGATGCCGACGTCCTTGACAGCGGTCTTGACCTCATCGAGCTTGAACGGCTTGACGACCGCAGTGACTAGCTTCATTGTCTCTCCTTAGACGTTGTCGGGGTGTAGGTGGCTGGGCGAGTCGAGCGGCTCACCGAAGGTCGGCTCCGGGTAGGCCTCTTCTTCGTGAATCGCGACGTCACCGATGCGCAGCGTCTCTTCGTCCTCTCGCAGACCACCAAGTATCCACTTCACAAGGTAGAAGATGATCGCGGTCGCGGTCGCCGTCCAGCAGATGATCCAGCAGGCCGCCAGGAACTGCTCCCAGAGTTGGTGGAACGAGTGTCCGTAGAACCAGCCGGCGACCGAGAAGCCGCCCGGTCCCTTGTAGTGCGCACCGGACACGCCGTACTCGATCATGTGCGGGTCGGCGAGCACCCCGACCAGCAGTCCGCCGATGAGACCGGCGAAGCCGTGGGTGTAGACCACGCCGAGCGCGTCGTCCACCTTGGAGAAGGGTCGCACCTTGGAGAGGTAGTTCCACAGGAACCACACCACCGACGACGAGATGAGTCCTACGAATATCGCGCCCGTGCCGTTCACGAAGCCGGCACTCGGCGTGATCGCGACCAGTCCGCACAGCATGCCGTTGATGGCACCGAGGAACGTGGGCTTCTTCTGCTTGGAGAGGAACATGTCCCAGAGGAGCCACGTGATCACCCCGACCGCGGTCGCCACGTTGGTGTTGAGCACCGCGGAGGCGGCGCTGGCACCGGCGTAGAAGGGGTCGCCACCGTTGAAGCCGTTCCAGCCGAGCCAGATGATGCCCGCGCCGACGGCGACCATCATCAGGTTGCTCGGGAACGCGTTCTCGCGGTCCTGCCAGCGGCGCGGCCCGAGGATCGCCGCGCCGGTGAAGGCCGCGACGCCCGCCGAGAGGTGGATGACGTAGCCACCGGAGAAGTCGACGGCGCCCTTCTGCGCGAAGAACCCGCCGCCCCAGAGCAGCGCCGCGTTGACGCAGTAGACGCACGTGATCCACAGCGGCACGATCAAGAGCCACGCCTTGAACTTGAGGCGTCCGACGAACGCCCCGACGAACAAGAGCGGTGTGATCGCGGCGAAGACGAACTGGAAGTAGGCCAGCGTCGCGGTCGGGAAGTGGAAGGGGATCAGGGTATTCGCGCCCGACACCGCCTGGCCCTGTTCGGAGCTCGCGGTCGCGAGCGGCGTGAAGTGGCCGATGAACCCGCTCCAGAACGACCCCGTCGCGCCGAAGTGCGACAACGGGCCGAAGGCCATGTTGTAGCCCCAGAGCATCCAGACGATGAGCGTGAGGGAGAAGCCCGAGAAGACCATCAACATCGTGTTGACGATCCACTTCTTTCGCACGAGCCCGCCGTACAAGACGGCGAGTCCCGGCAGGCTCATCAGACCGACCAGGGTGGCGGCCGTGAGCTGCCAGGTATTGTCAGCGGGATTCAGCCAATGGGGATACGGGATGTTCACTGCTGAGAGCACGTCCACTCCTCGGGTCACTAGGAGAGGGCAACGCTGACCTCAAGTTGATGGCACCAGTGTCCCAACCGAGCGTTTCGAGACCGTTAGCAACGGGTTTCGTGCGTGTTAACTAGGGACGACTTGAGGACGCTCTCAGGATTGCAGTGAGCGCTCGACGACCTGGGCGATGTCCATCACCGACACCTCTTCATCGCGGCCGTTGGCCTTCACGGCGTCGTCCAACATGATCATGCAGAACGGGCAGGCGGTCGAGATGATGTCGGCGCCCGTGTTCAGCGCCTCATTCGTGCGTTCCATGTTCACGCGCTTGCCGATCGTCTCTTCCATCCACATGCGCGCGCCGCCGGCCCCGCAGCAGAAGCCCTTCTCCCGGCAGCGACCCATCTCGACCGTCGTGACGCCGGGGATGGCCTCGAGGACGCCGCGCGGCTCGTCGAAGACCCGGTTGTGACGGCCGAGGTAACAGGGGTCGTGGTACGTGACGGTGCCCTCGTAGGCGACGCCGGGCACGAGTCTGCCGGTCGCGACCAGATGGCTCAGCAACTGGGCGTGGTGGATCATCTCGAAATCGCCGCCGAGACCCGGGTACTCGTTCTTCATCGTGTTGAAGCAGTGCGGGCAGCTCGCGACGATCTTCTTCGCACCGACCTCGTGCAGCGTCGAGATGTTGACCTTGGCCATCTCCTGGAAGAGGTACTCGTTGCCCATGCGGCGCGCCGGGTCACCGGTGCAGGATTCGCGCGGTCCCAAGACGCCGAACTTGACGCCCGCGCGGTGCAGCATCCGCGCCGTCGAGACGGCCTGCTTGCGGCCCCGCTCGTCGAGCGACCCGGCGCAGCCCACCCAGTAGAGGTACTCGACGTCGTCCGGGATCGGTCCGTCGATGATCGGCACCTCGAAGTCGAGGGCGTCGAGCCACTTGGTGCGCTGGGAGGAACCCAGTCCCCACGGGTCGCCCTGGTTCTCCATGTTGCGCAACAGCAGCGCCGCCTCGCTCGGGAAGCGCGACTCCATCATCACCTCGTAGCGGCGCATGTCGATGATCGCGTCCACGTGCTCGATGTCGACCGGGCACTGCTCCACGCAGCTGCCGCACGTCGTGCACGACCACAGGACGTCGGGGTCGATCGTCGTCGGCACGAGCGTCGCGACCTCGGCGTTCGAGCCGCCGGACAGCAGCCGATCGGCCGAGGCGAACATGTTCTCGCGCAGTCCCATGATGAGGAGCTTCGGGCTGAGGGGCTTGCCGGTCGTCCACGCCGGACAGACCGACTGACAGCGCCCGCACTCGGTGCAGGTCGCGAAGTCCAACATCTGCTTCCAGGTGAAGTCCTCCATCTTGCCGACGCCGAAGACCGTGTCCTCGGTCACGTTGTCCATGTCCATGTCCGGGGTCTTGTCGAGTCCGCCGAGTGCGCGCGGGCGCCGTGAGACGCCGACGTTGATCGGCGCCAGGAAGATGTGCAGGTGCTTCGAGTACGAGACGAAGACGAGGAAGCCCGCGATCACCGCGATGTTGAGGAGCAAGAAGACCGCTTCGAGGACCGAGTTCACGCCGACGCCCAGTGGCGCCAGCCACGAGGCGACGATCTTGCTGGCGAAGGCCCACGGTGACGCGAAATGGGTCAACTGTTGACTCGTCGGTCCGTTGAACTGCCATTGAACCTTCTGCCAATCTCCGTTTGTGAATGGGAAGTGCCCCGTGTCGATCTGAGCACCGCGGTAGAGCAGCAGCGTGATGATCACCAACGAGATCATGAAGAGGACGGCCCACGCCGCCCCGAGGTGACTGCCGTAGAAGCGCGACTCGCGCTCCTTGCGCGACGGCGCGTTCTTGATGCGGATGATGGTGAAGACGACCAGCGAGACCAGCACCGCCGTCGCGAAGAAGTCCTCGGTGAAGGCCAGCCAGTTGTCGCGCCCGATCAACGGGATATGGAAGTTACGGCTGAAGAGCGAGCCGTAGGCCTCGAGGATCGTGGTCATCAAGACGGTGAATCCCCACATGGTGAAGAAGTGCGCCAGTCCCGGCACGGTCCACTTCAGCAGTTTCTTCTGGCCGGCGACCTCGACGACCTCGGTCTCGCTGACCTTGCGCAGTCCCTGCCAACGTCGCGGGGCACTCTGACCGGAGCGGATCAGTTTCGAGAGCCAGTAGAAGCGGCGACCGGCGATGGTGAAGAAGATGAGCGTCACCCCGAGGCCGATGATGATTCGAGCTAACACTGCGATCCTCTCGTCACGTCCGTCCTCACTGCTTCTTGAAGTTCTCCGAGTACCGGCTCGGCGTGGGGCCGCGCTGGCCGGAGTACTTCGAACCGAGGCCCTCGGCACCGTAGGGGCGATCGGCCGGCGTCGTCATCTGGAAGAAGCTGATCTGGCCGATCTTCATCCCCGGATAGAGCGTGATGGGCAGGTTCGCGACGTTGGACAACTCCAGGGTGATATGGCCGTCCCACCCGGCGTCGACGAAGCCGGCCGTCGAGTGGATGACGAGGCCGAGGCGCCCGAGCGAACTCTTGCCGTCGAGCCGCCCCACGATGTCATCGGGGATCGCGATGCGCTCGGTCGTGGAGCCGAGCATGAACTCACCGGGGTGCAGGATCATCGGCGTATCCGGACCCACGTCGATCAACTCGGTGAGGTCCTCCTGAGCGTCGCGCACGTCGATGACGCGCTGGGTGTGGTTGCGAAAGACCCGGAAGAACTGGTCGATGTGGAGGTCGACCGACGAAGGCTGCACGCAGTCCTCGCCCAAGGGATCGATGATGATCCGGCCCTGGGCGATGGCTTCTTTGATGGAGCGATCGGAGAGGACCATAACGAAGTCACGATAGCCCGTGCGGGTGTTCCACTCCGAGTCCGCAGCGGCCCGCGCCGATGGTCTCTAGGAGAGCACCCGACGTCGAAAGTTCCGCAGTCCCAGGGTCAAGAAGAACGCGCCGAAGGCGATCATGACCGGATAGACGACGTAGAGATGCATGTGCGGCGCTTCGGTGAAGGCCGCGCGCATGCCTTCGTTCACGTAGACCAGCGGATTGATCAGGACCAGCGTCTGCAGCCAGTGGAACCCGCCGATCTTCACCGGCGCCAAATGGGTCCACGGGTAGTAGGTGCCGCCGAGGAACGTGATCGGCAAGATGACGAATCCGAACATCAGACCGATGTTGCGCGGCTCGAACGACGTGCCGAGGGTGAGACCCAGGCCGGCCATCGAGACGCACGCGATCGGGACGAAGGTGAGGATGATCAGCCAGTGCAGTGAGATATGGGCCTCGACCCCGGCGGCGTGCACGACCGACGCGATCGGGAAGACGATGAGCGCCGCGATGAGTCCCTGCACCGTGGCCGACAACACCTTCGAGATGGCGACGAGCCAAATCGGACACGGCGCTTGCACCCGGTCCTCGATCTCTCGAGTGAAGCCGAACTCCTGGGCCATCGTGAGCGCGATCGACTGGACGCCCTGGAACATGACCGAGATGCCCACCACGCCCGGCACCAGCACCGTGGCGAAGTCGGCCGCGCCGGTGGAGTTCGACCCGCCGACCGCCTGACCGATCTTGGGGAAGACGAAGAGGAAGACGAAACAGAGGAGGAACGGCTGGATCAGGGTTCGCAGTACGAACTCTCGCTTGGTCTTCCAGACCACGACGAGGTCGCGCAGGATCAGCGCCTTCATCGCCGTGCGGCTGGCGTCGAAGGCGCTACGCGTGGGGTTCACCGAAAAGGTGGTGTTCGTGGTCATGCGTCGCGCAACTCCTTGCCGGTCAGATTGATGAACACGGTCTCGAGCGTCGGTTCGGCGACCGCCAGGTCGAGGATTTCGACGTTCGCCGCTTCGGCGGAATCGACGAGTCGAGGCACCAGCCGTTCGGTACTGCGCATCTCGATGATGAGCGAGTTCTCCTGCACACGGGTGGACACGATGGCGTCGATATCACGTTTCAGGCTCTCCGCCAGATGATCCGCGCTCGTGGCGACCTTGATGGTCACGATCGTGTCGGCACCAGTGCTCTTCTTCAACTCCGCCGGGGTATCGAGCGCGAGGATCTTCCCGTGATCCATGATCGCCACTCGATCACAGAGTTGATCGGCCTCCTCCATGTAGTGCGTGGTCAGCACGACGGTCTGACCGGCGCGGTTCAACTCGGTGAGGAGATCCCAGAGGACGAGTCGGCTCTGGGGATCGAGGCCGGCCGTCGGTTCGTCCATGAACAAGACAGCGGGATTGTGGAAGATCGCGCGGGCCACCATAAGACGCTGCGCCATGCCACCGGAGAGTGCGTAGATCGAAGCCTTCGACCACTTCGAGAGCGAGAATCGCTCCAGTAGCTCGTCGGACCGGCGCCGCGACTCCTTGGCGTTGATCCCGAAGAGGCGTCCGTGGAAGTACAAGTTCTCCCAGACCGTCAACTGTCGGTCGAGCGTGTTCTGCTGGGAGACGATGCCCGAGAGCTGCTTCACGAGCGCCGGATGCTTCTTCACGTCGATGCCCGAGATGTAGGCGTGCCCGGAGGTCGGTATGACGCGCGTCGTCAAGATGCCGGCCGTCGTCGTCTTGCCGGCGCCATTGGGACCGAGGAGCCCGAATATCTCACCGTGGTGAACCTTCAGGTTCAACTTGTCGACCGCGGGGACATCCATCGTCGGATACTGCTTGGTGAGGTCATCGGTGCGAATGATCTCCTCAATGTCATCAACCATCCGTCGCTCCGTCACCTCTCGCTGTCACCGGACTCACCTTACGAGGTCGACCACTCGTCGACGACGGGTGAGCCGGAGCACCGTCGGGGGTGGTACTAACACCCCACGGCGTCGTGCGGTCAACATTCTGGCGACGCACCGCCCTGCGCGAGATGATGTTCGATCGTCGAGGGGGACGCCGGGGCACTGATGAGCAGGCATACGTTCGAGTTCGCGTGGTACCGGTTCCGCGCGACGTTCGCGCGCCGCGCGAGTGCGTACCTCAGCGTGATCGTGCTGATCGGACTCACCGGCGGTCTCGCGATGGCGTCCGTCGCCGCCGCGCGACGCACGCAGTCGTCGTATCCGACGTTCCTCCAGAGCACGAATCCGTCGACGTTGACGATGGCCGTCTTCGGGGCGTCGAATGGTGGGAAGGGTTCGGCGTCCATCGCCGAGGACATCGATCGACTGAAGGACGTCGCACGAGTGCGCACGCTCGACTCCGGTGACGCGGTGATCCTGAGTCCGAACGGGGCGCCGTTGCTGAACACGGTGAACAGTGTGGTCATCGGCGGCAGTTCCGACGGCTACCTCATGAAAGAGGACCGACTCGCCGTCCTGGAGGGCACCATGCCCAATCCGACGAGCCTGAATCAGATCGTCGTCACGCCGGGCGCGGCCGCGATCTGGCACGTGCACCAGGGCCAGACCATTCCAATTGGCTTCTACTCTCCGAGTGAAATGAACCTGCCCGGCTTCGGGACGTCGAAGGTGAAGCCGATCTTCACGGTCCACGCCAGGGTCAGCGCCCTCGTGGCCATGAACAGCGAAATCGTCCAGGACGACGTCGATCGTTCCTACGGATTCGCGTTCATCACGCCGGCCATGCTCAAACGGGCCGCGGCGATCGATCCCGGTTGGCACGAGCCGGTCTACTACGCGATCCAATTGCGCCACGGCGACGAAGGCATCTCGACGATCGAGACGCAGTTGGTCAAGATCATTCCCCCGCACCTCACGTACGAGTTCCACGTCTCGTCAAGTGTGACCGCAACGGTCGAACTCGCGGTCAAGCCCGAGTCGGTCGCGCTCGGTGCCTTCGGGATCATCGCCGCACTCATCTGCCTGATCCTGTCCGTCCAAGCCCTGTCGCGTCAGTTGCGACTGGGTAACGACGATCGGCGGGTCCTGCAGTCACTCGGCGCGAGCCAATCCGACACGCTCGTCGAAAGCCTGATCGGTGGGCTGGGCTGCTTGATCGTCGGCGTGATGCTCGCCGAGACCGTCGCGGTGGCCCTCTCGCCGCTCGCTCCCCTCGGTCCGGTGCGCCCGGTCTATCCCTATCACGGCGTCTCATTTGACTGGACCGTGCTCGGGTTCGGCGCGGTTCTACTTCTCGTGGTCCTCGGCGCGTCGACCGTGCTCATCGCGGTCTCGAACTCGCCGCGTCGCATCAAGGCGTCGCAGGCGCGTGGCCCACGGCGCTCGGCGGTCGTGCGGCGACTCCAACTCCTTGGACTCCCGATCGCCCCGACGCTCGGCGCGCACTTCGCCCTGGAATCACCACGGGGTCGTGGTGAGGTCCCGGTGCGGTCGATCCTCGTCGGGGCGATACTCGCGGTCACGCTGATGGCGACGACGTTGACGTTCTCCAGCGGTCTGCACACCCTGGTGTCGCGACCGCCCCTCTACGGCTGGAACTGGAACTACATGTTGAACCCCAGCAACAACGTGCCCCTCACCGCGCTGCGGGCGTTGAACAAGGATCCTGACGTCGCACAGTGGAGCGGCGTCGACTACAACATATTGACCGTGGACGGCCAGGCCGTACCGATGCTCATCGCCGCAACGAAGGCGCGAGTCTTGCCTCCAATCCTCTCGGGCCACGGACTTCGCACGAAGCACCAGATCGTGCTCGGCAATCAGACGATGGCGTTGCTCCACAAGCGAATCGGCCAGAGCGTCCTCGTGAGTTACGGCTCACCGTCGAGCGCGCCCATCTACATTCCCCCGACCAAGTTGACGATCGTCGGCACGGCAACGTTCCCGGCCGTCGGCTACGCCGCGGCCGTCGCCGAGCACACGTCCATGGGGACGGGCGCACTGATTCCCACCGGCGTACAAACACCGGCCTTCATTCGCGCCACCTCCTACAAGGACCCGAACCTCAACGGTCCCGAACTCGTCTTCGTACGCTTGCGTGCCGGAGTAAGTGCCGCGGCCGGGAAACGAAATCTCGAGGGAATCGCCCGCATCGCGAACAACGTCTTCAAGAGGACGCCGGAAGGGATCGGCAACTTCGTGACCGTACTCGGCGTCGAGCGGCCGGCGCAGATCGTCGACTACCGCTCCATCGGCGCCACGCCGGTCGTGCTCGCCACCGGCCTCGCGGCGGGCGCGGTCTTCGCGCTCGCCCTCACGCTCATCGCTTCGGTGCGTCGGCGGCGTCGCGACCTCGCCGTCTTGAAGACCCTCGGCCTCACGAGGCGCCAGCTCGGGTTGGCCGTCGCGTGGCAGGCGACCGTGGACACGCTCGTCGGCGCCGTCGCCGGCATACCGTTGGGCGTCCTGTTCGGTCGAGAGCTCTGGACGCTCTTCGCTCGTGATATCAACGCCGTGCCGCAGCCGACGGTGCCCGCGGTCGCACTCATCCTCGTCGGCGTCGGCACGATAGTGGTGGGCATCATCGCCGCGACGTGGCCCGGTCGCAGCGCCGCCACGACGCCGCCGGCGCTAGTCCTGCGCTCGGAATAAGCACAAAGCCACCCGGGCGAGCTTCCCTCCTCGCGGCGCTAGTGAGGCGGGCGCGCGACCTTCAGGTCCGACAGCACCGCGTGCGCGGCACCGTAGCCGCACATCCCGTGCACGCCCCCACCCGGCGGCGTGGACGCCGAGCAGAGATACAGACCGGGCGTGCCCGTTCGGTAGTTGTTCCAGCGCACCGTCGGTCGAAATATCGTCTGGCGAAGTGTCCCGGCGCCGCCCGTGATGTCGCCGCCCACGTAGTTGGGATTGTGGCGCTCGCCCTCGGCCGTCGACGTCGAGACCCTCGCGAGTACGAGATCGCGAAAGCCGGGAGCGAAGCGCTCGATCTGACGCTCGATCCGTTCGGTCATATCGACGTCCGACCCGTTCGGCACGTGACAGTAGCCCCACAGCGTGTGGTGGCCGTCGGGCGCGCGCGTGTCGTCGGCCACACTGGCCTGCACGACGATGCAGAACGGTCGCTCCGAGTGACGACCGAGCGCCACGTCCTTCTCCGACGACGCGACCTCGTCGAAGGTGCCGCCGACGTGCACGGTCGCGGATCGGCGACAGACCTCGGCGCTCCAGGGCACCGGACCCGAGAGCGCCCAGTCGACCTTGAAGACGCCCGGTCCGCGCCGGAACTTCGCGACCCCCGTCTTGTAGCGAGCACTGAGCCGTTCGCCCGCGACGTCCACCATTCCCCACGCCGACGTGTCGAAGAGCGTCGCGCGGGCCGTCGGCAGGTCACTGAGGTGACGGACGGGACGATCGAGGTGCACGGTGACGCCTTCGTCACGTAGCGCCGACACGAGCGCGTCGACCAGGCTGCCACTTCCACCTCGCACGACGGGCCACCCACCGGCGTGGGCGGTCACGTTGAGAAAGAGCCCGAAGGCCGAGGTCACGGGCGCGTCGAGCGGCAACATGGCGTGCGAGCACAGACCCGCGATGAGGGCCCTGGCCTCGGGGGTCGAGAATCGCGTCGCCAGGTGCGTGGCTGACGGCAGTCCGTTGAGACCGAAGCGGGCCATGGTCAACGGATTGCGCGGCGCAGACCGCAGCGGCGCGAGAACCGACGCGCCGAGCGCGTCAGCGTCGGCGACGAGCGCGGAGAAGAGTCGCCGGTACCGGTCGGCGTCGACGCCGAGCGTCGCCGCGGTCTGGGCGACCGACCCCTCGACCGCGGCGGCGCGCCCGTCGTCGAGCGGGTGGGCCATCGCCACCGGTGGCTTCGACAATGAGACCGCGTCGCGCACGTCACTGAACTCGCGAAAGAACGGCGAGATCGTCACCATCGATTGGATCGTCGAACAGACGTCGTGGTGGAACCCCGGCAACGTCAACTCCTGTGTGCGGCAGCCACCACCCGGGCTCGTCGCGCCCTCGACGACTTCGACGGACAGTCCGGCTCGCGCGAGCGTCAACGCCGCGGCGAGGCCGTTGGGCCCGGAGCCGACGACCACGGCGTCGAGCGACGAGCCCGCGGGGCTCACAGTTCGAGGACGGTGCGCTGCGTCGCGACCATCACGTTCGATTCGTCGCCGAAACGCTCTGCCACGGCGTCCAGTTCGTCGTCGGTGCGGCCCTGCTTGTGGTGGAAGAGAACGACGCGCGCGACGTCCGCGCGACGACCCAATGCGACGGCGTACTCCGCTGCGGCGTGACCGAAGTAGGCCTCCGCCGCCAACTCCTCGCGCAGCAGTTGCGCGTCGTGAATAAGGACGTCCGCGCCCTCGCACAGCGACATCGCCGCCTGGTGGTACTCACCCAGGCCGTCGGGACCGGGGCCGAGCGCGCTGGGACAGTGGTCCGGCATGTAGACGACGGCACCCGACGCGTCGCTCACGCGGAGTCCGTAGGTCCGGCCGCCCTTGTGGGGGATCTCCTCGACGAGGACGTTGAAACCTTCGACCTCGAGCGACGACGAACTCAACGAGGCGAACGACCAGTCGCCGCGCAGTTCATCCGCACGCACCGGGAAGTGCGGCGGTGACATCCCGCGCGAGAGCACCTCCAGCGGGTCCGAGCCGTCGAGCTGATCGGGCACGAAGAGCGTCACCCGCGAGTCGTTGCGGTCGGTGGCGTCGCAAAAGGGGAGGCCGTGCACGTGGTCCCAGTGGAGATGCGTCAGCAGGATCGAGCCGCGAAACGGCTCGCCGCCCATCAATGTGCTGGTTCGTCGGATCCCCGTCCCGGCGTCGAGCAACAATGACGGCGCCTCGCCGTCGTGTGCGATCGCCACGCACGACGTATGGCCGCCGTACCGTACGAACTCCTCGCCCGGCGCGGGTGTTGAACCTCGGACCCCGAGGAAAGTGACCCGCACGCGGTCAGCCCGCGTTCGATTCTTCTCGGCGGTGTCCGGTGGAGAGTTCTTCGAGCGAATCGCGATCGAGCGACTCCGCGGGTACCGAGGCGACGCGACAGTCGGTCACCGCGACCAGTGACGACGTGCGCGCGCCACCTTCGAGGTGCGCGCGCTCGCCCAACATCGCGCCGGGGCCGTACTCGGCCAGGCGCACGCCGTCGACTTCGACGCGCAGCACGCCGTCGAGGATCAGGTACACCTCGGAGCTTCGATCCCCCTGCCTGACCAGCACCGTCCCGCGCTTCACCTTTCTAATCCTAGGTTTGGCCGCACCCGCCATGAGCTTGCGCGAGAGGTTTCGTTCGAGGGCGCTCTCCACGGTCGTGACGAAGGCGTCGGAGTCCTGGTGACCCCAGGGCGTCTCCTTGCCGAAGGACTTGCGGTACCAGTCGGCGAAGTCGATCAGGCCGGACTTGGCGCTCAGTTGACCGTTCTCGTCGTAGACCCAGTGGCGCGGGAAGCGGCTGGCGCCGACCAGCGCTCCCTTCGACTCCCCGTTGGTGTACATCGTCAGCGACAACGTCGTCCAGGCCAGCGGCGCCTGCCACTGGACGAACGGCGCGCGACGGACCCGGCGCGGCGCGGGCATCCCGGTGCGACCGCCGGCGGTCTGCGTGAAGCGCACCCAGCCGTCGCCGTAGACGGGCTTCACCTTGATGTCGGGCAACGCGACCGCCTCGAAGACCTTGCTGACGGGCCCGAGCTTCACCGTGGTGCTCCCGATCATCCCCGCGCCGGTGTAACTCGCCGCGATGATCTCGCCGCTGGCATTCACCTGGATCGACGCCGACAACTGATTGGCGAACCGGAATCGGTCAGCGCGACGGAGCTCGTCGAGGTCCTCGATGGCGTCCGGCGGCGCGGGATCGTAGTGCGCCATCCCGACGTCGAAGGGCAAGCGGGTTCCCCCCTGAATCGCTTCGGAGGGAATCCATGACAGTGAAGTGACTGAACTCTGGTATCTCATGGGAACATCGTCGCGGTTGAGGTCGCGTCCGTAAATAGTGGTACCGCACTGCGTTGTGGGGGCCTAACACCCCCACAAAATGTGGGGTCTACCCCCTTTTGACGAACGCGGTGAAGGTCCAGACTTTGCTCACCATGAGTGACACCGTCGACAGCGCCTCGGCCATCACCGTCTTCCTCGCCGACGACAACCTGCTGGTGCGCGAGGGCGTGCGCGCGCTCATCGACCGTCAGAGCGACCTGCGGATCGTCGGCGTCGCCTCGGACTACGACGAGACCGTGGCCGGGGCCACCGAGGCGGCGCCGAACGTGCTCGTCACCGATATCCGCATGCCGCCGTCGTTCAACCGCGAGGGCATCGACGCGGCCAAGGAGGTGCGCAAGCGCCACCCCGGCACCGGCATCGTCATCCTCTCCCAGTACGACGACCCCGAGTACGCCGTGGCGCTGCTCGCCGAGGGCTCTGCCGGTTACGGCTATCTCCTGAAGGACAACCTCGCTCAGGGGAACCAACTCATCGAGGCCATTCGCATGGTCGCGACCGGCGGGACCGCGCTCGACCCGTCGATCGTCGAATCGCTGATGCGACCGGTGACCTCGAACAGCGAACTCTCGGACACCGAAGAGTCGCTGCTCGCCTTCGTCGCCGAGGGCAAGCCGATCAAGGCGATCGCCGCCGCCCGTCGCCTGACGCCCGAAGCGGTCGACGCCCAGGTCGAGGACCTCTTTCGCAAGCTGGCCGCCGAGGTGAGCGCCGGCCACCAGGGCGCGCTCGATCGACTGCGCAACCTCCATCGCGCGATCGTGGACCGCGAGGAGCAGGGTGAGACGCTCTCGCGACTCCTGCCGGGCGGCATCGCCGAGAAGCTGCGCAACGAGGGTCGGCACATCGGCGAGACCGAGCGACTCAACGTGACCGTCATCATGAGCGACATCCGCTCCTATTCGACGATCGCCGAACACGCCGACCCGAGCGAACTCGCGGGCCAACTCAACACCCACCGCGCCGCGATGAATCGCGCCATTATTGGGGAAGGGGGAACGGTCATGCAATTCGTCGGCGACGCGGTGATGGCGGTCTTCGGAGCCCCGGTGCCGAGTGACGACCACGCCGACCGCGCCGTCGTGGCGGCGGCCAGCATGCACGCCCTGCAGAACGAGATCAACGTCAAGTGGGCGGGCGAAGGCCTGCCGGCCTTCGGTCTGGGGATCGGACTCTCGACCGGCGAGGTCGCCGCCGCCCTGTTGGGTTCCGAGGAGCGACTCGAGTACACCCTGGTCGGCGACACCGTCAACCTGACCCAACGGCTCCAACAGCTCGCGTCCGCGGGCGAGACCGTCATCTCCGACCCGACCAAGAGCGCCCTGTCACTCGACCTCGCCACGGTCGAACTCGACGCCCAACTCGTGAAGGGCCGCGACACCCCCGTCGTCGCCTACAAGATCCTCGCGGTGAACCGCGACGAACAGCCCAGCTTCAGTTCAGCAAGAGAAGGGGATACTCCATGACGACCACCGAATCCGACGCGAACCCGCGCGAGGCGTCTTCGCTCGCGGCACTGCAGGTGCACGGTGTGCGAAAGACGTTCGAGGCGGAACTCGCGCCCGTACGCGCCCTACGCGGGGTCGACCTGACGGTCGAACGGGGGACGTTCATCGCGCTGATGGGACCCTCGGGCTGCGGCAAGTCCACGCTCCTCAACCTCATCGCCGGCCTGGAAGAGGTCGACGAGGGCTCGATCGTCGTCGCCGGCGAATCGATGTCCGAGGGTTCTGAGGACGATCACGCCCTCATCCGGCGCAAGCACATCGGCATCGTCTTCCAGTTCTTCAACCTCCTCGAGGGCATGAGCGTGCTCGAGAACGTCGCGCTCCCGGCGATCATCGCCGGTCGGAACCGCAAGACGGCCGAATCGCGTGCTCGCGACCTGCTCGACCTCCTCGGCATCGCGGACAAGGCGTCCGAGATGCCGGGCGTGCTCTCCGGGGGACAACGCCAGCGGCTCGCCATCGCCCGCGCCCTCGCGAACGAGCCGACGCTGCTGCTGGCCGACGAGCCGACCGGCGCACTCGACTCCGTCGGCGGCCAAGAGGTCATCGAGTTGCTGAGCCGGCTCCACGCCGCGGGGCAGACCATCATCCTGGTGACCCACGACGCCCACGTCGCCAACGCCGCGGACACCGTACTGCGCATGCGTGACGGTCGAATCGTCTCCGACGGCGACGCCGCCGGTGACACCGACGGTGACACCGTGACCACGATCGGCACGCTCTGAGCACCCGCGACGTGGTGAGCACGTTGCGAACCGCCGAGTCCTCGCCGATCACCCAGCGATCGTCGTCGCGCGACCGACTGGCCTGCTTCGTCGCCGTCGTGCTCGGCGTGCTCGCCGCGATCGTGGCGCTCGTTGACGCGCCCCACGCGGGCCTGGTCGCGCTGTGGAGCGTGGTCGGCGTCGCCGTCGCCAGTTGGGCGCTCTCCGGCGTCGTCCTCGTCGCACGCACGCCGCGGCTGGGACTCAACTGCGCGCTGGTCGCGCTCGGCGGTGGCGCCACGATGCTCGTGATGCGCGTCGGGGACCACCACGGCCTGGGCGTCGACGGCGCGACGCGACGCGTCGCCGACGCGCTCGCGCTACTGACGATGGCGGTCGTCGTGCAGGTGGTGCTGTCGTTGCCCGACGGCGTCTTGAAGACGAGGGGCCGTCAATGGGGCGCGGCCGCGTGGTACGCCGTCGCGCTCGCCCTCTGCGTCTACTACGTCGCCGACGCCAAGGCCCTCACACCGTGGCCGCTCGCGCTCGGTTGGTGCGTCGCCGTGGGGACCGCGTTGCCGGCGCTGCGGGGTCGCTACGTCGACGCCTCCGCGCGGGCGCGTCAACTCGTCCAGTCGCTGGTCGCGGGCTCGGCCCTCGCGCTGACCTTCATCGTGATCGTCGTGACGCTCCACTCCCTGGTCGACTGGCCGCTCCACGTGGGTGCGCCGCTCATCGCGCTCTCGTGTCTGGTGCCGCTCGGACTCGCCGCCGGCGCCTCCAACGCCGCGTCACACGCCGACCGGGTGCTGGTGCACCTCATCACGATGCTGGGCACCGTCGCCATCGTGGCCGGTGCGTATCTCCTGGCCGTGAGGGGTTTCGACAAGGCGCCGACCACGCACGCCGACCGGGACCTGCTGTGGTGGGCGATGGCCGCGGCGGCCGTCGCCGCCTTCGCCCAACTGGCGCTGCGCGGTCGCTTCTCACGTATCGCCACCAGCTTCACCTACGGGGCACGCGAGGCGCCCGACGAAGTGGTCCGCTCCTTCGGCACCCGCATGACGAGGGCGATCCCGATGGACGAGCTCTTGTTGCAACTCGTCGAGTCACTGCGAAAAACGCTGTCGCTGGCCTCCGCCGAGATCTTCACCGGCAACGGCGAGGTCCTCGACCTCGTCGTGTCGGTACCGGATCGACCGCCGCGCTCGTTACAGGTGACGCGCGACGAACGCCAGGTGATCGCGCGCGCCGGCGTGTCGGGCAACGCGTGGGCCTCGGTGTGGCTCCCGTCGATCGCCACCAGTGACGCCGTCGGTCCGATGCGCGTCGCGCCGATCAGCCACGCCGGTGAACTGCTCGGCATCATCGTGGTCTCGAGGATCCCGGGCGCCGTCGCGTTCCGCGAGGAGGACGACCGCGTGCTCTCGGACTTGGCCCGACAGGTCGGCCTGGCCCTCCACAACGCCCAGCTCGACACCGCGCTGCAGAGTTCACTCGACGAACTGCGTCGCCAGGCCGACGAGTTGCGGGCCTCGCGCGCTCGCGTCGTCGCGAGCGGTGACGCCGAACGTCGACGCGTCGAGCGCAACCTCCACGACGGGGCCCAGCAGCACCTCGTCGCACTGGCCGTGAACCTCCGGCTCACGAAGGACGTCGTCGCCGAAGACCCCGAGATGGCCGCCCAGATGCTCGACGAACTCGGTGAAGCGGTCCAGGAGACGATTCGCGAGTTGCGCGAACTGGCCCACGGCATCTACCCGCCGCTGCTGGTCGACAGCGGACTCGGCGAGGCGCTGAAGGCCGTGACCAACCGCTCGCCGCTCGACATCGAGTTGATCACCGACGGCATCGGCCGCTACGGCGGCGACGTCGAGGCGGCCGTCTACTTCTGCTGCCTCGAGGCACTGCAGAACGCCGGCAAGCACGCCGCGGCGTCCCACGTGGTCGTGCGCGTGTGGGAGGAGTCGGGCAGCCTGCTCTTCGAAGTACGCGACGACGGTCCCGGTTTCGACGTTCGCACCGCGCAACGAGGTCACGGCTACGTCAACATGATGGACCGCCTCGGCGCCATCGGTGGCGCGGTGCGCTGGGAGTCCGAGATCGGACACGGCACCGCGATCCGCGGCTCACTGCCGCTGGACTGACTCACGTCGCGAAGGCGACGTCGTCTCGTTGATCCCACAAACGACGAAGCGTCGTCGCGCCGAGTTGCTCCTTGTGCACGTAGGCCCGCGCGCCGCTCGCGGTCGCGTCCGGCGGCAAGTCACTGATGTCGTAGGTCGAGCAGAGGATGACGAAGGTCTCGGGTAGATCGGCGACGATCCGACGCGTCGCTTCGATGCCGCCCATCTCGGGCATGTTGATGTCCATCAGCACGACCGCCGGGTGGAGCTCGTTGGCGAGCTCGAGCGCCTCCACACCGTTCTCCGCTTCACCCGCGAGTGAGAACCCCGCCGAGCGGCGGATGACGGCTCGCGCGGCCATTCGAAACGGCGCCTGGTCGTCGACGACCATGACCGAGAGGGGCTCTTCCATCCGTCAAGTATCTCACCGAGCTCCCCCCGGGGACAGTGAGGTGCCTTCCGCGAGGGGGGTGTGGTTAGCCTCCCGCGCTCTCGCCGAGATAGACCAGAACGGCCTTCACGCGGCGATTCAGGTCGTGCTCTTCGGAGAGTCCGAACTTTGCGAAAATCGAGTTGGAATGTTTTTCCACGGCCCGTTCCGAGACGCCGAGGCTCTTGGCGATGGCGCCATTGGACTTCCCTTGGGCCATCTCACTGAGGATCTCGGTCTCGCGCGGCGTCAGCCAGTCGAGGTCACCTTTCGGCTTGTGCGAACGGGCCTTCACCAGTTCGTCGACCACGAGTGGGTCGATCACCGATCCGCCTTCGGCGACCACGCGGATAGCGCGTGACAGTTCGCTCGCGCCGGCGACGCGCTCCTTGAGCAGGTACGCCCGGCCGGCCGAACCCTCTTCGAGCAACGCGAGCGCGTAGGCCGGGGCCGTGTACTGGCTCAGTACGACGACGCCCACCTTGGGGCGATTCTCTCGCAGCCACGCGGCGGCCCGTATCCCCTCATCGGTGCCGGTCGGCGGCATCCGAATATCGGTCACGACGACGTCGGGTTCGTGGGTCTCGATCAGCCCGATCAATTCGGGATAGTCACTGCCGACGCCCACCAAATCGAAGTAGTCGTCACTGCTTATAAGGCGTGAAATTCCCTCACGCAGGAGAGCGTTATCCTCGGCGAGTACCACCCGAATAGCCACGAAGAGAACGTACCATCGAAGCCCAGCCCAATCCTGTGCCCGACGATCTTCTCGCACTCCCTTACAGGGCGAGGCAGTTCGCGATGCTGTCTCCACTGTCGAGCGTTAACATTGGCTACTCCGCGGGCGTAGTTCAGCGGCAGAACATCAGCTTCCCAAGCTGAGAACGCGAGTTCGATTCTCGTCGCCCGCTCCACGGATTGATCGATGAAAGTGCTTGGTTCGAACGATTTCGTTTGGCCGTGAGATTGCACGAGCGTCCGTCGAAGTCCTCCAGTTAGTGCCCCGTTAGCGCCCGTCGTGCAGCTAAGCGGCCAAATAGCGCCCGAGAAAAACTATTCACCGCTGATCGACTCGGTCTGCATCAAGATATCGGCGACTCTTTGACGAGCACGATGGAGTCGAACCCGTGCCGCGTTCGCGGAGATTCCGAGAACCCGAGCAATTTCGACTGGGGACAATTCCTCCCACGCGCTCAACTCAACAATCTCGCGGTCGGACTTAGAAAGTTGAGCGAGTGCCCTGTGCACCATGCCCTCCTCCAAATCGCCCTTCGAGTTCGAAAGGGCGAGTCGGAGTTCCATCGCCAGGCGTTGATTGATCGCGGTAGTGAGCTGTCGTTTCTTGAACTGCTTGAAGAGGACGTTGCGCGCGACACCAAAGAGCCAGAGTCGCCCCTCGAGACCGGCAGGCACCGCGTCGATGCGTCGCCACGCCACGAGAAATGTCTCCGCCAGAGCATCGGCGGCTTCGTCGCTATCGGTGCTGCGACGAAGGAAGTACTTGAGAATGTCCGCTCGGTTCACGGCGAACAGCACCTCGAATTTCTCGACCTGGAGTCTCGAATGACCTGTCCCGCCTTGATTCGGATCTGAACCAAAGGGACTTCTCACGATTTCGGTACGAACTGCTCACATGAGTACTCGCGATGCGCCAACCTACGCATAACCCTTGCGACGTTGCCGGTCGCAACGGCACTTTGATAAGGCAAGAACCAACCAAAAGCTGACCACTTCACCGGGTACGACAGTTCGGCTCGCACTGCTGGCCACGACAGGGCGTCGGCCACCTCGCTCGCCGCTTTCGAAGCCTCAGCGCTGTTCCCCGACTTTCTCGCCTGCCCGTAATCACTTACCCACGCGCAGAATGCGCTCATCGCAAAGAATCCCCTTTCGGCTCCCGTTGACACCTCGACCTGCCGTGCGACTGGCGTTCCCCCTGCAGGCGTGATCGGACACGCACCCGTCGTGCTTGGATTCGGAATGTTGTTCTCAAATGCCAGGACTTGCAGTCGCCAGTTTGCGTCGCCCGAGGGATATTTGATGTCGGACGAGATTGAAAGGGCGACTTTGCAAAAGTCGGGCGCCCATGTCCGAAGCTCTTCTCCGGGGCCACCGGCTGCGACATATTGCTTCGGCACCTTTTGTCCCGTCCGAGCAGAGACCACCACCGACGCCGCGCCGGCAACACCAACGACTAAGAGGCTCGCCAGCGCGACGGTGAACATTCGTCGAGTCAGCCGTCGCTTCGTTCGTGTCCGCGCGCGAGAAAGCGGCATCGGAACTCTCAGCAGGTTCTCGCCGAGTTCATTGAACGCAGCCTCGATCTGCGGCGTCTCCAGCAACGTGTCGGAAAGGGGATCCGAACTTCGAAGTACATCGTCAAAATCGTCTGGAAAAGGCACGGTCAGCATTCCTCTGCTCTCACTACACCTTCATCCCAAGATCAACCCCGTTCATTACAGGCATTAGGGATCAATCGTGTTGAGGTCCCAGCGCGTTTAGCTAAGGGTGCCTTAGAGGGCGCCGGAGCGTTGATCCTACGTGCGCTTTGCCACAATCTCGATGAGGTTGCCATCGGGATCTCGTAGCAGGGCATTTCGATTGTTGTTGCCCACGTCGTGGGGTTCCTGCACCACCGCGACCCCCGTCTCCGCCAACGAGTTGAACGTGCGGTCGACGTCATCGCACCAGATGACCACGACCATCGAGGGGCTGCCCGGCGTCGCTTCAACGCCGTGGACTCGGCGGGCCGCTTCCACGGTACCCAGCCCGAGTCCGAATCCGTTCAACATCAACTCAACGTGCTCCGGAATCCCCTCGCGCGGAGTTCGGAAGGTCTCCTCGAAACCCAAGAGGTCGCGGTAAAAGGCAATGCCCGCCTCAATGTCGCGGGTGTACAAGTTGACGAACGCTGACTTCAACATCACGCGAAGAGTAGCGCCGACATCCGCGAATCAGCAAGCAGTGCGCCGACCTCATGATACTATTCAGAGTAGTTCTATGCAGACATTCAAAATCGACAAAGATGAACCCGTCGCACTGCACGATCAAGTCGCCGCAGAGATACGGCGCGCGATCGCTGAGGGAGAGGCGGCCCAAGGCGAACGACTTCCTCCGGCGGTCGACCTGGCGACGGTGCTGGGCGTGAACAAGAACACTGTGATCCGGGCGTTGCACATCCTTCGAGACGAAGGGCTTCTCGACTTCACGAGGGGGCGCGGAGTTCGTGTCGTTGGAACGCCACAACGTGGTGCGGTGATGACCCGAATCGATGAACTACTGACGTTTGCCCGGGCTCAGGGCTACCGCCGCGACGAGGTCGTGGCGTTGATCCAATCTCGGACGTGACGTCGTGAAACGTTGCGCGATGAGATCAGAGTCCTTTCAGCCCGGTCGGGAGGGCTCACCGTGTCCCTTCTAATTGACGAGAAGGATCGACCTACGGTCGAAGAGATCGTGGTGCTTTTCCCAGAGGCACGCCGGGCCCAGCGACGAAGGTGGTTGCGAAGGGGACTCGTCCTTCTCTTGGCCAGCGCCGTCGTCCTCGCTGTTTCCCTCTACGTCGGTGGCAACGGCCACCAGCCAATCCGACTTCCCGGCCCGAGTTCCGCGCAGACACAAACTTCTGTCACCCCACTTCCAGTGGGAACCGTGATCGACGCGTCTTCGGTCGTCGCTCTTCAGATGTTCTCTGCATCGAAGGGGGTCGCGATCGCCACCTTCTGGAACAAGAACTTCACGTCGGCGCGGTACTCCTACTTGACAACGACCGTGAACGGTGGAACGTCATGGCGGATCTCGGGCGTACTGCCCTCTGGCTCGTGGGATCCCTTTACAGCGCTGATCGCATTCGCGTCACCACGAGTGGGCTACATCGCACAGCCCGCGCCCCGAGGTCCCCTGTACACGTCCAACGGTGGGCGTTCGTGGGAGAGCGTCGCGTTCTCGGGTCAGACCACCTCACTGACACTGTCCCGCGACCACGCGATCGTGGTCGCCGATCGTTGCTCCACCGTAGTGAGTGTAAATCCGTGCGTGACTCGGGTAGGCACGTTCCCACTCGGGTCGCTGACGCCAACGAGCAACGTGGTCATTCCATCCTTTGGATCGAGAAACGTTCCACCGCACGTTCTCGCGATGTCGGGACCTATGGGATTGGCCGAGGATGGATCGACACTCATCGCGACGTCGGACTCCGGAACGTCGTGGCGTCGTGTCGCCAATCCGTGTGCAGTGAACGTATCCGGCCAGGCGCAGCTGGTGAGCGACTCTCGTTGGTACATGCTGTGCGGACAGGGTGTCGGAATGATGAAGGCGAAGAACTGGCTCTATGAGACCGCTGACAGCGGTCGGACGTGGATGCTCATAGCGAAGGGTTCGCCGCAGCGCAACGTCGGCGCTGGCAACATCGGACCGTACGCCGTCAACGCCTTCGGGGTAAGTAGAGATGGTCGAGACATGTGGATCGATGGCGGCCCCGGATTCCTCGAAGTGAGTTCTGACGGTGGACGTCATTGGCGATTTGCCGGGGCGATCGGGGCGAAGACGAACATCACGGGCCCGTATTTCGTCAGCGTCCGTCATGAAGTATGGATGCCCATCGAATTCGGTGGGCTCGTTCGAGCTTCGAGTGCAACCCGTTGGAAGGTTGTGGCGGAGCCTTCATTCGCGTGATCGCTGACTTATGTTCCGGGAACCAGCTCAAGTGACTCCAGGATCACTTTCGGCAGAGAATGTACGACCATACTTAGAAGTCAGTTGACAGACTTTTGCTTCAGGCGAGAATTGGAGCAACGCCTCTCGCAGATCGTTTATGTTGCGCAGTCGAAATGAGAGCAATATGTTCCCGTTGAGCGATTTCACACGAAACGGAAACAAGCGCATTGGATCCTGAAACCAAATCTTCCTGACCGATATCAGTTCGCCCGGCTTCACCGTCAGTCGACGACGTGCCGAAATGAATGTCACGGTGCCGTCGTCTGCCAGTTCGACTCGCGACG
>CAVOWM010000009.1:0-42487 GCA_963700135.1 uncultured Acidimicrobiaceae bacterium | reverse complement strand
TTGCCGCCACCGCTCTCGCCCGCGACCACGATCCTCGTCGCGTCGACGCCGAGCGCCGCGGCGTGCTCGTGCAGGGAGCGCAGCCCCGCGACGCAGTCGTCGAGCCCGCCCGGGTACGGCGCGATCTCGGGGAGCGATGACGCCACGACCGCGTTGCGGAACTCGACCATCACGACGACGACGCCCTGGGCCGCGATGAGCCGGCCCCACGTGCGGTAGCTCCCGTACGTGCACGAGAGCGACGCCATCGCCCCGCCGTGGATGTAGTAGACGCCGGCGCGAACCTCGTCGTCATCAGGTCGTATGACGTGCAGCGTGATGACGTTGCCGTCCGGGACCGAGGTCACGTCGAGGGAGCTGAACCGCAACCCGTCCGACGGCGCCACCTCCTCGCTGTCGCCGCTCTCCATGAACGCGGCCTCGGCCGCGAGCAGGGCCCGACCGTGCGGCGACGAGACGTCGGCCAAGAGTTCCTCGCGGTCCGCGACGTCGGTGACCGCGACGGCCGGTTGCTCGTGGAGGAAGTCGCGAACGCGGGGGTCGAGGCGCCGGTCGATCTCCTCGGGCGTGCTCATCGCGTGCCTTCGCTCGCCGCGGCGCGCGGACAGTGGCGGGGCCACGGCCGTCGAGCCTCGTAGCGCGCGGCCGCCGCGAGGAGGAGGTCTTCGCGAAAGCGCGGGGCGATCACCTGCAGGCCGACCGGCAGCCCGTCGACCAACCCGGCGGGGAGGCTGATGGCCGGCAGGTTGACGAGGTTGGCGAGCATCGCAAGCACGACCGACATCCCGGGATGCACGGGCGTGCCCTCGATCTCGGTCGGCATCGGACCCTCGGCGGCGAAGGGCGGCATCGACGACATGGGGGTCACGACCATGTCGACGTCGTCGAAGATCGACGCCACGGCGTGCACGAGTTGGCGTCGGTCGAACTCGACGCGCGCGGCCCACGGCAACGTCCGTTCGCGCAGCGAGGTCCATCCCCCGACGGTCCGCGGATCGAGCTCGTCGAGGTGGTTCTCCCAGAGGTCGCGGTCGACGCCGACGAACTTGTCCACGCCTTCGACCGCGACGTAGGTCCGGACGTAGTCGTCGAGCTCGATCGGCCGTTCGACGATGGTGGTGTCGATCGATGACGCGAACGCAGTGGCCGCGTCATGGCAGAGCGACACGACCCTGGAATCGACGACGGCGAAGCCGAAGTCGCGCGACCACGCGACGCGACACCTCGTGAGGTCGAGGGTGTCGATCGACTCCGCGTACGACTGGGTGGGCGCGGGCAGCGACGTGCGATCACGGCTGTCCGGTCCGGCCATCACGTCGAGCAACAGCGCGGTGTCGCGCACGCTCGTGGTGAGGCTGCCGACCACCGAGTTCTGCGCGAGATGGGTGTCGCCGAAAGTGGGGATTCGTCCGTAGGTGTTCTTCAGTCCCACGAGTCCGGTGAAGCTCGCGGGGGTCCGAATCGATCCGCCGCCGTCACTCGCGGTGGCGAAGGGGACCATCGCGCTCGGCGACGGCCGCGCTCGAGCCGCCACTGGAGCCACCAGGTGTTCGCTCGGGGTTCCAGGGATTGCGCGTGACGCCCAGCAGCGGGCTCTCGGTGTAGGCCCACGCGCCGAACTCCGGCGTCGCGGTCTTGCCGATCGGGATCGCCCCAGCCCTTCGCAGTCGACCCACGTGCATCGAATCGGCGGACTTCACCGGTCCGTTGGCGAACCAACGCGAACCGCGGGTGGTGGGCATGCCCGCGCAGTCCTCGAGGTCCTTCACGCCGAAGGGCACGCCCGCGAGGGCCCCCAGGTCCTCGGCGCGGCCGTCGCGGACGGCGTAAGTCCACCTCACGGGCGGCGGCGAGCGCGCCCGCCTCGTCCACGAAGACGAAGGCGTTGAACTCGGCGTTCTCCTGCTCGATCCTCGCCAGGCACGTGCGCGTGAGCTCTTCAGCCGACAGGGCCCCGACGCGAATCAAGGCCGCCGCGTCGATCACCGTCGGCATTTCCATGCACATGGCCTAGCACGAGCGCGCAGCGGCGAGCTCGCGCCAGTCTCAGACGGTGAGGAAGTCCACGAGCAAGGCGCTGAGTCGTTCGCCGGCGTAGACGGGGATCCAGTGGTTGGTTCCCTCGACGCGTTCGTAGCGCCACGGCCCGGAGACGAACTTCGCCGACCCGGTCATCTGCGCCTCGCTCAAGGCCATGTCACCGGTGCTCCACACGCCCATCACGGGGCAGGCGACGGGCGGAAGCTCGACACCTCGTCCGTCGCCGGCGAAGGAGTCGGGCGAGATGTTCGCCCGGTACCAGTTGAAACCCGCCGTCAGTCGTCCGGGCCGAGCGAGGTCTGCGATCTGGCGCTCCATGTACTCGTCGCTCCCGCGTGCGGCGCCCGCGTGCGCCCACGTGCGAAAGAGTTCCCAGTCGTTCTCGGGAAACTTCCCTTCGGCCACACCCGGGAACTGGAACCACAGCATGTACCACGAGAGCTGCTTCTGTTGGAGACCGGCATCGGAGAACGCGCGCGGGTGACCGACCGAGACGACGGCCAAGCGCTCCACGCGGTCGGGGAGGAACGTGGCGAGGAGCCACGCCAGCGCGGCCCCCCAGTCGTGCCCCACGATCGCCGCTCGTTCGACCTTGAACTCGTCCATGATCGCCGCGACGTCCCGAATGAGCACGTGCATCGCGTAGTCCTCGACCCTGTCGGGTTGATCGCTCTCGCCGAACCCGCGAAGGTCGGGGGCGAGCACGCGGTGGCCGTCGCGAACGAGCGCGTCGATCTGCGCGCGCCACAGGTGCCAGGAGTCGGGCCACCCGTGGAGGAGGATCACCGGGTCTCCCGAACCGGCTTCGGCCACGTTGAGCGTCACGCCGCCGACGTCGACCCGGTGCTCGACGATGTCGATGTCAGCCATGGGCGAAAGTTAGCAACGAATGGCTACGGGGCGAGAATCTTCTTGAATCGTCGTGAGGCGATGTAGAGACCGCCGAGCGCGATGGCGAGCAGGTACCCGACGCGCATGAACATGATCACGTCGAACTGCCCGAGGGAGAACCCGCGCAGCAACGCCGCCGACTGGTACAGCGGTGAGATCGAGACGATCGCCCCGAGCCACGCCGGGTACAGGCTGATCGGGAAGAACGTCCCCGAGAACAAGAAGAGCGGCAACTGGACCAACGTCACGAGGTCGAAGTCCTGCCAGGTCCGCATGTACGTGCACGCCGCGAGCCCCATGGCACTGAAGGTCAGGCTCGTGAGGATCGCTCCGGGCCAGCACAGGATGACCCACGCGCTCCCGGCGTCACCGAGTGCCGCCATGCAGACGATGAAGGAGGCGGAATAGACAGTGGCCCGTGACAGCGCCCACATGACTTCGCCGAGCGCGATGTCCGTGACCTCGAGCGGGGTCGCGAGCAACGCGTCGTAGGAGTGCGAGATCTTCAACCGGAAGAAGGTGTTGAATATCGAATCGATCATCGCCCCGTTCATCGCCGAGGTCGCGAGCATGCCCGGCGCGACGAAGAGGGCGTAACTGATGACCTCGCCGTGGAGGTGGAGCGGGCCCGCGAGTTTGTTGAGTCCGATGCTGATCGACAGCAGGTAGAAGAGCGGCTCGAAGAAACCCGAGATGAGCATCACCCACTGGGCGCGGTAGATCATCGCGTTGCGTTCGAGCACGCGCAGGGACCGGCGAGAGCCGATCATCGGGAACGAGCGCGTCAGCATCAGTCCGTCAACCGACGGCGCATGGTGCGCCGCCCCCACGTCACACCGACGATCGTCATCGCCACGAGCACCGCGACGTGGGCCAACTGCGGGCCGATCGAGCCCTGGCCGAAGGCCGCCGCGCGCGCCAACGCCACGCCGTGGTACAGCGGGAAGAACTGCACGACCGGCCGTAGGTAGCCGGGGTACGCCGAGAGCGGGTAGAACGTCGCCGAGAAGAGGAACATCGGCACGAACGCGAATCGATACAGCGTCGTGAAGGACGCGTCGGACTGTGAACGCGCGGCGTAGGCGACCAATGGTGCCGAGAAGGCCAGCGTGACGAGCGTCCCAATGAAGGGAAGCGTCAGACCCCACCAGGATTGGACGGCGCCGAAGCACGCGATGATGATCGTGTACAAGACGGCCGTGAGGAAGGCCCTCGTCGCGACCCACGAGAGTTTGCCGAAGAGGATGTCGTCCGGTTCCAGCGGCGTGGTCGCCGCGGCGTGATACGTGCGGATCCACTTCACGCAGGCGAGGACCGGCCACAACGATTCACCTTCACCTAGTTGCATCGTCGTTGTCGCGAGGAGACTCGGGGCGATGTAGTGCAGATAGGTCTGGCCGTCGACGAGACCGGTGTGTTGCGAGACGAGGTGACCGACCCCGATGCCCAAGGACGCGAGGTAGAGGATGGGGAAGAGTACGGAACTCGCCACCGACCCGCGCCAGGTCAGCGCGTAGTACTCCGCGTGGAAGCCCCAACTTCGCAGCCACCTCGAGCGGCTGACGTCGGTGTTGGTCGACCCGATCATCGCTACTCCGTCAGCGATCGTCCGGTGAGGTGCAAGAAGACATCTTCGAGCGAGCTCCGACGGACGAGCGCACTCGACGGCGTCAAGTGCGCCGCGTGGACGTCGCGCAGTGTGTCGTCACCGTTGTCGACGTAGAGCAGCACGCGGTCAGGGAGCACTTCGACGCGCTCGGCGAACGGCGACAACCGGTCGAAGTACTCCTCGTGGTCGTCGATCATGAACCGCAACTCCACCACTTCGCGGGTGGAGTAGCGCTCGATGAGGGTGCGTGGTGCGCCTTCGGCGACGATCGATCCTTGGTCCATCACGACGAGTCGGTCGCAGAGTTGCTCGGCCTCGTCCATGTAGTGCGTCGTGATGATGAGCGTGACGCCTTCTCGCTTGAGCCGATAGAGACGGTCCCACAGCAAGTGGCGGGCTTGGGGGTCGAGGCCCGTCGTCGGTTCGTCGAGGATGAGGATCTCCGGTCGATTCATCAGGCCGCGCGCAATGGTCAGTCGTCGCTTCATCCCACCCGACAAGTTGTCGACCTTGTCATTGGCGCGCTCGGTGAGCTGCGTGAACTCGAGGAGTTCGGTCGCGCGCTCGCGAACGACGCGACGAGAGAGGTCGAAGTAACGACCGAACATCTCGAGGTTGTGGCGAACGGACAGCTCCAACTCGAGCGAGTCCTCTTGGGGCACGACGCCGAGTCGGCTCCGGATCTCCGGCCCGTGTGTTCGCGGATCGAGACCGAAGATGGAGATCGTCCCATCGGACGGCTGCGAGACCGCCGAGATCATGCGCATCGTGCTCGTCTTGCCCGCACCGTTCGGGCCGAGGAAGCCGAAGCTCTCGCCTCGGTCGATCTCGACGTCGATGCCTTTGACGGCTTCGAACTCCCCGAAACGCTTAACCAGTTGATGGGCCTCGATGACGTGTGAATCCATCATCGGGCACCCCGATCAAAACGTGCCACGGGCCGAGCCGCCCCCGAACGATCCTTCCGCATGAACACGAGTGTCCCGTCCCCCTTGACTGCGTACACGACGGTGCTCAAGCCCGAGAGCGGGGAGCACCGACTTGTGTCCGAAGATTCAAGTTACTAGGCGGGTGCGACATTCAGACCTCGGGTCAGGCGCAGTCCACTTCCTGTCCTCGGGACTCGACAATGTCGCCACGATGGGTTCGAGACCGGGAATACCGACTACGAGGGCGATGGCGCAATGTCCGGGGACTGACCTAACGCGACTTGCAGGCTCGGAAGTAGTGACGTCAAGTCGGTCTCGCCATAGCCAAGCCCCGACGCGGTGCGTGCGAGCGAGTCGACCAGCTCGATCACCGGGAGTGACAGGGCGGCGCCGTGGGCGACGTCGAGCGCCATCTGGAGGTCTTTGACCAAGAGGTTCGTCGTGAACGTGGCGGAGTAGTCGCGAGCGACGAGACCTGGTGTCTTGTAGCGCACGAATCGCGAGCCGATCACCGACTCGCCGAGCGCGCGGAGCATGGACGATCGATCCACGCCACTGCTCTCACCAAGGACGATGAGTTCGGCCATGAGCTGCGTGGTAATGGCGAGACCGGCGTTGATGGCGAGCTTGAGCGTGCGGGAGTGCTCCGCGTCACCAACGTAGAGAACTGACGGTCCGATCAATGAGAACAGCCATTCGAGTCGTTCGTACGTGTCGCGTGGTCCGGAGACGAGCAGCGTGGCGTCGCCCTCCGAAAGTGTGGCGGGATTGCCGCTGACGGGGGATCGAAGGTAGTCAACACCGACGGATGCCGCTCTCGCGGCTATTTCGGAGGAGAGTCGTGGCGACACCGTTGACATGTCGATCAAGACCCGGGTGTCGACTCCGGGCTGTAGTACCCCTCCGGGTGACAAACACACGTCGGCCAACGCGTCGTCATTGGCGAGGAAGGTGATTGCCATTGCCGCGTGGTTCCAAAGATCGATCAGTTCGGCCAGAGGAGTGGCACCTCGAGCTTCGAGGTCCGAGAGGTCTCGAGGTGAACGATTCCAGATGACGACGTTCAGACCGTGGTCGAGTAGGCGACCCGCGAGCGCACGGCCCATCTGGCCCATGCCGAGCACCGCGATCGTTCGTGAAATCTGCTCTTCTTCCATCTACTTTCCCTTCTGGAGTCTGACCGGGTACCAGGCATCTTCGCGGACCCGAGTCGCGCGATCACGGGTTCGCTGCATGACGACGAAGTCGGCGCCAGTTTCAACGCGACTTCTCCAATATTGTCGAGACGATATGACCGACTCGATTGACACGAATCATGTCGAAGCCCAAGGGTATCGACATTGTTCAATTCCACCTGCCCTTCGAGCACGACACGGTTCGACCGTCCGCCGTGGGACGGTGCCGGCACATAAAATCCCTGTTCAGAGGTCGAGTATCTCAAAGTCGGGACGTAGGTCCGCTTCGATCGAGTTCGTACAGATGACGACACCGAGGATGTGAATGGACGATCAGCCCGCTCCCGAACGATGGGTGTCACTGCTCACCATTGCCCGAGAGTGGACGCGACTGGGCTGCATCGGATTTGGCGGCCCTCCCGCCCACATCGTCTTGTTGCGGCGACTGTGTGTCGACAAGCGGCGGTGGATGGGCGATAGGGAATTCGAGGATGGGGTGGCCGTCGCGAATCTGTTGCCCGGCCCGGCGTCGACGCAGCTGTCGATCTATTGCGCGTGGCGACTTCGCGGCGCAGCGGGCGCGATCATCGGCGGCGTCTGCTTCATCGTCCCGGGATTGATCCTGATCCTCGCGCTCTCCGTTCTGTTTCTCGATCGTCACGCGCCTACGTGGGTCCTCGGGACCGCGGCCGGCGCGGGGGCGGCTATTCCGGCGGTCGCCTTGAGAGCCGCGTGGACACTCGTGCCCGCGAGTCGGAGAGAACGTGCCCGCGACGCGTTGGGCTCGATCGCGCTGGCTGATCTACGTCGTGGTCGGAGGCGTTGCGGCGGCAACCGTTGGTTCGTATCTGGTTCTTGCCCTCATCGCGTGTGGGTTGATCGAGATCGTGGTACGCGGTCGCGACGTGAGGGCGTTCGCGGTCGTCCCACGCACTCCTTCCAGCCGTGCTCACGCACGTGGGCGGCATCGGTGGCTTCGGGGCCCTCGCCTGGGTCGCCCTCAAGGTGGGCGCCCTCTCGTATGGCGGGGGCTTCGTCATCATTCCCCTGATGCAACACGACGTGGTGAGCACGTACCACTGGATGAGCGGCACGCAATTCCTTAGCGTGGTCGCCCTCGGTCAGTTAACGCCCGGTCCGGTCGTGCAAACCGTCGCGTCGGTGGGCTACGCCGCCGGGGGAATCGGGGGAGGACTCTTTGCTGCCTTGATCGTGTTCAGCCCGTCGTTCCTCTTCGTGATCGCCGGAGCTCGCCATTTCGATCGGGTTCGAACGAACGAGTCCGTCCGATCTTTTTTCGCCGGCGCGGGACCGGCGGTGATCGGGGCGATCGCCGGTTCAGCCATACCCCTGGGTCGGTCGCTGACCCACGTTTGGCAGGTGCCAATCCTGGTCGGCGCGCTCGCCTTGCTTTTCGGCCTTCGTCGAAGTGTCGTGACGTGCCTACTCTTGGCCGGACTCGTCGGTTTACTGCTGGCGCTGTCCGGAGTGGCCGTTTGAGCTACTGCTAGAAGTCGACCTCTTCGATCGCGTTCGGAATTGCCTACGTGACGTCGCGGTAGTGCTCTCGCCAGATGATGCGATAGACGCGGGTCTTGCGAGGTATTGAACGTAGACCGGGGAGGAACGGAATGAGCGCCAGACCTACGGTCAGCACCATCATGATGCCCCAGACGAGGATGTCGCCGTTGCCGCTGGTGTTCATGGGCGCCACCTGGTACCAGAAGGTGTAGAGCCAGAGCCACGCCTGACCGGGATAGTTGCCCGTCTCGTTCATCATGCCCCACTGGTCACCCGTGAGGTGTTGCTTCTGGGCGATGTTCGCCATGTAGTTGCCGTCGGCCAAGAAGAGGAGTGGCAACGTGTAGTCCGTCGCGTAGAAGCCGTTCTGGGTTACGAGGGCCTGGTCCAGGGCACCGGTGCGAGCCATCTGGAAGAGGTCCGACATCATCAAGGGCACTGGTCCCGCACTCGGCGCGCTGAGACGACCAACTGGCCGTTGACGATCTTCATGTGATTCGCGGCGTGGGTGTAGCTGTTCACCCAACTCGCGCGCCGCGACGTAGACGCCACGACCACTTCGCCAGGCTCGCGGACAGGTCCGGTTGTCCGGGCAGCGACTTCAGAGGATCGACGACGAAGTCGTTCGCCGCGTTCACCGGGATCCGCGTCACCCACCCACTTCGCCAGGGTGAGCGGTCCCAGTTGCTGGCCGGTCGCCGCGGTGTTGTACGGAGCGCCGTAGGTGGCGGTGCCGGAAGTGCCGTTGAGTTCACTGAGGGCCGTCGCGGCGAAGTCCATTGGGTCGCTGTTCGACCATCCCTTGATGGTGAGCGCGGGTTCGTCGGGTGAACCGAAGACGACGGCGAGAAGCACCGTAAGGAGTGCCACCACCACGAGCGCGATGACGCCCTCTTTGACGATGTCGTAGGGGGTGTGGCCACCCTTCCACTCGGGTGCGTCGACGTCGGGTCGGAATTTGTTCGACTTCATTGGGATACCTTCGCGTCGGCCTCAAACGGTGGAACGACACCCTTCACGCGAACGAGCAACACGTGCAACGCCGTCAGCAGGACGGCGGCGATGGGTAAGAGGACGATGTGCCACATCAACATCTGGCCCATGTTCAAGACGTTCCAGAACGCGCCGCCTCCGGTGGCGTTGATGCCGTCCTTCGCCTGGGTCGAGATCCATTGCGAGTCGAAGTTGGTCTGGCAGAGGTACCCCGTGAACGCTGTCGCGATGGACGTGACGAACGTGACCACCCCGGTCACCCAGGTGAGGGCGCGTCCACCTCGCCACGCGGCCATGAAGAACTTGCCCCACAGGTGGATCACCATGGCGAAGAAGAAGATCTCCACGCTCCACAAGTGGAGTGAATTGACGAAGTGGCCGACCGAGGAACCGTGCCACCACTGGGGTCCGCGCAGGGCCAGGAGACAGCCCGTGGCGATGACGACCGCGAGCGCGGCCATCGTCGTGACGCCGAAGACGTAGATCCACGAGGCCACGTAACTCGGCTGCGTGTCGGGCAAGAGCTTCTCGGGCGGCAGTTTGCCGGCGACGCGCTTGCGAAGACGGGTGGTCCACTGACGATCTATCTCGGTGGTGCTCATCGGTTCTCCTTCCGGCGCTTACGACCGGGGAAGGGAGCGAAGAGCGCCACGATGAACGTCACGACCATCAAGACGATGACCACGAGGTTCGCGACGCTTATCTCGATGATGTGCCACTGGATGTAGTGGCCGAGTGTGTTCAGCGGAAATATTGCTGCGAATAGTCCGAGATTCATAGATCGCCCCTCCCCGGATGTATTCGTTAGAGTCTCCTCCGAAAATTTGCCCTTACTTCAGGGTCTAAAGACCCTTTCTGCGAACGTGACGGGCGTGGGCTGAGAATCGTCATACCTTTCGGACCTGACGGTCAGCCAACGTTCCCCAGGGTCGGCCGAACTCGAACCCCGTCCGGCTCGCTACATCGTCATGGGTTGACGTATCTCTAGTGAGTTGATAGATTTACTCAACAATCAAACGGACCGCAACGCGGCCAGAAGCTGGAGGGCACCAGAAGTGACCGATCAAACTCCCCAATCAGGTCCCATCTCTCGACGAGACGTGTTTCGTTATGGGCTGGGCGCCTCGACGCTCATCGCGCTCGGACCATTGCTGCCCGAGGCCGGCGGCGCGGCGACGGTGGACGTCAAGCGTTCCGGCGCGCGCAGCGCTCGGGCCTCATCGCCGAAGCGCGGCGGCACGCTCAAGTTCGCCCGCAGCGTCGCTCCGACCACGCTCGACCCGGCGAACACGATCATCGCGGGCGATATCTACACGCTCGACAAGATCTTCGAGCCGCTCTTCATCACGAACGCCAGTGGGGAACTGACGCCCTGGCTCGCCACGGGTTACACCGCCTCCAACGGCAACAAGACGATCACCTTCCCGATTCGCCCGGGCGTGAAGTTCTCCAACGGGAAGCCGTTGACCGCGGCCGACGTCGTGTTCTCGATCAATCGCTCGCGAAAGAACTCGGCCGGCCCCCTGTCGTTCCTCGACGGCGCGATCACCTCGATCGGCGCCGCTGGCGACTCGGTGGTGATTCACCTCAGTGCGCCATGGGCGCCGATCATCTCGGACATCTCGGTGTTCGCCAACGCGATCATCCCCGACAACTTCGGTGGGAAGAGCGAAGCGGAGTTCTTCAAGGCGCCGATCGGCACCGGGCCTTTCACCCTGTCGTCGTTCACCCCGGACGCCACGTCCTTGACCCTGAAGGCGAACCCGCACTACTGGCAGACGGGCAAGCCGTACCTGGACTCGGTGGAGTTCCTCTACGTCGACAGCGACAACCAGCGAGTCCTCCAGATCGAGGGCGGACAGGTGAACATCATCGACACCGTGCCGCCGGCGAACGTGGCCTCGTTGAAGACCAACGCGAGCGTCGTGTTGGAGCAGTTCCCGGCGTGGGAGGTCGACCTGCTCGTCTTGAACGAGAAGTTGCCCCAGTTCGCCGACCGTCACGTCCGTCGGGCGATCACCTACGCCATCAACCGACCGGCGTTGGTGCACGCGGCCAACTTCGGCACCGGTGAACCGGGTGGGTCGTTCTTCCCACCGAGTCTCCAGTACTACTCGAAGGCGACGCCGGTGCTCGCGTACAGCTTGACGAAGGCCAAGGCCGAACTCGCGCAGTCGAAGTACCCGAAGGGTTTCTCGACGAAGCTGCTGGTCGACAGCGGGAACCAGAAATTCGTCACCTACGCGCAGATCATCAAGAGTCAATTGGCGCCGCTCGGCATCGACGTGACGATTACCGGCCTGGATCACTCGGCCTTCGAGTCGACCTTCCAGAAGTTCGACTACGAAATGTTCATCGACTACGCCATCAACGACATCAGTGACCCCGACGAGATGGCGTCGTTCGAGCTGGACTTCAAGGACGGCGGCTCCTCGTCGTACTGGTCGAGCTACGACAACCCGGCGGTCATCGCGCTCGTGCACAAGGCCGAGGCCGAGTTCAACACGGCGAAGCGCGCGGCGCTCTACGCGCAGATCCAGTCGATCGTCGCCGAGGACGCGCCCTTCGTGCCGCTCGACTACCCGCCCTACATCTACGCGACCTCGAAGTCGGTCCAAGGCTTCGCGGTGAACCCGGGAGGCGCTTACCGACTGGAAGACGTCTGGCTAACTTGAGTAGATGGCGCGATACATCACGTGGCGGCTCGCCTCGGCGGTGCTGGTCGTGCTCGGCGTCAGCGTCGTCACGTTCCTGTTCTTGCATCTGGAACCGGGAAGTGCGGCGCGGACGTTGCTCGGTGAGCACGCCACGCCTCGTGCCATTGCCGCACTGCAGAAGGAGTGGGGACTCAATCGTTCGCTGACCAGTCAGTTCGTTCGTTACATGGCCGACCTGTTCCACGGGAATCTTGGGACGTCGTATATCTACCAGGTGCCGGCGTCGCAACTGATCGGCGAGCGGATCGGACTGACCGCGGCGTTGGTGGGCCTGGCCGCGCTCTTCGCGATCGTCATCACGGTCCCACTGGCGGCGCTCGCCGCCGCGAGAAAGAACAAAGTCGCTGATCACGCCGTGCGTGGCGTCTCGGTCATCGGCCTCGGTCTCCCGGCCTTCTGGTTCGGCATCGTACTCATCGAGGTCTTCTCGATCCACCTCCATTGGCTCCCCGTCGGCGGCGTCGGGACCGGCGTCGGCGGGTACCTCGAGTCGCTCATCCTCCCGGCGATCACCGCCGCTATCGGCATCGTTCCGATCCTCGTGCGAAGCCTGCGCGTGGGCATGATCGAGATCCTCGACGCGGAGTTCGTCGCCACGGCGCGCGCCAAGGGACTCAGCGCGCCGTACGTGTTGTTCTCCGTCGTGGCGCGAAACGCCGTGGTGCCGACGGTGACGTTCCTCGGCCTCAACATCGCCTATCTCATCGGGACGACCGTGATCGTCGAACAGGTGTTCAATCTCAACGGCCTCGGCTCGCTGCTGTTGAGCTCGATCCTCAATCGTGACTTCCCCGTCGTGCAGGCGGTGACGATCGTGCTCGGCACCAGCGTCGTCTTGATCAACCTCGTGACCGATCTCGTCGCGGCCCGGTTGGACCCGAGGATACGGCTGCGATGAGCACGACCGCACCCCTCGCCGGAGGTCTCGACTCGACCGACGAGTTCACGCTGGCGCGAACGGATCGGTTCTGGCGCCGCGCCCGTCGTAGTCCGGCGTTCGTCGCCGGCGCGTCGATCACGGGTCTCATCGTGCTCGTGGCGATCCTCGCGCCGTGGATCAGTCCCTACTCGCCCGACCACCAGGACCTCTACAACATCCTCTCCGGCTTCTCGCGACACCACCTCCTCGGCACGGACCAGCTCGGGCGCGATGAACTCTCGCGACTGCTGTGGGCGTCGAGGACGGACCTCCAGGTCGGTGTAATCGCCGTACTCTTCCCTTTCTGTTTCGGTACGCTCATGGGGACGCTCACCGGCTACTTCGGTGGGTGGTTCGACGCGATCGTGATGCGCGTTGTCGACGTCATCATCGCGTTCCCGTTCTACGTGTTCGTCATCGGACTGGTCTTCGTCGTCGGCGAGGGCACGAAGGGCATCTACATCGCTTTCGCTGTTGTCGACTGGGTCGTGTACGCGCGCGCCGTCCGCTCGACGACGCTCGTGGTGCGCGAGTCCGACTACGTCGCCGCGGCGAGGGGCGGCGGGCTGAGTCACTGGCGGGTGATCGTACGCCACGTGTTGCCGAACACGATCACCCAGGCCGTCGTCTACGTGATGAACGACGTCGTGCTGGCCATCGTGGCGGTCGTCACGCTCGGCTACATCGGTCTCGGCATCCAGCCGCCGACACCGGACTGGGGGACCATGATCAGCGACGGTCAACCGTTCCTCACCACTCACTGGGAGCTCTCGACGTTGCCGGGTATCGCGGTCGTCCTCGTGGGACTCGGACTCTCGTTGCTCGGTGACGGACTGGCCGACGTGTTGAGGCCAACCGCATGAGCCCGCCCCTGCTCGAGGTACGGGACCTCTCGCTGTCGATCGCGCGCGGCAATCGTCGCTTCACCGCGGTCGACGGCATCTCGTTCTCGGTCGACGCGGGCGACGCGTTCGGCATCGTCGGCGAATCGGGATCGGGCAAGAGCCTGACGCTGCGCGCGGTCATGGCGCTCCTGCCGTCAAGCGCCCGACGCGAGGGGGGCACCGTACTCGTCAACGGCGAAGAACTGGCCGTGGCGGGACATGAGGCGCGTCGGCAGCGACGAGCGCGCGTGGCCATGGTCTTCCAGGACCCGCTCAGCGCGCTCAATCCCGTTCGCACCATCGGTGCCCAGGTCGCCGAAGTGCCGCGTCACGTGCTGAAGCGCTCGCGGGCCGAGTCACGGCGACGAGCGATCGAGCTCCTGGGTCTGGTCGGCGTACCCGACCCCGCGCGTCGCTTCGAGGCCTTCCCGCACGAACTCTCGGGCGGCCTGCGCCAGCGCGTCGCGATCGCCATGGCGTTGGCGTCGGAGCCGTCGATACTGCTCTGCGACGAGCCGACGACCGCCCTGGACGTCACGGTGCAGGCCCAGGTGCTCGACCTCATCGACGAACTCCGCGAGGAACTCGATCTGGCGGTCGTGTTCGTGAGTCACGATCTCGGCGTCGTGCGCGAACTCTGTCAGAACGTCGCCGTCATGTACGCCGGGCGCTTCGTCGAAACGGGAGCGACGACCGACTTGCTTCGGACGCCACAGCACCCCTACACCCTCGGCCTGTTGCGCGCCGTGGTCGATCTCGACGATCAGATCGGGACCCTTCGCCCGATTGGCGGCACCTTGCCCGATCCGCTCCACCTCCCCAGCGGGTGCGCCTTTCACCCGCGATGTCCACTGGCGACGGCGGAGTGCGCCGAGAGCGTGCCGACGCTCGTCAACGTCGGCGACGCGACCTCATCTCGCGACGTTGTGCCCCGTGCGAACGCCTGTTTCCACTACGACCTCGTGGAGAAGCCATGACCGGCGTCATCGACCGCTCCGAGAACCACGACGCCGCGGCGCTGAAGGTGCAGTCGCTCAGCGTGAGCTTCCCCGTCGAACGACATCGACGACTCGTCGCGGTGGAGGACGTGAGCTTCGAGATCGCCAACGGGGAGTCACTCGGCATCGTCGGCGAGTCGGGTTGCGGCAAGACGACGGTCGCCAGGTGCGTCGTCGGACTCCAGCGTCCGGATTCCGGGGTCATCTCCCTCGACGGCGTCGATGTCGACGAACGCCGCAGTCGTTCGGAGCGCCGCGCGGTGCAGTTGATCTTCCAAGACCCCTTCTCGTCGCTCAATCCCCGGATGACGATCGGCGCGATGCTCAAGCAACTGCTGGAGTTCCATGACCTGGCCCACGGCTCGTCCGCCGCGGACCGGAGTCGAGAGCTGCTCTCGCTGGTCGGTCTTCCCTCCGACGCCCTGACGCGTCACCCCGCCGCCTTCTCCGGAGGGCAGCGACAGCGAATCGCGATCGCGCGCGCCCTGGCGGTCGAGCCGCGCGTCATCGTCGCCGACGAACCGGTCTCCGCTCTCGACGTCTCGATCCAGGCGACGATCCTCGAACTCTTCGCCGACCTGCGCGATCGTCTCGGCATCAGCCTCGTCATGATCTCGCACAACCTCGCCGCCGTTCGCCACGTCTGTGACCGCGTGGCGGTCATGTACCTCGGCCAGCTCGTCGAAGTCGGCGTGACGGCCGAGGTCTTCGCCGATCCCCACCATCCCTACACCCGCTCGCTGCTCAACGCGGTGCCGCAGGTGCGTCGCGATCCGCCGATGAACCGTCTGCGTCTGGCCGGCGAGCCGCCGAGCGCACTGTCGCGTCCCTCGGGCTGTTCGTTTCACCCGCGATGTCCCCGGGCCGAAGAGCGATGCGCGCTGGAGGAACCGGCCCTCGTTCGTCTGACGATGGACCCGACGAGACAGTCCGCGTGTCACTTTCGTGACGAGACCATGGACGCGTCGCTGGACGGCGTTCAACCAACAAAGGAGAATCAGTGAGCACCACCCGGCCACTACCCACGGTCGACGCCGCGCGCTATTCGCAGATCGAAGGGAGCTTCGCCGGCCTACTGGCCGCGCCGGGTCTCTTCCTCCTCCAAGGCGAAGCGATCGTTCCGCTCGAGGCCGTGGCGCGCAGCATCGGGCGTCCCGGATCGAGCGCGTTGAATATTGTCACGGGCCCGTACGGCGAGGGGTTCGGGAACTGGCTCACCCAACAGGGCGTCGCCGTTCACAACCTCACCGTGCCCTTCAATCGAGCGGCGTCCCCCCACGAGGTTTCCGACGCGCTCTCGGGATCGCAACGGTTCGACGTCGTCTGCGTGGTCCACGCCGAAGCGGCGACCGGGGTCGTCAACGACCTGAAAGCGATCGCGGCACTTGCCCGGCGCTCGGGCGCGATGACGATCGTCGACGCCGTTGCGTCGGTCGGCGCCGAGCCGCTGCACATCGAGGCGTGGGGTCTGGATGTCACGGTCGTGAGTGCCCAAAAGGCGCTCGGTGGTCCGGCCGGCGTCACCGGCGTGGCGGTGAGTGACGCGGCCTGGGCCGCCATGGCCGAGAACGCCGCGGCGCCGCGTGACTCGGTGCTGTCGCTCTTGGACTGGCGAGAGCGTTGGTTGGAGAGCGATCGTGTCGCACTGCCGACGATCCCGAACCACCTCGAGACCCTGGCACTGGAAGCGACGATTGACGACGTCGCGACCGAAGGGCTCGATCACGTGATCGCGCGTCACGCCCACGCCCGTGACGCGTGTCGCCGTGGAGTACGAGCGCTTGGTCTCACGCCCTGGGTCGAATCCGACGACGAGGCGGCGGCGGTCGCGACGACGGTCGCCGTTCCCGGGGGCCTGCACGTTGATGAATTGGTCGGTGCCGCCCGTCGGTCCGCCGCGAGTGGCGCCGCGCCGGCCCTGAGCGCCGCGCCGGGCCCCCTGAGCAAGGTGGCCCTGCGCGTCGGGCATACCGGCGCGAGAGCGACCAGCGACGAGGTCCTCGACGCGGTACTCGCGCTCGGCAGGGGACTGCAGTCGCTGGGTTGGGAGTGTGACGTCGACGCGGCTATATCGGCGGTACTCGGCGACTCATGAGGGTGGCCTACCGTTGGTCAGGTCGACCGCTGGCTCTACGTTGGATCAGTCCTTGCTCGGCGCGTCACCACGATGATGATCGAGTTTGTGACGCTCATCCTTGAGGAACGCTTCGATCAATTCGAACTTCTCACCCGCGACGTGGGCGATGGTCTGGATCGCCTCTCGATGGCCGGGATTGTCGGGGTCGCTGAGCGCGTCGCCGTCGACCGGCACGGTGCCGGGAACCGCGTTCGAACTGTGCCAACCACCGAAGTACGGATGGAAGCCGAAACCTCCGAAGCCGCCGCCGAACGAGCTCACCCCACCGAAGGAAGCGCCCCCCAGGTGGCCGCACGCCGCACCACAGTGCCCACAACAACCTCCGCAGTGTCCACAAGCAACCATGTCAGTCCGTCTTTCGATCGGCAATCTCGCTCCGAATATAACCGCGTCGCCTGCTATCGACGAACGTCGGTTGGGCCGCAATCGGCTGTATAGGTGATGAATGATCTGGCGTCTGCGGCGCCGGTACGGTCAGGGTGTGGCGCGGCGTCCAACACGATTGACGACGGGGGTCCGACTCTTCGTCGTCGGCGTCATCGCCACGTCGGCCGTTGTCGGAATCATGACGGAATCCGCCAGCGCGGCCGTGAAGACACTGCCCGAACCTCCCCAGGCGGTCGGTGGGTCGATCAGCGCGACGTCGTGCGTGACGGGACCCGTGTGCGTCGCCATCGGCTGGAACCACCACGGCAACACCGGGTACCTCTGGACCGAGCGGTGGCGCGATGGTCAGTGGTCGAAATTGTCGGCCCCGCCCGGCGTGACGCCCGGGGGCGACGAGCTCGCACTCTCATGTGTGACCAGCGGCTGGTGCATGATGACCGGCTCTCCCGGCATCACCCTGCACAGTCATCCCTTCGCGGAGACGTTGGTGGGTACTCGTTGGACCTCATTGCCCGTGCCGGTCACGGAAGGTTCGACCGACTTCACGCTCAACGAGCTGCAATGCCGCTCGTCGACGTGGTGTATCGGCGTCGGATCGTACGTGGCGAACCGGCCGAACTACGACGACGCGACGTTCCTCGTCTCCGAGGTCTGGAACGGCTCGACGTGGCGACTCGTTCCGGTGTACAGCCCCCGCACCTACGCGCCGCAGATCGACCCCGGTATGTCGCCCGGTGGAGAGCACCCGACGGCGTCACCCCAACAGCTCTCGTGCGTCTCGCGTCGATTCTGCGTCTTCGCCGGGTTTTGGAGGGGTGACTTCGCGGAGTCGTGGAACGGGCAGCGGTGGTCCAAGATGACCACCCCTGACGATCCGGCGCGACCGGCCGGCGACTCCGAGTTCTCCGGCGGCACGTGCGTCTCGACCACGTTCTGCGTGGCCGCCGGTGGGTATGCCGTTTCGAACGGTGCCTGGCGACCGTTGATCGAGCGCTGGAACGGGGAGGGTTGGCGCATCATGGCCCTCCCTTCACTGCCCGATCGATTCCGTCACGGGACCGGCTTTCGATTGACGGCGACCCAATGTGTCTCGACGAGCTACTGCGTCGCGTACGGCGACCCAGGTTTCGCGCCGACCGGCCTGGACGCGATGCGCTGGAACGGCGAAGCCTGGCGCTACGTCTCCCTCGGGGGTTTCAGGTCGCCGAGGATCGTGTGTCTGGCGCTCGACGTCTGCGCCGTGGTCGACTGAGCCGACACCGGGAACGCTTCAGCGCACTCGTTTCGTCGGTTCGCTCGACGACTCTTCGAGCCAACGTGCGGCGTGACGTTCGGCCCAGGTGCGACTGACCCAACCCTTGAAGATCGATCGCAAGGCGTCGCGGTGGGTCAGCGCCATGGCGATGTGTCCGATGACGATGAGGAAGATCGCGAGCGCGAAGGTGTCGTGGACGAACGTCGCTCCCGATCGCCACGACACCGAGAAGAACCTGAACCACTGGAGCATCGACCCCGTGACCAACATCACCAGAATCGAGGCACCGATGAATATGGCGTTCAACTTCTGGCCGGGATTGAACTTGTCGGCCGCCAGCTTCGACTTGCCGAGTGTCCGCAACCAGCGAATCTCGTCTCGGGTCCAGTAGTTGATACGTCGAATGTCGCGTCGCATCGACGCACCCCACGGTCCGAGGAGCGAGATGATGAGCGGCAGGGGCAGGGCGAGACCACTCCAGAGATGAATCATCTCGATCACGTGTCGAGGAAAGACGATGCCGAAGAACGAACCGAAATAGAGCGGGATGGCGGTGAACATGAGGGAGAAGAAGAGGAGCGCGTTCACCCAGTGCGCGGTTCGCTGCACGCGGTCGAAACGAAGTACGTGCAGGGGGCGGGCGGGTGCTTGGGTGATCGACATCTCAGGTCAGGCCGGGATCGGGATTGGTGGGACCGGTGGTGCCGTCGAGCCATCCGTTCACCGGATAGCCGTTCTGCTCCCAGAAGCCCGGCTCGACGACGTCGACGACGCGGATACCGGAGAGCCACTTCAGTGATTTGTAGCCGAACATCGGCGCTACGTAGAGCCGCACCGGTCCGCCGTGTTCGGTGGTGATCGGGGCGTTCAGCATCGAATAGGCCACGATCACGTCGGGCAGGCGCGCCTGGTCGAGGCTGAGGCTCTCGGTGTCGGTGCGGTCGTACGAGTCGAAACTGAGCGCCACCGCTCCGGACTGGACCCCGACGCGGTCCAAGATGTCGGACAGTTTCACGCCCTCCCAGTGCACGTCGGGGACGCGCCATCCCGTCACGCACTGGAACGTCTTCGAGAATGACGTCTGCGGCATCTTCTGCAGGTCGGCGAGGGTGAAGGTCGTCGGATTGTCGACGAGTCCGCTCACTTTGAGTCGATACTTGTCTCGGCTGATCTTCGGATACGCGCCGGTGATCGAATAGATGCGGAAACGGTCGCCACCGGGCAAGAGACCGCCCAGGCCGGAACCGAACGCATTACCGAGAAAATTCTGGACGCTGTTGCCAAAGGCGATGCCGAGCGCGCCGAGTCCCGCGAGGCCGAGGAATACTCGGCGTCCCACGTTGACCCCCTTCTGCGGCTCGTGCGGCGTCATGTCGACTTCATCGGTCATGGACGTCGAACCGTTGCGAGATGACACTCTTCGAATCTCGCCGTCACGCATCGTGGGCGTCCCTCCACGCCGAACGCTTCACGTTGGGACCGACCGTTCGCCGGGCGTCATCGGAATGCGTGGCGTCAAACCCGGTCATTTCGAATCCCTTTCGTCCGCGGTGCGTACTCGACGAGGTGCCCGCGACGTCACCGTGATCGGTCGCGTGGCGGGTCGTCATACGTCGAGCTTGGTACCCGTGATCGTCATGCCCTTCACGGTACCCGTCACCGTCACCAACGCGCCCACCTTGATATTCTTCGCCGTTCCCATCGTGAAGTGGGTCATGGCGTCCCAGTGGACCACGTACGACTTCGTTCCGCTGACGAAGGTGAATGAGTTCGTGGTGCCCATCTTGGCGTTCACCTTCGAGATCTTTCCGTGCCACGAGTGCTGCATGGCCGTGTGGGCAATCTCGGCCGCTCCGGCGGGGCTGCCCGCGGAGGCCACCAGTCCCACCGGACCGAGGGCGAGTGCAGCGGGTATGAGGAGGGCGATGAGTGTCTTCTTCATGATCGGGTTCCTTCCTGCGCGCGGGCAGTGACGTCGGCACTTCGGACGACCTCGTCCACCCTTACCGTCTCGCACGCAGCGATTGCGTTACAGGAATGTTGGCCATCGACGAACGCCGTTGATTTCCCGCATTTCTCCGCCGGATCGGCGGCGACGGGGCCTGAAGGGACGTCACCGGTCGTCCGTCGGAGCACCGTCCGCTCCTCGTGCCGCTGACGGGGCACTCCCAGACGTAACGCGTCGCTGCACGCCTCGCACCCTGCGGCGAGCGCGCGGCGCGTGGGTCATTCGGTTCATCGCGCGTGAGAGAGCGACGAGGGGTCGCCCAGTACACTTCGTAACATCAGGTTCGACGTACGCTTCACGCGACTGGTGCACCCGGTCCCGGACTGGTGAGTTCGATCAATTGGCGGGAGATGATCATCATGGAATCTCAGTTTTCCCACATCAATTCGGTCGGGAAGTTGCGAATGGTGGACGTGACGAGCAAACGCGTCACTCGCCGCCTCGCCATGGCTCGTTGCCTCATCGTCACCACGTCCGAGGTCGACGCCCTTGATTTTCGAGACGGCGAGGTGGACCCCATCCTCTGTGCGCGAATCGCGGGAGTCTCGGCCGCGAAGAGGACGTCAGAGTTCATACCTCTGTGCCACCAGCTCAACCTGAACGACGTCGACGTCGAACTGATTCGTCGCGAGCGGGGCATCGAGGTGACCGCATCGGTCACCGCTGTCCAGCGCACGGGTGTCGAGATGGAGGCGCTGATCGCGTGCGCGGCCGCCGCGGTCAGCATCCTGGGATCCCTGCAATCGGTCGATCCCGTCGCGCGCATCGACGGTCTGGAGATCATGAAGAAAGAGGGCGGACGTTCGGGCAGCTGGGGACGACTCGTGGAGAACGACGGCGCGCCACCGACGCCGTAGTCGAGTCAGATCCGGTGGTGGGCGTTCACCGAAGATCGAGTCGCCCTCGGCGCGACAGGTCGCGACCATTAAGGTAACTGTCCGTGGAGCACGGCGGAACTCAGGGTGTCGCTCGTCGACGCCACCGGTCGCGCGCGTGACGAGTCCGGGGGGCGTGCCGACACCGGTCTTGGTCTCGGTGCGAGCGCACGACAAGGCCGTCGTGGCCTCGTCGCACGGCCGCGATATGCCCGACAGTGGTCCGCTGGTCGATCGCTACGGACGCGTCCACGACGACCTCCGGATCTCGGTCACCGATCGCTGCAACCTCCGCTGCGTCTATTGCATGACCGAGACCGGAATGACGTTCCTGCCCCACGGTGCACTCCTGAGCTTCGATGAGCTGATTCGCGTCGCGCGCGTGGCGCGAGCGCTCGGCGTCACGTCGTTGCGCCTCACCGGCGGCGAACCCCTCGTCCGCAAGAATCTCGCGTCGCTCATCGAAGGGCTCTCGGCGCTCGGCTTTCGTGACCTGGCTCTCACGACCAACGCGATGCTCCTCGCGCCGATGGTGCCGTCGCTGCGCGACGCCGGACTGAAACGAGTCAACATCAGCTGTGACTCGCTGCGACCCGATCGCTTCAGCTCGATCCGTCGGCGCGGTGAACTGGCGACGGTGCTCGAGGCCATGGACGCGGTTGAGGCCGCGGGACTCGTTCCACTCAAGGTGAACGTGGTCATCTTGCGGGGACAGAACGACGACGAGATCTTGGACTTCGCGGCGTTCGCCCGCGACACGGGTCGTGTCGTTCGCTTCATCGAGTTCATGCCGCTCGACGCCCAAGGAACATGGGACAACTCGCAACTCGTCTCCGGCCGCGAGATCTTCGAACAGATTTCGGCCCGATGGCCGCTCAACGCCATCAGCGAACATCACTCAGCTCCGGCGGAACGCTTCACGTTCGCCGACGGCCGAGGCGAGATCGGTCTGATCTCGAGTGTCACGCAACCCTTCTGTGGCACGTGCAATCGTCTGCGACTCACGGCCGACGGCTCGATACGCAACTGTCTGTTCTCGGACGACGAGTTCTCACTACGAGATTTGATGCGTGGCGGCGCCGACGACGACGAGCTCGCTGCCGTACTTCGACGAGCCGTCTGGGCGAAGTACCCCGGCCACGCGATCAACGAGCCCGGATTCTTGAGTCCCGCGCGTTCCATGTCGATGATCGGCGGCTAGGCCACCGCGGTCCGACGACGACGCGTCGCCACCTCGCCGGTGTCACCAGGGCCGCACCTTGCCCAGTCGACTGACGCCGTAGAGGATGGCGAACGCGACGCCCAGTTGGATGAGCGCCAGGGTCATCGCCTGCGCGTGGGAGCCGAAGAACACGGCGTTGTAGAGGGCGATGGGCATCGTGGTCGCCATCGGCACCGACCCGGAGACGATCATGGTCGCGCCGAAGTCGCCCAGCGCGCGTCCGAAGGCCATCGCGACGCCCGCCACGATGCCGCGCCGCGCGAGGGGCAACGTCACGAGGAACGCCGTTCGTCCCCGTGACAGGCCCATGGTGCGCGCGGCCTGTTCGAGGCGGGGATCGACGACGTCGATGGCCGCTCGCGAGAAGCGCATGCAGTACGGGAACGACTCGACGACCTGGGCGATGACGATGCCCGTGAACGTGAAGGTGAGTGGGTGACCGAAGAGGTGCACCTCCAGGGTGCGGATCGGTCCCGGCCCTCCCAGGCGCGTGAGGAGGTAGTAACCGACCACCGTGGGCGGCAGCGCCATGGGCAGGCTGCACACCGTCTCGATGGCCCCGCGACCGGGGAAGTGGCCCTTCGCGAGGACGTAGCCGAGGGCGACGCCCGTGATCGCGACGATGACCGTCGCTTCGAAGGCGGCGCGAAGCGAGATGGAGAGCGGGTTCCAAACCCAGGGGGGGATGCCGAGGTCGTTCAACCACGAGTGCGGGATGAGGGCGGTCACGTCGGACCAGGGCGCGTGGAGGAGTCTGGCCCGGCGTCGTCCGGTGGGCGCGCGACCGTTCGACGACCGGTGACCCGTCCGTCGCCGTACAGGATGACGGCGTCGCCCAGGTCGTCGGCCTCTTGGGCGTCGTGCGTCACCAGCAGCGCGGGGACGCCGGACCCGGTGATCACCTCTCGGATCAACTGTCCCAACTCGCGGCGCACCGCGGCGTCGAGGGCCGACAGCGGCTCGTCGAGGAGCACGATCGCCGGCTCACCCGCGAGCGCGCGTGCCAGCGCCACCCGCTGGCGTTGGCCGCCCGACAGCGACGCCGGACGCCGGTCGGCGAGTTCCGCTGCGCCGACGTGTTCCAGCCACGAGCGAGCGATCACCCGGCGCTCGCCCCGGCCGCGGCGCTGGCGAACGGCGAGCGCGACGTTGTCGAGGACGCTGCGGTGCGGGAGCAGCAGTCCGTCCTGGAACACCATCCCGATGCGCCGATCCTGGGCCGAGAGGTGCACGTCGTGTTCGCAGTCGGTGACGATCGATCCCGCGATCGCGATCGTCCCGGTGTCGGGACGCAGGAGTCCCGCGATGAGCGCGAGGGTCAATGACTTTCCCGCGCCCGACGGACCGAACAGCACGGAGATGCCGGACTCCACGTCGAAGGCCACGTCCAAATCGAACTCGCCGACGCGGCGGGTCACGCGCACCTCGAGCGCCGCGGTCACGACCGACTCCGGCCGAGCAGTCCGACGCCGGTCATGGCCACCACGGCCATCAGGACCAAGACGAGCAACATCGTGTTGCGTTCCGGCGTGGTGAAGGAATCCAGAATCGCGAGGGACAGCGTGCGCGTCTTGCCGTTGATGTCGCCACCGACCATCAGGGTGGCTCCGTACTCGCCGAGGGCTCGGGCGCAGCCAATCGTGACACCCGCGGCGATGCCGCGACGGGCGAGCGGCAGCGTCACGCGCAGCGCGACCCGTCGATTGGTCAGACCCATGGTCCGCGCCGCCTGTTCGACCAACGGGTCGACCCCTTCGATGGCGGCTCGTGCGGCCCTCATGCAAAAGGGGAAGGCCGCGATGGTCGCCGCGATGATGCAACCGGTGACGTTGTAGACGAGTACGTGACCGACCACGCGCGTCACGAATCCGCCCACCCGTGTGCCCGGGGAGAGGGCCTCGAGAAGGCCGAAGCCGATGACGGTGGGTGGCAGGATGATCGGCAGACTCCCGAGGGTCTCGAGCACGTCACGCCCCGGGAATCGGCCCTTCGCGAGCGCGTAGCCTGACGCGACCCCCGCGGCACCCGCGATCGCGGTCGCCGGTATCGCGACGCGAAGTGTCAAGAAGAACGGACCCGAGACCACGTCCCAGTAGGCGAGAGAGCCGGAGAGGAGATCGGCGAGCCCGAAACCGAGTCCGAAGCCGACCAGGACGGCGCCGGCGATGACGGCGGCCCTCGACCCCCGTCGGAGACGCTGCGATGCTTCGCGAAATCGCGACACGCGCGGCGTTCGCTTCAGCTAGCTGATCGGGTCATAGCCAAAGGACGCTAACACCGCCTGGCCCTTGGCGGAGAGTAAGTAGTGGATGAATGACAGCGCCGACGTGCCGTCGGCGCTCGCGAGGTCGGCTGTCGCGGATTGACCCTGGTCGTCGTTCTCGACGACCACCCACTGCCGGATCGGCTGGTAGTACCCGTGCTGGCCGACCAACGACGTGAGTTCCTGGCCAGCGGTCGTGCCGAAGTTCCGGGAACTGATCTTCGACGCGACGTTGTCGTGCATGCCGGCGACGTAGTTCCGGTCCGTGCACGACTCCGCGTCCGAGATGTGCGTGGTCCAGCCGTTCGAGACGGTCGCGTTCGCCACGTTCGTGACGCCGCACTCGGGCACCTCGGCCCAGAAATCGGTGTCGTCGCCGGCCGGCGAGATCACGAACGACTTCGGGAGCAACGCGATCTGGGACGTGCCGGCGACCACCGAGTCCTGGGTGTACGTCACGTTGTCACCGAAGATGATCGGCAGGCTCGGGTCGGAGTAGTTGCCGTTCCCGTCCTGTCCACCCGATGACGAGCTCGTCGTGTTGAAGTTGTCCAGGCTCGAACCACTGTCGGTCATGTTGTCGATCTCCCGGCACGCCTGGTCCGACGACGTTGCGCCGAAGCCGCGACGGGGATGGGCGTGGTAGTACTGCACCGCGGCGACGTAGAGCGCCTCCATACCCGCGAGACCGTACGGGGCGTTGGGCGCGACCTTCGACGGGCCGCATCCGGTGTTGGCGAAGATCCAACCGTTCTTGGGATCGGCGATGGTGAGATACCCACCGGTGTTGGCGTGCGCCGATCCGCCGTGGGTCTCGTTGGTGTGCGCGAGGAGATCGCGCCAGACCTGGGCCATCGTTGACGGCGCCTCGTGCTTGGGGGACTTGGTGAAGAAGCCGCTGACCGGCTGCGCGCACGTCGGAGAACCTTGCGCCGGGGCCAGTGTCGCGCCGCCGCTGCGGCACGAAAAGATCACGAGGCGTCCGGTGGTGTACTGCGCTCGGGTGGATCCGATGCCCGGACACGACGTGCCGTCGTTGTTCCCGCCGTTCGCCGCCGAGTAGGTCGACGAGTGCGGGTCGATGCACTGTCCCACACCGTATTTCTCCACGGCCCTCGCGTTCTCCGCAGCGGGGGCGCCGTAGGGGATCGTGTTGTCCACGTTCGCCTCGTCGGCCGACGCGAACAGGGCGAAGCCGGCCGGTGCGTTCCCCGTGCCGTCGGACGCGAAGTCGACGCCGCCGTCGATCTCACCAGCCAGGTGACCTGACCCGCCGAAGCTGAACGTGACACCCTGGCCACCGTTGCCGGTCTGGATGAAGTCCTGGGCCATGAAGTCGAACGCCGGCTCGGTGTTCGACGCCGCGAGGAACGTCGTGTCACCGGACGCCGACGCCGGGCCGACGCCGAGCGCCGCCGTGCTCGACAGGAGGGCGGCGACGAGCACCCCGGACCCTAGGAATTTCGCAAGTGAGTGAGTGAACATACTCGTGTCTCCCCGGGCAACGGCCCCGAACGTCACAGGGCGCAACAAGAACCCTGAGCATAAGTGGCGACACCGACCCTGTCAACGCAGGTCAGGCCATTGCGGGCCATTCAGATTGGCAAATCGTGGGCTAATCCTCAGATAGTCCAGCAGATTCGGCGCCGCCCGACCGCGTCAATTGGCCGGCGATTGGTAGGAAGGTGAACCGATGACGATGGTGCCGCAGTGGTTGCCGGGTAGGTAGACGACCGAGTTGTAGATCGGCTCGAACGCGAGCAATCCCTCCGTTCGCAGTGTCGCTATCGACGCGTAGGTGCCGTAGCGACGGCATCGGGTCTTCTCCGCCGTCAGTATGAGCGCTCGCTCGGCGTGGATCGCGCTCGGCGTTCCTTTGTTGGTGATGGCGCCCGACCACACGAAGGTCGCGAAGCCGATGATGAAGGAGAGGATGAGTGTGGCGACCACGATCTGCGCCATAGAGAGCTTCTTCAGCACGAGAGCTCCTCCCGGTCAACGCCCGACACGTGCGTCAAGGCTAGACGCCGGACGCTCGCCGGAGCCGGCCGACGATCCGGTGAGCGAGAGGCGTCACGGCGGTCGGGTCGACGAAGCATAAACTCAGCGCTTGATGGCGGACTACGGCGTGAGCGAAGCGGCAAAGTTACTGAACGTCAGCCCCGACACGGTTCGACGGTTGATCGACAACGGCAGTCTCGGTACCCCCAGGATGGTGAACGGTCGACGTCGAATCGAGGGCGTCGCGCTCGCCGAGTACGCCAAATCCCTTCGCGGGGGCTTCGATCCCCTGGTGTCCTCGAGTGACTCCATGCGCAATCACTTCACCGGCATCGTGACCAAGGTCGTGAAGGACAAGGTCATGGCCCAAGTCGAACTACAAGCCGGTCCCTATCGCATCGTCGCGCTCATTAGTCGTGAGGCGGTCGACGACATGGGACTCGTCCCCGGCGTGATGGCCTCGGCGGTGGTGAAGTCCACGAACGTGTCGATCGAGACGTAGTCGCGCGCGGTGGCGGCACCGACGGCACCCCGGCCCCCGATTTCGCCTCACAATAAGATGGTGCGAGTGTCGTCGGCTCCAACCTCTGACTGGATATCGATCACCGAGGACCGGCTGTCGCCCGACGCGCTGTCCGGCTGGGTGGTCCAACCCAACTGCGGAGCGGTCGTGACCTTCTCCGGTACCGTGCGAGATCACTCAAGTTCGAGAGAGAACGTCATCGCGCTGGAGTACGAGACGGAGATCGCGGTGGCGAGCGGGCGACTCCACGAGGTCGTGGATGAAGCGCGCCGGCGTTGGCCCGCGATCGAGCGCGTCGCCATCCACCACCGAGTCGGCCGCGTCGAACTGTTGGAGCCGACGGTCGTCGTCGCGGTGTCCGCGCCACACCGCGACGAGGCCTTTGAGGCCGCGCGATTCTGCATCGACGCGCTGAAGGCCAGTGTGCCGATGTGGAAGCGAGAGCTGTGGGACGGCGGATCGGACTGGAGTACCGAGACCTCTCCCATCGTGAACGCCCGCGACCTGTGATCGCCGCGCACGTACGATGAGCGACGTGAGAGTCGATCCATGATCCCGTACGAAGAAGCACGCCGATTCGTCCTCGGGGACCTGCGTCCGCTCTCGCCTCGCGAGGTCGAATCGAAGAGCGCCCTCGGACTCGTCACCGCCGCGTCCGTGCGTGCGCGCGAGGCGTCGCCGAGGTTCGCCAACTCGGCGATGGACGGTTTCGCACTCCGGGCCGAGGACACCGCGAACGGCGCCGTGCGCCTCGCGATCGTGGAGAGTGTCTTCGCCGGTGACCAGAGCACCGTGGTCGTCAAGACGGGTGAGGCGACTCGCGTCATGACGGGTGCACCGATCCCGGACGGCGCCGACAGCGTCTGCATGCGCGAAGAGGCCACGGTCGATGCCGAGGCCTCGACGGTCCTCGTCGAACGCGCGATCGAGCGCGGGGAGTTCGTGCGGCGCGTGGGTGACGACGTGAAGGTCGATCAAGAGTTGGTCGGCGCCGGTGTCGTGATCGGGCCGGCCCTATTGGGCGTGCTGGCCAGTCAGGGCATCGGCTCGGTCCTCGCGCATCCGCGTCCGCGCGTGGGCGTGCTCTCGACGGGCAACGAACTGTCCGACGCGACGTCGGGACTGGACGGCGCGAAGATTCGTGACGCCAATCGCCCGACGCTCCTGGCTTCGCTCGAGCAGTCGGGGTTCACGCCGATCGACCTCGGCATCGTGGGCGACACGCCCGGCGCCATCGCCGACGCGTTCGAACGTGGACGCCACGAGTGCGACGCGATCGTGTCCACCGGTGGCGTCAGCGTCGGGGACGCCGACTTCGTCAAGTCGGTGCTCGCCGATCTCACGGGTGGGCACGCCCGTTCGATGCAGGTGGCGATCCGACCGGGCAAACCGTTCGCCTTTGGCGTCGGCGAGTCGGGCACACCCTATTTCGGCCTCGCGGGCAACCCCGTGTCGACGCTGGTCGGATTCGAGCTCTTCGTCCGCCCCGCGCTTCGGCTGCTCTCGGGCCGTCGGGACCTCGACCGAGTGACGGCGTCGATGATCCTGGACGTTCCGCTGTCGCGTCGTCGTGACGGCAAGCTCTACCTCGTGCACGTCGACGCCCGGCTCGAAGGTGACGGTCGCTTCCACGTGAAGGACGTACGTCGCCAGGGTTCCCACTTGCTCAACGCCATCACCGAGGCCAACGCCATCGCCTTCGTCCCCGACGGCGACGGGCTCGACGCGGGACAAGAGGTCACGGCGATGATCATCGACACCGAACGATCGAAGCCCTGAGTGGCGAAACTCATCTTGCTCGGGCCGGCCCACGACGTCGTCGGCAAGCGCGAGGACCTATTCGACGGCGCGACGTTGGACGAGGTCCTGCGTCAGGCCGTCGCCCGTTACGGGACGGCGTTCGGGGCGCTCCTCGAGACCAGTCAGGTGTGGCTGAACGGCGAACCGGCTGAGCCCACGACGCGCCTCGAACCTCACGACGAGGTCATGGTGCTCCCACCCGTTTCCGGCGGGTGAGGCGAGTCCTCCCCGTGGAGGAGCTCCATCGCGTGCGGCAGCACGTCCAAGACGCCGTCCAGGCACTCGATCGCTCCCTTGGGGGAGCCCGGGAGGTTGAGGAGCAGGCTCGGGCCGGCCGTGCCGGCGCGCGCTCGCGAGAGACGGCCGTGCGGACTCACGAGTCGCATGGCCTCACTCAGACCTGGCGCCTCGCGGTCGATGACCCGCAGCGTGGCCTCCGGGGTGAGGTCGCGGGGTGAGAATCCCGTCCCGCCGGAGGTGATGACGAGGCCGGCGAATCCCTGAACGAGTCCTCGGAGGGCTCCCTCGACCGACTCGACGCCGTCGCCGACGACCGTCAGTTCGATGACGTCGTACCCGGCCTCGGTCAGTCGCGACCTCAGCAGTGGCCCGACCGCGTCCGCGCGCGTTCCGGCCGCGGCGGAATCGGACACGATCAAGATCTTGGCGGCCAGTTCCATGAATTCGAGCGTAGGGGATACCAGTTTCCCGGTCGAGCGCGCTCGTCGCGATCAACCGCCCGCCATGGCCCCGATCACGAAGAATGGTTCGGCACCCGAGACGACGGGCTCGGGGAGCGGCGACTCGGGGTCATCGTGGGAGATGTCCTCTTCGCACGCGTAGAAGCGGATGAAGGGCCGACGCTCCTTGGTCCGCACGTCGCGGATGGTCCCGCGCAACACGGGATAGCGAACCTCGAGGGCGTCGAGGACCGATCGTTGGCTCACGGCGCCCGCCACGTCCACGTCGACCTCGCCAGTGACCTTGATGAGGGTCTTCAGGTGCGCCGGTAGGACGACGCGGATCATGCCAGCGTTTGGACTTCGACCGACAGCACGGCCGGGAGATCGCGGACGATCGCCTCCCAGCTGTCGCCCTCGTCGTTCGACGCGTACACCTGACCGCCGGTCGTCCCGAAGTAGAGGCCGCATCGGTCCAGGGAGTCCACGCTCATCGCGTCGCGCAAGACGTCGACGTAGCAGTTGGCCTGCGGGAGACCCTTGGTGAGCGGCTCCCACTCGTTGCCGCCGCTTCGACTGCGATAGACCCGAAGTTGACCGTCGATCGGATAGTGCTCGGAGTCACTCTTGATCGGCACCACGTAGACCGTCTCGGGTTCGTGCGCGTGGACGTCGATCGCGAAGCCGAAGTCAGTCGGCAGGTTGCCACTGACCTCGAACCAGGACTCTCCCGCGTCATTGGATCTCATCACGTCCCAGTGCTTCTGCATGAACAGCGTGTCCGGCGTCGAGGGATGCATGGTGATGTGGTGGACACAGTGTCCGACCTCGGCGTCCTCGTCGGGGAGGCCCTCGGAGTGGAGACCCTTGTTGATCGGTCGCCAGTTCTGACCGCCGTCGTCGGTGCGGAAGGCACCGGCCGACGAGATCGCCACGACGATGCGCTCCGGGTCCTTCGGGCTCACGATGATCGTGTGGAGGCACATGCCGCCGGCACCGGGCTGCCACGCCGAACCGGAGTCTTGGGTGCGCAGGCCGGAGAGTTCGCTCCAACTCATCCCACCGTCGGTGGAGCGAAAGAGCGCGGCGTCCTCGACGCCCGCCAGCACGGTGTCAGGGTCCGTCAAGGAGGGCTCGAGGTGCCAGACCCGCGCGAACTCCCACGGGTGCGGCGTCCCGTCGTACCACTGGTGTGTGCCGGGCACGCCGTCGTAGTCGAACTGGTTGCCGACCGGCTCCCACGTCACGCCGCCGTCATTCGAGCGTTGGATGAGTTGTCCGAACCACCCCGTCGTCTGGGACGCGTAGATGCGGTTCGGATCGACCGGCGAACCCTTGACGTGATACATCTCCCAGCCACCAAAGAACGGGCCGCTGACGTCCCAGTTCTTTCGCTTTCCGTCGGACCGCAGGACGAAGGCGCCTTTCCTCGTACCGACCAGCACTCGCACTCCACTCATGACCGCTCCCTCCCCGTGCGTCCACGACATCCGTCAATCGTCAAAGAGTACCGCCCGCCACCTTCGAAAGCTCAGGAACCTGCTGGGCCCTTGTGGTCGACGAAACCGTTCCGCCACGCGTGTTCGCGCCCGTCGGGAGGTATTGCGACGTCGGCACGCACCGGCGATGGTCATTGCCCCGAATCGGCGTCATCGGTGAGTAAGAATTACTTCTTGTGGACTGTGTTGCCACGATTCACCATGGCAAGTCGGACAGAGATTCCGCACTCGCCAGGGCCGTCGTGACAGGTATCTCGGCAAGAACCCCAAGGATTGTTATGCGAACCTCGTCTCCGTATCGTGAACGAATGTCACGAACCTCCTGGGTCGACGAGTGCCGCGTGATGGAGCACCGCGACGGGGCTTCGAACGGCGACGACGCCGCATGACGCCGGACCGAATCGTTCGATCTCCCGCGTCGGGACCGTGTAAATGCGCTCGGCGCACGTGCTGGCACGCCCGCGCCTGTCCAGCCAGCGGCGTCGTGCGAATCCTACGTCTCGATCGAGAGACCGGCGAGACGAAGTCCTCGGTCGTCCTGTGTCGTGAGTGCGCGGCGCCGACGCAGCGCAACCGCGTGACCCAGTAGGCACCTACTTCGAAGCGGCCGCCCCAAAGGATCGTTCGCCACTCGAGATTCGCGCGGCGTACGCGATGGGAATGATCGTGAGAATCAGGACGAACACGACCACCGCGTTCACCTCGGGCAACTGCTGACCGCGCAGGATGGCGCCGAAGATCCACAGGGGCAGCGTGTTCTGGGCGCCGGCGGTGAAGGTGGTGACGATGACCTCGTCGAAGCTGAGCGCGAAGGCGAGCAACCCACCGGCGATGATCGCCGTCGACAGCATCGGGATGGTGACGAGGCGGAAGGTCTGCAGCGGCCGCGCGCCGAGGTCCGAGGACGCCTCGATCAGCGAGGTCGACGTCCGACGTAGGCGGGCGATCACGTTGTTGAACACCACGACCATGCAGAACGTGGCGTGTCCCACGATGATCGTGTAGATCGAGAGGTCGATGTGCGAGATGTTGAAGGCCGACTGCAACGCGAGTCCGGTCACGATGCCCGGGAGGGCGATCGGTAGGACCAACATCAGCGACACGGTCTCGCGACCGAAGAAGCGGAACCGGTGGATGCCGAAGGCGACGAGCGTGCCGAGGATCAAGGCGATCAACGTCGCCGCGCAGCCGGCCTTGACGCTCAACCACAGCGCGCTGCGCACGGCCGGATCGTCGAACGCGACCGCGAACCAGTGCGTGGTCCAGTGCCGGATCGGCAGCGACTGGACGTTGGACTTGTCGAAGGCGAAGAGGACGATGACGAGCAACGGTCCGAGCAAGAACGTGACCACCAAGGCGGCGAAGACGACCAGGCCGCCCCGAGTGAGTCGGGAGAGTCTCATATCGCCTCGAAGGCGCCGGCCAGGCGCGCGAGCAGGAGGTAGACGGCCATGATGGCGATCGACACGAAGGCGAGCGCCGCGGCGAAGGGCAAGTCGCCGCCGTTGATCGCGCTGTCGTAGATGGCGTTGCCGATGAAGTTGGAACTCGAACCGCCGATCAACAGTGGCGTGATGAAGTCACCGAGGGTCAATGAGAAGGTGAAGATCGAACCGGCGACGACGCCGGGCAGGATCATCGGCATCAGGATCTGGCGAAAGGTGAACCACGAGCCCGCGCCCAAGTCGGAGGAGGCTTCGAGGAGGGAGTCGGGGACGCGTTCGAACGCGCCGTAGATCGGCACGATCATGAAGGGGAGCCAGAGGTACGAGAAGACGATCCACATCGCCACGTTCGTGTACGCCAGGTTCGTGATCGGCAGCCCCAGGTGCGATTCGAAGCTCGGCAGGACGCCGTGGTTCGAGAGGATGTTGATCCACGCGTACACCCGGGCGAGGTAGCTGGCCCACAGCGGCAAGAACACCAGCGCGAGGAACGCCTGGCGCGAACGACGCGACGCGATCTTGGCGATGAAGAAGGCGAAAGGCAGCGCGATGAGGGCGTCGGTGATGGTGACGAGTACGGCCATGATCACCGTGCGCAAGATGATGGTCCCGTACACCGACTGCGTGAAGATCTGCGAGAAGTTCGACCACGTCCACTGGTAGACGATGTTGCCGGTCAGCGAGTTGACGCTGAAGAAGGCCGTGATGAGCAGCGCCACGAGCGAGGCGAGGTAGACCACCAGGAACCACATCAGGGGTGGCGAGAGGATCAGGGCCCCACGCAACCAGGGGCGGCGCCACAGCGCCGCCCCCAGTCGTTCGCGGGTTGCTTCACGCACGGACATGCAGCGTTAACCCTCTATCTGCGTCCAGGCCTGTTGCCACTGGGTGAATCCGACACAATCGTTCGTCCCGTTGTCACACGTGGTGAGCGGTGTCTTCCAGAACTTGATGGTCTTGAAGTACGACTGCGGGGCGTTCGCGTGGTACGCGGCACAACCGCCCTTCTGCAACGTGTTCATGATCGGGCAGGCCAGCGTGTTGGCGGGCGTCTCACCGTAGGAGATGGCGTCTTCGGCCTGGATCTTGGGCGTCGACATGTAGGCCATCCACTTGTAGGCGCAGTTCGGGTCCGGCGCGTTGGCGGCCAGCATCCACGTGTCGGCCCAGCCCGTGGCTCCCTCCTTCGGGATCGTGTCATTGACCTTGGCGCCGGCGGCCTTCAGCGTCGACGTCTGGTACGGCCACGCCGCCCCGACCACGACCGCACCGCTCTGGAAGAGCGAGATCTCCTGGCTCGCCAGGTCCCAGTACTTCTTGACCAATGGGTGCTCGGACTTGAGCAGGTTAATGGCCGCGGTGAACTGCGTCTGGGTCAACTCGTAGGGGTCGGTGATGCCGAGGCTGGGCTTGGACGACTCCAGGTAGAGCGCCGCGTCGGCGATCTGGATGGGGTTGTCCGGAATCGAGATCTCACCCTTGTACTTGCTGCTGTAGATCACGGACCACGACGTCGGCGCCGTCTTGAAGGTCTTGGTCGAGTACAGCAGTACGTTCGGTCCGAATTCGAAGCTGACGCCGTAGTGGTAGCCGTTGATCGTGTTGAACGACGGCGACTTCAAGAACGGCTGGAACTCGCTCCACGAGGGGATGAGCTTGATGTTGATGGGCTTCACGTCGCCGCCGTAGATGAGTCGCAGGTCGGCGTCGCCGGAGGCCGAGACGAGGTCCCACTGGTGACCGCCGCCGTTCGCCATGAGCGACACCATCTCGCTCGAGGAGCCCGCGTACTTGACGTTGACCTCGCAGCCGGTGTTCTTCTCGAACGGCTTCACCCACTCGGGCTGGGTATAGCCCTCCCACGCGATGATGTTCAGCTTGCCTTCGCCCTTGCCGATCGACGTCGGTGTCTTGTCGCCCTGCGCTGGCGGTGTGCCCAATGAGGCGCCCGCCGTACCGCTGAGAGCGATCGGCACGACGAAGACGGAGAGCAAGAGTGCAACCGCCCCCGCGCTAAACCATCGTTGGAATCGTGGCCTATTCATGTTGCTCCTTTGGCTAGTGTTCCGAGCTGCGTTTCAGCAACGGAGTGTGACGTAAGAGGGAAGGCGTCGTCGGGGTCCCACGACAACACCACGCGAGAGTCCGGGGCCAGGGCGTTCTTCTCCGCCCCACCAGAACTGTTCTGGCGCGCGACGGTCATGGCGTCGCCGTCGTCGAGACGAACGCGGTACCGGGTCACCATGCCGAGGTAGGCGACGTCGACGACGTTGCCGCTGGCGCTGGTGCGTCCGTCGCCGGGGGGTCCGTTCGAGATCTCTATCTTCTCCGGCCGCAGCACCGCGCGACCGCTGGGCGTCTCGATTACGTTGGACGTACCGACGAAGGAGGCCACGAACTCCGTCGCCGGCCGTTCGTACACCTGCGATGGAGGTCCGATCTGTTCGATCCGGCCATCGCGAAAGACCGCCAATCGGTCGCTCATCGTCAGCGCCTCTTCCTGGTCGTGCGTGACGTAGATGAACGTGATACCGATCTGACGTTGGATCCGTTTGAGTTCGACCTGCATCTCCTGGCGCAGTTTGAGGTCGAGGGCGCCGAGCGGCTCGTCGAGCAGGAGCACCTGGGGCTCGTTGATGATGGCGCGCGCCAGTGCGACGCGCTGGCGCTGACCGCCGGAGAGTTGCGCCGGTCGACGCGCCGCGAACTCGGTCATCTGCACCATCTCGAGCGCCGCGGTCACTCGCTTGTCAATCTCGTCGCGCTTCACTCGTCGCACGCGAAGTCCGTAGGCCACGTTGCGCGCGACGTCGAAGTGCGGGAAGAGCGCGTAGTCCTGGAACACGGTGTTCACGCCGCGCTGGTACGGCGGAAGACCCGTGACGTCAACGCCGCGCAAGGAGATCGTGCCGGCGTCCGGCACCTCGAAGCCAGCGATGAGTCGCAACAGGGTTGTCTTGCCGGACCCCGACGGCCCCAGCATGGTGAAGAACTCACCCCGCAAGACCTCTAGGTCAACGTCGCTGACGGCTTCGTGCGATCCGAAGCGCTTCGTGATTCCTCGAAGCAGGATTCCCTGTTGGCTGTCGGACGCCTCTGGCTGGGACGTCGATGTCTCAGTCACGATGCCCCCTGTCTCGGTCACTACCTTAAGAAATCATCAAACACCATCGAGTCGGCCGTTACCAACCCGAACAAGATGGGAGCAAGCATAAGTCGATTTCAGAGACGTTTTCGAGCGTGGCGCGCGGGCCCGGCCGAAGCGGTGTGGCCGAAAATCGGCGTGTCGTCGCGAGTTGAGGCCGAGCGACGCGGTCCACCACGCTGAATCGGCCCGAGCACCGCCTCGTTCCAGCGCAGGTCGTTCACCAGGGAACGACGTTGCCTTGGTAGTCGAGGTACTGGAGGCCGCCGTGACCGCGTTGCGCGTCGACGGTCCTCACCAGATTCGGGATGCTCTCGTCGATGGTGAGGCGCGCGTCGGGTCCGCCGAGGTCGGTCTTGACCCAGCCGGGCGCCATGAGGAGCAGTGTCCGCGGGTCGTCGTGGTGGCGGTTGGCGTAGCTGCGCATCAGTTGATTGAGGGCAGACTTACTGGCTCGGTAGATGTCGAAACCGCCGTAGTTGTTGTTGGTGATGCTCCCCTGACCGGAGGACATGATGGCGATCGTGCCGTCCGCGGTAACGACGTCACCGAGCGTTTCGACGACCCGCATCGGGCTCAACGCGTTGGTGACCATCAGGCGGGTGAACTCGTCAGTGGTCACTTCGGCGACGGACTCTTTCGCGCCGACCCCCGCGTTGACGAACAGCAGGTCGAACGTGCGCGACCCGAGTCGCGCTCGCAGTGTCTGGACCTGCTCTGGGACGTTGATGTCCACCTGCTCGATCTCCAAGAGACCGTGCGCGTTCTCGCGGAGGTCGTGCAGCGCGGTGCGGGCCTGACCCCGCACCGTGGCCACGACCTGAGCACCGTGTTCTACGTACTCCGCCGCGATTGCGTAACCCAGACCTCGGGACGCGCCGATCAATAAGACACTTTCACTATTCGAGGTCGGGGCCATGTCGTCTCCTTCCGCTCCGATCGATGTCGAAGCCGCCATTCACTGAAGTCGTTGAAGTCGTTGCACTGCTTCTTCGAGTACGTCGAGACGCTTCGAGAACATCCAACGCACGAACGTGCGGCCGGCGTCCTTGTCGTCATAGAAACCGGAACTCGGAATCGCTACGACCCGGCAGCGCTCGGCGAGTTCGAGGCAGAAGGTGTAGCCGTCCTCGTCCGACAGTGGCGAGATGTCCGTCGTGAGGAAGAACGTGCCCGGAGACTCGAACACGCGAAGACCGACGCTCGCGAGTCCCGACGACAAGAGATCGCGCTTGCCTCGCAGCGTCCGTGCGGCTTCGACGAGATACTCATCGCTCCGCGTGAGGCCTTCAGCGATGGCGTATTGAAACGGTGCGCCGTTGACGAAGGTGAGGTACTGCTTGGCTGTCCGCACAGCGCGTACCAGATCCGGCTGCGCGCACGCCCAGCCGATCTTCCATCCGGTGAACGAGAACGTCTTGGCGGCCGACGAAACCGTGATCGTGCGCTCCGCCATACCCGCGAGTGTCGCCAGCGAAACATGCGGAGACTCGTAGGTCAGGTGTTCGTAGACCTCGTCGGTGACGGCGATGAGGTCGTGGCGCCGACAGGCGTCGGCGATGATCTCGAGTTCGTCGCGACTGAAGACCTTGCCGGTCGGATTGTGCGGGGTGTTCACGATGATGAGCCGAGTGCGATCGGTGATCGCCTCCTCCAATGACTCGTGATCGAATGACCAGAGTGGTGCCCGTAGTTGCACGACGCGACGCTGCGCACCGGCCATCGCGGTGCAGGCCGCGTAGGCGTCGTAGTACGGCTCGAAGAGCACGACGTCGTCACCCGGCTCGCACAGCGCCAAGAGCGACGCGGCAATCGCCTCGGTCGCTCCGGCGGTGACGACGATCTCTGAATCGGGGGAGAATTCCAGACCGCGGTAATGCAGTTGGTGCCGCGAAATCGCCTCACGCAGCTCGGTGATGCCATTGACGGGCGGATACTGATTGTGCCCCGACTCGATGGCACGGATCGCCGCTCGTTTGATCGTCTCCGGTCCATCGGTGTCGGGGAAACCCTGTCCGAGATTGATCGAACCGGTGGCGACGGCGAGCGCCGACATCTTAGAGAAGATGGTGCTGGTGTAGTCCTGGAGACGCGTGTTCAGGAATCGCACTCGAGCGGCCATCCCGGAACTCTAACGAGTGCGTCACAAACGTCGCGACCTAAGTTGGAAGCGAGTAGTGGTCTCGAAAGAGGTGTCCTGGTCATGAAACGCATCGGCTTTCTATCGTTCGGTCACTGGTCGCCGTCACCGTACTCGCAAACCCGTTCCGCGTCCGACGCGCTGCTGCAGTCGATCGATCTGGCTGTCGCGGCCGAAGAGCTCGGTGCCGATGGCGCGTACTTTCGGGTGCACCACTTCGCGAACCAGCTCTCATCGCCATTTCCGCTACTCGCGGCGATAGGGGCTCGGACGACCACCATCGAAATCGGCACCGCGGTCATCGACATGCGATACGAGAATCCTCTCTATATGGCCGAAGGCGCCGGCGCCGCTGACCTCATCTCCGGTGGGCGACTGCAGCTCGGGATCAGCCGCGGATCACCTGAACAGGTCATCGAGGGCTATCGGTACTTCGGCCACGTTCCCGAGGACGGCTCCGATCACGCGGACCTGGCGCGAGAGCACGCGAAGGTGTTCCTGGAGGTCTTGAAGGGGGAGGGATTCGCCGAACCGAACCCGCGACCGATGTTCGAAAACCCGCCGGGGCTGCTTCGAGTCGAGCCACATTCCGAAGGTCTGCGCGAACGAATCTGGTGGGGTGCCGGGACGCGACGGACCGCCGAGTGGACCGCCGAGCAGGGATTGAACCTGATGAGTTCCACGCTGCTGAGCGAGGACACCGGCGTGCCGTTCCATCAGTTGCAGGCCGAGCAGATCCAACGTTTCCGTGATGCGTGGGCCGCGTCGGGTCACGCGCGCTCACCTCGTGTCTCGGTCAGTCGCAGCATCTTTCCCATCGTCAGCGAACTCGACCGTTCGTATTTCGGTCGCGAGGGTGATTCGCAAGACCAGATCGGCTACCTCGACGGCGGCATCGCGCGCTTCGGCAAGACGTACGCCGCGTCGCCGGAGCGGTTGGTAGAGCAGTTGATCACCGACGAGGCGATCGCCAGCGCCGACACGTTGCTACTCGCCATCCCTAATCAACTCGGCGTTGACTACTGCGCCCACGTGATCGAGACGCTTCTGACCGACGTGGCGCCCGCGCTCGGATGGCGCTGAGCCGTGCGACGCCGTCATAGCTGACGGCGTAGGACCGAGACATTCGCGTTGCTTCGCGACTGTTCATCGGTCACCGAAGCGGCGCGGAGTCAAGACGGCGGTCACCGGCGTCGGTAGGATTTTCTCCGAGGTGACGCGACTGTTTGTTGGAGGGCTCAATGGCGTATCGAAGTCGTCTTCGCTGGTACGACCTCGATGGACCGGCGAGCGCGTTCGCCGTTGAGTCGGGGCTCTCCGAAGCGACGTGGTTTCGTTGTTCGATTCCCCGAGCACGTATGCAGCAGCTCATGAAACGCTCGGACGCGTCATCGATTCGCGGGAGCGTGGTGTGGCTGGGGGTCGCCATCGTCGCGGCTGCGGGCGGTGTCTATCTTTGGCCCTCCTGGTGGTCGGCTCCGTTCTGGTTGGTCTACGGCGTCCTCTACAGTTCGGCGAGCGAGACTCGCCGACACGAGACGAGTCACGGAACGGCGTTTCGCAATCGACGGATTCAAGGCGTCGTATTGCACATCGCGTCGTTCTGTCGCATGCGGGATCCGGTCGTCGAGCGATGGCGGCACACCCGACACCACACGGACACGCTCATCGTCGGCAGGGACTTGGAGATTGACGTGATGCGCCCGGCTCGACTCGTTCGGCTGATCGCGAATCTGTTCGGTCTCCTTGACGTGCCCATCCAGTTCGGTCTGATCGTCGAGCATGCTTTCGGACATTTGTCCGCGGACGAGCGAAGGGTGGTTCCCGCTTCGGAGGGTCCCAAGGTCTATCGGACCGCGAGGGTGTGGCTCGTCATCTACGCGGCGACATTCGCCTCGGCGATCCTCTTGCGCACGTGGATCCCGCTTCTCCTCATCGGCGGGCCGCAGTTCTACGGCTGCTTCGTCGAAAGGATCTACAGCTTCACCCAGCACGCTGGGCTCGGCGAGAACGTCCTCGATCACCGGCTCAACACACGCACGATTCTGATGGGGCCGATCAACCGTTTCATCTACTGGGACATGAACTACCACATCGAACATCACATGTTTCCCATGGTTCCTCACTATCGGTTGGCCGAACTCCACGAGGAGCTCAAGGCGGACATGCCGGCACCGTATCCGTCGTTGTTCGCGGCGTACCGTGAGATCATCCCTGCGGTGATCCGACAACTAAGGGATCCGACGTATTTCATCAAGCGTGAGCTGCCCCCCGGCGCAGCTCCGTACAGCCCACCGACTAACGGCCTCTTTCCCGAGTCGTTGTCTACGCAGTGACGTGCGTTAGGGAGTGAGAACGTGACGGCCTGGACGAGAGTCTGCTCGACGGACGAGATCGGCGATGACGACGTCATCCCATTCTCGATCGATGGTCGCGACTTCGCCATCTACAGAACGATTGAGGGAGACGTCTTCGCAAGTGATGGGCACTGCACTCATGAGAAGACATTGTTATGCGACGGACTGGTGATGGACGGGATGATCGAATGTCCCAAGCACAACGGGCTTTTTTCACTTCTTGACGGAAAGGCGCTTGGAGCCCCAGTCCTCACTGACCTCAAGATGTATCCAGTGAAGGTGGACGATGGGTGGATCTTCATTGACGTTGACGGATAAACGCGAGGAATCGTGAACGACGGCCAAATGCGTGGAGCGGGCGACGAGAATCGAACTCGCGTTCTCAGCTTGGGAAGCGATGGTCTCACCCAACCACCCTTTTGACAAGGGGAGGCCGAATCTCGGGTGGCCAATCCTAAGATAATGAATGTTGAGATTGAATTTATCCCGTCTAGTTGGCTCCGCTCGGTAGCAGAGCGGTGAAGAATTGGCTGTGCATCTGGTGCGTTGAGCTCAAGGTCCGAGCAATGCCAGAGGCACGACGGCGGTACCGTCTGCCCGTCGAAATGCTTCGGGCCCGGTCGTAACGATGATCTTGTCGAGCAACCGATCACCGACTTGCTCCTTGAGCCACGTCAAGTGGCGAACATCCTTATCGTCGACCGTTGATGCGAGCTTCACTTCCACGCCAATGATCCCGTCTCCATTCTCAATGATGAAATCCACTTCGTGTGCCCCACCATGCTCTCGTAAGTGAAATACCTCGGCCCCGGACGCTTGAGCAAAGATCCGGAGTGACAACGCCACCAATGATTCAAAAAGTGCGCCAACGAGAGTGCCATCTCGGACAATGTTTATCGCGCCATCGTTCCCCTTTAGGAGGTGCTCTTTTGTGCGCTTGAGTAACCGCACGGCGAGTGCAGGGTCCGTTAAGTGATGCTTTGGTGCGCTACCAATTCGACGGAGATGATTGAATGAAGGAATCCACGCGGCAACTGGATCGAGGATACGTAGTGAGGTCAGAAGTTCCAGGTAGTTTGCGGACGTTTCCTTGGCGGGTTTAGATTCGTACCCCGCGGAGGCGGCATCACGAATCTTTTCCCACGACGTGGTGGTCGCTGTCGCCGCTGCATACGCGGTCATCCATGCTCGCACCGCAGCGGGCCGACGCACTGTGAATCCCGCTTCGGAGAGGTCGCGGTCAACAATCCTTTCGAGGTAGCTATTGAGTTGTGCGCTGTGAGCGCGTCCCGTCAAATGTCGAAGACCGGGAAACCCACCGGCAATGATTTCGTCCACGTAGTTTTCTAGTGTCACTGTTGAGCGACCCGAAAGTCTGGCACCTTGACCAGAAAGCAGCGACGCGAGAGAGATCGTTGACTTTGAGATGCCGCGCTCGGGCAGAGACAGGGGTCGGACGCGCACGTTCGTCATTCGCGCGGCTCCAGAGTGGGTGTTGCGCATTGGCGCAGATCCCGTCAGGATGAAATGGCCAGGAGAAAGATCCTCGTCGACGATGTCACGAACGGCGTCCCATATATCGGGTACGAGTTGCCACTCGTCAAGTAGAACTGCCGGGTCGTCGTTAACAATGATAAAAGGGTCGGCCTGGACGATGCTTCGTTCTGAGGCTCGGCTGAGACGTCGCACAGAAGCACTTCGTTGGATTGCAGTGGTGGTTTTGCCCACTCCTTTGGGTCCATCGAGGACGATTGCGGGTAGTTGGGCCATCAGGTCGTCAAGTTCTGCGTCGACAATGCGTTGGCGATAGTCCCCGCCGAATGTTGTTGGAGCGTCCATGCTTAGAGTCTAGCGAATGGATGTCATAAACACTTCCATTTCTAGACATTAAAGTCTTCCAGTTCTAGACATTAAAGTCTTCCATTTCTACGTCATAAACTCTCCTGATTCCCGGCTCAGAAGATTCAAATTTTGCTAAATACGCTGGCCAGTGAACATCTCTCGATCAAGCTTTGAACCTATGAACGCGAGTCGGGCTACCAATCGTCAGCCGCGGAGCTGACTCGCAGAGAGG
>CAVOWM010000008.1:0-8046 GCA_963700135.1 uncultured Acidimicrobiaceae bacterium | reverse complement strand
GCCGCTCACTCCTGACCGAGTACAACCCCAATCAGTACCTGACGCTGTTCTTGCTGATGATGTTCATCTTCGGGGTGACCTTCGAGTTCCCGGTGGTGCTAGTCGCGATGGAGATGGCCAACATCGTGACTCCCAAACAGCTCCTGCACTACTGGCGCTACGCGCTCATCGCCATCACCGTCGCCGCGGCGGTCTTCACGCCCAGCGGCGACCCGCTCTCGATGATGGCGCTGGCGCTACCACTCGCCGTGTTCTACTTCATCTCGATCGGCGTAGGTAAGTTGTTGAAGAAGTGAGCGACGGCGACTACCGCGGTCGATTCCTCAACAGCCTCGCCTTCGGATTCGATCGCTTCCAGCTCGAGGCGATCGACGCCGTGGACGAACACGTCAACGTGTTGGTGAGCGCTCCGACGGGTTCGGGCAAGACGCTCATCGCCAACTACGCCATCGGCCGCATCTTCGAGCGCGGCGAGCGCGCGTTCTACACCACGCCCCTGAAGGCACTCTCCAACCAGAAGTACGGCGAGCTCTGCGCCCTCTACGGCGAACGACGCGTCGGACTCCTCACCGGCGACGTGTCGATCAATGCCAACGCCGAGGTCGTCGTGATGACGACCGAAGTGCTACGCAACATGCTCTTGACCGAGTCGCACCAGCTCAACACCCTGGGGCTCGTCGTCCTGGACGAGGTGCACTACCTGCAGGACCCCTTTCGCGGGGGCGTGTGGGAGGAGGTCATCATCTTGACGCCCGCCGCGGTGCGCTTCGTCGCGCTCTCGGCGACCATCGGCAACGCCAATTTCATCGGGGAGTGGTTCGCCGAGGTCCGCGGCCCCACGGCGATCATCGTGGAGAACGAGCGACCCATCCAACTGCATAATCACCTGGCCGTGATGCGCAGAGGACAGTCCGACGTCGAGATCGTCGACCTGCTCGACGGCCCACGCCTCTCCGACGAGGCCCGTCGGGTCGACAACCTGATGAAGGCGACGAGGAAGTTCCGGCCCGGTCCGAAGTGGAAGGGCCCCAAGACCAGCGCGCCGCCGCCGCCGTTTCGCGCGCCGCGGCGCAGTGAGCTCCTCCACGCGCTCGAGCGTGAAGACCTCCTGCCGGTCATCGTGTTCATCTTCTCTCGCGCGGCCTGTGACGACGCCGCCCACCAGTGCCGACGCGACGGGCTCATGTTCACGACACCCGAAGAGCGCCGGGACATCGAAGCCATCGCGCAGTCGCGTCTCGCCGACTTCTCCGACGACGACCTCAAGGCGCTCGAGTACGCCGACTTCATCGACTGTCTGCGTCGCGGTCTCGCGATGCACCACGCCGGCATGGTGCCGGCGTTCCGCGAGATCGTCGAGACCTGTTTCGAACTGAACCTGCTCGCCGTCGTGTTCGCCACCGAGACCCTCGCCTTGGGCGTCAACATGCCGGCGCGCTCCGTGGCGCTCGAGCGGTTCTCCAAGTACTCCGACGCCGGCCGCAAGTTCCTCACCAGCGCGGAGTACTCCCAGATGACCGGTCGCGCTGGTCGGCGCGGCCTCGACGACGAGGGCCACGCCATCGTGTGCTTCGCGCCCGAGGTGGCGTTGGTCGACGTGGGCCGCGTCGCGCTCGCCCCGCCCTCGGACCTGCACTCGTCGTTTCGACCGACCTACAACTTCACCGCGAACCTGATCAACCACTTCGAGTACGAGACCGCGCTCGAGGTCGTCCAGCGTTCCTACGCGCAGTTCGAGACGGACCATCGTCCGACGGGCAACAAGCGGCCCCTCGGCGACCAGATGGTCGCTCGCCACCACGTCCTCGAAGAGCTCGGCTACGCCGAGGGCTGGCAACTCACCAACCAGGGCCAACTGCTCCGGTCCATCTACCACGAGTGCGACCTGCTCATCGCCGAGTCGATCACGACCGGCGTCTTCGAGGGTCTGGAGCCGGCGCAGTTGGCCGGCCTGCTGTCGTGCTTCGTCTTCGAATCCAAGCGCGCCGGTCGTCTGGCCAACGCCGCACGCCAGGTGACGACCAAGAAGAAGCGCAACCTGAACGACCGACTCGGTCAACAGCGTCGCGGCAACCTCACTGACCGGCTCGCCGAGATCGCCCTGACCGCGCTGTCGATCCAGGAGGTCGAGACTCGCTTCCGGGTCCCGAGCGCCAAGGAGCCCGACGGCAAGTTCGCCACGACCATCGCGGCCTGGGCCCGGGGTGCCTCGCTCGGGACCGTCTTGGACCTGGCCGACGTCGAGATCGGCCAGACCTCGCCGGGCGACTTCGTGCGAAACGCCAAGCAGGTCGCCGACCTCTGCGAGCAACTGGCCCGCATCAGCGACCTCACCTCGGTCGCCGAGGTGGCCGCTCAGGCCCGCGACGCGGTCCTGCGCAGCGTCGTGGCGGGCTATTCGAGTGTCCACCCGCGCGCCTGATTTCGCCTCTAGCCTCGATATCCCATGCACGTCTACGTCGCCGAAGAGTTCACCGACGCCGAAGTCGCCGTCCTGCGCCGCTATTTCACGAACCTCGAGGGACCGGTCTTCGCCCTAGTCAATCTGCCCGACGTCGTGAAGGGAGCCCTCTTCGCGCGCTACTCGCGCTCGACCAAGAGCCTGCGTCGACTCTTCTTGGACGAGTTCGTCGGGGACCTCGACCTCGCGGGCGACGCCTCCATCGACGCGACCGTCGGGCTCGACCGCGCCGACGAGCTCTACCAGCGGATCTTCGTCGAGTATGGCGACGACTCGGTCGCCCAGTTGGGTGGCGTCCACCTGGCCTGTGAGCAGGCGAGCAACGTGCTCACGAAGGTGCTCGAGTGGGGCCGACTGATGAGTTACCTGGAGCAGTCCACCCGCTACCTCGGCTACGACCGACGGTTCTCGAACGGCCACTACCGCTTCTATCGCGACCACGACCTCCTCGAGTCTCGATTCGGCGCGCGTTACGTCGGCGAGATGGATCGCATGTTCGACACCTACGCCGAACTGTTGCCGGTCCTCACCGAGTGGCTGACGAAGAAGTACCCTAAGACCCCCGAGGACACCGACTTCGTGTACCGCCAGGCCATCCGCGCGAAGGCGCTCGACGCGACGCGCGGACTGTTGCCGGCGAGCGCGCTCTCGAACCTGGGCATCTACGCCTCGGGGCAGGCCTACGAGTCGCTGCTCTTGCACATGCGCGCCCACCCGCTGCTCGAGGTACGTCACTACGGGCAACTCATGATGGACGAACTGGTGAAGGTCATCCCGTCGTTCTTGAAGCGCGTCGACGTGCCCGAGCGCGGCGTCGCGTGGTCGACGTACCTGTCCGAGACCAAGGGCGCGACGCGCGAGCTCATCGCCTCGACGTGGGCGGCGGTGGCCGAGGACGAGCCGACCGACCAGGTCCGCCTCGTCGCCTTCGACCCCGACGGCGAGTCGCGCGTGCTCGAGGCGATCGTCTTCGCGAACTCGACGGTCGGGCACGACGAAGCCGAGAAGCGCGTCGCGACGATGTCCGCGTCGGAACGTCGCGCGTTGATGGCGACCTACGTGGGGGAGCGCAAGAACCGTCGACACCGACCGGGACGCGCCTTCGAACGAACGGACTACCGATTCGAACTCGTGACCGACTACGGCGCGTTCCGTGACCTGCAGCGCCACCGACTCCTCACGATCGAGTGGCAGCCGTTGACCGCGGACCTCGGCTACGACATCCCGGACGTCGTCCGAGAGGCCGGCCTCGCCGATCGCTACGAGGAGTCGTTGCGCCGCTCGGCCGACCTCTACTACGACGTGCGCCGCGAGTTCCCGGAACAGGCGCAGTACGCCGTCGCGCTCGCGTTTCGGATTCGCTACGTGATGCAGATGAACGCCCGCGAGGCCATGCATCTCATCGAGTTGCGCTCGAGTCCGCAGGGCCATCCCAGTTACCGTCGCGTCGCCCAGGAGATGGCCCGACTGGTGCGTGAGGTCGCCGGTCACGAGTTGATCGCCGACGCCATGAAATACGTCGATTTCTCCGATACCGACCTCGAACGACTCGAAGCGGAACGCGCCGCCGAGCGAAACCGGCTCAATCGCTAGCTTTTCTCGTCCTTAGGCATTGTTTATGCCAAATGGCGTCACCCGGGGACTAAAAGGCTCTACAATGCCAGCGCTATAGAAGAGGGATTTATGTCTAGTGACGGCAATTCAGACGAAGTATTCGACGAAGAGGAGCTCGCCGACGGCTTCGACGAAGAGACCATCGGTGAAGAGGACCTCGAGGACGTCGAGGACGTGGACGTCGAAGACGTCGAGGACGTGGAAGTGGACGACGTGGTCGACGTGGATGACGTCGAAGAGATCGAAGACGAGGACGTCGTACCCGAAGTCGTGGTCGTCGAGGACGACGACGTGGTGGACGACGCCGACATCGAATTGGCGCTTGACGAGGTACTTGCCGAGACGATCCGGCGAACCTCGACGCCCGAAGACGACGAAGAGGCCCCCGGCGAGATCGACACCCTGGTCGACCCGGCTGAGACGATTCTGCCCAAGCAGGACGACGAGTTCCGCTGCACGTCGTGCCGACTACTGAAGAAGACGAGTCAGCTCTCGGACCGAGCGAAGATGCTCTGTCGTGACTGCGTGTGAGTTCGGCGCACCCGTTCTCCCACCGAACCCGTAGTGGCTGACGTGCGCGTCGCCCAAACCAGTGGGGTGTCTGACGAACTCGTTGATCTCTGGGATCACGCCCGGAAGCGACTCGTGGGACATCGCGGCGGTCCCGAGCTCTACGACACGATCCGACGAGGTGTCGCCGAGGACGTCCTGCTCTCGCACCTGGCCGGCGCCGGCGCGCTCTGGACGATCAGCGACGACACGGGACTGCTGGGGTTCGCGGTGGTCCGTGACGAGGTGGTCGAGGGTGTGTTCGTCGCGCACGAGCATCGACGAGGTCGCGTCGCGACGACACTGCTGCGCGAGCTGATGGTGGGGGAGTGTCCGCCCAAGGACGGTTTGGCTCTCCCGGGCGATCGAGGGATGAAGTCCCTCTACGAGTCCCTCGGCTGGAAGGCGCGTTTGCTTACGATGCGCGGCGAGTAGGCGGGCGACGCGTCGTCGGACGGCGCGTGATCCGCGTCGGCGGCGGCGGTGGTGGCACCTTCATGCCCAACAGTTTCGCGAACTCCGGGATCGCGCCGGCGTTGTGGATCGCAACCGCCTTGCACGTCTCGTCGTTCGGGATGCCCAACGGCTTCACGTTGCGACGAATCGAGGTGTCGACCGTCAACTCGACGATCTCCTTCCACTGCGTGGGATCGGCGTCGGCGCTCAGTGCCTCTGAGGTGATCGCGACGACCTTGGCCGCCATCTCGGCACTGACGCGCGTCGACATGTCCGGGGGACGTGCGACGAGGGCGAGCGCCTCTTTCACGTTCTTCGACTCGACCGCGGACTCGAGCTTCGCGTTCCACTGGGTTCGCAGGTGCTCCAGGCGGGCGGTGAGCGACACCTGGAGCTCCTTGAGCTGGGCTCGCGCCTCGTCGTCGAGCGACACCGTCTTCGCGGACGTCACGACGGCGCGAAGGTCACGCAGTCGCAGCTCGCGCCCGGCGCCGATGGCCCCCGCGGCGCGGTCCTTCCAGAGCGCGAGGTTGGTCTTGCCTAGGAGTTCTTCGGCGATGCGATCGATCGTGGCGGCGTCGATTGTCGGGCGGCCCTGCGCCGTGGCGTTCTTGTTCTGTTCGGCGACGGCCGCGCGCACCGACGGCATGCCACCGCGCAAGAGCTGTTCGGCGACGGGCAATTGCTCCGGCGAGAGGGTGGCCAGGAGTGCGTTGCGGTGCGTCGTCGTCATCGGCGGCTGTACGGGACCCGATGGGCGCTCCGGTCGCGGCGGACGCGCGCCGCGCGCTGGTCGATCGGTGCGTGGTCCGCGCGCCGGGCGCTCACCGGACGTCGAGCTGGCGTCGCGGTCGACCGGAGTCCTTGGCGGCCGTTTGGTGCGTTCGGGACGGGCCGACGAGTCGCGAGTCTCGGATCCTTCGGAACGCGAGGATCCACCCTCGCGACGTCCGGGACCGGCGTCGCGACGCCCGGGACTGCTCTCACGGCGACCGGGACCACCCTCGCGGCGACTCGGCCCACCATCACGACGAGTGTCCGCGCCGTCACGGCGCGGACCGCCTCGGCCCTTGGGCGCGTAGGTGACGACGACGTCAGGACCGGTCTTGACGCTGGGGATGATCTCGAGTCGTTCGTTGCGGGGATCGAGCGGCGACGCGGTCTTGGGCGCCGTCACGGAGAGGATCTCGATGCCCTCCATGTACTGTTCGACGTCAGCGCGGTAGACGTTGCCGACGATCGGGCCACCGGGAACGAGCGAGGAGTTGAGCACACCCTTGGGCAGTTTCGCGCCCGCCGCGCGCCACGTCGCCACGTCGCCGTTCAGACTCGTGATTTCGATCTCAATGCGACGCGACATAGGGTCTCCAATCTAGCCGCTCGCCAATTGGCAAACATTTCGGACCGCATTTAGGTCATTTTTAGATTGAGTGCCTAGCATGTTCGCATGAGTGATCATCCCGGTGACGACGCCGAAGCGACGCCGAGTGAGGTCGCCGCGACCGAGCCGCTCACGACCGACGACCCGTCAACCGTGACGCACGAATCGTCGGCCGCGACCGAGGGCGCGGCGACACCAGTGCCGCCGATCCCTGCTCCCGTCGTCGACGTCGTGCCACTTTCGTCACAGCCGTCGGTACGCCCTCTGAAGCGTTCTCTCTGGTCAACGCGGGTGTCGCTGCTCTTGGTCGCGGCGCTGGTCGGCGGATTGGCCGGTCACTACGCGTCGACGACGAACTCGGGACCCGGGGGAGTGACCATCGACGCGGTGACGAATAAGCCGGGCGCGGGCTATCTCCCCGGCGGCATGAGCATTCCCAAACTGATCAACAAGGCGCTGCCCTCGATCGTCTCGATTGACGTGAAGGGCGAAGGCGAGGAGGATCAGGGCACCGGGATGGTGATAACCAAGAACGGTCTCGTCATCACCAACAATCACGTCATCGCCGCGGCGGTCAACGGGGGCACCATCACCGTCACGCGCACCGGCTCCACCAAGGCGTTGCCCGCCACGCTCATCGGGACCAACCCCATCGACGACGTCGCCCTCATACGCATCAACAACATCTCGGGTCTGACGCCCGTCACCTTCGGCAACTCGAACGAATTGGTCGTCGGAGACGCCGTCGTGGCGATCGGCAACGCCCTGGGACTCGCCGCCGGCACGCCGACCGTGACCTCGGGCATCGTGTCGGCGCTCGGTCGCACCGTCACCGCCGGATCGAATTCGTCGAGCGAGACCCTGGACAACATGATCCAGACCGACGCCGCGATCAACCCCGGGAACTCCGGTGGCCCCTTGCTCGATTCGAGTGGTGACGTCATCGGCATGAACACGGCCGTGGCCGGCACCCTGCCGGACGGAACGAGCGCGCAGAACATCGGATTCGCCATCCCCGACGCCACGATCGAATCGCTCCTCAAGCAACTGGAGGCCGGCGAGAGCGTCGTCAACCACGGCGCCTTCATCGGTGTCGAGATCACGTCGATGACGCCGTCATTGCAGGAAGAGTACGGCTTCACCGTGTCGGCTGGAGCGGTCGTGATGAGCGTCATCTCGGGGACCGGCGCGGCCGCGGCCGGCGTGAAGCAGGGCGACATCATCGTGGGCATCAACAAGACGTCGATCGGCAGCGCTCAAGACGTTGGGAGCGTCATCTCGGCGTTGCGTCCGGGCGACGTCATCGCCCTCCACGTCGTGCGGGGCAAACGTCACCTCACGATCAGCGTCACCCTGGGCACGCAGCCCAAGAGCTAAGCCAGCGTCGCGATACCGCCGTCGACGGGCAGGATAACCCCGGTGATGTAACTCGCGGCCGGGGACGCGAGAAATATCGCCGCGCCGGCCATATCGTCGGGTCGGCCGATGCGCTTCATCGGCGCGGCCTTGGCGATTTCGTCACCCATCGCCTCCAGGGTGGAGCGCATCATCTTCGACGGAAACGGTCCGGGGGCGATCGCGTTGA
>CAVOWM010000007.1:0-64718 GCA_963700135.1 uncultured Acidimicrobiaceae bacterium | reverse complement strand
ACGTGGTCACCGAGGACGGCATCGGCCACACGGTCTGGATCGTCTCCCACGAGACCCACATCTACACCCTGAACCACCTGTTCGACGCCATCCCGGCCCTCTACATCGCCGACGGCCACCACCGCACCGCCGCCGCCATCCGCTACGGCCAGGCCCGCCGGGCCGCCACCCAGGATCCCACCGGCGACGAGCCCTTCGAGAGCTTCATGGCCGTGGTGTTCCCCCACGACCAGCTGAAGATCATGGACTACAACCGGGTCGTCAAGGACCTCAACGGCCTCTCCCCCGAAGCCTTCCTGGCCAAGCTCGGCGAGCGGTTCACGGTCGCCCCCGCCGCCGAGCGCAGCCCCAAGGCCCCCACCACCTTCGGCATGTACCTGGGCGGCAAGTGGTATTCCCTCACGGCCAAGCCCGGCTCCTTCCCCGCCGACGACCCCGTCGCGCGGCCTCGACGTGAGCATCCTCCAGGAGAACCTGCTGGCGCCCATCCTGGGCATCCAGGATCCCCGCACCGACACCCGCATCGATTTCGTCGGCGGCATCCGCGGCATGGACGAGCTGGAGAAGCGCGGGTCAACGGCGGGCTACAAGGTGGCCTTCTCCATGTTCCCGACCTCCCTGGAGCAGCTCATGTCGCGTGGCCGACGCCGGCCAGATCATGCCGCCCAAGTCCACCTGGTTCGAGCCCAAGCTCCGCTCCGGGCCTGCTGGTCCGCACCTACCAGGACTAGTCAACGCCCGGGCCGCCCACGGGCGGCCCCTTTTTTGCTCGCCCTTTCCAGGAGATGCACTCATGAAGATCCTGATCGCGGACGCCTTCGACGCATCCCTGCCCAAGCGGCTCGAGAAGCCTTCGGCGAAGTCACCACCGACATGGCCGAGCTGGCCAGCGCCCACGTCCTGCTCATCCGCTCCAAGACCAAGGTCACCCAGGAGATGGTCGACCAGGCCCCGCAGCCTCAAGCTGGTCATCCGCGGCGGCGTGGGCCTGGACAACGTGGACAAGGAGGCCTGCAAGGCCAAGGGCATCAAGGTGATGAACACCGCCGCCGCCTCCAGCGTGGCGGTGGCGGAGATGGCCATGGCCTTCATGGTGGCCATCCCCGCGCGCCTGATCGAGGCCCACATGGCCATGAAGGAAGGCAAGTTCCCCAAGAACGAGCTCAAGCGCACCGAGCTGTACCAGAAGACCCTGGGCCTCATCGGCGCCGGCGCCATCGCCACGGAAGTGGCCAAGCGCGCCCTGGGCTTCGGCATGAAGGTGATCGCCTACGATCCCTTCCTCACCAACCACCCCCTCGCCGAGCTCAAGACCCTGGACGAAGTGCTGGCCCAGGCCGACGTCCTCAGCATCCACACCCCGCTCACCGACCAGACCCGGGGCATGTTCAACGAGGACGCCTTCGCCAGGATGAAGGACGGCGTCCTCATCGTCAACACCGCCCGGGGCAAGGTGGTGGTGGAGGAGGACCTGGCCGCGGCGCTGGAGTCCGGCAAGGTGCGGGCCTACGGCACGGACGTGTGGTTCAGCGATCCGCCCGCCGCGCCGGACATGCCCCCTGCTCACCGCGCCCAACGTCTTCATGGCCCCGCACATCGGCGGCAGCAGCAAGGAGAACCTGCTGCGCATCGGCGACACCGTCGTGGAAATCCTTTCCCGTTCAAGGTCTAGGAGAACACTCATGAGCAAGCGCACGATCAACTTCTACGCCGGCCCCGCCGGCCTGCCGCTGCCCGCCCTGGAGCGGGCCAAGGAAGAGCTCCTGGACTTCGCCGGCACCGGCATGTCCGTCATGGAGATCAGCCACCGGTCCAAGGAATACGACGCGGTCCACGAGGAGGCCCTGGCCCTCACCCGCGAGCTGATGGGCATCCCCGCCAACTACAAGATCCTCCTGCTGCAGGGCGGCGCCCACCTGTCCTTCGGCATGATCCCCCTGAACCTGCTGCGGGGCGGCCGCAAGGCCGACTACATCGTCACCGGCAACTGGGCCGAGAAGGCCTACAAGGAAGCCAAGCTGGTGGGCGGCGAGGAGCGCGTGCGCCTGGCCGGCAGCACCAAGGACCTGAAGTTCAGCCGGCCTGCCCAAGGCCTCCGAGCTGACCATCCACCCGGACTCCAGCTTCGTCCACTTCACCTCCAACAACACCGTGGAAGGCACCCAGTGGCAGGACTTCCCCGAGACCGGCGGGATCCCCTACGTCTGCGACATGTCCAGCGACATCATGTGGCGCCCCTTCGACGTCAAGCCGTTCGGCCTGATCTACGCCGGCGCCCAGAAGAACCTCGGCCCCTCCGGCGTCACCCTCACCATCGTCTCGCGACGAGTTCCTGGAGCAAGTGCAAGGCCGAGGACCTGCCCAGCTACCTGCGCTTCAAGCTCCACGCCGAGAAGAACAGCCTCTACAACACCCCGCCCACCTTCGGCATCTACATCCTGCGCAACGTGCTGGCCTACAACAAGTCCATCGGCGGCCTCAAGGCCATCGAGGCCAACAACCGCAGGAAGGGCGAACTGCTCTACGGCTGCATCGACAAGCACGCCGGCTTCTTCAAGCCCTTCGTCACCGAGAAGGCCGACCGCTCCCTCATGAACGTGGACTTCTTCCTCCCCACCGAGGAGCTCACCGACACCTTCGTGAAGGAAGCCAAGAAGGACGGCATGGTCGGGCTCAAGGGCTACCGCGACATCGGCGGCATCCGCGTCTCCACCTACAACGCGGTCACCGTCGACAACGTCAAGACCCTGGTCGACTTCATGGAAGCCTTCGTCAAGAAGAACGGCTGATCCGGTCCTTCTCCGGGAAAGGGCGCCCCTCCCGGGGCGCCCTTGTGCTCCATGTCCATAGCCTTTTTCCATGGTGCAGGTATCGAAGGGGTTGAGCTCCCAGGTCTTCGGGCTCCTCGTTGCGGACGATGCTGTCGCCGCCGCTCTCCGGATCGGAGAGGTCCAGGTCCATGGGGCGATCCTTGCGGCCGCGCGGGATGTCGTAGACCACCCGGACCTTGGGGAACAGCAGGCCCTGGGAGCCCTGCTCCATCACCACCGCCAGGCGGTCGCTGTCCAGCCGCACCAGGGAGCCCACCGGGTAGATGCCGATGGCCTGGATGAAGTGCTGCACCAGTTCCGGGTCGAAGTGGTGGTCGCTCCACTCGAACAGCTTGGTGAGCGCCGCCGGGGGCTCCATGCCCTTGTGGTAGATGCGGTTGGAGGTGATGGCGTCGTACACGTCGACGATGGCGGCCATGCGGCCCAGCTGGGAGATCTCGTCGCCCTTGATGCGCTCCGGGTAGCCCGAGCCTTCGAAGCGCTCGTGGTGCTCCCCCGCCACCTGGATGACGTCCTGGAGATCCCCGGGGTCTGGCGCAGGGTCTCCAGGCCCAGGACCACATGGCTCTTCATGATCGCGAACTCCGCGTCGGTGAGCTTCCCGGGCTTGTTGAGGATGTGGTCGGGCACCCGCATCTTGCCGATGTCGTGGAGCATGCCGCCGATGCCGGCCTCGTGGATGACGCTCCGGGCTCATCTCCATGTAGCGGCAGAAGGTCACCAGCAGGGTGCAGACGCTCACCGAGTGCTGGAAGGTGTAGGTGTCCCCCTCCCGGATCCGGCACAGGCTCACCAGGGTGCCCTGGTTGCGCAGGATGGAGTCGGTGATCTGGCTCGACCACCGGCGGCAGGCGCTCCACCTGGATCTGCTTGCCCAGGCGCACGTCGCCCAGGATGGCGTGGATCACCTTGTTGGCTTCCTTCTGGATCTGCTTGGCGAAGCCCAGTTCCTCCTGGTGGCGTGGTCTGGGCGCCGGGCGGGGGCGCTGGGACCGGGCTGTCCAGGATCCTGGCGGTGAGGTCCGCCTGCACCTCCGCCTGGGTGGGGGCTGGCCGCCGAATCGATGCCCTTGATGGTGTCGATGTAGACCTCGGAGATGCCGCTCTCCATGATCTTCTGCAGGTCGCTTTCCTTGCGCAGCATGAAGCTGTTGCGCAGGAAGGAATGGTCCATCCACCCACAGTTCAGGTCGTGGATGAACATGCCCAGCTTGAGATCGGCCTTGCTGACTTTCTTGATCATCGGTTCATCGCAGTCCCCAAGCTTCCCATACGATATCGGCGTGCCGCGGGACGTGTCATGAAAATACTCCGTGCCGCTGATCATCCTGTCGACCTCCAAGCAGAGGAAGGCCCGGCTTGGCATGAAGGGCCGGGACTCGGCGTCACCGGAATGATGACGCTCCCGTCGCGGGGCCGGGCCCAACCGTTGGCCCCAGGCGCCGTCGGTTCCGGCACGGGGCTTGATCCATCCGGTCCATGCGGACCCCTTCCCTTCCCGCCTCCGTGCCCTGGGCCTCGGCCTGGGCCTGGCCGGGGCCCTGCTTCTGGCCGGCCCCCGGCCGCCCCCCGGAGCACCCCGTCAACCTGAACACCGCCACCGTGACCGAGCTCATGCAACTGCCCCGGGTGGGCCCCAAGACCGCCCAGCGGATCGTCGCCTTCCGCCAGGAGCACGGCCCCTTCCAGCGGCCGGAGGACCTCATGAACGTCAAGGGCATCGGCGAAAAGACCTTCCAGCCGGCTGCGGCCGCACATCACCGTCGCCGGGGAGGCGCCCGTGAGGGCCGGGCAGGGGCGGCTTCAGCCTGCTGGAGCTGCTGCCTGGTCGCTGGGCCTCGTCGGCCTCCTGGGCGGGCTGGCGGGGGGCTCCGGCCCCCGGGCGGGCCCGGCCCTGCCGCCGTGCAGGGCGAACTGCGGGCCGGCCGTGGAGCAGGCCTTCCTGCTGGCCCGGGCCCGGGGCTGCAGGGTGCGGGTGGCCCTGGGCGGCCGCGCCGGCCGGGCCGGAGCCGGCGGGGCGACGGGTGCAGTCCTGCCCCTGGCGCTGCCCCCGGGCGTGCGCTGGGGCCTGCCCCGATCCGCCGTGCCCCTGCCTCCGGGCATGAGGCACACCCGCCAGGCCCACCTCACCGGCCAGGCCCACCCCTGCATCACCGTAAGCCCCGGCGCGCACCGCCGAGGCCAGCGTCTGGTTCCTCACCGACGGCCGGGACGCCGTCTGCCTGCGCCTGTCGGACCGGGGCCGGATCACCCTCCTGCGCTGGCGCCACCCCTGGGCCGCTGGCCCAGGAGCTGACATGCGCATGGCCGACCTCTCCCCCGAGCAGCGTCCCCGGGAGCGGCTCCTGGCCGGGCCGGGGCGAGGAGCTGAGCGACGCGGACCTGCTGGCCCTGCTCTGGGGCACCGGGCCGGCGCGGCCTCAGCGCCGTGGAGGCGGCCCAGGAGCTGCTCACCCGGTGCGGCGGCCTGGCCGGGATCCTGGTCCAGGGGCTGGGCGACTGGATCGCCCTGCCGGGCATCGGCCCGGCCCGGGCCTGCCAGCTGTGGGCCGCCCAGGAGCTCTGCCGCCGGAGCCGGCGCGGCGGCCAGGCCCCGCCGCGCATCACCTCCCCCGGCGCCTGCGGCGCCTACCTGCTGTCCCGCTGCCAGGGCTGGACCGAGGAGCGGTTCGGCCTGCTGGCCCTGAACAGCCGGGGCGACCTGCTGGCCGACCGGATCCTCAGCCAGGGCACCAGCAACGCCACCCTCGATCAGCCCGCGGGAGTTCTACCGGGAGGCCCTGCGCTACGGCGCCATCACCGCCGTGGCCTTCCACAACCACCCCTCCGGCGACCCCACCCCCAGCCGGGAGGACATCCTGCTCACCCGGCGCCTGCGTGTGGGTTTTGAAAATTGTTGAGAATTTTTGAACTTATTCGAGAATTATAAACAAATCAACATGATTGATTCAGGAGAAAATCATGCGAATCCGAGACTTATCCCCAGAGCAAAGGCCCCGGGAACGGCTCCTGGCTGGCCAAGGGGAGGAGTTGAGCGATGCAGACCTTCTGGCATTGATTTGGGGGTCCGGGACCAGGGGGAAAGGGCCGGTTGACTTAGCCAATGGCCTCCTGGCACAGAACGGGGGACTTTCCGGACTTCTCGGAATGGGCCTAAGGGATTGGTCATCCCTCCCGGGGATCGGGGCAGCGAAGGCCAGCCAATTGTGGGCTGCGGCCGAATTGTCCCGTCTGGGCAGCTTAGGGGACCGGTCAAACTCAGATTGCATTCCCCTCAGGCGGCTGGGAGCTACCTCTTGCAGAGGTGCCAGGGGTGGACTGAGGAACGGTTCGGTTTATTGGTGCTCAATTCCCGAAGTGTTTTACTGGCCGAACGAATTCTAAGTCAGGGGACTTCAAACGCAACCATGGTATCTCCCAGGGAGTTTTTCCGGGAGGCATTGCGGTTCGGAGCGGTTTCCGCAATAGCATTTCACAACCATCCGAGCGGGGATGTTTCTCCAAGCATAGAGGACACTGTTCTTACAGGGAGATTAAGAGAGGCTGGTGGCACGTTGGGAATACCCTTGATGGATCATCTCATAATAGGGTCCAATGATTTCCACAGTTTTCGAACCTTCGAGAGTTGGTAAACGGCCCAATTAGCATAGAAGTTGACTGCAAACGGCGTCTACGACCGTCTGGATACAAAAAAGCCTAAGCCAATCCCCTCATCCGATAGTTATTAGTTAGGAACTGCATGCTACCACAGTTTCCTTAAGGACTTCCCCTCAACTTGTTCGATGGGCATATTGATTACCTGGAATAAGGCAGTACGACGTCAACCTACAATACGACGCATTGCTGTAAATGGAGCATGTCCTTGGTCTCGTATCGTTACACCTTCTTCAATACGGCCAAACACTCCTTTAACTGCTGTTGTCTTGTTCCAGTAATCTTTAAACCAAAGATCCTTTTGAAGCACATCATGCATGCAAGGATTAGAATGGATATTTAGTCTGTTGCAAATAAAATCAATAATTCTAAGGGCAGGCTCTTCGAGTATTAATTTTCCAGCATAGATTGGTAATGGAGTGTAATCTTCAAAAGGTTTTAGATAGTGTAAAAACGGCCTCCCTTGGGCATCTTCTGTAAGATATTCACTAAGCTGCGGATCATAATTACTCATGTCGGAAATGACTTCATTTGAAATTAAAGTTATTGGAAATTTGGCTTCTTGGTAGTTCTTCGATTCAACGACGGGCGCTGCAATTGTGGACTGAGTAATGCCGGTGATCGGGATCCAAAGGATCTGGCGATAACGAACGCCGTACCGGCGAACATCGCGATGGTGGCTTGATCCTTCTCGCGGTTCCGGGTGTCGACTACGTCGCGAGAATCGGCTCGGGGCACGTCCGAGTCGTCGGCCAGATTGAAACCACCGTTTCGCTCGGCCTACGGTGGGACGATGTGCCGAAACATCACCATGCTCCGGGGCCTCGAGCCGCCCGCCACCCACGATGAGATCCACGCCGCCGCGCTGCAGTACGCCCGGAAGGTAGCGGCCGTCTCCGCGGGACCACTGTTGACGTCGAGCGCCTTCACCGAGGCGGTCGACGAGATCGCTGCAGTGACGGAGCGCCTCCTCGCCTCGCTGCCGCCACGTCGAACGCCACCGGCGACGGTTCCACCGAATCGGCGTCGGACGCCGTCGTCTCGCAACGAGTCCTGAGCTGCTCCAAGACGACCGAGGCTAGGACGCCTTGTCGAGCTTACGGCGCTCGTTCGCCGCGGCGACCAACGCCTCGGCCAGCATTGACTGTTGGGAACCGCTCATTTGACCGAACGCGGCCAGCGACGTGGGTTCCAACAGACTCGTGTTCTGGGTTTTCGACGTCGACAGACCAAGCAATCTCTTGATGAAACTCATCAATCCTCCTTCGAAGAAGTCCGACACGATGACAAGTTCGAGACAACAATTATCCCGCGCTCCGACGGCAAATGCGGGGATACGTCGTTCAACCGACGAGCGCAGGGTTGCGCAAAGCCTCACGAAGCTGGTGGAGGATTCGAATCGCGCCGCGGACCGACGGACTTTCCTTGGCCCCTACGACAAGATGAACTTCTCGACAGCGCGCGCGAATCCTTCGTCCTCATTGGTCGCGGTCACCTCGTGCGCCGAACTCTGCACGTCGTCGTCGGCGTTGCCCATCGCGATGGAGAGGCCGGAACGCTTGAACATCGCGACGTCGTTTTGGGCGTCGCCGATGGTGGCGATGTTCGTCGTCGGTACGTCAAATTTCGCCGAGAGATACTCGACCACGGACCCCTTGTTGGCCTGAGGATTCGTGATGTCCAGGTAGTACGACTGGGAGTTGGTCGCCGAGACGCTGTCGCCGAACGTCGCGTGAAGTTCTTCTTGGGCCCGCGCGAGTGCCTTTCGGTTGTCGCTCACGCCCACGATCTTGGCGACGCCGTCACTGACGCCCGCGAAATCGGCGACCGGCACGGGCTCGAACTCGCACACCTTCGCCTCGTGCTCCACGTAGATCTCGCGGTGGTCGCGGACGTACCACTCTTGGCCGCGGTAGATCCAGATGTTCACGTGGTGGTCGTCGAGGAACCGGATCGTCGTCGCCACGATGTCGTCGTCGATCGTTCGCTCTTCGAGCACGCGCTCCTCGGGGTCGACGATCATCCCACCGTTGAACCCGGCGACGGGTGTGCGCAGCTGCAGCGGCGTGATGTACATCCGCAGGCCTCTCGGAGGACGGCTGCTGGTGATCGCGAATATGATCCCGGCGTCGCGCAGGTCGTTGACCGCGCGGATCGTTCGTTCGGTGAGGACCTTGTCCGGTGGCACGAGCGTGCCGTCGATGTCGGAGAGCAGGAGACGAATGTCCGCGTTCATCGAGGCAGCGACCACCGGTCCGGCGCGACGATGCGGTCGATCGAGACCGGCCCCCACGATCCGGGTTCGTAGATCTCCACCTCCGGCGGGTTGGCCAGGACTGGCGCGGCTATCTCCCATTGGCGTTCGATCCCGTCGGAGCGGGTGAAGAAGGCCTGGTTGCCGAGCATCGCTTCGAGGAACAGGTACTCGTAGGCCTCGAGGTTGTTGGCCGTCTGGAACGAGTCGGCGTAGCGGAAGGTCATGACCGCGGGCGCGAGGCGCATCGCCGGTCCCGGTTGCTTGGCGAGGAAGTGAGTCTGGATCGAACCGGGGTCCGCGAAGTCGGCGACGAGTTCGTTGCCGTGGCGCTGGCCCTCCATGTGGTCGACGGGGAACATCCTCATGACCGGTTCCTTGAACCCGATCGTGACGACCTGTCGACTCTGCGCCATGGACTTGCCGGTTCGCAAGAAGAACGGCACGCCCTTCCATCGGGTGTTCTCGACGTCGGCGCGCAGCGCCACGAACGTCTCGGTCTGGGAGTTGGGCGCGACGCCCGGCTCGTCGCGGTAGCCGTCGTACTGTCCGCGGATGACGTGGGCCGGGTTGATCGGGGCCGTCGAGTCGAAGACCTTACTGATCTCGTCGCGCAGGGGCTTGGCGTCCAAGGAGATCGGCTGCTCCATGGCGACGAAGGCCAGCACCTGCAAGAGGTGCGTGACCACCATGTCGCGAAAGGTCCCGGTCTCTTCGAAGAACGCGCCGCGTCCCTCGATCGAGATCGACTCTGGCACGTCGATCTGCACGTAGCTCACGTAGTGGCGGTTCCAGATCGGTTCGTAGAGGCCGTTGGCGAAGCGCAGGGCCAGGATGTTGTCGATCGACTCCTTGCCGAGGAAGTGGTCGATGCGAAAGACGTGGGACTCGTCGAAGCACTTCGCGATGGCGGTGTTGAGCTTGCGCGCGGAGGCGAGGTCGACGCCGAAGGGCTTCTCACAGATGATCTTCGTGTTCTCGTTCAGCCCCGTCATCCCCAGCATCTGGATGATGCCGAGCAGCGCGTTCGGTGGCACGGCGAGGTGGAACAGGCGCTGGACGCGTCCGCCGATCTCCTCCTCGGCGCGCGCGACCGCGTCGACGAGCTCGCCCGTGCCGTCCTCCTCGGCGTAGGCGAAGGAGAGGTTCTTCTCGAACTTCTCCCAGTCGGACCCTTCGGGCTTGTTGGACCCGAATTGGCACACCGCGTCGTAGGCGCGCTTGCGGAACTCCTCGTCCGAGATCGCCGACGCCTTGCGCGAACAGCCGATGATCCGGTAGTTCTTGGGCAGCAGTCCCGCGACGGCCAGGTGGAACAGTCCGGGCAGGACCTTGCGTTTGGCGAGGTCGCCCGTGGCGCCGAACATCACGAAGATGTGGTCCGGCGGCACCTTCATGTGCATGCGGGCGTGGTTCGTTGTCATCGTGGACCTCCCGGGGTCGTCGTCGTCACCGTTTTACCGGTGGCGACGATGATGTCGCTCACGTACGTGGGCGCGAAGAGCCCGTGCGCGGCGACGCCGGGGACCGACGACAGGGCGCGCGCGAGGTCGTGGGGTTCCTCGAGGACACCGTGATAGTCGGCGAGGACACCGCCGTCGGGGCTCGGCGCGGTGCCGCGTAGCGTCACGTCACCGAGTTCGCGAAGGGTCGCGCGCAGGCCGAACGCGTGGAGCTCCAACGGTACCGGCGGGTGTAGTCGCGCCACGGCTTTGGAGGCGTCCGCGATCACCACGAAGCGACTGGCCGACGCCGCGACGACCTTCTCGCGCAGGTGGGCGCCGCCCCGTCCCTTGATCAGCCACCCGTCGGGCGCGATCTGGTCCGCCCCGTCGATGGCCAGGTCGAGTTGGTCCAGCGTGTCGAAGGGTTCGACGCTGATCCCGAGTCTGGCCGCGGCGGCCTCGGTCGCCGGCGACGTCGCGACGAATCGCGCCGTGACCCGACGGCGGGCGATCGCTTCCAGGAGGTACGCGACGGTCGTGCCCGTGCCGAGCCCGACGCGCGTGCCCGGTTCGATCAGTTCGGCCGCCGCGTCGGCGGCGAGGCGCTTCTCCGACTCGACGCTCATGTCGCCGCCCCTTCGTCGGCCATCACGAGTGACGCCGCCGCCTCGACGCCCGAGGCCGGTATCGCGGGGTCGCCGCGCAACAGGGCCGCGAGTGCTGTTCGCTTGTCCTCGCCGGTGACGAGCCACAGCAGCTGCTCGGCACGCGTCAACGCGTCATAGGTCAGGGTCATGCGTTGTTCTCCCTGGTACACGCCGGTCACCGCGACCAGTCGGTCGTGCACGGCGAGCACCGGGTCGCCGGGGATCAGCGACGCCGTGTGGCCGTCACGTCCGAGACCCAGGTGCACGAGGTCGAATCGAGCCGGCAGCGCGTCGGCGTAGGCGGCGGCCGCGGCGTCCAGGTCGTCGTCGTTGACGGCCATGGCGACGATCGTCGGTCGGCACCCGCCCAGGCTGCGCTCGAGATTCGTGAGGTTGCGCGTCGGGTCGCCGACGGGCGCGATTCGTTCGTCGACCTGGTAGATGACGACGTCGGACCACGCGACGTCCATCGTCGCCAGGTTCTCGAACATCGACCACGGCGTCGAGCCGCCGCTCGCCGCGAACGCGAAGCTCCCGCCTGCGGCGATCGAGCGTCGCGAACGCTCCGCCACGTAGTCGGCCGCCGCGGACGCGACGGCCGAGGCGTCGGCGAAGACACGCAACTCGTGGCGCACGCTACGAACTCTTCTCGACGTGGCCGCCGAACTCGGCGCGCATCGCCGAGAGCACCTTGGCGCTGAACTCGCCCTGGTCGCGCGACTCGAATCGCTGCCACAGCGCCGCGCTGATCACCGGCGTCGGCACCGATTCGTCGATGGCGGCCTCGACCGTCCAGCGACCCTCGCCGGAGTCCGACACGCGACCGCTGTACTCGGACAGCTCCGGGGAGCGGGCCAGGGCGTCGGCGGTGAGGTCGACGAGCCACGACCCGACGACCGAGCCGTGGCGCCACACCTCGGCGATCTCGGCGAGGTCGAAGTCGAAGGCGTAGTACTGGGGATCGCGCAGGGGCGTCGTCTCGGCGTCGGCCTCGACCGCCGTCGTGCCCACGTTGGCGTGCTTCAAGATGCTGAGTCCCTCGGCGATCGCCGCCATCATCCCGTACTCGATGCCGTTGTGCACCATCTTGACGAAGTGACCGGCGCCGTTGGGACCGCAGTGCAGGTAGCCCAGCGGGGCCGTGCCGTCGGTGCGGGTTCGTCCGGGCGTCGGTGCGGAGCCGTCCTCGCCGGGCGCGATCGTCCGAAAGATCGGATCGAGTCGGGAGACGACGTCGTCCTCCCCGCCGATCATGAGGCTGTAGCCGCGCTCGAGTCCCCACACGCCGCCGCTGGTGCCGCAGTCCACGTAGTGGACGCCGCGCTCGGTGAGCTGGGTGGCGCGGGCCATGTCGTCGCGGTAGTAGGAGTTGCCGCCGTCGATGACGACGTCATCGGAATCGAGGTACTGCGCGAGCTCATCGAGCGTGTCCTGGGTGATGGCGGCCGGCAGCATCAGCCACACGGCCCGGGGCGCGTCGAGCTTGCTCACGAGGTCCTCGAGGGACGACGCCGCCACGACGCGCTCGCCCTGGAGCCTCTCGACGGCCGCGGCGTTGACGTCATAGACGACGCAGCGGTGTCCGTCGCGCACGAGACGTTGGACGAGGTTGGCGCCCATCCGTCCCAGGCCCACCATCCCCAGTTGCATCGGTCGGTCAGTCGCCATGCGTGTCCCCATTCCTCTTCAGTCGTCGGTACAGCCTGATCAGTTCGTTCGTCGAGGAGTCGTGGGCGAGCGTCGGCTCCTCCTCGGATTCCAGTTCCGGGATGATGGCGACGGCGAGCACCTTGCCGAGTTCGACGCCCCACTGGTCGAACGAGTCGATGCCCCAGATGGTCCCCTGGGTGAAGACCGAGTGTTCATACAGCGCGATGATCGAGCCGAGGATCCGCGGCGTCAGGACCTCGGCCAGCAACACGTTGGTCGGACGGTTCCCCTCCATCACGCGGTGGGCGACGACGTGCTCCGGTGTCCCCTCGGCGCGCACCTCGTCGGCGGTCTTGCCGAAGGCGAGCGCCTGGGCCTGGGCGAAGACGTTGGAGGACAAGATGTCGTGGTGCTCGCCCAGCGGGTTGAGGCTCTTGGCGAAACCGATGAGGTCCACCGGGACGACCGTCGTGCCCTGGTGGATCAGTTGGTAGAAGCTGTGTTGGCCGTTCGTGCCCGGTTCGCCCCAGTAGAGCGCGCCCGTGTCGTAGTCGACGCTGGTGCCGTCGAGCGTCACGTGCTTGCCGTTGGACTCCATCGTGAGCTGCTGGAGATAGGCCGGCAGTCGCTTCAAGTACTGCTCGTAGGGCATCACGCCGACGCTGGCGCATCCCAGGAAGTCGCGATTCCACAACGCGAGCAGACCCATCAGGACGGGCAGGTTCGCGGCGAAGGGCGCCGTGCGGAAGTGCTCGTCCATGGCGTGGAAGCCCTCGAGGAGTTCGGTGTAGCGCTCGGGCCCGATGGCGATCATCGTCGAGAGCCCGATCGCTGACTCCATCGAGTAACGGCCGCCGACCCAATCCCAGAACACGAACATGTTCTCGACGTCGATGCCGAAGGCCGCGACCTTCTCGGCGTTCGTCGACACCGCGACGAAGTGCTTCGCGACGGCCGAGGCGTCACCGAGCTGCTCGATGAGCCACCGTCGGGCCGACGTCGCGTTCGTCAGCGTCTCGAGCGTGCCGAAGGTCTTGGAGGAGATGATGAAGAGCGTCTCGGCGGCGTCGAGGTCGCGCACCGCCTCGACGAGATCGGTCGAGTCGACGTTCGACACGAATCGAAACGTGAGGTCGCGCCGCGAGTAGTGGCGCAGTGCCTCGTAGGCCATCACCGGTCCGAGGTCCGAGCCGCCGATGCCGATGTTGACGACGTTCTTGATGGGTCGTCCGGTGTGTCCCTTCCACTCGCCGGAGCGCACCCGGTCGGCGAAGGACGCCATCTGGTCGAGCACCGCGTGGACCTCGGCCACGACGTCGACGTCGTCCACGACTAATGACGCGGTCGCGGGCATCCGCAGTGCGACGTGCAAGACGGCGCGGTCCTCGGAGACGTTGATGTGGGCACCCGCGAACATCTGGTCCCGTCGCTGGGCGAGTTGCGACTCGTTCGCGAGCTCGATGAGCAGACGAACGGTCTCCTCGGTGATCCGCTGCTTCGAGTAGTCCAGGTGCAGGCCCTCCGCGTCGACGCGGAAGCGTTCTCCTCGTCCCGGGTCCTGGGCGAAGAGCTCTCGCAGGTTCGTGGCGTCGAGCGAGCGGTGGTGGCGCTCGAGCGCCAACCAGGCGCGTCGTTGGCGAAGGGGCGGGACGGTCATGAGAACTTCCTTGGCGCTAGATCCGAGGTGTCGGCACGGTCCCATCTTCCCCGATTGCGGGCGTCGCTCACCGCGCGCTCGGCGCGTGGAGGGCGTCGTTCTTCGATCACAGGACCGTCTTCTTCGGTGCCTCGCTCGGCGCGTCGGCCTCGCCGGCGTGGGGCAGGGTGTCGGGCACGTCGAGGCGCGCGACCGCGATCTGGTAGTCGTTGATCCCGTAGTAGACGTCCAGTCGATTCGGTTGGCCGATGTCGTCGCGGCGGTCGATGCCGGTGGGGAAGACCACGTTCGAAGGCGTACCGCGCGGACCGACGTACGCCGCGGGCGCCAATGCCGGATGCGTCGATCGATAGAGCAGCTCCTGGGGGTGCTCCTTGGAGAGGATCATCACCCCGGCCGAGTACGAGAGGTGGTGCACGTCGCTGTTGGGTGGGGCGAGGTCGGTCACGCCGTGGTAGATGAAGAGCCACCCGTGCTTGGTCATGATCGGTGGTGCCCCGCTGCCGATCTTGAGTGACTCCCAGTCCGACACCGGTGACGCCAAGCGGTGGTGGGACGTGAACTGCTTCAACTGGTACTTCGGGTCGTTGACGCCGGCCGGCGTGTAGGAGATCCAGATGCTCTCGCGATGGAGGTCGATGTCACGCTCCCCGTCCATCAGCATCGTGTCCTCGGGCAGCGTGCCCGGGAAGAGTGGGCGGTGCAGGATCGCCAGTTCGTAGTGATTGGAGGGATTGCGCACGGCGAAGGGGAACATCGCCGCGTCCTTGTTGTCCACGCCGTCGAAATGGATCCCCTCGTAGGGCTCGAAGGTCGCCAGACCCAGCCGCTCCCAGTGCACCAGGTCGTTCGAGATGGCCAGTGCGATGCGCGGGCCATCGGGGGAGAAGGCCGTGTAGGTCATGACGTAATGCTTGAGGGGCTCGACGAACGTGACGCGCGGGTCCTCGCACCCGCCACCGTCCGGGCGTAGTTCGTAGGGCATCTCGGGTTCGAGCGCGATGCCGAGCCGTTCGATGCCGCACGGCTCGCCGCTCGAGTCGAACTGCACGCGCGCGACACCGATCCGAGAGAAGTTGCCTTCGGCCACGAGCCGCGGGAAGAGGTAGAGGTGGCCGTCGGGACCGCGCGTGGCCGCGGGGTTCAAGATGCCCCCGACCTCGTAGGGGTTGCCCGGCTCCGGATCGATCACCAGACCCAGCGGTCGCATGTTGAATCCGCTCACGGCTTCTTCCCCGGTGACGTGACCTGCACGTCGCCGTCGCCCAAGCAGGCGATCACCGTTTGGATCACGCGCGCGGTCTCCCACGGGTCACGGACCTGGATGCTGTCGACGCCGGCCTGCTGGGCCGGGTAGTCGTTGCCGCCGGGGAAGATGGCGTCGCCGGCGAAGAGCATCTCCGAAACGGGGATGCCTAGCTGCTCGCGTAGTTTGGCGATCCCGTACGCCTTGTCGATGCCCGGCTTGGTGATGTCGATCGAGGTCGTACCGCCCATGTGGATTGCGAACTCCGGGATCATCGGCTGCAAGAGGGCGATGATCTTCTTGCGCTTCGAGAAGTCCGGGTCCCACTTCTCCTTCTCTTCCAGGGGCGCCTCTTGACCGAGCACCGAGAGCGTGATCTGACTGCCGCGGTCCTCGATCGCCTGGCCCCAGACGCGGTCCACCTTGGTGCCGGACTGTTCGTAGGCGTCTTCGAGCGACGTGATGATGCGGGCGCGCTCCTCGGCGCTGAGGTCCTCGGAGTAGACCTTCGACCAATGGCCGACGTACTCGTAGAACTGGGTCCCGCAGGTCGGGAGGAGACAGAGGTCCTTCAGTCGTTCGTCCTCGGGCAGGTTCGCGAGGAGCTGCTTCTGGAACTGCGACCAATCGCCGCCGGAGATGACGGCCACCTTCATCACGCCCAACAGGTCGTGCAAGAGGAGGGCGACGTCGGCCCCGAGGGCCGACTTGCTCGGGGCGAGCGTGCCGTCGAGGTCGAATACGAAGAGCTTCTTGATGATGTTCCTCCAGGTCGGGCCACTCATCGGGCCGCGGCGCGCGACGCGCCGTCGACCCTGTACCACCCTAAACGAGGAAGAAATCAGTGCGACCGGACGACGTCGCCACTGCGGGATCCACCGGGGTGCGTACCGCATGAAAGAACGAGTCGGCGCCGGACAGTATTGGGTATGAAGCACTTCGCGAGACCGATAGTCGGCGCTTCGAGAGACCTGCGCTCGAAGGCGCGCGTGCTTCGTGGGGGGCACGCAACGAGCCGGGTCGCGCTGTTCCTGGTCGCGCTCGGCGTTGCGTGCCTCGGCCTTCCCGCGACCCAGGCGCTCGCGGCGCCCACGACCACCTCGACGACGCTGCCAGCGGCGATCGTGCTCGCGGGCAACGCCTACACCCGACACTTCTTGGACGCCCAACCGATCCCGCCGGAGGCTCGTCGGGTCGCCACGCTACCGACGCCGTTGGCGCCGAACGGCGATTTCGGCGATTCGCCGTTGATCCGTCAGGACCACCACCTGTACCTGCTGCCCGCCTCGGTGTCGGTCGATCAGTACGTACGCACGCACCTACTCAAGGGTGAGCGGGTGACCGAATCCGGCAACGGCACCGCACCGAACGCGTACCCCACGTACAACCTCGGTGTCTCGGCGACGTGCGTCAGCCCGCACATCACGTTCTGCGGCGTCTACTACCAGACCACCCAAGCGAAGGACGGCGAACAGGAGCTGCGCGTCGACGTCCAGGTCATCTACCTGCCGATCCTCCACGTGATGATGCCCACCGACGGTGTCGTCACCGTCACCGGCTACGGCACGACGTCGTTGATCGACCCCTCCAGTGATCCGACCTCGGTCGTGCTGACGCACCACCAGGCCCTGACGCTGCGCACCGTGATCTCTCGGATGAAGGACCTGGGATTCGAGGACACGTGCATGGAGGATTCGTTGTTACTGAAGATCGACGTCGTGCACCACGGCACGACGGTGTGGAGCGCCACGGCCGACGTGTGCCCGGGCGCGCTGGCGATCACGTCCAAGACGTCGAATCCGATCCTCGATGATCGCTCGTGCCCGTTCTGGCACGTCGTGGACACGTTCTTCCCGTCCGGTACCGCGAAGGCGACGAAGGCGGCGATCAATGGCTGCGCGGTCTCGCAATACAGCTGAGTCGTCACCACGCTGGCGGGTCTAGTCCGCGATCGCGACGTCCAGCGTCTCGACGGGCGCGAGCGGACCGAAGTTCGGTTCACCGGCGATCGGAAGCAACATGATGACGGCGGCAACCGAAACAACCACCGCGATGATCGTGAGCTCCCCCTGGTATCCCAACGCGGTCACGAGTATCGCGCCCAGGGCGATCGACATGGTCTGGGGCAGCGACGCGATCAGGTCGAAGGCCGAGAAGGCCCGTCCCTGCAGTTCGCCCGGCGTGCGCAGTTGCAAGAGCGTGTAGGCGCCGACCAGCAGTGGCGGTAGCGCCACGCCGAAGACGACGCCGCCCAAGAGGACGAAGATCAGCGAGCCGCCCTCGAGGAGCAGCGACCCCACGACGATGCCGATGAGACCTAGACCGCACAGCCATCGTTCGCCGGTCTTGCGCATCATCGGGGCGGAGAGGGGACCGCCGATGAGCGCGCCCACGCCCTGGACCGCCATGAGCACGCCGATGAAACTGGGGCTCCGGTGCAGCTCGTCGCTCGTGATCGCGAAGATCGCCGTTTCGAGGAAGCCCACGACGCTGAGCGCCACGGCCAGCGAGATCGCCATGCGCCGGAGGATCGGCGTGCGCGCGACGTGGTGGAACCCGGCGGAGATCTCCGCGAGAAGGTGTTCGGGCGTGCGCACGGGCTTGTCCTCGCGCACGTGCAGCGCAACCACGGAGAGTCCCGCGATCACGAAGGTGGCCGAGTCCAAGACGGCGATCCAGTGGCCGCCGACGATGACGAAAAGACCGGCGCCCGCGAGTGGCGCGACCAGTCGCAGACCCTCGCGCACCGTTCGCAAGAAGCCGTTGGCGTCGCCCAGTTGCTCCGGTGGCAGCAGCACGGTCAAGAACGCGGACTGCGCCGAACCGATGAAGTTGCCAGCGAAGCTGTAGAGGAACATCGTCACGTAGATGATCCAGATGCCCGACGCGTTGTGGACGAACAGCAGCAACATCACGAGCGCCGCGCTCAGGAAGTTCACGCAGATGAGCGTCGGGCGCCGGCGCACGCGGTCGACCACCATGCCGGCGATCGGCGAGAAGAGCGCGGCCAAGGGAAAGAACAGGAACGTCAGTCCGGCCTCGGCGTTCGAGTGTGTCAACTCCTTCACCCAGATCCCGAGGGCGAGGAACATCGCGGTGTCGCCGAAGAGCGAGAAACTCTGACCGATCAGATAGACCCGCGCGTCACGGGATTTCGCGAGTTGGCGCATCGTCATTGTCGACCTCCCCGGTGGTCGCACGGGGTACGTGAACACGAGGGCCTCGACGGGCAACGAACCTTCGGTCCGCGCGGCGGGGTCCGTGATTCGATCCATGAAGCGATTGAAGATCGCGATCACCTCGTGCGTCACCTGGTCGAGCTCTTCGGGCGTCACCCAGAGGATCATCTCGGTATTCTGCGATGCCTCTTGCCAGGCCTTGGGGAAGCTGGCCTTCGTCGAGAGGTACGTCGAGAGTCGGTTCATCGCGCGCTCGAAGACCATGCGCTCGAGACTCTTCGCCGCAACACTCGTTTCCTGGTCATCAGTGACGTCGCTGAAGCGCATCCCGACGTTGACGATCCTCCAGGGTCGAAGGCGTCCCGGTCCCGGAGCCGCTTCTTCGACGAAGCCGTACTTCGCGAGCTGACGGAAATGGAAGGAACACGTCGTCGGCGACTCGCCGATCAGTTCGCCGGCCGCGGTCGCGGTGAGCGGACCCTCGAGCGCCAGCGCCTCGAGTAACGCGAGCCGCACGGGATGGGTCAGCGCACGAAGTGTCTTGGGGTCGTTGATGTCGCGAAGCTCGTGGGGCGCGGCAGTGCCCTCGACCTCGTTCGACGATGTGGCCTTGGGAGTCATGGTCACGAGAGTACTCTATCGAGATAGAACTATCGAGAGAGTACTCTCGAAAAGGAATCGTGCCAACCGTGAGAGTTCCGGTAGTGGCCTGGACATTCCGGTTCCGCGACTGCCCGTTAACGTCGGAAACGCGAGATGCGGAGTCCGATCCGTGTCTCGATTTCGATGCCGACGAAGGGTACTGACGTGGAACAACGATTGTCGACGAAGTCCGTCACCGAGATCGCGTAGATGCATCGAACACCCCGTTCGACGACGAGTTCGTGTACGCCGTGATCCCCCTCTCGGTGCTCGACCTCGCGACCGTCGCGACCGGATCGACCCCCGCGAGGGCCTTCGCCGAGACGACCGCCACGGCGCTCGAGGTGGAGCGACTCGGTTACCGGCGCCTGTGGGTAGCCGAACACCACGGCATGCCCGCCGTGGCGAGTTCCGCGCCGGCCGTGCTGATCGCGCACCTGGCGGACGCGACGACGACGCTGCGCGTCGGATCCGGTGGCGTCATGTTGCCCAATCACGCGCCCTTGGTCGTGGCCGAACAGTTCGCGACGCTCGAGGCGCTGCACCCGGGTCGGATCGACCTCGGGTTGGGGCGCGCGCCGGGAACCGACCACGTGACCGCTCGCGCCCTTCGACGCAGCCTCGACCTCGGCGCCGAGAGATTCCCCAACGACGTCGTGGAACTCATCAAGTACCTGCTGCCGGCCGACGGCGCGACGACCCATCCATTCGCGAATCCCGGTCGCGGCTACCTGCCCGAGATGTGGTTGCTCGGCTCATCGACGTTCAGTGCGCAGCTGGCGGGGATCCTCGGGCTCTCCTTCTCTTTCGCGTACCACTTCGCTCCGCAAGAGTTGGACGCGGCACTGCGCGCGTACCGGGAGAACTTTCGACCCTCGATCGTGTTGGCCGAGCCGCACGTGATGGTCGCGGTGTCGGTCATCTGTGCGGCGAGCGCTGACGAGGCCCGGTGGCTGTCGGGTTCGTCCGCGCTCAGCATCGTCCAGATGCGCACCGGTCGCCGTGGCGAGCTGCCGTCACCGGAGGAGGCCGCGGCGTACGAGTTCACGCCGCTCGAGGAGGCAATCGCCGCCGAGGCGATGTCGACCCACCTCATCGGCGACCCGGCGACGGTCGTGGACGGGCTCGCCGCCCTGGTCGAGCGCACGGCGGCCGACGAGATCATGGTGTCGACGCGACTGCACTCCTTGGCGGCGCGGCTGACGTCCTTCGACCTCGTGGCGCGGGCCTGGGGGATCAAACCCTGATCGCTCGGCTCACGATCGCTGCGCGGCGCGGTCCTCTTCGAGCACGAACTCCCGGGCGACGAAACCGAATCGAGTCCGGTCGTAGACGGTGAGGCCGCTCAGGGGCGGCGAGTAGGCGTGGATGCTGACGGCCGGTTTGCCCGCTTCGTAGACCACGTCGTGGACGTGCTCGGGGCCGAACGAACCGTTGTCACCGGCGACGTAGTGACGGTCGCGGACGCTGAAGTGGTCTTCGGCCCGGTAGGCCTCGTAGAGCGCGCCCGCCGTGACGGTCCAGGCGCCCGATGACCCGCCGTGGTCGTGCCAATCGGAGGACTGCTCTCGCTCCCAGGTCAAGAGGCGCACCTCGTAGCTTTCGGTGACCCACAGCTGGAGCCACCAACGATTCACCTCGTCGTCGACCAGCAGGTCCTCGAAGAGGTCCGGGCGCGCGGCGAGCGCGTCGGTGATCCTCACGAGGGTGTCGGTGTCGAGCCGACCCTCGGGCAACCGCAGTGACTCGAAGAACGCCCGCAACTCCGTCGCTCGGGCTGGTGGTGCCTCACTGAAGACCGCTTCAACGTTGAGTGACATAACTGCCTCCTTGACTGGTTCCGATTAATATACCACTATTCCTAGTGAAATAATAGGAAATACGACAGCCCTTGTCCACATGCTCTGACCAGCGAGTATGTCAGTACGTCCGTCGAGCGGTCCGTCGACGGGGTCGCCTTACGACCGAAGCGCCGTTCGAACGACGTGGCCCACCGCTTCGGTTTCGAGGAGGAAGCCGTCGTGCCCGAACTCTGATTGGATCACGTGCACGGTGCCGTCACCCGGCAGCAGTCGAGCGATCTCCTCTTGTTGGTGGATCGGGTAGAGACGGTCGCTCGCGATGCCCGCGACCGTGACGCGCGCGCGAACGGTGCCGAGTGCCGCGGCGACGCCACCGCGGGCGCGACCCACGTCGTGGTGGTTCATCGCTTCACTCAACACGACGTACGTGTTCGCGTCGAATCGTCGGTTCAACTTCTCGCCTTGGTACTCCAGGTAGGACTCCACGGCGTAGCGACCGCCGTGCAGCGGTGTCGCGTCGTCTTGGTGTTCGCGCGCGAATCGGACGTCGAACTCGTGCTCGGTCCGGTAGCTCAGTTGTCCGAGTCCTCGCGCGATGGACAGGCCGACCGAGGGGAGCTCGGGCGAGGAGTAATAGTCGCCGCCCGCGAACGCGGGGTCCGCCTTGATCGCGCGAGTCTGCAGCGAACAGAGTGCGATCTGTTCGGCCGACGCCGCCGCGGACACCGAGAGCACGACGGCGCGATCGACCCGATCGGGGTAGTCCACGCACCACTCGAGCGCGCGCATCGCGCCCATCGAACCGCCGATCACCGCGGCCCACCGATCGATCCCGAGTTCGTCGGCGAGGGCGACCTCGACCGCGACCTGGTCGCGAATGGTGATGACCGGGAACCTCGAGCCGTACGGGGAGCCGTCGGAATCGGGCGACGACGGCCCCGTCGTGCCTTGGCATCCGCCGAGCACGTTGGGACAGACCACGAAGTAGCGGTCGGTGTCGAGTGGCGCCCCGGGTCCGATGAGCGTCCCCCACCAACCGGGCGAGACGTGACCAGGACCCGCCGGACCTTCGGCGTGCGAATCGCCCGAGAGCGCGTGCAGCACCAGGACCGCGTTCGTCGCGCAGTAGTTCAATTGCCCCCACGTCTCGAAGGCCACGGTCACGCTCGGCAGTGACGCGCCGTTCTCGAGCGTGAAACCCTGGTCATCGTCGCCCTTCAGCTCGACGAATTGCCGTCGCCCGGGATCGTCACCGAGCTGCCACGTGCCCGGGATCGACGTGGAGCTCACGCGCCCTTCGCGGCGCGGAATCCGGCGTCGAGGTCCGCGAGGATGTCCTCGATCGACTCCAGTCCGACTGAGAGGCGCACGAGGTCCGGGCTCACGCCGGTCGTGGTCTGTTCGTCCTCGGTGAGTTGCGAGTGTGTCGTGGAGGCCGGGTGGATCGCCAGGCTTCGCACGTCGCCGACGTTGGCCAGGTGGCTGAAGAGTTCCAGACCCTCGATGAACTTCTGGCCGGCCTCGCGACCGCCCTTGATGCCGAAGGCGATGATCGAACCGCCGCCGCGCGGCAGGTAGCGGAGCTGGCGCTCGTGCCACGGACTCGACGTGAGGCCCGGGTAGGCGACCCACGAGACTTCGTCGCGCGCCTCGAGCCAGTTGGCCACGACGACGGCGTTCTGGACGTGACGTTCCATGCGGTAACTCAACGTCTCGAGGCCCTGCAAGAAGAGGAACGAGTTCAGCGGGGCGATCGCCGCGCCCACGTCGCGCAAGTACTGCAGCCGCGCCTTCAAGACGAATCGCGCGGGGAAGAGCGGCGCCGGGAGTTCGGCGAAGACCAGGCCGTGGTAGCTCGGGTCCGGTTCGGTGAAGGCGGGGAAACGACCACTCGCCTCGTAGTCGAACGTGCCGCCGTCGACGATCACGCCACCGATCGAGGTCCCGTGTCCCCCGATGAACTTCGTGGCCGAGTGCACCACGATGTCGGCGCCGTGAGCCAGGGGCTGGGCCAGGAAGGGCGTTGCCAGGGTGTTGTCGACCACGAGGGGGATCGCATTGTCGTGCGCCACCTTGGCAACGCCCTCGAAGTCGAGGACGTCTCCCTTCGGATTGCCGAGGGTTTCGGCGTAGAACGCCTTCGTGTTCGGGCGGATGGCGCTTCGCCAGGCCTCGAGGTCGTCGGGGTCGTTGACGAAGGAGACCTCGATGCCGAGCTTGGGCAGCGTGTAGTGGAAGAGGTTGTAGGTGCCACCGTAGAGCGACGCCGACGAGACGATGTGGCCACCGTTCTCGGCGAGGTTCAAGAGCGCGATGGTCTCGGCGGCTTGACCGCTCGCGACGGCGAGCGCCGCGACGCCGCCTTCGAGCGAGGCGATCCGATCCTCGAACGCGGCTTGCGTCGGGTTCATGATCCGGGTGTAGATGTTGCCTAGTTCCTGCAGGCCGAAGAGCGCCGCCGCGTGGGCCGTGTCACGAAAGACGTAGCTGGTGGTCTGGTAGATCGGGACGGCGCGAGCGTTCGTCGTCGGATCTGGTGCGGTGCCGGCGTGAATCTGTCGAGTTTCGAAACCCCACTGGGACATGTGCTCCTCCTCTTTCGTCGTCGGGGTCGGTGCCGAGAACGAGACGTGAAACTGCATTTATAACAAATACGATGGAATTAGTCAAGTATGAACGTACCGGTCACGCCGGTCGCGCCCCGTAGCGAGGGGACCGGGGTCGCCCTAGGTCTGGGGGTGGTCGCGCAGTCCGTAGTTCACGATGTGCTCGTTCGCCCGGCGCTCGAGATGGTGACCGATCTCCTGGACCGACACGTGGAGGCTTTCGGCGCAGTGGATGAGTCGCTCCTTGAAGATGGTCTCGGCGTACGTCTGCGCCTCCTCGCCGTAGGCGCGACCCAGATTGTCCTCGATCCGGTGGATCTGGCGCTCGATGGCCGTGAACAGCTGCTCGGCGATCTCGAGCAGGCGTTCGACGTCGTCTTGGAGCGTTGCCGCGTTGCCCGGTGCGCGCGCGACGTCGTGCAGGTAGCCGGCCTCGTCGGGACGCGTCTCAGTCTTTCTCGAGAGCATCCATCACCTTCTCCTCAGCCGGACGCCCACCGTCGTTGACGTGGTGGGTCTCTTCGATAGAACATGTGGCCACTCGCGGCGTATACGTACCGGAACAACGGTGACCACATGAGCAAATGCGGACGGCGCACGCGTCGATGGATGACGAGTGCGACGAGACGGAATAAGTGCGCTTCAGACCGGACGCTGGAACCACGTGCACGGCGCGAGCGCCGAGGACCGCCGGGCCGGTCGCGCGGTCGACGCTCGAATGATTTGAGGCACTGGTCAACTCCGCCATGGCGTCGAGCGCCGCGGTGATGTCACTGGCGGCCAGTCCAGACGATCTCACCACTCGTTCCTTCGAACGGGCCTGACACGATCAGGCGCGAAGGAAGCGGGATCTGGACTTCTGGATGCATCGTACCAGAGGTGTCGTGCGAGACCACAGGAAGTTTTCGCTGTCCGACGACGCGCGAAGCGCACGACCGAGGCGCCGAAAGTGCCCCTGACGAGGAGCGTCAACCCGTCGAGGTCAGTGAATGGTTAGCGAGTGCGTCATCACTGACGCGCGGACCTCACCCACTCGTCGAGATCATCGGGACCGATCGATTTACCCACGACGCGCGTCGCGACGTCGGTGAGGCGTTCGTTGTGGTTCCTCGCGTGCGCTCGGAGTCGATTGAAGGCGTCATCCATGGCGCAGTTCGTCGATTGACAGATCATGCCCTTCGCCTGTTCGATGATGACGCGACTGTTGAGTGCATTGCTCAACTGGGCGTTCAACGTGCTGGCGTCGAGTGACGAACGGTGTTGAAGAATCGCGATCGTCGCCACGTCCGCGAGACCCTGCGCGACGATCACGTCCTCCTCGGCGAGGGAGCCCTCGTGTTTCCGAAAGAGGTTCAATGCACCGATGGTCCGGCCCCGTAGGCGCATCGGCAGACTGTGAACCGCGCGAAAGCCCAACGCGAGGGCGCGCGGCGTGAATAGCGGCCAACGTCCGTCGGCTTCACTCAACGCGTGATTGGTGATGGCGAGTCCGTCGTGGAAGCAGTCGACACAGGGACCCTCGTTCGCCTGAATCTGGAACAACTCGAGTACCGTCATCGACTCACTGGATGACGCGACGAACTGCAGATCGCCGGTCGGCGACGCGAGCATCACGCCCGCCGCGTCGACGTCGACCGCCTCGACGCAGCGATGACTCAACACGGTGAGTACGTCGATGACGTCGTAGTCGTCGACCAGGTTGTCCGCCAACTCCACGAGCGTCGCGATCAAGAGCGATTCTCTATTCATCGATGCCACCTGCCTGATAACCGAACGCGATCATGGAACTGCACCATTTCGTCGGTCCGATTGGCGCCGTAATTCTACTGGTCATGGTGCTCATCTGACGCCTCCTCGATCCACTCCCGCGACGTCGGATCGAATCGAGTCGCGCCGGTCACGACGCGTTCGGCGAGGTCCGAGAGTTGCATCCCCGTGCTGAACGCGCGGGCCCGCAAGAGGACGAGCGCGTCTCTGACCGACAGCGATGCCTGGACCGCCAGCATCCCCGCCGCTTGGTGGACCCGAAAGTCGAGGATCGACTCACCGTTCGGCTCCTCGACCAATCCCTTCAGTGACCCGCCGGCCCGTTCGGCCAAGATTGCCCTCCCGACGACCGACGCCATCAGGTAGCCGTCCGATGCCTGCTGCGCGTTGAGCGCGCCGGGACGGTGGCGGAAGAGACAGAGCACGCCAAATCGAATCGCGCCGAGCCGAACCGGGTAGCCGAACACGGCACGCGCGCCCAGGGCCACGGCTTCGGGTCGGTACGCGGACCATTTCGACGACGACGTCTCGATCAAGTCGGTGTCGTGACTGGCGTCGCCCCGGCCGGCGTCGGTCATCGGTCCCTCACCCACGGTCAGTTCGAGGTTCATCAGGGCGCTCGCCGAGCGGTTACTCGTACAGAGGGACGTCAACGTCTCGTTCTCGCTCACGAGGGCGATCCCGGCGCCGTCGAGCTCCATGAACTCGGCGGCCACGGCACACAGTGCCACGTCGCTCGGGCCGTCGCGTTGATGGCGCTCCATGAGTGCGTAGATATCGAGAAGGCGACCCGCGCTCATCTCGACGCCACCGTCATCGTCGCGACGACGATCCTCGCACTGCCCATTCCGCCATTGCCTCGATCCCCTCAATCTGCGCCGATGTCGGGCGCCTGGATGGTTGATCTTCGGTCGTCGACAAGGATCAAGGGGGGCTTGATCCTTGTCGACGAGAACCCTGCAGTACTCGCGCAGAGTCATTTGGAGCTACTTCTTGAGCGCATCCTTCACTTTCTCGCCAGCCTGCTTGAGATTGCCTTTCGCCTGATCGACGCGGCCTTCGGCCTCAAGTTGGTCATCGCCCGTCGTCTTGCCGGCCTTCTCTTTGATCTTGCCCTTGGCGACCTGCGCCAGGTTCTTGGCCTTGTCTTTCTTGCCCATCGTCGCTCCATTTCTCCACCTCGGAGAGTTGCCTCGTCGTGGTGTATCGGTTTCCATCACTGCAACGGGAATGCGAATCCACTCGACCGCTCGCCAACTCCTCAACGTCGGACCAGAAACACGATCAGGACGATGACGAGGATCAAGACCACTGTTCCGCCTCCTATGTACATTGCCGAGACTCCTTTCCGATTCGATTGACACGATTGATGCGACGATTGCGACTCGTCTCCGCAGACGATTGCCGCGTTGCTATTTGGAGTCTTCGTGGACGGAGCTCGTGTTCCCCGACGTGTCGACGACCTGTCGGTCGAGCGAATGACGCGTCGATCGCTCGGGACCCCTCGATATCGCGAACACGATCGCCGAGACGACGAACCCGAAGGCCCCCGCGATCATGAGGATGATGCCCACGGTCGAGAGACGAAAGCCCGTGCCCTGATAGGTGATAGCCCAATACATGATGGCGCCGGCGACAGCAGCGATGGCGCTCAGCACCATTCCGGGGAGACCCATGTCACTCCTTCTTCAACCCCCGAACGAGATGTTCGGTGAGAAGGAAGCGAGGTCTTGACGTCCTTTCTGCAGAGTAACGCCCTCGGGGCGCTGTTGCAGCGGCCGCGGACGATTCGTCGGCCATCGGGTCGGTCTGGCCAGGTACTACACCGGTTCGATGGAGAAGATCACGCTCACCTCATCGAAGTCACTGGTCGTCTCGACCGTGAACCGAGAGTGACGAAAGACCGACAACATATCGTGATTGGTCGACAGCGTCTCGGCGCGGAAGTGCGTGATGCCTCGCTCCCACGCCGCTTCGGCGAGCGAGCTGAGTAGTCGGTGACCGAGTCCCAGATGCTGGAAATCATCGCGCACCACGAAGGCGACCTCCGCCGTGTCGGTGCCGACGCAGCGGTCGTAACGGCCCACGGCGACCAGGTCGCGGCCGCTCTCGATCACGAGGGCCAAACGATTGACGTAGTCGACCTGGGTGAAGTGTCGCACCTCGTCGCTCGAAAGCACCGGGTGGACCGAGAAGTACCGTCGGTAGATCGTGTCGACGGAGAGTTGCGCGTGAAAGGCCACCAATCGCTCGGCGTCGTCACCGCGGATTGGACGCAGTCGTAGTCGCGCGCCGTTGGTCGCGCTGACGTCGGTCACCAGACTCTTGGGGAAGCGGCCCGTGAGCAACCCGTCCGCGGTCGATACGCCGAGCGACGTCATGAGAGGGTCAGGGAACCGACGATGAACGCGAGGGGTTCGCTCTCGAAGGGATGTCGCTCCACCCAACCATCATCTCCGTTGCGTCGCGACCCGTCCTAGGGACGTAGGTCACATTTCATGGACGACGCCGGGCCGATCCGGAAGGTCTCGGTACGCCAGTCGAATAGGGACGTTTGGCCCTGTCGCGCCGAGCGACACGTCCTTACGGTGGACACGTGTCCGCGGTTTTCGTGACGCACTACAGAGCATAAGGAGTTCCAACCATGAAGGCACTTGTCTACAAGGGTCCCGGCAAGAAGAGCTGGGAAGAGGTACCGAATCCAGTGATTCAAAAGTCGACGGACGTCATCGTCAAGATGGTTGCGACCACTATCTGCGGCACCGACCTGCACATCTTGAAGGGCGACGTCCCGGAGGTCGAAGTCGGTCGAATCCTCGGACACGAAGGCATCGGCGTCATCACCGAGATCGGCGCGGGCGTCACGCAACTGGCCGTCGGCGACAAGGTCATCCTGTCGTGCGTGAGCTCGTGCGGTCGCTGTTCGAACTGCCGAGAGGGTCTCTTCGGACACTGCCTCGATCCCGAAGGCACGCCGGGCATCGGTTGGATCTTCGGCTACATGATCGACGGCACGCAGGCCGAGTACGTGCGCGTACCGTTCGCGGAGAACTCCGTCTACAAGATGCCGGAGAGCCTGTCGGATTCCGAGGGCATCTTGTTGTCCGACATCTTGCCGACCGGCTTCGAGATGGGCGTCAAGTACGGCGAAGTGCAGCCCGGCGACGTCGTCGCCGTGATCGGATCGGGACCGGTGGGTCTCGCCTCGGTCATGACCGCTCGCCTCTACGGGCCGTCGAAGATCATCGCGATCGACCTCGACGACAACCGTCTCAAGCGAGCGATGGACTTCGGCGCGACCGACACGGTCAACTCCGGTGACGCGGACTGGAAGGAGCAGGTCCTCGCCCTGACCGACGGCCAAGGCGTTGACGTGGCGATCGAAGCGGTCGGAATCCCGCAGACGTTCACCATGGCCACGCTCCTCGTGCGCCCCGGCGGCAGTGTCGCCAACATCGGCGTCCACGGCAAGCCGGTTGAATTGGCGCTCAACGAGCTCTGGATCAAGAACATCGACATCTCGATGGGCCTCGTGAACACGAACACGCTCGCCATGCTGCTGAAGCTCGTGACCGAGAAGAAGCTGCCCGTGGAGAGCTTCGTCACGCACGAGTTCACCTTCGACCAGATCATCCAGGCGTACGACGTCTTCGGGAACGCCGCGCAACACGACGCGCTGAAGGTCCTCATTCACTAAGCGCTGGCCAGCCCGTGACGGAGCAAGGGCCGTCACGGGCTGGCGGTTGTCCCTGTCGTCTCGATCCGTGAACGCCCCGTCCGATTGGTGCGGCGAAGGTGGTAGAACGGAACTGAGGACGTCCAGAACCCCGCTTCCGCACGCGCCCGACACTTCGTCGGCCGTAGGAAAGTAGGCGGTTTGATGGAAAACGTCATCGGACTCATCGGGGACCCCGCGAAGATCGAGACGCCGCGAAGCCTGTACTGGCTGCAGCGCTCAAAGGCGGCGGCCCTCATCTGGAACGCGATGCGGATCTGGCTGGGCGTGATGTGGCTCCAGGCCGGCATCGCGAAGGTCTGGGGCGCGGAGAATCCCGCCTTCCTGCACAACCACGGCGCGGGGGTCGCCGGCTTCGCCGCGCACGGCGTGCCGGCCTATTCCTGGTGGGGCAGCTTCCTCCATAGCTTCGTCGTCCCCAACGCGGGATGGATCGCGATCGTCGTCGCCTTCGCCGAACTGGCGATCGGCGCCGCGTTGGCCGTCGGCTTCCTGACACCGCTCGCGTGCCTCGGGAGCCTCCTCCTGCTCTTCACCTACGTGATGTCGGGCACCGCGAGCGTCTGTGCGTTCTACGCGCTGTTCGCCATCGTCATCCTCGCGACGTGGCGCACGTCCGGTTGGATCGGCATCGACGGATTGCTCTACGGACGCCACCAGCGTCACGTCACCTCCAAGCACCTCGACGCGAGCGCGGACGAGGGGATCGTAGTGCCGGGGATTGAGGACCCCGTCGTCGTCATTCCGTCATAACAGCGCCGCGAACGCGACGCGATTCACGCGTGGACGTCGGGTCGCTTTCGGAGCGACGATCGCCGCCACGACAGCCACGCGGTGAGCAGAACCCCGACGGCGACCTCGCCGACCCAGACCGTGGTCCGTTGGGGGAGGCGACCCACGAGGGCTGACGCGAGGGGTTCGAGGCAGAACGCGCCACCCACGAGCACCGCGCTGATCCACGACTTCGTGGTCCGCCATCGAAAACCGAGGTAACCGTAGAGCGGGGCACTGACGACCCCGCCGACGATCACGTCGCATTCGGATCGCAACAGCGCGAGGATCGGCGCGAAGTGCCCGTGCAGGTGGACGCCCTCGAGCGGGCTGAGCGTCATCACGAAGTAGCCGACGAGCGCCGACGCGGTGGCGACGCACCCGAGGGCGACGCCGCGCCGCGCCGTCGATTGCGAGCAGCCGAAGAGGAATGGCAGGAGCAGCCACGGGGCCGACAGAAGGCTCGCGTCGACCAGCCACGGGACGGCCGCGAGACTGCCGAGGTACTGATCGACACCGCCAAAGGCCCCGCCGACGAGGGCGGCGAGGATGAACACCATACGGGGATTCTGGCACGCGACCTCACCTTTTCTAGAAAGGCGATTGGTTATGCCAACAATTCCGGTATCGTGAGCCTCGGTATCGGCGGAAGGGTCCGTCGACAAAGAAGGAGAGTCTCTATGGGACTGCAACTAGGCGACGTCGCACCGGACTTCACCGCGGAGACGACCGAAGGAACCATCAATTTCCATGAATGGCTCGGCGACTCTTGGGCGGTGCTGTTCTCACACCCCAAGGACTTCACGCCGATCTGCACGACCGAACTCGGCTACGTGGCTCGCATCAAGCCCGAGTTCGATCGTCGGGGCGTCAAGGTCATCGGCCTCTCGGTCGACTCACACGAGCGTCACGACAAGTGGGCCGACGACATCGAGAAGACCCAGGGCACTCGTCCGAACTTCCCGATGATCAGTGACACCGACTTCAACGTCTCCAAGCTCTACGGGATGTTGCCGGCGAGCACGGCGGGTACGTTCGAGGAGCGCACGCCGGCCGACAACCAGACGGTTCGTAACGTCTTCGTGATCGGGCCTGACAAGAAGGTGAAGCTCGTCCTCGTGTACCCGATGACGACCGGTCGCAACTTCGACGAGGTGCTGCGCGTCATCGACTCACTGCAACTGACGGCCAACCACCGGGTGGCGACGCCCGTGAACTGGAAGCAGGGTGAGGACGTGGTGATCGCCGGCTCGGTCTCGAACGACGAAGCCAAGGAGATCTACGGCACCTGGGAGGAACCGGTGCCCTACATGCGCATCGTTCCTCAGCCTGACTGATCACGTAGCGGCGTTCGCATCGGACGCGCGCTGAAGTCCGTCGAAGAGTTGTAGGCGTCCGACGTGGTTGAAACGACGTGTTCGAGCAGTTCCTCGTCGCGGAGTCGACGACGCGGCCCTACGAGAGCGACGCGGTCCACTCCAAGACGGTGCCGCCCTCGGGACGATTCGAGAGCGTGAGCGATCCTTGGTACATCGCGGCACGCTCGTGGAGGTTCTTGAGGCCGCTCGACCGCTCGGGCGTGCCGATGCCGATCCCGTCGTCGACGACGCGCAGGTGCACGGTATCGGCGTCCACCGCGAGTTGGACGGATACCGAACGGGCCTGGGCGTGACGACCGACGTTGGACAACGCCTCTCGCGCACACGCGAGTACGTGCGGAACGATGGGCTCCGGCAGTCCCTCATCGGTGAGACCGACGATCTCCAACGTGGGCGTGAAACCCAACACGATGCTCGCCTCTTCGACGAACTGCAGGAGTTGCGTTCGCAGCGCCTGACCGCCACCCACGGGTTGGGAGAGGCTGAAGATCGTGTTGCGAATCTCTCGAATCGTGTCGTCCAGCACGTCAATCGATTTCGAGATCCTCTCTCGGGCTTTGTCCTCCTTCACCCACATCAGTGAGGACTGCAGGCCGAGGCCTGTCGCGAAGAGCTGCTGGATGACGTGATCGTGAAGGTCTCGAGCGATGCGGTCGCGGTCGCCCAGCAACATCATCTGTTCTCGAGCGACGCGAGCGCGATCCAGTTCGAAGGCCAACGCCGCTTGGGCCCCGAGCGCCTCGGCGAAGATCCGGACGTTCGTGTCGAATTCGGGCGCGCCGGTCGGCCGTATGAACGTGAGCGAACCGGTGGCCGCGCCGGCGATCACCAAAGGGATCCCCAGCATGGGACCATCGGGTAGGTCCTCCGGGACTTCGACGCGCGAACCCTCGCTGCGGCGCGGCGTCTCGATCGCCTCGCCGTGTTCGAGCACCCTCTCGGAGAAGGAAGCGCCCGCCGGGAGTATCGTCCCGATCATCGCGGCGACGGGACCGACGCCCGCCACGACGCGAAGGCCCCGATCATCCTTGACGGTGACGGCGACGGCCGGCGCTCCGACGAACTCCGACGCCCGTTGACAGATCAACTCCAATGACTCCTCGAGGGTCGCGCCGGAGAGGAGCCGCAGTCGGATCTCGGAGGTCATCGCGTGTTGACGCTGGAGGCGCTCCTCTTCCTCCAGGAGTCGGTGGAGGTCGTCCTCGGCCCTCTTGCGCTCCGTGTTGTCTCGGATGACGTAACAGAAGCCGAGGATCGTCGAACTCTGATCGCGGAGCAGGGAGATGGAGACCGAGGCGTCGACCTCGTGACCGTCGAGGTGGAGCCACTTGGTCAGGAGCGCCTCGCGATATCGCTCCTGACTCGCGGCGTCCAAGAGGTCCTCGAGGATCGGCGACGCATGCGTTGGTACCAGCGCCGAGATGTGCAGACCCAGGATCTGATCGGTCCGGTAGCCCAGGAGCGTCTCGGACGCCGGATTCCAGTTCGTGATCCGGCCGTCGAGCGTGGTCGAGATGATGGCGTCGGTCGTCGAGCGAACGATGGTGGCGAGTTCCGCGCTCGTGGCGCTCGCCCGGCGCTGCTCGGTGACGTCGCGCACGGCCGCGATGACCAGTTGTTCGCCCGCGCTGACGATGGGTGCCAGGCTGATGTCGATGGCGAATTCACTCCCGTCACGTCGCCGGCCCGTCAACTCCAACCCTTCGCCCATCGGGCGGCTGCGCGCTTCGGCCGAGAACGTCGAACGGTGCTGACGATGACGGCTCCGCGCACGTTCGGGCAGGAGTGTCTCGATGGTGACACCGGTGAGCGAGCCCAGCGCGTAACCGAAGAGTTCCTCGGCGTGTTCATTGACCGAGACGATGACGCCGCTCGAATCGACGACCACCGACGCGTCGGGTATCAACGAGACCACGGCACTGAGCAGTTCGCCCGAAATGGCCCGTTGATCGGCCGCCGAGACGGCCCCGGTGTCCGTTCGCGAACCGGGGTCGGCGCCGCTCATTGACCGTCCACGATGACGTATCTCGCGACGCCACACGGGCGCGCGATGACGCTCGCGTGGTCGATGATCGTCATCGAGTCTTGATCGACGTTGAAGGCAAAAGATGTCACCATCACCGCTCTTCTGAAGGTCGCGCAAGCGAAACTCACTTGGCCGTGAGCCTAGTGCGACGCCCCAGCGAATCAAGCGACCGCGACCGTTCAGCGGCTCACGGTTCGTGACTTCTCGAATCGCGCGTCGGTCGTCGGCGGCGCCGTCGGGCTGGCGTTCGTGCCGTGCGCGAACTTCGCCGCTCCTCCTCGTCGCCGACGATCCGAGCGGACGTCAGTCGAGGTGTGGGCTCATCGGCTGAGCGGTCGTTGGGGGCCGGACCGGGGTCTGGCTCTCGAAGGGTCGCCGCCACTCGGTGACGTCGATCACGACGATGCCCACGCCGATTACGTCGTCCTCGATGGTCACGGGGTAGAGGTTTACCAACCACGTCGGTGTCACGCCGGACTCGTTCGCCACGGGCGCCGACACCTCGCGATTGGTGACCGGGGAGCTCGTGTCGATCACGAAGCGGTACATCGGCGCCAACTGCGGCCACAGGTTCGGGACGACCTCTTCGATGGTTCGCCCGAGTTGTTCTCTCACCGTGCCGCCGTGAATGGCGGCGAGCATCGGATTGACGCGCACGTAGCGAAAGTCGCGATCGACGAAACCCAATCCGACGTTCGACGTTGATTGGTACGCGTCGAGGATTGCCAGGGCGTCCGCGGTGGCTCGGTCGTTCGCGCGCACGCGTTCTTCGGTCGCGGCACGCTCGGCGCGACCGTCCTCACGCAGGTCGCGCAGCTTCGGTCGCGCCGGGAACGTGGCCGACGTGGCCGTGCGCGTGCGGCCATGCAGCTTCGTCTCGTACAGGCTCTGATCGGCCTCGCGGACCAACTGTGTCGCGTCGGGTTGCAGTTCGTCGAGCGCGGCGTAGCCGACGCTCACCGACGGGCGATGCTCCGACGTCAACGCTCGCTTCATGCGCTCGGCGATCTGGGCGGCGTTCTCGAGCGTCGAGGTCGGGAGCACGACCGCGAACTCGTCACCGCCCACGCGGCCCACGACGTCGAAGCTCCGGCTGAGCCTGTTGAGGGTGGCCCCGACGTAGCCCAGCGCGTCGTCGCCGGCGACGTGTCCGTAGGTGTCGTTGAAGGCCTTGAAGAGATCGATGTCGATCATCAAGAGGCTGAGTGGTTGACGCTGACGGAGCGCCCGGTCGATTTCGATTTCGAGTCGTTCGTAGAACGCGCCGTGATTCAGACAGCCGGTGAGCGCGTCGATCGTGGCGAGGGTGGACAGCTCGGCGCGCAACCGCTTCTCGTCGTCCATGAGTCGGGTGCGCGCCCCCGAGACGCCCACGGCGATGACCACGAGCCCCACCAGGGCCATGGCGAACATCGCGATCTCGGCGGTCGAGCGGTGGAGGACTGGGATGGTGAGCCAGAGATACGTGAACTCACCCAACGACGCGATGCCGCACACGATCACCTGTCGAACCTCGAGCGCCAGGGCGGCGCTCACGATCGGCAAGGTCAAGAGCGCGAACATCGGGCTATCGAGGCCGCCGTCGAGGTGGATCGAGAGCGCGAGGATGGCGCCCGCCAGAAGCGTCCACGCGAATGAATAGTGCGTGCGCCACGACGCCGCGGCGATTCGTTCGGTGAAGGGGATGTTGGCCATCAGCACGACGACGACGACCGACGTCACGACGATGAGGAACAGACGATGCGGACCGTGCGGGGTGGAGGCGAAATAGAGGAGCGACGCGAGGGCTTCGCCCGTGAAGACGAGGATGCCGATCCGTAGGTAGTGGGACCAGAACTGACGGGTGTGGACCTCACCGTCAAGGCGCGACACCACCGGCGCCGGGGCGACGACGGGTCGCCTCCCTTGGCCCGGGAGGGGCGCGTTCATCGTGCTGCTTCCTTGATTCGGAAGAGTTCTTCACGACTCATGGATGCCTCCGACGTGCATTCGTGGCGACGACCGACGTGTCAGCCCTCTTCACGCCCTCAGTTTGGACCGAATCGCGCGCGGCCAAATAGGGTCATTGGTCACGAGTGCGTCGGCGGTTCGCCCGTCGCGGCCTCGAAATGGCGTCGTGGACCGGTGTCTAGCGCTCCGCGTACGTCGAGGGGACGACGACCACGGGCACCGAGGCGTGTTCGGCGACTTCGAGGCTGGTACTGCCCAACAGGAGCCCTTCGCGTTTCCCCACGCCACGAGATCCGACGACCAGGACGTCGGCGTTGACCGGCGGTGTCGTCATTCGCAAGAGGACCGAGCACGGATCGCCGTCGGTGACGAGCCAGTGCAGGTCGCGCGCGTCGAAATCGCACTCGCGCGACAGGATGAGCAGTGGCGCCGGGGTCACGTCCGGTGAGAAGCGCTCGTGCAGGTGTTCGCGCAGACCGGTCGCGTGCACGACCGTGACGTCGGCGCCGAAGTCCCGGGCCGCCTCGAAGGCCCACCGCACGGCGATCGTCGAGTCGGGTGATCCGTCGTAACCCACCGCGATGCTCTGGAAGGGTTTCATGGTGTCGACTCCTCGTCGTCGCTGGCGAGCAGGTGCTCGATAGTGGTACGGCGCGCCACGCGCATCCGCTCGACCTGTTCGGTGCCCGGCCCCCCGTTGGAGGGCGATTCGACGTCGGTGGTCTGACCGAGTGCGGCGCTGAGCGACGCGTGGATCGACGACCGCAACGCCGCGAGGTCGTAGCCACCCTCGAGGAACAGCACGAGGCGTCCGGGCGCCGGCGCGCACGTCGCGATCCAGCTCGAGAGTTGGGCGAAGTCGCCGCTGGTCAGGCGCAGGTCGGCCATCGGGTCGTCACGGTGCGCGTCGAAGCCCGCCGAGACCAGGACCCAGGTCGGGTCGAAGGAGTCGATGACCGGTCCCGCGATCTCCTCGATGCCGCGTCGCACCACGTCGCCGGTCGCGCCGGGGGGCAAGGGGATGTTCACCGTCCGATCGGTGGCGTGGCGGCCGCCGACCTCGTTGACCGATCCACTCCCGGGGAAGAGCGGCCACTGGTGCGTCGAGACGTACAGGACGTCCGGCACGTCCCAGAAGATCTCCTGCGTCCCGTTCCCGTGGTGCACGTCCCAGTCGAGGACGAGCACGCGCTCACCCTGACTGCGCAGGGCCGCCGCGGCGACGGCGACGTTGTTGAGCAGACAGAATCCCATCGCCCGGTCCGACAACGCGTGATGCCCGGGCGGTCGCGCCGCGACGAAGCCCACGCCGTCGTTTCGTCGCTGCAGTTCCTGGATCACCGAGAGTCCGGCGCCGGCCGCGTTCTTCGCGATGGTGAGGGAGTCCAGTGTCGCGTAGGTGTCTTGATCGATATCGCCCCCGCCGGCGTAGCAGTAGGCGCTCAGTTCGTCGAGGTAGTTGCCGTTGTGCACGCGCACCAGTTCTTCACGCGTCGCCGGTCGCGCCGGGGCGAGCACGAGGTCATCGCCGAGGTGCAAGTCGTCGACCGCGGAGCGCGCCGCGATCACGCGATCGGGACGCTCCGGGTGACCGGGGTCCTCGTGACTCGAATCGTCGTAGTTCTCGTTGACGACCAGTACCATCAGCGCGCGGGTTCCGTCGGAGCGGACGTCGGCGGTGCCGCCGCCGCACGGGGACCGTCGATGGGGAAGCTCACGCTGATCTCCCCGCGCGAGACCGACGTCGTGACCGGGTAGCCCGAGTGTCGAAAGATCGCCATCATGTCGCGATTGGTGAAGAGGGTCTCGGCGCTGAAGGTCGTGATCCCTCGGTCGCGCGCGGCACGTATGAGGCCGTCCAACAGGCGGTGGCCGAGTCCGAGGTGCTGGTAGTCGTCGCGAACGACGAAGGCCACTTCGGCGTTCGTCGTGTCGGGGTAGCGGTCGTAGCGTCCGACCGCGACGAGTTCGGGGCCGTCCTCGATCACCAGGGCCAGGCGGTCCACGTAGTCGACCTGCGTGAGGTGGCGCACCTCGTCACTCGAGAGATGGGGGTGCACCGAGAAGTACCGTCGATAGATCGAGTCGAAGGAGAGCCGCTCGTGGAACGCCAACAGTTTGTCGTCGTCCTCAGGCCTGATCGGTCGTAGGTGGAGCGTCGCTCCCGAGATGACCGTGAACTCCTCTTGCAGTTCGCTCGGGTAGCGTCCGGGCACGAAGTTCGTCGCGACGTCGTTCGCGGGCGCGGGCGCGGCGTCGGTCATCGGTCCACCTCGCCACCGTTTCGCACGTCGGAGCCGACCGGTCGCGTCGTCCGTCGCCGGGCGGCGGTGGGTCGTGGGTTCGTGTACAACGTCCAAGTGGTCGACGCCATGAATCTATCGTCGCCGAGCCGGCGCCGACCCCGCCAGTGACCAAGGTCACAAGTCGCGCGGCGCTCGGCGATGCCCGTAGCGCCACGCCAGGACTCGTGACTTTTTGCCCTGTCCGAACAGGAGTATCAGTCTTAGCGTGAGAGCGTGACCGGTCTGGTCCAGCTGAGCGATGTCGTGACGCCACGTGCGCCGCGCCGACGTTGGGCCACGCTCTCGGTGCTGTGCGTCACCCTGTTGCTCATCAGCCTCGACAACACGGTCCTCAACGTGGCGTTGCCGTCGATCGCGCACTCGCTGAGCGCGAGTGCGAGCCAACTCCAGTGGATGGTCGACGCGTACGCCGTCGTCTTCGCGGGACTCCTGCTCTCGCTCGGGGCGCTGGGTGACCGGGTCGGTCGCAAGTGGGTCTTCATGGGCGGTCTGGCGATGTTCGGCGGGGGATCGGCCTTCGCCGCCTGGTCCGCCAGTCCGGACCTCTTGACGCTCGCGCGCGCGATCATGGGCGTCGGGGCGGCCGCGTTGATGCCGTGCACGTTGTCAATCCTCACGAACGTCTTCACCGCCGAACGCGACCGCGTTCGCGCGATCGGCATCTGGTCGGGTACGACCGGGATCGGCGTCGCGCTCGGCCCGATCCTGGCCGGCGTCCTCCTCTCGCACTTCTGGTGGGGATCGGTGTTCTTGATCAACGTCCCCATCGCCGTGGCCGGATTCGTCGCCACGATCTGGCTGGTGCCCAACTCGAAGAGCCCGCGCTCCCAACGGCCCGACGCCGTCGGCGCCGGGCTGTCGATGCTCGGCCTCAGCCTGTTGCTGTGGGCCATCATCGAAGCACCGACGCGCGGCTGGTCCTCGCCGCCCATCGTCGGCTCGCTCGCCGGCGCGGTGGTCGTGATCGGTCTGTTCGTCGCGTGGGAGCGCCGCAGCGATCACGCGATGTTGCCCCTGCGGTTCTTCGCGCGCCGCCGCTACAGCGTCGCCATCTCGGCGCTCGCCCTCGTGCTCTTCGCGCTGCTGGGCATGTTCTTCCTGATGACCCAGTACCTCCAGTTCGACCTCGGCTACAGCCCCCTGCAGGCCGGCCTGCGCATCGTCCCGGTGGCGGCGGCGCTGATGGTGGTCGCGCCACTCTCGGTGTGGATCGCGCGCGCCATCGGGACCAAGTACGTGGTCACGAGCGGCCTCATCCTGGTGGCGATTGCCTTCGCCCTGCTCTCACGCACGACCGTCGCCGGCACCTACCGCGACGGACTCCCGCCCATCATGATGGTCGGCGTCGGCGTCGCGCTCGCCCTCGCGCCGTGCACCGAATCGGTGATGGGCGCGCTGCCGAAGTCCCAGGCCGGCGTCGGTTCGGCCACGAGCGACACCGCGATGCAGGTCGGCGGTGCGCTGGGCGTGGGGATCTTGGGCACCGTGTTGAACCTGCGTTACCAGGACCTCATGACACCGGTCGTGGCGCGCGCGCACGTGTCGTCCGCGATCCAGCACCTCATCGACGGCTCGCTCGGCGCGGCGCTCGACGTGGCCCGGCGCGCGCCACCTTCCTTGGGCGCGGAGCTCGCGGCGTTGGCCCGTCGCGCGTTCGTCTCCGGCATGGACGAGGCGCTCTTGATCGCCGCCGTCGTCGTGGCCGCGGCGGCGTTCATCATCATGGTCTCATTGCCCAATCGCGGGAGCGAGGTCCCTGATCCGATCGTCGCGGACGTCGAGCGTGAGCCGCTCACTCGTCCTTGACGTCGCGGTGATCGAATAGCACGACACCGCCGGCGGCGGCGCCCAGGGCGAGGGCGATCATCACCGCGTTCACGCTCCAGTTGACCGGTGAGGCGGGGGCCGCCGCCATCTGGTGGAAGCCGGACAGGTCGAGGATCCAGTGGTTCGCGCGCACGGCGCTGCCGAGTATCTCCACCAACAAGAACCAGACGAGCAGTCCGTAGGTGACGACCCCGACCCTGCGGGGTATGAGCGCGAGCGCGAGGATCCCGATCCCGAAGATCAGCAGCGCCGGCACCGCGACGTTGACGCCGGCGTCCAGCATCGACGCGAAGTGGACGTGCGCGTGATCGCTCGTCGCGCCGACCCAGGTGGCGAGCCCCGCGAGCACGCCACCCAGGGCGAGCACGACGGTGGCGAGAGCGATTCGTTGGGCGAGCCACGTGGTCCGGGAGAACGGTCGCACGAGGAGGTTCTCGAGTTGACCGCCGGACTCCTCTTTTCGTGCGGCGCTCACCTGGGCGACGGCGACGAAGCTGAGGGTCAGGGCCATGATCAGGAACGCCACGCTGAGGTAGGCCTCGGCGCCGGAGATGCCGAGGCGCTCGAACACCTGTCGCAGGCTCTTGGTCGCGGTGATGGCCTTCCCGCCGGACTTGGCGATACCGCCGAGCAGCAGTCCGTAGGCCGCGATGGCGCCGGCCCAGGCCACCAGGGGTCCACGCGACAGGTACACCGCGAGACCCCACGGCGTCGTCGGCAAGTCGCGCACCTTGGTGAGCGTCGAGCGATCGGGGAACGTCCCCGCGCCGAGGTCGCGCCGGCCCGCGAGCACGAGCGCGCCCGTCGCGCCGACGATGACGAGCGCCGCCATCGGCACCAACGCCAACGGTCGCGGTGACGTCAGCGGCTGGGACTCCTCGATCCAGCCGAGCGGCGTGCACCAGCGCAGCCACGAGAGTCCGGCGCCCGAATCGGCGACCATCCGAATCGCGTAGCTCGCGCCCAAGAAGGCTGAGGCGATGCTGATCGCCTGGCGTCGCGACGTCGACAGTTGCGCGCAGAAGGCCCCGAGCGCGAGGAACATCAGCGCGCCGCCCGTCACGACGACGGCGAAGTAGACGGCCGGGCCCGCGCCGATGCCCACCTTGGCCGAGTGGCCGACGGCCACTACGAGCACCGCGGTCACGACGAAGAGCGCGACCGCGCCGGCGCCCAGTCCCTCGAGCGCCTGGCGCGCCGCGCCGCGACGGGTCACGCGACCAGCCAGCAACAGCTCCCAGCGACCGGCGTCCTCCTCGCCGCGCGTCATCCGCGTGCTCGTGAGGACTCCCCAGACCGCGCCCATGATCGCCAGGACGGTGAGGCACTTCCAGGCGGTGAAGCCCGCCACGGTGTCGATCCGGATCGCGGGACCGACGAGGGCGCTGATCCCGGCGTTGCTCCCGAACTGCTGGACGAGGATCCGACGGGAGGCCTCGGTCTTGTAGGTCGTCGCGTAGGTGAGCGCCTGGGTCGCCACGTAGACGCCGAAGATCACGCCCCATCCGAGACCGGAGCGCACTGACTTTCGTGCGCTGAGGCGAGCGATCGCCGTGGACGGACGCGCGTTCGAAGTGTCCGTCGCCCCGATGTCGGCGCTAACGCTCGTCGACATTCTTCGTCTCGTCGTCGGACGAACCGTAGTGCGAGAGGAACAGCTCCTCGAGCGACGGTTCGCGACTGAGCAGTTCATGGACGCCCGAGTTCGCCAGCACGGCGAGGAGTGGTTCGACCGAGCCGCGGACCTGACAGCGCAGGGTCAACCCCTGCACGTCAACGAGCGAGACGCCCGGGACGTTCGTGACGTCGGGCACACGTTCCTCGAAGGTCGCCTCGACGGTGAGCGCCGACAGATGGCGCAGTTGCGCCATCGTGCCCATCTCCACCAGGGCGCCCGAGCGCAAGATGGCGATGCGGTCACACAGCGCTTCGACCTCGCTCAAGATGTGCGACGAGAGCAGCACGCTCTGCCCGCGCTCCTTGGCCTCGTGGACGCACAGTCGGAAGGCCTGTTCCATGAGCGGGTCGAGGCCGCTCGTCGGTTCGTCGAGGATGAGCAGGTCGGCGCGGGTCATGAGCGCGGCGACCAGGATCAGCTTCTGTCGGTTGCCCTTGGACAGCGCGCGGACCCGCTTCGTCGTGTCGAGGTCGAATCGCTCGATGAGTTGCGCCTGGTACGAGGCATCGACCTGGCCGTGAACCCGTCCGAGGAGGCGCAACGTCTCGGCGCCGCTGAGCGTCGGCCAGAGATTGGCCTCGCCCGGCACGTAAGCCAGGCGTTCGTGGGCCGCCACGGTCTGGCGCTGGGAGTCCACGCCGAAGATCTCGGAACGACCTCGCGTCGGCACGAGGAGACCGAGCAGGAGCCGGATCATCGTGGTCTTGCCGGCCCCGTTGGGACCGAGACAACCCACGACCTCGCCCACGCCCACGTCCAGGTCGAGGCCGCGCAGCGCACGCGTCTCGCCGAAGTCCTTGGCGAGGTCGATGGTCGCCACGGCGGGTGTCGTCATCGTCTCGGCTCCACGGCGTTCGTCATCGCTCGCGACCTCCTGGCTGTCGTGAGTCGCATCGTGCACTCGCTCTCGCGTTGGGGAAGCGACGATCGGCGCCGCTTCTTCTGACGTTGGTCAAGTATCTGACGTCAATTTTAAAACTAAGCGACGTGGCCGCTGTCCCTTTAGGGTCATTCGTCCTGTCTCGATCGACGCGCGACGACGAAGCTCGCCGCGGGTGTCGAGGTACTTCACCGTCGCAACTAGTCTCGGATTTGCAGGACGTGCACTGAGGCACAGCGATTGAAAGATGAGACATGAGTTCGCAAACAGAGACCAGCAGCCACTCGCCCAAGGGTCACCGAATCGTCGCGGGGATCGACGGATCGCCGGCGTCGGTCGCGGCACTGGAGTGGGCCGCTCGTCAGGCTGAATACACGAAGTCCGACCTCGAGGTCGTCGCGGCGTGGGAGTGGCCCACCAGCTTCGGTTGGTCATTCATCCCCGACGGCTACGACCCCGCGCGAGACCTGGCGACGACACTCGAACCGATCATCGCGTCGTTGAAGCGCACGCATCCCGACGTGGTCATCGTCTCGAAGATCGTCGAGGGTCACCCGGCGCCCGTCTTGATCCATGAGTCGGTGGGCGCCGATCTCTTGGTCGTGGGTAGCCGTGGTCACGGTGAGTTCGTGGGGATGCTCATCGGTTCGACGAGTGAACACTGCGTCGCCAACGCCGCATGTCCCGTCGTCGTCATTCGGTCTCGCCCGTAGTCCTTCGCCTTGTCATCGCCACGCCTCGTCGATGACGGGCGTGGATACACTTTGGCGACTGCGCGTTCATTCGAGTGGGCGCCGAGTCCGTAGCCATCGTTTCGCGGGGAGGTCCGAATGGCGGCGATTCCCGACATCGTGGAGTTCCTCGAGCGTTACCCGCCGTTCGCGGAACTCGATCCTGAGGCGCTGGCGAGCCTCGGCGGCGTCGTGGAGGTCGAATTCCACCGCGCGGGCGACATCATCTTCTCCCAGGGCGTACAACCGGTCGAGTCGTTGCGAGTGATTCGCACTGGCAGCGTGGAGGTCGTCAGTGATGGTCAGGTCTTGGACCTCATGGACGTCGGCGAGATGTTCGGCCACGCGTCCATGCTGTCCGGACTGCCGACCGGCTTCGAGGCGCGCGCGGCCGAGGACACGCTCACGTATCGGATACCGGCGGCGAACGCCGCGCGGGTGCTCGCCGACCCCGGCGCCCTTCGCTACGTGACGCGGCTGATACTAGAGGACCGGCACCACCTGCGTTCGGGTCCCCGGCGCGACAGTGCGCGCGACCAACTTCGCCGCCCCGTTCGTGACGTGCTGCGCGACGCGCCGGTCGTGTGCACACCGGACACGACGATCCGCGACGCGGCGCAACGCATGACGGCGATCGGCGCCAGCGCGCTCGTCGTCGACCTCGGGACCTCACTCGGCATCGTCACCGACGGCGACCTTCGTTCGCGGGCCGTCGCCGCGGGCCTGAGCGAGTCCACGCCGGTGTCGGCGGTGATGACCGCACCGGCGTTCACGGTGGGCGACGACCGCGCGGGCAGCGAAGTCCTCTTGGACATGCTCGACCGAGGGGTGACGCACTTCCCGGTGCTCTCGGCGGACGGCCGCGTGCTCGGCGTCGTCGAGGACCACGATCTGATCGCGGCGGAGAGCACCACGTCGTTCCACCTTCGCCACGCCGTCGAGCGCGCGAGTTCGGTCGACGAGCTCGTGCGCGCGGCGTCGATGTTGCGGCCCACCGTCGTCGGCCTGCACCGCGGGGGGATGGCCGCGCTCGACGTGATGTCGGTCTTCTCGGTCGTCGCGGACGCACTCACGCGTCGGGCCCTCGACCTGGCCGTCGCCGACGCGGGCGAGGCGCCCGCGCGCTTCACCTGGCTCGCACTCGGCAGTCAGGCCCGTCGCGAGGCGATGCCGAGTTCGGACCTCGACAGTGCGATCGCCTGGTTCGGTCACGACGACGACGGAGAGACGCTGCGTGCCTACTTCGATGAGGTCGCGACGGCCGCGACGGACACGCTCACCCGATGCGGCTTTCGACCGGACGAACATCGTGTCAACGCCGCGGACCCCCTCTTCGTGCGATCGCTGACCTCGTGGCAACACGAAGCCCACTCCTTCCTCGACAACCCCACCCAGGAGAAGGCGCTCGTCCTGGTGTCGGTCCTCGTCGACAGTCGTCCGGTCTGGGGCGTCGAATCCGAACCGCTCATCGCCGACACCTTCCGAACGGCGCGCTCCTACCCGCAGCTGTTGCGTCTCCTCGCGCAGTTCGCGCTCTCGCACAGGCCGCCGGTCGGCTTCATTCGGGGACGGGCCATCGACGTTTCGGGTGAGGGTCGGAGTCGACTCGACCTCAAGAGCGGCGCGGTGGTCCCGATCACCGACCTCGCCCGGTGGGCGGGGATGGCCGCGGGCGTGACGTGCGCGTCGACGACGGCGCGACTTCGAGCGGCGAGCGACGCCGGCACGCTCAGCGCGTCCGACGCACTGACCCTCCAAGACGCCTTCGAGCTCACGAGCCAACTGCGACTCGACCATCAGGTCGCCCAGATGTCGCGCGGCGCCGAGCCCGACGACGTCGTCGACCTCGACGAGATGAGCCCGCTGCACCGACGGTACCTGAAAGAGGCCTTCCGCGCGATCGTCGCGGTGCAGCGGCGCGTCGCCAACGACATCTCGTGGAACCGCTGACGTGCGGGCGCGCCCGACGTTCCAGCGCGCCTCGAGTGCCGCGGCGCGCGAGTACGCGCACGCGCCGCTCGATCGGGGAGCGACCCCGTGGCGTAGCGCGAGCTTCTGCGTCGTCGACCTGGAACTGAGTGGCCTGGACCCGCGCGACGACGAGATCATCTCCTTTGCCGCGGTGCCGGTTGACACCGCGCGTGTCGTCGCCGGCGACTCGCTGTACGGCGTGGTTCGTCCCACGCGAACCCTGAGCGCGGAGTCGATCCTCATCCACGGGATCCGCGACGTCGACCTCGTCGAGGCGCCACCGATCGACGAGGCGATCCAGCCGCTGATCGCGGCGATGACCGGGCGGACCCTCGTCGCGCACGTCGCGTGGGTCGAGCGCGCGTTCTTGCGCCGGGCCTTCGCGCGACAGGGGATACGACTTCGCGAACCGATCATCGACACGTACGAACTCGCTCGGCTGCTGAGCGTGCTGCGCGGGGAGGACGCGGCGCCGAGGTCGCTGGACGAGCTGGCCGGCCGAATGGACCTGCCCGTGCACCGACCGCATCACGCGCTCGGCGACGCGCTGACGACGGCCCAGGTGTTCCTGGCGCTCGCCACCCACCTCGACGCGTTCGCCCCCGAGACGGTGCGGTCCCTGGCGCGCGCGCACCACCGAGTGAAGACCTACCGGGCGTGAACGCTCCGAAAAGATGTGACTTTCGCCTCTAATAAATGGACGCGCCCGTCGCTACTCTGAGCGTTGGAAGGTCTGACGACTCATCCAGGGCCTGCAGGCTCTCCAGAAAGTGAGTCAGGTCATGCTTTCAAAGACTTCGTTGAAAGAACTTGACGTTCCGATGCGATTCGCTCCCACGTGGGGATGGGTCGACGAGCTGTTTCGCGATGGCGACTGGCGTCGATCGTTCAAAGTAGAAGAGTCCCACGAGGGCGACACGATCGTCGTGCGAGCCGAATTGCCGGGAGTTGATCCGGAGAAGGACGTCGTGGTCGAAGTCGTCGACGGCGAGTTGGTGATTCGGGCGCAACGCTCCGAGACGCACCGCAGCCACGAGGACCACGTCTACCGAAGCGAGATCCGCTACGGGTCCTTCACGCGGAGCATTCCGATTCCGAGCGATGTCGACGAATCGAAGATGCAGGCGTCCTACAAGGACGGCATGCTCGAGATACGGATGCACTCGACCACTGGGGTTCCTACGAAGGAACCGCACCGCGTTGAGATCAAGCGCAAGTAACGCTCCTCACGTTGTGACTTGATCTTCCGAGGGCGCACGAGCCCAGCCTCCCGGTTGCCCGTGCGCCCTCGTTCGACGTCCGCGGCGATCGTCGCGTGCGACGCGACCGTTGTGCCAGTGAGGCCGCTGGAGCGCAGGAGCGTCGTCGGCGGGACTACGCGCCGCAGACGACCGCGGGACCGGGCCGCGCCAGGGTGTTCACGGCGTGCAGGTTCAGGCGCGTGCAACGCTGGAGCCAGCGCAACGAGACGTCACTCAACCGGTCACACACCCAGTCCCAGTGCATGGAGACGACGTCACCCGCGACGAGGTCCCCGACGAAGCCGACGCCGTCGAGCGCGCGACGCACGACCTCGAGCCGTTCCTCACCGAAACACAGTTGCGAGCCTTCGAACCTCAACGGTCGCGACGACACGGTGACGAAGTCACCGTCCAGCTCGAGCACCCGACCCCACCGGATCCGACAGCGCTCGAGGACCTCGAGCGGCGCTCCCTCCTTGCCCGCGCGCAGCATCCCGAACCACGGGTAGACCGCGAACACGTGGAAGCTGTGCTGGATCACCCCGCCGGTGAAGGCGGCCGACACCAGGGGCTCGAAGTTCCGCGCACTTCGACGTGCGAAGCGGTCGTCGAGCGACGTCGCGAGCGACGTCGCGGGCACCCGGAAGGAGAGCGCGTTGCCGACCCAGTACGCCTCGACGACCCGGTGATCGAGGGGATCGGCGATCCCGTTGCACTGGGCGATCAGTTCCAGGTACGGCCACGCGCCGTCGAACTGATGGGCCAGGTGACCGACGAGGGCCGCGCCGCCGGCGTCGGTCCCCGAATCGATCAGCGCACCCGCGTCGCGCGGTCCGCAGTAGCCCAGTTCGTTGGGGGGATAGGCGTAGCGCGCGAAGAGGCTGGGCCCCGAGACCGACGGAGCCAACGAGGTCGTGACGGTGCTCATCGCACCAGCGCACGCCGTCGCGTGCGCGAGGGCGACGTCACGCCCGCCGCGAACACGAGTCCCGCGCCGGCGATGACCAGCACGAGCCCGAGCGCCGACGTGACCGGCGTGACGGTCCCGGCGATCACTTGCAAGAGCCAGGTGACGCCGGCGCTCGCCACGAGCACCGAGGTGACGTCGAGCGCGCGGGCCCGAGCCAGCGCCGTCATCCAGGTCGCGACGTAACCGCTGAGGAGCAGCCCGGTGAGCAGGACCCAGCCCAGCTGGTGGGCGTCGAGCGAGACGAGTTTCGAGGCCGCGCCGCTCACGAGGAGATAGACGATCAAGGCGACCGCCCCCACGCCCATGCGCACGAGCGCCACCCCGGCCGGCGCCATTGCGCGCAACAGGCGCTTGGCGACGACGACCTCGACGGCCCACAGCACGGTCGAGGCCAGTACGTCGACCTCGCCGTTCGTGAACGCCAGGTGGCCGACGCCGCCGGCGACGACGACCTGACCGGTCACGAGCAGGACGATCGCCACCACGTTCCACCACCGGAGCTTCTCGCGCACGATCGGCACGGCGATCGCCGCGACCCACAGCACCATGGTGTCGCGCCAGAACGCGGCCGACGCCGGTGTGCTGGCCGCCAGACCGTCGAAGAACAGCACGAACGCGAGTCCGCCGCCGACGATACCGACGTAGGCGAGGGCCAGCCAGTAGCCGAGGCCGTGGCTCGTCGCGTCCGAGCGCTGGGCCGTCACGAAGTTGGCGCCGAGTGACGTCGCGTGGCGTCGGCGGATCCGTTGTCCGGCCAGTGCGGCGAGCGCCAGGAAGAGCAGCGCCGCCAGGTTCTTCGCGGTCGTGTAGAGCGCGGGCGAGGCGAAGTCGTGCACACCGTAGCTGTTGACGAAGACCGACACGCCGCTGATCAGCGCGGTCACGCCGGCGACCAGCATCCCCGGCATCCGTGGTGTGGTCGCGTTCATCGGCCCACCTCCTCGGCCACGGCGTCGCGCACCAGGTGCTCGCCGCGACGGATCTCGGCGACCGCGGCGACGGCGTCCTCGGCGTCGACGCGGTCGATGACGTAGCCGCTGTGCACGACCAACCAGTCGTCGACGCGCGGCACGGGCCCGTCGAGGGCCAGCAGTGACGCCCTCGTGACGAGTCCGTCAATATTCTCGATCAACACGGACTTCGGACCGTCAATCTCGATAACGCGGCCCAGACAGCTCACGCACATGGTTGCGCCTCCTCTATCAACTCGACGACCTGTTGGACCGCGCGGGGCACGGCCGCCTCCACCGGGGCGCTCAACCCTTCGCCGAGGTCGAATCGTTCGCCCTCGATGGCCACGACGACGAGTCGGCGCGGCGCTTGTTGCAGTGCGCGCGCGAGTCCCAGCACGGCGGTGAGCCCGATGCCGTGCGTGCTCGCGACGCCCGGCGTCGACGTCGTCACCTTTCGTTCGGGCACGTCATGGTTGACGTCGACCTCGATCGTCTGAAGCGTGCCCACCGGCGCGCCCGAGGTGACGGCGTCGACCACGATGACCAGGTCCGCTTCGTTCCAGACGCCCAGGAGGTCGAGTGGATCGGCGAGCGGTCCCACGTAGTGCGAACGTGGCATCCGCGCGACGGCGCGTTCGGCCACGAGCGGGCCGACGCCGTCGTCGTGGCGGTACACGCTGCCGAAGCCGGCGACCACGACGTTGGTGGCGGTCGTGGCGGTCATGAGCGTACGACCGTGAGATCGATGAAGTGCGCCGCGCAGGAGATGCACGGATCGTGATTGCGGACGGCCTGTTCGCATCGCCACTGCAGGTCGGCGTCGTCAAGGGAGAGTCCGCCTTCGACGACGCGTCGCAGGTCGTCTTCGATGGTGAGTTGATTCTGCGACGTCGGCGGCATGATCCGGGCTCGTCGAATGACGCCGTCGTCGTCGATGTCATACTGGTGCAAGAGCAGTCCGCGCGGCGCCTCGGTCGTGCCGGTGCCGGTCGAGGCGCGCGCCACCACGGGCACGCAGGGACGACTCGGCGGTTCGTAGCGTTCGACGAGCCCGAGCGCCTCGTCACACGCGACGACGAGTTCGACCGCGCGAACGATGATGCTCCGGAACGGGTTGGTACACGGCGCGTCGAGTCCGGCGGCCGTCGCCGCTTCGCGCGCCACCTCGGGCAGGCGCGAGGCGTTCAGGGCGAATCGAGCGAGGGGACCGGTGAGGTAGTGCTGGCCGTCGAGCGTCGCGTGCAACGCGGTCGAGCGCGCGACGTGTTCTTCGACGGCGGCGTCGGCGAACTGCGCGTCGCTGAAGGTTCGTCCGTCCGACGTCGTCGGATGACCGCCGTCGATCGCGTAGACGTCGCCTTGGTCGAGCGCCACGAAACGGTAGTCGTTGGTCACGTCGGGGAATTCGAATCCGGCCACCCATTCGACGGTCGCCAGCGCGGCGTCGCGCGCACGCCGCAGCGGTTCGACCAGCGCCTGGATCGACGCCGGCTCGGGACTGCGGTAGAAGCCGCCGACACGAACGTTCACCGGATGGATGGCGCGACCACCGACGGTCTTCATGACCAGGTTGCCCGTCCGTTTCAGGTCGAGTCCTCGGGTCACGCTGATCGGGTCGCGCTCGGCCAGTTCGACGGCGTCCAGACAGCCGAGGAAGTCGGGTGCGTGGAGCAGATAGACGTGCAGCGCGTGACTCTGGATCCACTCGCCGCAGTACAAGAGGCGCCGCAGCGCCGAGATTTCGTCGTCGACCACGACCCCGCACGCGTCCTCCATGGCCAGGCAGGCCGACATCTGGTAAGCGACCGGACAGATCCCGCAGATGCGGGCCGTGATGTCGGGCGCCTCGGTGAAGTGACGTCCGAGGAGGAGCGCTTCGAAGTAGCGCGGTGGCTCGAAGATGTCGAGCGCGACGTCGACCACCTGTCCGTCGTGCACGCGCACGCGCAACGAGCCTTCGCCCTCGACGCGCGCGATGCCCTCCGCGCTGATGGTCCGGTTGTTCCTGGCGCCGTGGGTCATCGGGTCTCCTCGTCGGCGTGCGATCGGAGGGCCGGACTGGCGACGGGGACTCGTGCACCCTGCGCCTGCGCCACGAATCCGGGGGCGGCGGTGTTGAAGGTGCCAAAGAGCCGCGCGACGGTGACGTCCGAGACACCCAGTCCGTGCAGTCGCCTCGCGAGCGCCGCGCTGTTAGCGCCGTCGGTCGGTCCGAAGCAGCCGAAGCAGCCTCGATCGATCGACGGGCAGAGCCCCCCGCAGCCCGCCCTCGTCACGGGACCGAGACAGGGAACGCCTCGCGCGACCAACAGGCACGTCGTGCCGCGCGCCTTGCACTCTTGACAGACCGAGTGCGACGCGATCACCGGACGGCGTCCGGCGAGAAACGCCAACAGGACCTCGAGGAGCTGACCACGATCGATCGGGCAGCCGTGGAGTTCGTAGTCCACCGTGACGTGCGACGAGATCGGTGTGGAGTCCTCCAGCGAGTCCAGGTACTCAGGGTGGGCGTAGACGACGCCGGCGAACTCGCCCGGGGCCGCGAAGTTGCGCAGTGCTTGGACGCCGCCGGTGGCCGCGCACGCGCCAATCGTCACGAGGTAGCGCGAGTTGGCGCGAACCGCTTGGATGCGCTCGGCGTTCTCGGTGGTCGTGATGGAACCTTCCACGAGTGAGATGTCGTAAGGGCCTTCGACGCTGGCGCGCGACATCTCGGTGAAGTGGGCGATGCGCACGGCTCGAGCGAGCACGAGCAACTCGTCCTCGCAGTCCAAGAGGCTCAACTGACATCCGTCACACGACGCGAACTTCCAGACCGCCAGGGTGGGGCGTGCGGTGTCGACGGCGCCGCTCATCGCTCACGCTGCGTCAGTAGTTGGGACACGAGTCCGGCGTAGGGCACGACCGGACCGTCGCGGCACAGCAGGAACGGACCCAATTGACAGTGGCCGCACCAGCCGACACCGCACTGCATGTTGCGTTCGAGCGACACCAGTATCGCCGCGGGATTCACCCCGAGGTCCACGAGGGCGCGCGCGGTGAAGCGCATCATTATCTCGGGTCCGCACAGGAGCGCCCTCGACGTGGCCGGATCGAACCCGGCGTCGGCGAGGAGCGACGTGACCAGTCCGACCTTCCCGCCCCATCCCGGTGCCGCGCGGTCGACGGTGAGGGCGACCGAAGCGCCGCGATCGGCCCAGGCATCGAGTTCGGCGCCGAAGACGATCTGGGACGGTTCGCGGGCACCGACCAGTACGTAGACGCGGCCGCCGCCGCGCGCGCGAGCGCGCACCAACTCCTCGACGGCGCCGCGAAGGGGCGCGAGCCCGACACCGCCCGCGACGACGACGGTGTCTCGATCGTCGACCGCGACCTCGTCATCGCTGGTGTCGATGCGCCAATCGGAACCGAAGGGACCGCGGACCCCGACGAGGTCGCCCACCCGACGCTCGCAGAGCGCTCGTGAGACGGCGCCGACGTCGCGGATGCTGTGGCGCAGGGGACGCTCGCTCGGGGCGCCACTGAGCGAGATCGCGACTTCGCCGACGCCGAAGGCGCTCAGCATGTTGAACTGGCCGCAGCGAAATTCCATCAACGGTCCGTCGAGCGGTTCGAGGAGCAGCGTCGTGATGTCGCTCGTCTCGCGGATGCTCTCGACCACCCGGTGGGGCATCGGCGTCATGACGTGGCGCGAACTCGTGGCCACGGCCGCGTCACCCTGGAGGCGTCGATCACCGGGCACGTTGATCTCCGTAGAGGTCCAACAGTCGCAGTCGCGTGGACTGGAGCCGTGCGAGGAGGGTCTCGGAGATCCTCGAGAGGAGGTCGAACCCCAGCGCGGGATCGGCGAGCGCCTTGGCCCGCACGCACGCGCCATCAATGGCGACGCACCCGACGTCGTCCATGGCGCGCGCGTCGAAGGTCCAGCGGTAGGGCGGTACGAGCCAGCTCCAACCGACGACGTCATTGGGACCGACGGTCTCGATGACGATCGAGCCTCGCCCCGGCGCGTGCACGTCGATCGAGACCCGTCCCCGACGAAGCAAGTAGAAGGTGTCGGCGCTCGCACCCTCGGCGCAGAGCAGGTCGCCCGGCGAGAACACGACGTTGCGGGCGCACCCCGAGATCAATTCCAACGACGCTTCGTTCATGCCCTTGGTGAACGGGTGTGACGTCACGAGTTCTCGCATCGTGGTCATGAGGAGCTCCGTGTCGGGGTCTCGACCCGTGCGCCGTCGCTCGCCGCGATGGCCGCCACCTCTTCGGTGATGTCGATGCCGACCGGACACCACACCAGGCAACGGCCGCACCCGACGCAGCCGGAGGTGTCGAACTGATCCCACCAGGTCGAGAGCTTGTGGGTCATCCACTGTCGATACCGCGAGGACGTGGACGCGTGAACCGAACCGCCGTGGAGATAGGAGTGTTCGAGGTCGAAGCACGATGACCAGGTCCGCTGACGCTCGACGCCACCAGTCAAGTCGGTCGTGTCGTGGACGTCGCTGCAGAAACACGTGGGGCAGACCAACGTGCAGTTGCCACACGAGAGGCATCGTTCGGCCACCTCGCTCCATCGCGGATGATCGACGTTGCGCGCGAGCAGACCGGCCACGGTGTCGTAGGGCATCGAGCGACGCACGTGGGCCGACGCGGCGTTCAGCAACGTCGCGCGCGCGCCGAGATCAGCTTGCGCGGCGGGGATCGTCGCGACCGTCGAGAGGACCTCGGCGCCGCGCGCCGAGCCGCATCGGGCGAGGAAACGGTGACCGCGTTCGTCGTCGAGTTCGGTCAGGGCCACGTCGAAGTCCTCGTCGATCCCTGGTCCGCTGTGCATCGAGACACAGAAACACGTGTCAGCCGGCGTCGCGCACTCCACGACCGCGATGAAGCTGTCGTCGCGACGATCGGCGAATCGTTCGTCACGGTGGGCCCCGTCGCGCAACACGCGGTCCATCACGCGCAGCGCCACGACCTCGCACGGCCGTGCGCCGACGATCGCGAGGGGCGTCGGGCAACGAATGGGTTCTCGAAAGATCATGGTGTCCCCGTCGGACTCGGCGCGCCACATGATCTGACTCGACGGAAAGTGCTCCTGCTTCCAGGACTCCGGGCCGACGGCCCAGCCGAAGAGCTCGTCGTCGTCGCTACGCGAGACGCGGTAGGCGCCGGGCGACTGGGCGTCGTGCACGCCCCGCGGCAAGTCGGCCACGCTACGAAGGGGGCCGGGCACGATGGCCGACTCTCCGATGGTCGGTCCCTTCACCTCGTAGCCGAAGTCGAGGAGCGCGGCGATTAACTCGTCGAGACCGTCGACACTCAAGACGACGACGGCACCGACGTCGAGGTGTGTGGCGGTCGGTTCAACCGTGGCCACGGTCGATCCTCTCGGTGGGAACAACGTCGTTCGCGCGCCTCGTGACGGGCGACGTCGGGGGAGTGCCGACGAGCGTTCGGACCGGGGCCTGATGCTCGACACCGCCATGGAATCGGCGCTTCGTTCGCATTGTTCCCAGCCCTCCGATCGGCGCTTTCGGCGTCACCGGTATCTTGCAGCGCGGGGCTATTTCGTTTCTAGGGTAGAACGTCACGAATCGTTCTTCGGTCGCGTCAGCGCGCTGGTATCCACGCGAACGATGACGACGCGCACGCGACGATCACCCGTACGAAGAGTCACGCGAAACTAGGGACCTAAGTCCCTGCTTTTCCCAGTTTGGACAATCTCGCGCTTTTGTATTTTTTGTTCATGGCCATCTATGCGGGCATCACAACATTGACCTTGGCGCGTTGGCAGTTCGGCGTGACGACGGTCTTCCACTTCCTCTTCGTTCCTCTGACCATCGGTCTCGGGTTCCTCGTCGCGTGTCTTCAGACGGCGGCGTACCGCACGAACGACGAGCACTACGACCGAATGGCGAGGTTCTTCGGCAAGCTCTTCTTGATCAACTTCGCCATCGGCGTCGTGACGGGCATCGTCCAGGAGTTCCAATTCGGCATGGACTGGTCCAGTTACTCGGTCTTCGTCGGCAACATCTTCGGCGCGCCGCTCGCGATCGAGGGCCTGCTGGCCTTCTTCATGGAGTCGACGTTCCTGGGGATATGGATCTTCGGCCGCGGCCGGGTGAGCAAGCGCGTCCACCTCGCGTCGATCTGGCTGGCGAGCGTCGGCACCATGCTCTCGGCCGTCTTCATCCTCGCGGCGAACTCGTGGATGCAACACCCGGTCGGTTTCCGGATCGACAAGGCCACCGGCCAGGCCGTGATGACCAACTTCTGGGCCGTGATCACCAATTCGACGTTCTTCGGCGCGTACTTCCACGTCCTCTTCGCCGCGTTGCTCACCGGGGCGGTCTTCATGCTGGCGATCGCCGCGTGGCACATCCGTCGTGACCAGCAGAAGGAGACGTTCCTCAAGGTGGCGCGGATCGCGATCGTCGTGACGCTGCTGTCGGCCCTCGGCACCTGCTTCATGGGCGACACGCAGGCCCGTCAGATGGACACCCAGCAACCGATGAAGATGGCGGCCGCCGAGGCGCTCTACAACACCAGCGACGGTGCAAGCTTCTCGCTGCTCACGATCGGCGACCTCACGGGCAATCCGCTCTTCCAGATCCGGGTGCCGCACCTGTTGAGCCTCATCGCGGACAACTCGTGGAACGGACAGGTCAAGGGGATCAAGCAGCTGCAGGCGGCCGACGTGAAGAAGTTCGGTCCCGGCAACTACGTGCCGATCCTGTGGGTCACGTACTGGTCCTTCCGATTGATGGTCGGGCTCGGACTGTTGATGATCGCCCTCGGCGGCGTCGGGCTCTGGCTGGTGCGCAAGAAGCGCCTCGAGCGGTCCTCGTGGTTCTTGCGCTTCGCGTCGCTGATGCTGCTGGCGCCGTTCCTCGCGAACAGCTTCGGTTGGATCTTCACCGAAGAGGGTCGTCAACCGTGGGTCGTCTACGGACTCTTGAAGACGAGCCAGGCGGTGTCGAACGTGTCGGTCGGCTACGTCGCGGCGAGCCTGGTCGGATTCACTGCGATCTACAGCTTCTTGGCCGTCCTGGAGATCGGACTGATGATCAAGGTCGCGCGTCGCGCGCCAGAAGAGCTGTCGTCGCACAGTGACGACCGTCCACTCGAACTCGTCTACTAGGAGATCCGCGTGCTACATCTACACGTCTTAGCGTCCACACCACCGAGCGGGCTCGAACAGCTGTGGTTCGTGCTCATCGCCGTGCTCTGGCTCGGTTACTTCTTCCTCGAGGGCTTCGACTTCGGCGTCGGGACCCTGTTGCCGTTCCTCAGTCGCGACGACATGGACCGCCGGGTGATGATCAACACGATCGGTCCCGTATGGGACGGCAACGAGGTCTGGCTGCTCACCGCCGGTGGTGCTACGTTCGCCGCGTTCCCCCTCTGGTACGCCACGGTGTTCAGTGGTTTTTACCTCGCGCTCTTCTTGGTGCTCGCCGCGCTGATCTTTCGCGGCATGGCCTTCGAACTTCGCGGGAAGAAGGACGACCCGTCGTGGCGCGCGTGGTGGGACCGGGCGATCTTCTGGGGTTCGGCGCTGCCGGCCCTGCTCTGGGGCGTCGCCTTCGCCGACTTCGTCCACGGCGTGCCGATCGCCGCGGGCGCGACCTGGACCGGGAACTTCTTCGACCTCGTCAAGCCCTACGCGTTGCTGGGCGGGCTCACGACGCTCTCACTGTTCACGCTGCACGGCGCGACGTTCCTCGGTCTGAAGGCCGACGGCGAGATCCGAAGCCGCGCCCGTCACGCCGGCCTCGTGCTGGCGCCGGTCACCCTCGTGTTGATGCTGGGCTTCCTCACCTGGACCTACGTGACCGCCCACACCACCCACCAGAACGGCCTCGTGCCGCCCTTCTTGCCGATCCTGGGACTGTGCGTGCTCGCCGGCGTCGGTTGGCTGATGCGCGAACACCTCGAGGGCTGGTCGTTCGTCGCCACGGCGTTGGTCATCGTGATCTTCTTCGTCACCTTGTTCTTGAACCTCTACCCGCGCGTGCTCGTCTCGTCGGTCAGTCCGCACTTCAGCTTGACGCTCTCCCAGGCCGCGTCCCAGCCCTACACCCTCAAGGTCATGAGTTGGGTGGCGCTGATCTTCACGCCGTTCGTGCTGCTCTACCAGGGATGGACGTACTGGATCTTCCGCAAGCGAGTGAGTCGCGCCGAACCAACGCCGGTCTCCGTCGCACCTGGTCCCTAGGGCGACCCCGTGGCCCGAAGCGAGAGTCCCGGGGCCCTCCTACGGCGACTCGTGCGCGCGACGCCGCTCGTGCGTGGTTCACTCGCCGCCGCGGTCGCACTCGGTATCGGCAACGTCGCCTTCACAATCGCCCAGGCGGTGGTGTTGGCGAACGCCCTGGGGAGCCTGTTCGCCCACGACGACGCGCCGCTGCGCGGTGACCTCTACCTCCTGATCGGCCTGGCCGGCGCGCGCGCCTTGCTGTCGCTCCTTAGCGAACCGGTCACGTCTCGATTCGCGCGCCCGGTGCGCCGCGTCCTGCGAGTGCGCACCCTGGACGCCATGGTCGGACGCGAGCGCCACGTCGCGCCCGACGCGTTCGTGCAGTTGGGGACGCGGGGCGTCGACGCCATCGAGACCTATCTCGCGACGTACGTGCCGGCGCTGGTCCTCAGTGTCGGCGCGCCGCTCGCCCTGCTCACGTGGATGGTCGTCACCGATCCCTGGAGCGCCCTCATCGTGGGGGGCACGCTCGGCCTGTTGCCGCTGTTCATGATCCTCCTCGGACTCGAGGCCAAGGAGCGGATGGATCGCTCGTGGTCCCAACAACAGGTGCTGGCGAACTACTTCGGCGACGTCGTGCGCGGCCTGGTGACACTGAAGGCGCACAATCGGTCGGTCACGGTGACCGACACGGTCGGCGACGTCGGCGACGAACTGCGAAAGAGCACGATGACGACGTTGCGCGTCGCGTTCCTCTCGGGCTTCTCCCTGGAACTGCTCTCCTCGCTGGCGACCGCCCTCGTGGCCCTCGTCCTGGGGATTCGCCTGATCCACGGCGACATGCGCCTCACGACGGCGCTCGCCGTCCTGCTCGTCACCCCTGAGGTCTACGTCCCCCTGCGTCGGGCGTCGGCTCGGTTCCACGCGTCCAGTGACGCCGTCGGCGCGGCCAGTGCCATCCTCGACCTGCTCGACGCGGCGACGGCGCCGTCGGCGACGGCGCCCGCGCCGGTCGCGCCGCCGCGCGTCGAACTGCGCGACGTGCGTGTCGCGATCGAGGGCCGCGATCACCACAGCGGCCTCACGTTGCGCCGTTGCATCGACGCCGGGTCGGTCGTGGCGCTCGAGGGACCGTCGGGCGTCGGCAAGTCGACGTTGCTGCGAGCGCTCGCCGGACTCGAGGCGCTGGGTGAGGGCGAGGTCTTCGTCAACGACGTGTCACTCAACGACATTGATCCTGCGTCGTGGCACGCGACGTGCGCGTGGTTGGCCCAGGACCCGGTCCTGCCCGGCTCAACGGTGCGTGAGGTGTTGTGCGTGGGCGAGCCCTTCGCCGACGAGCGCCTGCGCGCCGCGCTCGACGAACTGGGACTCGACCTGGCGCTCGACCTGGCGCTCGGCGAAGGCGCCCAAGGGCTCTCGGCCGGGCAACGTCGGCGACTCGCGGTGGCGCGCACGTTGCTGCGACCGGCCACGGTCCTGTTGTTGGACGAGCCGACCGCGCACCTCGACGACGTCAACGCACAGCTGGTGATGGACGCGGTGCGACGTCGCGGGGCGACCACGATCGTGGCCACCCACCGTCCCCTCGACGTCGACGCCGTGCTCCTGATGTCGGCGCCGGAGCGTTTCGGTGTCTAGGTCGGGCACGTCGGTGCTTCGAGCGGCGTTCGCGCCCGAGCGACGCAGCGTGGTGATCGCGATCGCGGCCAGTGTCGGCGTGAGCGTGGCGAGCGTCGCGCTGTCGGGGAGCGCCGCGTGGCTCATCGTTCGCAGCGCCCAGCGCCCAGCGCTCTTGAGCCTGACGTTGTTGATGGGCGTCGTGCAGTTGTTGGCCCTCGGCAAGGCCGCCGGTCGCTACGCGGAACGAGTGAGTACCCATGAGGCGGCACTGCGGATCATGACGCGCGTACGCGCCATGACCGCGATTCGATTGGAGCCGCTGGTGCCGGCCGGACTCGGCGCGCGAAGTGTCGACGTCGTCGAGACCGTCATCGGCGACGTGGACAAGGTCCAGGACCTGCTGGTGAGTGTCGCCGGACCGGTCAGCGCGAACCTGATCGCCGCCGTCTGTGCCGTCGCGGTCGGTGTCTGGATCGCGCCGGGCACCGCCGTCGCCTTCGCACTCGGCGTCGTGCTCGTCGGCGTCGTCGTGCCGCTCGGCGCGGCGCGCGCGGGGGCGACACCGCTGCGCGCACTCACCAGCGCGCGCGATCGACTCCGCCACGCCCTCGACGACGCCGCGCGCTCGGGCGACGAGTACCTCGGCCTCGGTGCCGGCCACGTGCTCTACCGACGGGTGGCGGCGGCCGAAGGCGAGTACGACCGCGCCGCCGCGCGGCTCGCTCGACGCGCGGGACTCTTCAGCGCGCTCAACGTCGCGATCATCGGACTCACCATCGTGGCGATCGTCGCCGGCACCCAGGGGGCGCTCGAACACCACCATCTCGCCGTGTCGCTCCTCGCGGTGCCGGCGCTCTTGGCCCTGAGCGTCCTCGAGCTCGTGGGTGCCGCGTCGGGATCGCTGCTCGGTGTCCACGGCGGGCTGACGTCGCTGCACCGTCTCGACGCGCTCGTGTCACGGCCGTGGCCGACGCACGACCCGGCCAGTCCCGACACCCTCCGGTCGGGCAGCGACGTCGTGCTCCGCGACGTCGACGTCTGGCGCGACGAACGTCGCGTCCTCGAGCACGTGGACCTCGCGTGGGCGCCGGGCGCGGTCGTGGCGATCTCGGGGCCGAGCGGCATGGGCAAGACGTCGCTGGCCCACGTCGTGGCGCGCTTCCTCGAATCGCGCGCGGGCGACGCGACCTTGGGGGACGTGCCGTATCGTCAGCTCGCCGGATCGCAGGTGCGAACGCGCGTGGGTTACGTCGACGACGACCCCCACGTCTTCGCGACGACGCTGGGCGCCAACGTGCGCGTCGCGCGGCCCGACGCGACCGATGACGAGGTGCTGAACGCCCTGCGCGCGGCCGGTCTCGCGCCGTTGCTGTCGACGCTCCCGGACGGACTCGGCACCGAACTCGGCGGCGCCACGACGGGGCTGAGCGGCGGCGAGCGTCGACGACTCGGCGTCGCGCGCGAGTTCCTGTCGGGGCGACCGGTCATGGTCCTGGACGAACCGACCGAGGGCTTGGACGAGTCCGAGGCGCGCGCACTGATGGACGAGGTCCGTCGACACCAGCGCCGCGGCGTCGTGGTGGTCATCTCGCACCAGTACCTCGATCACGTGGACGCCACGACCCGATTGACGGTGCGTGACGGGTCTGTCCGCGAGGTGGTGTCGACGTAGCGATCGCCGCGTACGACGCGACGCTCGTTAGAACTCTTGGTACACCGCGGGGTCCTGTCCGGCGAGGCGGCCGTCGCCACGAGCGAGCGAAGCGATGCGCTCGAAGTCGTGCTCGCTCAACGCGATGTCGAACACGTCGAGGTTCTCCCTCTGACGCTCGCGGTCCCTCGACTTGGGGATGGGGACGGCGCCGCGGTGCACGTGCCACGCCAGGATCGCCTGGGCCGGCGTGACGCCGTGTGCCGCGGCGACCTCGGCGATGACGGGGTTCGCGAGCAGGTCACTGCCGCGTCCCAGCGGACTCCACGACTCGGTGATGATGCCGTTCTCGCGGTGGTACGCCAAGGCGTCGTCCTGCGGGAAGTACGGATGCACCTCGATCTGGTTGACCGCGGGCAACTCCCCGGTCTCCAGGCGAAGCCGTTCGATGTGTTCGGGCAGGAAGTTGCTGACGCCGATGTGGCGCACCAGACCACGGTCTCGGGTCGCGATCAACGCGCGCCACGCTTCGACGTAGTGATCCTCCAGGGGATTGGGCCAGTGGATGAGGTACAGGTCGATCGCCTCCAAACCCATCCGCAGGACGCTCTCTTCGATCGTCGTGGTCGCCTCGTCGAAACGGTGGTGTCGTCCCGGCAGTTTGGACGTGACCACGAGTTCATCGCGCGCCAGTCCGCATCGCCGCACGGCGGCGCCCACGGCACCTTCGTTCTCGTAGTTGAAGGCCGAGTCGAGGAGCCGGTACCCGAGGCGAATCGCCTCGATGACCGCGGTCGTGCCGGCGTCGCCGTCGAGCGAATAGGTGCCGAGACCGATCGCCGGGAGTGTGAGTCCGGCGCTCCCTTGCGTAGTGGGTTCGTCCATGTGTTAATCCAATCCTCGAGGGCGGTCGACGTTCAGGGTAGCAAGGTCGCGACCGACGTCACCGGCGCTCGACGCGGCTATGAACGATGCCAGCGACTGAGCTTTCAATCGTCGTCACAGGACGACAACGCGTGATCGACTGGATCGAATCGTTGCCGTGGGTCGTAGACGCGTAGTCTGCGTCGTGGGTCGCAATCTTCGGGCCACGACGGGAAGGGGGACTGCGCCGTGTCCTGCCAGGTGTGTTCAGCAGAGAACCCAATCGGCAAGCAATTTTGTGGTGACCGCGGAGCGGCCGTCGCGAGGCCCGGTCCGTCGAGCACGTCGTGACCGCCGCCACGCGAAGTACGCCGAGCCCCGATCGACTCCTGCCCGCGGACCCGGCCACGCGCGAGTTCGCCCGCGAGTTATTGGACTGCGTCGAACGCCTCCCCATCGTGTCGCCTCACGGTCACGTATCGGCCGTGATGATCGCGGAGAACCAGAACTTCGCCAATGCCGCCGATCTCTTGGTGTCCCCAGACCACTACGTGACCAGATTGCTGCACGCGAACGGCGCAACCTTGGAATCACTGGGTGTCGGTGACGTCGAGGCCGATCCTCGAGAGACCTGGCGTGAGTTCTGCTCCGCGTGGCACATATTTGACGGCACCGCGTCCGGCAACTGGCTCGAATTGGAACTGTCCGGCCTGTTCGGGATTGAAGAGTCTCCGACACGTGACAATGCGGATCGATTGTTTGAAGAGATCGGGACGAAGCTGGCCGAACCCAGTTTTCGCCCGAGGGCGCTCATGGAAGCGTTCGGGATAGAGATACTTGCGACCACGGACGATCCGCTCGACGATCTCGGCGCTCATCTGAGTTTGCGGGCGGATGCTTCTTTTAAAGGTCGAGTGATTCCCACCTTTCGTCCTGACGCGTACGTCAACGCGCACGCGGCGGAGTTTGCGGGCAACGTGGATCGCCTGATCGAGGTGGCCGGAGAGGGGCGACATGGATACGACGGCTATCTCTCGGCGCTTCGAAATAGGCGACAGCACTTCATCGACGCGGGGGCCGTCGCCACCGACCATGGTGTGCGAACGCCGTTGAGCCTCAAAATCGATCCGTTGGTGGCCGCGCGCCTCTTTGACCGCGTACGGCGCGGTGATGTCAGTGAAGAGGACCGCGACGCCTTCGAAGCCCACATGCTCTACGAAATGGCTCGGATGAGCGTTGAGGACGGGCTGGCAATGGCGATTCATCCAGGGTCGCTCCGCGATTACGAACCGGGCGCCTACGCGCGATTCGGACCGGACACGGGACACGACATTCCCATCGCGGTGGAGTTCACCTCCTCGCTGCGCCCACTACTCGCCGACTTCGGCACGGCGCGAGGATTCCATTTGGTGCTGTTCACACTGGACGAGACCACCTTCTCGCGCGAGTTGGCGCCGTTGGCCGGTGTGTACCCCAGCGTGTTCCTCGGGTCACCGTGGTGGTTCCTCGATGCGCCGGACGCCATGCTCCGCTTCCGTGCGGCCGTGACCGAGACGACCGGTTTCTCGCGTTACGGCGGTTTCGTCGACGACACGCGCGCCTTTTGTTCGATTCCCGCGCGTCACAATGTCGCTCGGCGCGTCGAAGCCTCCTTTCTCTCTCGGATGGTGGCCGAGCATCGCATCTCGATGGCGCGAGCCCGCGAGATCATTGTTGAACTTATCGATGAAGCACCCCGGCGGGCCTTCAAGTTATGAGCTTCTCCGCGGTGCGCGTCCTCACCAGAGAGGCCTTTGGTGCGCCGAACCCGAGCCCGCCCGCGCGGATTGCCCATTTCGGATTGGGATCGTTTCATCGTGCGCACCAAGCGTGGTTCACCGCGCACGCGGGTGACGGTGACGAATGGGGAATCTGTGCCTTCACGGGTCGGGGGCAAGGAATCGCGGCCACGTTGCTGCGACAAGAGGGCCTCTACACGCTGATCGAGCGATCCGATTCCGGCGACCGGTTCGAAGTCATTACCAACCTCGTCGAAGTGTACGAGGGTTCTGATATCGGCGCGATCGTGAATGTATTCTCTCGGCCAGAAGTTGTCGTGGTGACGACGACGGTGACTGAATCGGGATACCGGATGGGCCTCGACGGCGTGCCACACTTCAATGACGTCGCACTCGCTCGCGATGTCGCGGTGTTACACGAGTTGACACCGGAAGATCGCCTCGATCGCCTCGTGATCAGTACCATTCCGGGGCGAATCTTGATCGGTCTCGAAGCGCGACGGCGCGCGAACGGTGGTCGGATCGCAGTCGTTCCGTGCGACAATCTGCCCAACAATGGTTGGGTGCTCGAGCAAGGGTTGACGCACTTGACGAATCGAATCAGTCCGGAGTTGACGCTGTGGCTGGAGGAGAACGTCACCTTCGCCACCACGAGCGTTGACCGTATTACGCCGCGAACTACCGATCGTGACATCGCCATTGTGGCGGAGGAGACTCGGTGGCTCGACTCGGCCCCGGTGGTGACCGAGCCGTTTGCCAGTTGGGTGATCTCGGGCCACTTTCCTGGGGGCCGGCCGCGATGGGAAGACGCCGGAGCCCTGTTCGTCAAGGAGATCGAGCCGTACGAGCGAAGGAAACTGTGGCTCTTGAACGGGGCACACAGTGTCCTCGCCTATCTGGGGCTCGAAGCCGGCCACGTCACCGTTGCCCAGGCGATCGGCGATCCGCGGTGTCGCCAGGCCGTCGCGGCATTTTGGTCCAGCGCTGAACATCATCTCCCCGATGAACTTGACGTCAAGGTGTACTGCAGTCAGCTGCTGGAGAGATTCGAGAACTCGAGAATCGCGTATCAATTGGAGCAGATTGCGTCGGATTCCGTGATGAAGTTGCGCACGCGAATTGCTCCCGTCGTCGCCGCGGAGTTCGACGCGGGACGCGACTGCGCCGCGGGTGCCGAGGCAATGGCCGCTTGGATTCGACGGGTAGTTGCCCGGGGTTCGTTCCCGGACGCCGAAATCGTCACTGTGAATTCCATAGCGGACGGTTCTCCCTCGGCCGTGGTCCAATTGATTCGCCTCGTCGACCCGCACCTCGTCGAACTCGGGGCCTTCGTCGACCGGGTCGAACGACTGGTCGACGAAGGCGCCGTCATCGGTGGCCCCGCAAACCTGAAGCCCTCAACGGGAGAGGAATGAAATGAGCATCACATCAGCGGACGTCATCGTCACGAGTCCCGACCGGAATTTCGTGACGCTCAAACTCACGACCGACGAAGGTCTGACAGGTCTGGGCGACGCGACGCTCAACGGGCGTGAACTCGCGGTCGTGAGCTACCTTCGCGACCATGTCGTCCCGTTGCTGGTTGGTCGCGACGAACGCAACATCGAAGACACCTGGCAGTTTCTCTATCGCGGCGCGTACTGGCGGCGAGGGCCGGTCACCATGGCCGCAATCGCGGCCGTTGACGTAGCCCTATGGGACATCAAGGCCAAATCGGCGGGGATGCCCTTGTATCAACTTCTTGGCGGTGCATCACGACGGGGACTCTTGGCGTACGGCCACGCTTCGGGGAAATCGAACGATGAGATTTTCGACAGTATCCGATCGCATCTCGAACAGGGCTATCGCGCGGTCCGGGTACAGACCGGAGTTCCGGGACTCACGTCCATCTACGGAATTGCCTCAAACACGACGTCGCCGGGCAACGCCGGAGTTCGCTACGACCACGAACCGGCGCAGCGTGGTGCCTTACCGGCAGAAGAAGACTGGGATACTCGCCGTTACCTACGCCACGTCCCTACGGTCTTTGAGGCCGTTCGTAACGAATTCGGTCCGGAGTTGCCACTGCTCCACGATGGACACCACCGCATGACGCCGATTGAGGCGGCTCAACTCGGCAAGTCGTTGGAACCCTACGACCTATTTTGGCTCGAAGATTGCACGCCGGCCGAGAACCAGGAATCGCTGCGACTCGTTCGACAGCACACGACGACCCCGCTGGCCGTCGGAGAGATATTCAACAGCGTTTGGGATTACCAGCTAATCATTCGTGAACAGCTCATCGACTACGTGCGAAGCGCGGTGACACACACCGGTGGCATCACCCACCTCAAGCGGCTCCTTGAGTACGCCGCGCAGTATCAGATCAAATCGGGCATGCACGGGCCGACGGACGTCTCACCCGTCGGAATGGCCGCCGCCATGCATCTGGGGATGTCCATTCATAATTTTGGCATTCAGGAATACATGAAGCACGGCGCCAAGACCAATCAAGTATTCGAGCAGTCCTTTACCTGGAATGACGGACTTCTGCACCCCGGCGAGACGCCCGGGTTAGGAGTGGAATTGAATATGGACGAGGCAGGCAAATATCCCTACGAAGCGGCCTACCTGCCGTACAGCCGGTTAGCTGACGGCACCGTGCATGATTGGTGAAGAGAGCTGACGCTTCACTGAGGAACCTAGATTGAAAGTGTCAAGTACGTCGTGAACCTTTGTCAAGGATCCCCCGACACATCATTGTGAAGGGAGAACCGAACGAATACAGGAGCTGGTGGGCCGCCCGGGTCTCGATCCCGGCACCTTG
>CAVOWM010000006.1:0-23689 GCA_963700135.1 uncultured Acidimicrobiaceae bacterium | reverse complement strand
GAACCTGAGCGATGATCCCACTCGGCTGCTCGACTTCGGCATCGACGACTTCGGTGGCATCTCGCCGGTCACGGCCGACCACGTCAACCCCGAACGGGCCTGGCCGGCCGTCGAGGTCCTGGGTGCGCAGTGCGACGCGCGCGGCTTCAACCTCGAGCCGCGCCTCACCGTCTACCCGGAGTTCATCGCCACCGCCGGCTTCCTCGACGACAAGGTCCGGCCCTCGGTGCTGGCGCACGCCGACTCGACGTTCCTCGCGCGCAACGACGCGTGGGCTTCGGGGTCCGAGGTGACGCCCCCGAGTCCGCCGACCAACAGGTCGCGCACCAGCGAGGTGTCGTCACTCCTCGCGCGTTACGAGCCGGGCTACGCCTTCGACCGTGACGAGCTGCGCACGCTCTTCCTGGCGCGAGGGGCCGACTACAACGCCGTGGTCGAGCACGCCGACGCCGTGCGCCGTGACCTCGTCGGCGACGCCGTCACGTTCGTGATCAACCGCAACATCAACTACACCAACGTCTGCACGTTCAAGTGCCGGTTCTGTGCGTTCTCCAAGGGCCCGCTCTCGCTGAACCTGCGCGGTGACCCGTACCTGTTGACCCTGGACGAGATCAGCGAACGGGTCCGCGAGGCCGAGGCCAAGGGGGCGACCGAGGTCTGCCTCCAGGGCGGCATCCACCCCAAGTTCGACGGCGACTACTACATCGACGTCGTCGCGGCCGTGCGCGCCGGCTCGCCGCGGATCCACATCCACGCCTTCAGCGCCCTCGAGGTCTTCGAGGGTGCACGCCGTTCCGAACAGGACCTGGGCACCTACCTCACGCGCCTCAAGGACGCCGGCCTCAAGACGCTGCCCGGCACCGCCGCGGAGATCCTCGATGACGACGTCCGCAAGGTCCTGTGCCCCGACAAGATCAACTCGGACCAGTGGCTCGAGGTCCATCGCGCGGCCCACGGCGTCGGGCTCCGCTCGAACATCACGATCATGTTCGGCGCGGTCGAGGGCGTCGACAGCTGGGTGACCCACCTGCTGCGCACACGCGACCTGCAGCGCGAGACCGGCGGCTTCACGGAGTTCGTGCCGCTCCCCTTCGTGCACATGGCGACACCCATCTTCCTGCAGGGTCGAGCGCGCCGTGGCCCCACGTTCCGCGAGGCCGTGCTGATGCACTCGGTCGCGCGGCTCCACTACGCCACGCTCATCGACAACATCCAGGTGAGCTGGGTGAAGATGGGCGTGGAGGGCTCTCGGCGCATCCTGGACGCCGGCGCGAACGACGTCGGCGGCACGTTGATGGACGAGAACATCTCCCGGGCGGCGGGCGCGAGCCACGGCCAGGAGATGGACGTCGACACGCTGCGGGCCCTGGTCGAGCCGTTGGGGCGGCCCCTGGTCCAGCGCAGCACCCTCTATCAGACGCTGTAGCCATGGATGAGTTGATCGATGGGTTCCTCGAGGCGTTGCGCCGCGACTCCTCGCTCACCGACGAGCGCATCGAGGTGCTGCGCGCGCTGCTCGTGCGCTTCGTGGACCTGGCGATGGTCGACCATGACCTCGGCGACCTCCGCGTCGCGGTGCAGGCGCTCAACGAACTGACCGAGGCCTCGACGCTCTTCTCGTTCTGGCGCGACGTCCCGAAGCTCGCCATCTTCGGTTCGGCGCGCACGGAGGTCGCGCACGCGCTCTACGAGATGGCTCGCGACCTCGGGGCCGTGATGGCCGAACGCGGCTGGATGATCATCTCCGGTGCCGGGCCGGGCATCATGGAGGCCTCGGCCAAGGGCGCCGGACGAGAGCACACGCTCGGCGTGAACATCGAACTGCCCTTCGAGCAGTTCTCCAACCCGTACATCGACGCCGAGACGATGCTGGTGGCGATGCAGTACTTCTTCACGCGCAAGGTCGCGATGACGCGGCCCTCGAACGCGTTCGCCATCTTCCCCGGCGGCCTGGGCACGATGGACGAGACCTTCGAGGTCCTGACGCTGCTGCACACCGGCAAGACCTCCCCGGCCCCGGTCGTCCTGCTCGACACGCCGGACGGCACCTTCTGGCGCCAGTGGATGGACTTCGTCAACCACGCCGTCATCGCCGATCACTACATCGACGAGTTCGACATGTGTCTCGTCCGACTCTGCACCACGGTCGAAGAGGCAGCGGGCGAGATCGACCACTTCTTCTCCAACTACGTGCGCTTCGACGTGCGCGGGGATCGCGGCTTCATCCAGGTCCGGCGCCGCCCGAGCGACGCACAACTCGACGAACTCGCGACGATCGTGCCGCGTTTCGCCCAGGGTCGCGGTTTCGTGCTCGAGGACGACACGACGATCTCCTTCGCCTTCGACGGGCGCAACTACGTGAATCTGCGGCTGTTGATCAACCAGATCAACGACTGGCCCTAGTCGTCGCCCGCGCCGCGCAACAGCATCTCGGCCTTCTGGAGACTCCGGCGCACCTTGGCGAGACGTCGCTCCAACTCCTTGGCCTCGTCAGCGCCGTCAGCGCGCAGCTGGGCCCGCACGGTGTCGAAGATGGCGTCGGCGACCCGGCTCTCGAGGGCGCCCACCTCATCGGCCAAGGTGTCGAAGGACTCCACTATTCGAGGGTCTCGAACGGCAAGTCGTCCTCGGCGTACTGTGCGCGCAGCACCTTCTTGTCGAACTTGCCGACGCTGGTCTTGGGGACGGTCTCGATGAAGGCCCAACGTTCGGGGAGCCACCACTTCGCGACGCGCGAGGCCAGGAACTCCTTCAACTCTTCGGGACTGGCGCTCGCGCCCGGGCGCAACACCACGCAACACAGCGGCCGTTCCTGCCAACGATCGTCCGGCACCGCGATGACCGCCGCTTCGAAGACCGCCGGGTGGGCCATCAGCGTGCCCTCCAGGTCGACCGAGGAGATCCACTCGCCGCCCGACTTGATGACGTCCTTCGAGCGGTCGCTGATCGTCATGAAGCCCTCCGCGTCCAGGGCGCCGATGTCGCCGGTGCGCAGCCAGTCGTCGTGGAAGCGCTCGGGGGCGTCCACGCCGAAGTAGGAACCGGTGATCCACGGCCCGCGAATCTCGAACTCCCCGACGGTCTTGCCGTCGCGCGCCAGCACCGTGCCGTCGTCGGCCACGACGCGCACTTCGACGCCCGCGACGACGCGCCCGGCCTTCACGCGGTAGTCGATCTCCATGTCGGCCGGGGTTCCCGACGGCGGGATCGACACGGCGGCCAGCGGACTGGTCTCGGTCATCCCCCACCCCTGGATCACGTCGATGCCGAATCGATCGCGGAAGGCCTCGATCATCACGCGCGGCACCGCGGCGCCGCCGGCGACGATGCCGCGCAGGCTCGAGAGATCGACGTCGGGCTGGCCCTCGGTGACGCGCAGCACGTCGTTCCAGATCGTCGGCACGCCGAGCGAGATGGTGGGACGCAACTCCTGGATCATCTTGACGATCGGCTCACCCTGGAGGTACATCTGGGGCATGATCAACTCGGTGCCCGCGAAGAACGCGGTGTAGGCGGCGCCCCAGGCGTTGACGTGGAACATGGGCACGATCAACAGACACCGGTCGCGCTCGGAGAACCCGATCGAGTTCGTCGTCGTCGAGGCCATCGAGTGCAGCCACGTCGAGCGGTGCGAGTAGACGACGCCCTTGGGGTTGCCCGTCGTGCCCGAGGTGTAACACATGATCGCGGCGGAGCGCTCGTCGAGCACCGGCCACTCGAATCCGGGTGACTCGGCCGTGAGGAAGGTCTCGTAGTCGATCGTCTCGCCGAGGACGCCGCCCTCGTCAGGTCCGTGGACGATGACGTGCTTGACCGTCGGGATCTGGTCGCGGACCTTCTCGAAGGCCGGGATCAACGAACTGTCGACGATGACCACCGAGTCCTCGGCGTGGTTGATGATGAAGGCCAACTGTTCGGGGAAGAGCCGGATGTTGAGCGTGTGCAAGACGGCGCCCATGCACGGGACGGCGACGTAGGCCTCCATGTGCGCCTGGTTGTTCCACATGAACGTGGCCACGCGGTCACCGGGCTTCACGCCGAGCTTGATGAGCGCGGCCGCCAGCTGCTCCGCGCGCTTGGAGACCTGGTAGAACGTCGACTCCTCGACCCCGTCGGGCGTGACCGTCAGCACCTTCTTCTCGGAGTACACGAACTCGCCGTGGCGGATGATGCTGCTGATGAGCAGTGGCGCGTCTTGCATCGTGCTCTGCACGGTTCCCCCTCATGTCCTGTTGCGTCGATGCTACAAACTCTGCGCGGCGAACCGCGCTCGCTACCAGGAAAGGCTGTAGGGCTCGACGGGCGCGGGCAGCGCGCTCGCACGGCCCGTGAGGCGCGCGTCGACCGCCGCGGCGGCGCTACGACCCTCGGCGATGGCCCAGACGATCAGGCTCTGCCCGCGAACGGCGTCGCCGCAGGCGAAGACCGGCGCCGACCCGTCGAGTGCCGTGACGCGCCAGTCCTGGCCCACCGACAACGTCGCGCGCGCCGTGACGAAGCGCTCGTCCGCGAGACCGAGGGAAGCGAGTTCCGGTCCGACGAATCCGGCTGCGATCAACACGAGGTCGGCCGGAAGCGTGATCGTCTCACCCGTGGCGTCGTCGCGCACGGCGATGCGCTCGACACGCTCCGCGCCGTGGAACTCCAGCGTCTCGGTCGAGAAGCGCCGCTCTCCGCCTTCGTCGTGGGCCGGGGACGACTTGAATACCCTCGCCATCGTCGGCCAGGGCTGGTCCTCCGGACGCTCGTCCGGGGGACGATCCAGGATCTCGATCTGCACGACCGAACGCGCGCCCTGACGGTGCACGGTCCCGAGGCAGTCGGCGCCGGTGTCCCCACCGCCCAGGATGACGACGTGACGATCGGCGGCGTCAATGGCGGTCGGCCCCTCGTCGCGCACCGCGCGGTTGGCCGCCTCGAGGTAGGTCATCGCCGGGTACACGCCGGCGAGCTTCGCTCCCGGCACAGGGATCAGTCGCGGTCTCGTCGAGCCGAGGGCGAGCACGACCGCGTCGAAGTCGCGCTGCAGGTCCGCGAGCGCGGTGTCGTCGCCGACGTGCACGTTCGTGTGGAAGGTGATGCCGGCGGCCGCCATCACGGCGAGGCGCCGTTCGAGGATCGCCTTCTCGAGCTTGAACTCCGGGATGCCGTAGCGCAGGAGTCCGCCGATGGCGTCACTGCGTTCGAAGACGTGCACCTCGTGACCGGCACTCGCGAGCTGAGCGGCACAGGCCAGTCCGGCCGGCCCCGAGCCGACGACCGCGACGCGCTGGCCGGTGCTGGTGGTCGCCTCGTCGGCGACCCGGTAGCCGCGGGCGAAGGCGTGTTCGACGACCTCGAACTCGATGCGTTCGATGGTGACGGGGCTGTCCGAGATGCCGAGCACGCAGGCCGATTCGCACGGCGCGGGACAGAGCCGGCCGGTGAACTCGGGGAAGTTGTTGGTGTCGAAGAGCTGTTCGGCGGCCTCTTCCCAGTGCGAGCGGTAGACGTGGTCGTTGAAGGTCGGGACGCGATTGCCGAGTGGGCAACCCTGCATGCAGAACGGGATCCCGCAGTCCATGCAACGGGCCCCCTGGATCGAGACCTCGTCGTCGCTCTGGGGCTCGTACACCTCGCGCCAGTCGCGCAGGCGCACGGCCACCGGTCGGTGGCGCGGGCCCTGTCGCGGGTACTCCAAGAAGCCGGTCGTCTTACCCATTGCGCATCTCGTCGCGCACGCGCTGGTACTCCGAGGTCTCGATGCGCACGAAGTGCATGCGTTGGGCGCGCCAGTCCTCGAGGATCGACGTCGCGCGCGGCGACCCGGTCTCGTCGACGAAGCGGGTGAGCAGGCCGCGCACGCGCTCGTCGTCGTCGTACTCCAGGGGATCGATCTCGTAGACGCCGGCGCTGAGGTGGTCGTACACGCTCTGGGTCGGGTCGTAGAGGAAGAGCGTGCCACCGGACATGCCGGCCGCGAGGTTGCGCCCGACGGCCCCGAGGATGACGACGACGCCCCCGGTCATGTACTCGCACGCGTGGTCGCCCGTGCCCTCGACGATGATCGTGGCACCGGAGTTGCGCACGCCACAGCGTTCGCCCACGACGCCGCGCACGAAGATCTCGCCGCCGGTCGCGCCGTAGCCGATGACGTTGCCGGCGATGATGTTCTCCTCGCTGGCGAAGGTCGCGTCACGCGACGGCCGGATGACGATGCGCCCGCCCGACAGGCCCTTGCCGGCGTAGTCGTTCGCGTCGCCCGTCAACCGCAAGGTCATACCGCGGGGCATGAAGGCGCCCAGGCTCTGCCCGGAGGATCCCTCGAGGTCGATCTCGATGAGGTCGTCGGGCAACTCGCACGCGCCGAGGGAGCGCGTGATGGCGCTGCCAGTGAGCGTGCCGACGGCGCGATTCACGTTGCGAATGGGCGTGGCGAAACGGAACGGCGTGGCGTGCGTCGCCGCGCTGACCGCGTCGTGGAGGAAGGTCCAGTCCAGCGCGCCGTCGAGGCCGTGCTCCTGCTTCACGCTCTGGTGGCGCTGGTCCGGTGCGACGGTCACCAGCAGCGCCGAGAGGTCGAGGTCACTGTGCTCGTCGTCGCTGCGCGCGATCGACAGCCGACTGGCGTCACCGATCACCTCGTCGAGGGTTCGCGCGCCTAAGAGCGCGAGGTACTCGCGGACCTCTTCGGCGATGAACTCGAAGAAGTTCTCGACGAACTCCGGCTTGCCGGTGAACCGTTCGCGCAGCCGGGGGTTCTGCGTGGCGATCCCCACCGGACAAGTGTCGAGGTGACAGACGCGCATCATGACGCAGCCGGAGACCACGAGCGGCGCGGTAGCGAAGCCGAACTCCTCGGCGCCGAGCAGCGCGGCGATGATCACGTCACGACCGGTCTTGAGCTGCCCGTCCACCTGCAGCGCCACGCGGCTGCGAAGGCCGTTGGCGGCGAGCGTCTGGTGCGTCTCGGCGAGTCCGAGCTCCCACGGGGTGCCGGCGTGCTTCAGTGACGTCAGCGGCGCGGCGCCGGTGCCGCCGTCGTGTCCCGAGATGAGGATCACGTCGGCGTGGGCCTTGGCGACGCCGGCCGCGATGGTGCCGACGCCCTGTTCGCTCACCAGCTTCACGTGGATGCGCGCCTGGTCGTTGGCGTTCTTGAGGTCGTAGATCAGCTGGGCGAGGTCCTCGATCGAGTAGATGTCGTGGTGCGGCGGCGGCGAGATCAGCCCGACCCCCGGCGTCGAGTGCCGGGTCTTGGCGATCCAGGGGTAGACCTTGGTCCCCGGCAGCTGTCCCCCCTCGCCCGGCTTGGCGCCCTGGGCCATCTTGATCTGGATGTCGTCGGCGTTGACCAGGAATCGACTCGTGACGCCGAAGCGACCGGACGCGACCTGCTTGATCGCCGAGCGTCGATTCCAGTTCGGGTCCGAGGTGTCGAATCGTTCGGCGTCCTCGCCCCCCTCCCCGGTGTTGGACTTCGCGCCGAGACGGTTCATCGCCACCGCGAGTGTGGTGTGGGCCTCTTCGGATATCGAACCGTAGGACATGGCCCCGGTGCTGAATCGTTTGATGATGGCGGCGGCGCTCTCGACCTCGTCCAGCGGCAACGGCGTGGCGCTCGGCACCAGGCTCATCAGTCCGCGCAGTGTCACGAGCGCGCTGGACTGATCGTCGACGAGGGCGGTGTACTCCTTGAAGATGTCGAATCGCTTCACGCGCGTCGCGTGCTGGAGCTTTTGCACCGTGCGGGGGTTGAACAGGTGGATCTCACCGTCGCGGCGCCACTGGTACTCACCGTTGTTGCGCAGTTCCACGTGTTCCCCGTGCACCGGTTCGTACGCGCTGGCGTGCAGGGTGAGGACGCTGGTCGCGATGTGCTCGAGCGTGATGCCACCGAGGCGCGAGCTGAAACCCGGGAAGTACCTCGCCAGCACGGTCTCGGAGATGCCGACCGCTTCGAAGAGCTGTGAGCCGACGTAACTCGCGACCGTACTGACGCCCATCTTCGACATCGTCTTCACGACACCCTTGTTGAGCGCCTTGCCGTACTGGTAGCGCGCCTCGAAGGAGCTCAGCCCGGTCAGTTCTCCCCCGGCGATCATGGCGTCGATCGACTCGTAGGCGAGGTAGGGACAGACCGCCGAGGCGCCGAAGCCGAGCAGCAGCGCGACGTGGTGCACCTCGCGCACGTCACCGGCCTCCATGATCAGCGCCGCGCTCGTGCGCAAGTGCTCGTCGACGAGTCGGTGGTGCACGGCGGAGGCCAAGAGCAGACTCGGGATGGCGGCGAGCTCCGGCGAGGTGTTGCGGTCCGAGAGGATGATGATGTTGGTGCCCTCGCGGACCTCGTCGACGACCTCGTCGCACAGTCGATCGATGGCCGAGGTCAGACGCTCGGCGCCGGAGCCGTCGCCGTGGGCCTCGAAGAGACCGTCGATGACGACCGTGGTGAAGCCCGACATGCGCTCGAACTCTTCGACGTAGCGGATCTTGGCCAGTTCGTCGATGCTGAGTATCGGCGACGGCAGGACGATCTGGTGGCAGTGATTCGCGCTCTCGGTGAGCAGGTTGTCCTCGCCACCGATCGTGACGCGCGTCGACGTGACGAGCTCCTCGCGAATCGCGTCGAGCGGGGGGTTCGTGACCTGGGCGAAGAGTTGGGTGAAATAGTCGAAGAGCGGCCGGGGCAACTTCGAGAGGGTCGGCACGGTCGAGTCCGAGCCCATCGAGCCGATGGGCTCCTCGCTCAACTGCGCCATGGGTCGGATGATGAGGCGGAGGTCCTCTTCGCTGTAGCCGAAGTTCTTCTGCTGACGCACGATCGACGCGTGATTCGGGGTGAGCATCGTCGGCGCGTCGAACTCGTCGAGCGAGCGCTGCTGCTCGCGCAGCCACTCCCCGTAGGGGGCCCGTCGCGCGAGCGTGCTCTTCAACTCCTCGTCGTCGATGATCCGGCCCTGTTCGACGTCGACCAGGAACACCCGGCCGGGCTGCAGCCGGCCCTTTCGTTCGATGTTGGCCGGATCGACCGGCAAAACGCCGACCTCGCTCGCGAAGATGACGCGTCCGTCCTTGGTGACCCAGTAGCGCGCGGGGCGAAGCCCGTTGCGGTCGAGCACGGCGCCGACGACCTTGCCGTCACAGAACGTCACCGAGGCCGGACCGTCCCAGGGCTCCATGAGCCCGGCGTGGTAGCGATAGAAGTCCCGACGTGACTCGCTCATGAACGTCGAGCGCTCCCAGGCCTCGGGGATCATCATGAGCACGGCGTGCGGCAACGACCGACCGGCCTGCACCAGTAGTTCGACCACCTCGTCGAAGCTCGCCGAGTCGCTCATGCCCGTCGTGACCAGCGGCGTCAGTTCGGCAATCGGCAGGGGCAACACGTCGCTCTCCAACGACGTCTCGCGCGCGGTCATCCAGTTCCGATTGCCCCGCACCGTGTTGATCTCGCCGTTGTGGGCGATGTAGCGGAAGGGCTGCGCAAGGTCCCAGCGCGGCAGGACGTTCGTCGAGAATCGACTGTGCACGACGGCGATCGCCGAGGTGAGTCGTTCGTCGCGCAGGTCGTTGAAGTACAGGCGGAGTTGCGGGGCGGTCAGCATCCCCTTGTAGATGAGGACGTTCGGCGAACACGACGAGGCGTAGACGTCGATGGTGTGTTCGATGACCTTGCGAGCGCAGTAGAGGGCCCGCTCGAGGTCCGGCGCCGGATCCGCCGGGTCCTTGGCGATGAGCTGTTGGACGAACGCGGGCTCCGAGGCCAACGACGTAGGACCGAGGATCGTCGAATCCACGGGCACGTCGCGCCACCCGAGCGAGGTCAACCCGACGTGAGCGAGCACGGCGTCGATGACGTCACGCACCTGTTCAACGTCCGCGGTCTTGGGCAGCATCCAGTGCGCAATCCCGTACTCACCGACGGCCGGCACGACGTCGCCGAATATCGCTCGAAGGAAGTCGTCGGGCATCTGGATGAGCACACCCGCGCCGTCACCGGAATCGACGTCCGATCCCGTCGCGCCGCGATGCTCGAGGTTTTCCAAGATCGTGAGCGCGTCAACGATGGTCGCGTTGGTCGGCGCGGCGCTGAGGTCCGCCACCATGCCCACACCGCAGGCGTCGTGCTCGAAAGAGGGGTCGTAGAGAGTCTTTGTCATAGCGTTTCCTTGCGGGGCAACGCTGACCCACCACAATCATAACGAAAAGGCTCGCCGGCCTTCGACCTACGCTGTTCACGTGAAGTCGACCCCGCGCGCACTGGTCGTTGGCGGTGGCGTGATCGGACTGACGAGCGCCTTCCAGTTGGCTCGACACGGGTGGCGTGTGACGTTGTTCGATCCCACCCCCGGCAAAGGTGCCACGTGGGCGGCGGCCGGCATGATCGCACCCATCGCCGAGATCGGACCTGGTGAAGAGGCGAACTACGAGCTGCAGAGCGGCGCACTCGACGCCTGGCGTCACCTCGCCGCGGACCTCAACGAGGTGACGCAGCGCGAACTCTCCATCGTCGAGACCGGCACGCTGCTGCTGGGATGGGACGGCAGTGATCGACGTTTGGTAGATCAGTTCGCGCAGGTCGCCACCGACCTCGGCGTCAAACCGCGCCGAGTGACCCGCAATGATGACGTCGACATGTTCGACGGCGTCTCCCCCCGAATCGGCGAAGGACTCCTCGTCGGTGGTGACGCGTGGCTCGACCCCGACCAAGTCGTCGCCTACGTCAGCGAGGCCAACGCCACGCTCGGTGTCGTCGTAGTGGACGAGGCGGCGATCAGCGTCAGTGGCGACGACACACGAGTCGAGGTCGCGACCGCGTCGGATTCCTTCGTCGCCGACCTCGGCATCATCGCCGTCGGTGCGAATGCGCTCCCCCGCGGTGCGAATCCCTCGGGTCGGAACTCGGTTCGACCGGTCCACGGAATCACCGTGCGGGTGCGGGGATTCGATCGGAGTGCCCAACCCATGATCCGCTCCTATGTTCGAGGTGGGACGTTCTATATGGTGAGCCGTCCCGGTGGCTACAACGTTCTGGGCGCCTCATCGGAGGAGCGACGTGAGTCTGGCGCGCAGGTCGGAGAGGTCCAACGGCTGATGCGCGACGCGCTCGACGTGGTACCGGCCCTCGAGACGGCGGTGGTCCTCGAAACCCGTGAGGGCAATCGCCCGGCGAGCGATGACTTACGCCCATTCTTTGAGGTACTTGGCGACGGTCGCTGGGCGTGGTCGTCGGGCCACTTCCGTCACGGCGTGACGCTCGCGCCGATCGCCGCGGTCCAAGCACTTCGATTCGCGGAGGCCTTCGCGTGATACGCGTGAACGGCGTCGACCGAGAATTCGTCTCGGAATCGGTCGCCGAGATGCTGCGTCGGCTCGACATCGAATCGCGGGGCGTGGCGGTGGCGATCGACGGCGACATCGTGCGACGATCCGAGTGGCCAGACACGAGAATTCAGGATGGCTGCGCGATTGAGATAGTGACCGCCGTGGCGGGCGGATGAGAAAGGGTGAGTGGTGATGGCGGTGGACGAATTGATTCAGGCGCTCGATGAGCGCATTCTCGATGCCCTACGCGCGAAGGCGACCGGCGAGTCGATTGCGTATTTGTGCGAAGCCCGTGCGTGGTTGACACATCCCGATCAGGCACACGGCGCGCACGCACCAACTGGCTGACCAAGGCCAAACGACTACGATTGTTCGTTCACGGGCTGTGGCTTAGTTTGGTCTAGAGCGCTCGGCTGGGGGCCGAGAGATCGGGAGTTCGAATCTCCCCAGCCCGACCACACTCCACAAACGGCAATCTCCAGCCTATGCCTGGAGGTCACGACATCGCGATTACGCCCGCCGCGAAATGGTCACTCCGATCGTGTTACGAGTTGGTGGTGAGCCCTGCGGCTGTACCATCGGGTTCCTGTGGAGCCCGATCCCGATCTCGTACGAGCCCTCGAAGAGGGCGTGAGCCGTGAGCCCGAAAACGCCGCACTCCGATTACACCTCGCGGCACTGCTTGCCGATCACGGTCGCTTCGCCGAGGCGCTCGGTCACGTGGAGCTCGTGCTGCAGCGCACTCCGGACAACGTGTTGGCGCTGACACTGGCCGTGAAGATCGCCCACGAACTAGGTGACGCTCGGGAGCCCGCGTGGATCAGACTTCGCGACGCTCTGACTCCAGATTCCGTGAGTGACCGATTGTCACCGACGGCGTCGACCGAGCCCTCCGACACCTCGGACGCGCGAACCCGAGCGAACACCGAGGGACCGGGTGAGGTGCCGACGGACGAGGAGTGGGATCGACTACTCAGCGACCTGTTGCGTGAGTCCGGGAGGCCGGAGCGCGTCGTCCTGGACGACGTCGGTGGTCTGGTCGACGTCAAGTCACGGCTCAAGCGGTCGTTCCTCGCACCCCTACAGAACCCCGAGCTCCGCGAGGCATACGGAGCGTCCCTTCGCGGCGGACTGCTCTTGTGGGGTCCGCCGGGGTGCGGAAAGTCGTTCCTCGCGCGTGCGATGGCGGGTGAGCTCGGCGCGCACTTCTTGAGTGTGGGGCTCAACGAGGTCCTCGACATGTGGTTTGGCAACTCGGAGAAACAACTACACGAACTGTTCTCACTCGCTCGGCGCTCTTCACCGTGCGTACTCTTCTTCGACGAAGTCGACGCCATTGGCCACTCCCGTATGAACCTCGGGCGCAGCCCGGCGCGAAACGTGGTGGCACAACTGCTCGTGGAGCTCGACGGCGTCGAGTTCTCCAACGACGGTGTCTTCGTGATCGGCGCCACGAATCAGCCGTGGGACGTCGACCCCGCGCTCCGTCGACCCGGACGGTTCGATCGAACCATGCTGGTCTTACCCCCCGACCTCGAGGCGCGGGCCACGATCTTCGCCTACCACCTCCGCGGACGGCCCCTCGCGGAGATCGAATACAACGCCCTGGCCCGCGCGTCCGACGGGCTTTCCGGGGCCGACATCCGGCTGGTGTGTGAGGAAGCCGCCGAACGTGCACTCGGCCTCGCTATCGACGCCAACGCCGTGGTCCCGATAAGTACCACCGAACTTTTGGGCGCACTCAACTCGATAACGGCCAGCACCACGGCGTGGTTGGAGGCGGCGCAGAATCACGTGCGCTACGCCAACGCCTCGGGTGAGTACGACGAGCTCGCGACGTATCTGGCGCACCGGCGACGTGGTCGACCGAATGACTGACGAGCGCGAAGGCTCCTCGTCAACTCTTCAACGACTCTCGATGTTGAATTCGCTCGGTCGCTTCGACGACGCGACAGCGATGGCGCGATCAGCCGTCGCGCGAGATTCGCAGAATCCGTTTCTGTACTGCGAATTGGCTCAAGCGCTCATCGGACTCGAGCGGTTTGGAGAGGCCAGGTCGGTAGCCGAACAGGCGATGGCACTGGCACCAACGCTCCCCAAGGCGGTCAACTTACAATGCAGCGCCATCATCGGCCAGGCCCGTCAAAGTCCGAAGTCCGAGCGTGCGAGTCTGGCGCGCGACGCGGTCGCGGCCGCGAGTGAAGGTCGGCGACTCGTTCCGTATGACGTCAATGGCTATCTCAACATGGCCCAGGCGCAGTCGCTGGCCGGTAATCCGGTCGAAGCCAATGAGGCCGTCCAAGAGGCGATCCGTCTGGCGCCCAATAGCGCCGCCGTGTGGGTCATCGCCAGTGTGGTAGCCCTCAGTGCGAAGAACTCGTTCGCGGCTATCGCCGCGTGCCGCAAGGCCCTGTCGATCGATCCCCAGAATTACGCCGCGCTCAACAACCTCGGCGTCGCACTGCAGGCTGCCGGACGCAAGCGCGAGGGCAACGCCGTGCTCGCGCGCGCCGCCGGTATCCAGCCAGGATCTTCCACCGCGCGCCGCAACCTCTCGCGGACGGGGTTCAACATCGTGCGATGGTCGATCCTCATCGTGCTCATCCCACTGGGCCTCGTGGCCCACGTCGGATTGCTCCTCTACTTGGTGGTCGGCATCGGATCGAACGTGTACCTCGCTCGTCATCCTGACGTCATCACGCGCGTCGAACGATGGGCCGCTCCCCTGGCGCTTCGGTTCTCGAAGGAGCCGCGTCTTCCTTCGATCCCCTCGAGTGCGACGACGCCCCCGACGGGCGTCACGAGACGGAGACGCAGCGAGCCAACGTGGTCAGCGCTCCGACGCGGAAGTCGTGTCAGCTCCCAAGTCATCGGGGTACTCACGGCGGCGCTCGTAGTGACGGCGATATTCATCCTCATCGACTCGTACGTAAACCACACGATGAGCTACGTGGATATGGGTGTCTTTGTCATGTGCGTCGCGCTCTTCGCCTACGCCATGGTCTCGGTGGTCCGACGACGTCGCCGTCGCGAATACGGACGCTGAGCGCGCGCCACGTGCGATGACGCCACGCGGCGCTAGTGTCAGCCGTGATGCCGGACAATTCCGTTATTGCCGTCACTGCGACGATGCGTACGTCGATTGGGCGCCACGTCAGAGCCCCCTTCCTCGCCTTGTCACTCTGCGGCATCCTCCTGTGGACGCTGACGCCGTCGAAGGCCAACGCGACGACGACCACGGCGCCGTCGTCCACGCTCTCACTCGAAGGGTTCGACTTCTCCAGTCCGTTGCTTGGGTTGGGCGTGTTCACCAAGCAGTTCCTCAACGCTCAGCAGTGCACGGACTACGTGGGTCGTTCCACCAACGGCGGCGCGACCTTCCACTCCCTCGTCGACGTAATGTCCTGGAACTGCGCCAAGGACGGCATCACCGCACTCCTCACGACGAATGGCCGCGGTGACGTGTTCCTCTACGGACCTGAGCTCTACGTGAGCCACGACGACGCCGAGACCTGGAGCCGAAGTCCCCAGCCCGGCGCGGTGCTCGACGTGGACGCCGTCGGTCCCTCGGTGTGGATCGTCGTCTCGATGTGTTCGAACGGGCAAAGCGTCACGGGCGCGTCGTGTCCCGTGGCGTTGCGCACGTCGAGTGACGGCGGGCGGACGTGGACGACGTCTTCGGCACGTCCGAAAGGCGTCAGCACCGGGATCTCCGGTGGCGCACAGGGCCAGACGTACCTACTGCGGCCGAATCGAAGGGTCGCCTACTTGATGTTGGCGCCATCGGCGAACCTGAAGGGCGGCCCGAGTGTGGCGCCGCTGTGGTACTCGTCCAACGGTGGCGCCACGTGGACCAGTCGTCACGTGCCCTGCGGGATCGGGGCGTCGTCGGCGGTGTTGTCGGCGGCCCCGAACGGAACCCTGATGGCGGTGTGCGCGTCACAGCCGAGTGTGGGCGAGCAGATCAAGTCGGTGCTCGAGTCGGCGAACCGCGGTCGCACGTGGATGCTCAAGACCCGCTCGGACATCGACAACGGCTACCTCGGCGATATTGACCTCGTCAGCCCTCACGAGGCGTACCTGGTGGGCGGTCGTAGCTCCTTGCTGGTCACCCACGACGGCGGCACCACCTGGCGAGCGGTCGAGCCGCTGATCGGGAGTTCGGCGGGCGGCACGTTCCAGGTCGTGTTCTTCGACGCCACCCACGGACTCGTGTTGGGCAACGACGACAATGACAACGAGCGCCTCACCCTGTGGAGCACCACGGACGGCGGGCGGACGTGGCGCACCGAGCCCACCAGCGCCGAAGACGTCCGGCGAGGTTGACCGACGACCGATGAGCCTCGGGGTCGGGAGGAGTCTGTACACAAGAGAGCATCACCTGAGAGAAAAGAGAGCACATGGCTGCCACCTATGAGGACGCAGGACTACTCGTCCAGCTGCTGCGACTCGACGCCGAGATGGGATTGGATGACGCGATGAGCGCCGTCTTCAGTCCCTCCTTCGACGCCGAGAACGCGTCGATGGAGGACCCGAACGTCCGTAAGATCCTCTTCTTCGGTGAGGCCGTCGGCGCCCTCGTGAAGCACCACGTCCTCGATCTCGCCCTCGTGCGCGACGTGTACTGGTTCGACGGCCTCTGGAGTCGGGTCTCGGCGCACGCCCTGTCCGCTCGGGCCGAAGAGAACGAGCCGTCGCTGTACGAGAACTTCGAACGGTTGGTCTCGAACCCCGGCGCCTAGGAATTCAGGTCGGTTCCGGGTAACGACTCAGGGTGAGCTGGTCGACCGACGCTCGTTGGCGACCGCGGTGTTTCGAATCGTCCCGAGCCCTTCGATCGTCGTCTCGATGACGTCGCCGGGCGCCAAGTACACCGGCGGGGTGCGGCTCTGTCCGACGCCCTCGGGCGTGCCGGTAAAGATCAGGTCACCGCGGCGCAGTTCGCACACCGACGACAGGTACGCGATCAGTTCGGCGACCGAGAAGACCATGTCGTTCGTGCGGGAGTCCTGCATCGGCGAACCGTTCAGTCGCGTGGTGATCGCGAGGTCATTGGGATCGGGGACGTCGCCCGCGGTCGTCAGCCACGGACCGATCGGCGCGAAGTTGCGGAACGACTTCGCCAGTGAGAACTGGGCCGGCGTGCTCCGGAACTGCAGGACACGTTCCGAGTAGTCCTGTCCGACGCAGTAACCGGCGACGACACCGAGCGCGTCATCGACACTGACGTCGCGCACCGTGGCGCCGATCACGACCACCAGTTCGGCCTCGAAGTCGGTCGCCGGTCCCGGGATGGGCACGGGCTCGTTGGGCCCGCAGACCGACGAGGTGAACTTGGTGAACACCATCGGCTCTGGCGGCACCACGAGTCCGGCCTCCGCCGCGTGACGCCCGTAGTTCAGTCCGATCGCGAAGACCTGTTGCGGGTTGACGACGGGACCCAGCCGCGGATCACGCGCGAACTCCTCGACGTCGACCCTCTCCGGCACCGGTCGCGCCGTGCGGAACCAGGTGTCGAGTCTGTCGAGTTGGCCCAGGCATTTTTCGATCGACGCCGAGAACGCGCCGTTCGAGGCGCCGGCCACGTCGACGACGCCGTCGTCGAGCACGATCGTCGCGCGTCCGTTCAGGTTGGCCAGTCGCATCGTTCCTCCCGGGCGATTCGTCCAGCGAAGCCTAACGAGACCGCCGCCACCGTCTCACGACCGACGGATTCGCCATCAGTCGGTGAAATAGAGCAATCCGGTAGAATCGTCGGGTTGAGGCCGGTCGAGACGGCGGGCGTTCGTGGCGTCACCCGGGGCGCCGACGAAATCGAAGTGCTGAGAGAGGGTGATTCCGGCCGATGGTCGGACACAGTATGGACAAGAAGGATCCCTTCGTCTTACGCCACCTCGCCGACGTCCAACCGGAGCTCTGGTGGCTCGATTCGGACCCGCTCGAGCCGGCCCCGCACTCGGCGCTGATCGGTGACATCGGCGCCGACCTGTGCGTCGTGGGCGCCGGCTACACCGGTCTGTGGACCGCGTTGCTCGCGAAAGAACGCGACCCCGATCGCGAGGTCGTCGTGGTCGAGCAGTATGAAACCGGCGCGGGCGCCTCGGGCCGTAACGGCGGGTTCTGTTCGGCCTCGCTGACCCACGGGTACCTGAACGGCGTGCGGCGCTTCCCCGATGAGATCGAGCAGATCCAACGGCTCGGACGCGAGAACCTCGACGAGATCGAGGCGACCGTCGCGCGCTACAACATCGAGTGCAACTTCGAGCGCACCGGTGAGCTCCAGGTCGCCGTCGCGCCGTGGCAGTTCAAGGGCATGGCCGAGCAGGCCGAACGCCGCAACGCGATGGGCGACACCGTTGAGGTACTGAGCCAGGAGGAGGTCCAGTCGCGCGTGCACTCCCCCTCGTACGTCGGGGCGCTGTTCGACCACGACGGCACGGCGCTGGTCGATCCCGCTCGTCTGGTCTGGGGCCTCGAGCGGGTGTGCGTCTCACTCGGCGTGAAGATCTTCGAGAACTCCAAGGTCGAATGGCTCGAGGACCTGCACGACGCGGTGCGCGTCCACACCCCCTACGGTGCCGTCACCGCGGCGCGCGTGGCCCTCGGCACGAACGTCTTCCCCTCGCTGCTCAAGAAGACGCGCAAGTACGTCGTGCCGGTCTACGACTACGTCATGGTGACCGAGCCGCTCTCCGACGCGCAGCTCGAAAGCATCGGTTGGTCGGGTCGAGAAGGGATCGCCGACTCCGGGAACCAGTTCCACTACTACCGCCTCACGAGTGACAACAGCATCCTGTGGGGCGGGTACGACACGATCTACAACTTCCGCGGCAAGGTCCGCCGCGAGTACGAGTTCAACTCCGAGACGTACGCGACGCTGGCCAGCCACTTCTTGAAGACCTTCCCGCAGCTGGCCGGCGTCAAGTTCACGCACGCCTGGGGCGGCGCGATCGACACCTGCACCCGCTTCTCGCCGTTCTGGGGGACGTCACATGAGAACAAGGTGGCCTACGTCCTCGGCTACACGGGACTCGGCGTGGCCTCGACCCGTTTCGGCGCCGCGACGATGCTGGACCTCCTGGACGGCCTGGACACGGACCGTACGCGCCTCACGATGGTGCGAAAGCGTCCCATGCCCTTCCCGCCCGAACCGTTCAAGTGGATCTTCATCCGCATCACCCAGTCGGCCATCAAGTACGCCGACGAACACGAGGGTCGGCGCAACCTGTGGCTGAAGCTGATCGACCTGTTCGGCTTGGGCTTCGACTCCTGAACGCTCGAAGCCCGCGCCGATCGGGCTCAGCGGGTCGTCAACTCGACAGTGAGTAGACGACGGTGACCTGCACCGTGACGGGCTGTTGACCGGTCTGGATCGGCACGGAGGCCCGCAGCGCGGTCCCGCTCGCGAACTCCGGGTAGTAGACGCCCGAACTCTGGTTCTCGTTGTCGGTGATCTTGACGATGCCGGTGACGTGCGTGTCCCCCGCCTGGGCCAGTTGACCCGCGGCCAGGCGGGCGTGGTCCATGGCCCGGACGCGCGCGGCGCGCAACAACGACGAATCATTGGTGATCGTGAACGACACACCGTCCAGTTGGACGCCGTTGCCCACGGCGCGCGCCGCGGCGTCGATCGCCGTGCCGGCGCGCTGCACCTTGTGCATGGTGACGTTCAGCGTGTCCTGGACCGTGAAGCCCGTGACGACGCCCTGACTGTTGGTGTTGTCATAGATGTTCAAACCGGACGTCTGCATCTCTTTGCGTGTCACGCCGTTCTTCAGCAGCGCCGTCTCGAGCGCACGGACCTTGGCGTCGTTCTCGTTCAACGCCGCGGTCGCCGTCGGATTCACCGTCGAGACGCCGATCTGGAAGTTGATCGTGTCCGGGGTCCCCTGGACCGTTCCCGATCCGGTCACCGTGATGGTCGACCGGGCGCCGTTCCCGTGGTGCCCGAGTGCGACGCCGACGAAGCCGACGGCGGCTACGACCAGGGCCGTGAACATCGTGAGCACCCAGCCCATGAGTCGGGGTCGTCGACCGTGGAGATGTCCCTCACCGTGGTGGTGGGAATGTTGTTCGCTCGTGGTTGTCGTGTCATCACTCATTGGTTGTCCTCCGTCGTGGACGCCCGCCGAGAATCACGTGGATTCGCGCCGAGACGCCGTTCATTAACTACCTGTCGCGCCGGAGGAGAAACTTTCTGCGTCGACGCTCGCGCCCGTGCACGTCCGCGTAAGGACGACAACCGGGACGTGGCGGATGACGGCGTCGTTGCTCCGGCGACGCGTTGAGAGCGACGGGCGTCGAGGCGGCGTCAGTCCTCGGAGTCGGCGTGGGTGTCCATGAGCCCAGCGATCATGTTGACGACGGTGGGGTCGGTCAACGTGGTCACGTCACCCAGGGAACGGTTCTCGGCGACGTCGCGCAACAGCCGACGCATGATCTTGCCGGATCGGGTCTTGGGCAACTCGGGCGTGAGGATGATCTGACGGGGCTTGGCGATCGGGCCGATGACCTTGGCCACGTGCGTGCGCAGCTCTTCGATCACGATGACCTGATCGTTCGACGCGTCCTCGGCCGACATCTTCAACGTGACGAAGGCCACGATGGCCTGACCGGTCGTCTCGTCGGACGCACCGACCACCGCGGCCTCGGCGACCGACGGATGTCCGACCAGCGCGTGCTCGACCTCAGTCGTCGAAAGACGGTGTCCGGAGATGTTCATGACGTCGTCGATGCGACCGAGTAGCCAGATGTCGCCGGCCTCGTCGCGCTTGGCCCCGTCACCGGCGAAGTACTTGCCCGGGAAACGGCTCCAGTAGGTCTCCTTGAACCGTTCGGGGTCGCCGTAGATGCCGCGGGTCATGCCGGGCCAGGGCGCCGTGATGACGAGGTAGCCCCCTTCGCCGTTGCCGACGGAGTCGCCCTCGTTGTCGACGATGTCCGCGCTGATGCCCGGGAAGGGCGTCATCGCCGCGCCCGGCTTCGTGGCCGTGATGCCCGGCAGCGGGGTGATCATGATGCCGCCGGTCTCGGTCTGCCACCACGTGTCGACGATCGGGCAGTTGCCGCCGCCGATGTACTGGCGGTACCACATCCAGGCCTCGGGGTTGATCGGCTCGCCGACCGTGCCGAGTAGGCGCAGGCTCGAGAGGTCGTGACCCTGGGGCCACTCGTGTCCCCACTTCATCAACGTGCGGATCGTCGTCGGGGCGGTGTAGAGGATCGTGACCTTCTTCTCGGCGATGATCTTCCACCAGCGGTCCTTGCCGCCGGAATCGGGCAGTCCCTCGTACATCACCTGGGTCACGCCATTGATCAGCGGCCCGTAGACGATGTAGCTGTGTCCGGTGATCCAGCCGATGTCGGCCGCGGTCCAACAGATGTCGGTCTCGGGCTTCACGTCGAAGATGTACTTGTGCGTCGTCGACACGTGCGTGAGGTAGCCACCCGTCGTGTGGAAGATGCCCTTGGGCTTGGCGGTCGTGCCTGAGGTGTACATGATGAACATCGTGTGCTCGGCGGGGAACGACTGACAGGTGTGCTGGTCGCTCTGACGCTCGACGACGTCGTGCCACCAGTGGTCGCGACCCTCGTGCCAGTTGACCTCTCCCCCGGTGCGACGCACGACGAGGACGGCCTTCACGTTCGGGCACGTCGCCAGCGCCTCGTCGACCGCGGGCTTGAGGGGACTGGCCGCGCCGCGGCGAAAGGCGCCGTCGGCCGTCACGACGTACTGACAGTCCGAGTCGAGGATGCGACTGGCGAGCGCCTCGGCCGAGAAGCCGGCGAAGACGACCGAGTGAATGGCACCGAGGCGCACGATGGCCAGCATGGTCACGACCGCCTCGGGGATCATCGGCATGTAGACCGCGACGCGGTCGCCCTCTTTGACGCCGAGTTCGGTCAAGGCGTTGGCGGCCTGCGCCACGAGCTTCTGCAACTCGGCGTAGGTGATGGTGCGGCCCTCGCCCTCGGCGTCGGCCACCCAGTGATAGGCGACCTTGTCACCGTTGCCGGCTTCGACGTGTCGATCGACGCAGGTATAGGACGCGTTGATGGTGCCGTCACTGAACCACTTGGCGAAGGGCAGGTCCCACTCGAGACTCTTCGTCGGCGCGGTCGTCCAGGCCAGTCGGTCCGCCTGGGTACGCCACCACGCCACGGGGTCGGCCGCGGCCTCGGCGTAGATGGAGGGTTGCGCGTTGGCCTGTTTGGCGAACTCAGCGGAGGGCGCGAAACTTCGGGTCTCTTCCAGCCATGCTTCAAGCTTTGCTTCTGTCATGTTCTTCCCTTGCTGTGATGTGGATGGAACTACGTGGAGCGTACGAAACGTGTGGTCGTCATTGCGACTGAAGCCGAGAGTAGTTCTCTATCGGCCCAGAATGCCAACAGCGCCCGAGCCTGATGGCTGGGCGCTGTTGGCGGTTGGGTCCGGTGGCGAGCCACCAGTGACACCGAGGTTAGCCCAAAGGACCGACCGGTAGCACGACCTTCCCGTGAGTTTCGTTGATCACGCCAGCGGCCGACGCGTACCACGCGAGGAGCGCGGTGATAATGCCGATCCACCCGCCGATCTTGGTCATGTCGGTGTGACCGCCGCTCCACGCTCCGATGGTCAGGAACAAGAAGGCCAGGGTCAGGGCGATGAACACGAACAGCACCGCCAGGTTGGTCTTCAACGCGGCGACCGTCATGTACGCCGTGAAGAGGATCCACGGCAAGAAGTACAGGCCGAGGGCCCCCTTGACCGAGAGACCGCCCTGGAAGTTGATGAAGAAATACACACCGATCCAGAACGCACCGTACGACGTGAACGCCAGTGCACCGAAGGTGTTCTTGCGAGCGAACTCCCACATGCCGGCCGCGAACTGCGCGACGCCACCATAGATGAATGCCAGCGAGATAAAGCCCGCTGCGGCGGCACTACTCGTCCCACCGAACTTGAACAGTCCGATGTTGAAGATGCTCACCAAAAACGTGGTCATAGCGAAACCGGCGAGTCCAAGCGGACCGGGGTCCGCAACTCTGTGTTCCATGTAATTCCCCCCACATAGGATTACTTCCACCGCCGGGTTGACGGCTACTGAGATTTAACATCACTTGACATCGGGCGTGAGGGATAGAATCGTCCCAACTTCGTGAAGAGGTTCACAAGGAAGCGACCCTGTCGGCTATTTTCCCTTGTAAATACTCGCGAGTAAGCGCAATCCGCGTCGCCCATGACGCAGATTTAAAGTACAGAAACCGGTCAGCTGTCCATAGCTGTACGGAACTCTCGGACGAAGCGCTCCACGTCCGACGCGTGGCCACCGTCGAGAATCACCTGCACGAGCGCCGATCCCACGATGGCGCCGTCGCTCGAGCCCGCGGCCTGGCGGGCCTGGGCCGGGCTGGCGATGCCGATCCCAATGAGCGCCGGTACGTCACTCGTGCGCCGGATGGAGCGAACGACGCGTTCGCCGTCCCCTCCCCCCTCGGATTGGCCCGTGACTGCCATCCGCGCCGACGCGTAGGCGAATCCCTGTGTGGTGGCCGCGAGCGCGTCGACCCGGTCGGCCGGCGTCGACGGGGCGACCAGCAGCACGGTCGCCACGTCGGCCACGTCGCAGGCTTCGATCCACGGCGCGGTCTCTTCGAGGGCGAGGTCCGGGATGATCGCGCCGGTGATGCCGCTCGCGGCGAATTTGCCGGCGCAGCGCTCGAGGCCGTAGTGCAGCACGATGTTGTAGTACGTCATGGCGACGAACGGCACCTTGACGTCGATCCGGTCCAGGTCGTCACAGATCGAATCGAGCGTCGTGCCCCGCGCCAGCGCTCGCAGGGCGGCCTCTTGGATCACCGGTCCGTCCATCATCGGATCGGAGAACGGGATGCCGATTTCGACGGCGTCGGCCCCCGCGTGGACCGCCGCCTCGACGTGCTCGGTCCAGTCAGCCGTGACGCCGCCCATGAAATACGGCACGAGGAGTTTTCGCCCGCCGTCGCGCAGCGCGCGAAGGTCGCGTTCGAGGCTCTTCACGACTCGCCGCGCAAGATCGCCTGGACCTGGGCGACGTCCTTGTCACCTCGCCCGGAGAGGTTGAGGAGCACGGTCGAGCCGCGAGGGACCGCGGCGCCGGCTTCTCGCGCGAGCCACGCGACGGCGTGGGCGGTCTCGAGGGCCGGGATGATGCCCTCCTTTTCGCTCAGGAGTCGCAGCGCGGGAATGACGTCCTCGTCACCGATCGGGTAGTACTCGGCGCGCCCGACGTCCGCGAGATAGGCGTGTTCGGGACCGATGCCCGGGTAGTCCAGTCCGGCCGAGATGGAGTGCGCCTCTTCGATCTGACCGAACTCGTCTTGCATCAAGAATGACCGCATGCCGTGCAGCACGCCGGGTGAG
>CAVOWM010000005.1:0-55571 GCA_963700135.1 uncultured Acidimicrobiaceae bacterium | reverse complement strand
AGTCTGAGGTTCCATAGTTTCTGGGACAGCATGTGTCACCAATTCTGGGACACTTCCAACCTCGGAGGTGCCCATGGATCTGGCCAAATACGCCGTCACTGCTGTGCTCGTGGAGAAGAGGTCGGTGCGCGCGGTGGCCGCCTCGACCGGGCGGTCGAAGTCCTGGGTCCATCGTCACGTCCAGCTCTACCGCGAGGGTGGCGAAGCGGCGCTGGAACCCAAGAAGCCCGGTCCCAAGGTCCAACCGGGCCAGACCCCACCCGAGGTGGAAGACGCGATCGTCGCGCTGCGCAAGCAACTGAGCGAGCGCGGTTGGGACGCTGGCGCCAAGACGATCCAGTGGCACCTCGTCCAGGACGGCATCGACGCACCGGCCCTCAGCACGATTCACCGCGTGCTGCGACGGCGCGGTTTCGTGACACCGCAGCCCCAGAAGCGACCACGCTCCAGTTGGATCCGCTTCGAGTCCTCGTTGCCCAACGAGACCTGGCAGACCGACATGACGCACTGGCAACTGGACAACGACGAGCACGTCGAGATCATCAACTTCATCGACGACTACTCGCGCGCGGTGCTGTGCTCGCGTGTCGTGAAGGTCGCCCTGGCGGCCGACGTGGTGCGACTCTTCTTCGAAATGACCGACGTCTACGGACTACCGGCCTCGGTGTTGAGTGACAATGGCGCCATCTACACCACGGCCTTTCGCGGTGGGCACTCGGGCTTAGAGATCGAACTGGCCCAGCTCGGCATCCGCTTCAAACACGGCAAGCCCTACCACCCCCAGACCCAAGGCAAGGTCGAGCGCTACCACCAGACGTTGAAGAAGTGGCTGCGCAAACAGCCGGCCGCGGACAGCATCGAAGGCCTGCAGTCACAGATCGATGGCTTCGTGAAGGACTACAACGAAAAGCGGCCACATCAAGCTCGGGGCTGTCCGCCGATGCACGCGTGGCGAACCCTCGACAAGGCGACGCCGGAGTTCGACGGTCAACCGCTGCTCGCCAAGACCCGAGTGCGACGCGACCACGTCGACCACTGGGGATCGGTGACACTTCGCTACCGACGCAAGCTCCACCACATCAGCGTCGGTCGTCCGCATCGACACAAGCGCGTGCTCATCTTGATGGCCGATCTCGACGTTCGCGTCATCGACGAAGACGGCGTCTTGCTGCGGCATTTTGAACTGGACCCGACGCGCGACTACCAAGCGAGGAGCCGAAGTAGTCTCTGAGGGTTCGTTTGTCCCAGAAATGGTGAGACATCACAGTCGTGGGCGAGGGGGGACTTGAACCCCCACATCCTTTCGAATACAGGCACCTGAAGCCTGCGCGTCTGCCAATTTCGCCACTCGCCCCGAGACCTTGCAACATTAGTCGACTCATCCGGAGTCCTCGTCGCCGACTATTGCACTGAACCGCCGGTACAGTTGACATTGGTATGGTCCTGAAAAGCGTAGAGAATCGACTCGAGCGGATCTTCGAAAAGACGTTTTCACGTACTTTCAAGAGCACGCTGCAGCCGATAGAGATCGGCACGCGCATCGTCCGCGAAGTGGACCTCACCCGTCGGCTCTCCAGTCAGGGCCCGATTTCCCCGAACCAAATACGAGTGTGGCTCGGACCGGTGGACGCGGCGCGATTCGACGGCTTCCAAAAAGCCCTGGTGAGTGAGTTGGAAGAGACCGTTCGCCAACACGCCATCAGCGAGGGGTTCAGCTTCGTCGGTCCCGTCAAGGTCGAGGTGTTCATCGACGACGACATCAAACCCGGCAACCTTGAGGTGAAGACCGAATTTCTGGGGGGCGAAAGCCAACCGCGTCTGATCTCGAATGACGGTCGGTCGTTCAACGTGGGCGAACGGCCACTGGTCATCGGTCGGAGTCCTGACGTCGAAGTCGTGATCAACGATTCCAACGTGTCGCGTCAACACGCCGAGGTATGGCGCACGAGCGAGGGAGTGGCGATCCGCGATCTCCAGTCCACCAACGGAACGTTCGTGAACGGACATCGGGTCACCGCCGTTTCATTGTCGCCCCGTGACGACGTCACGATCGGCACGCTCCATTTTCGGATCGAGCTCGCTTGAGTCTTGTGGCCGGGACGTCGAACTACGCGGCGATCGTTCGGCCGTTGCAAGTGCTCGTCATGGTGGTCGCGGTCTTGTTCTTCCTTCGGATCACGCGCGTCGCCGCGGTTCAGGCGCGACCGATCGACTACGAGAAGCGCTCGCGCCGTCGGCGCACCGGCTCGCTCGCGCTGAAGTTCATCGAACCCAACGACCGCACCGGCGAGCGCGTCGACGTGGACCGAGCGGTGACGATCGGTCGAAGCGGGGACTGCGACCTCAGCCTGAGCGACACCTTCCTCTCGTCGCGGCACGCGCGTCTCACGAACGACGAGGGGGACCTCTCCATCGAGGACCTCGGTTCGACCAACGGCACGTACGTCAACCAGGAGTTGGTCGACGGCCGCGTGCACCTCGAGCGAGGTGACATCGTGCAAGTCGGCGGCGTTCTGTTCGAGGTGGTTCGTTGACGCGTTGGCGTCACGCCGAGGCGACCGACACCGGACTGGTACGTCAATCGAATCAGGACGCGGTCTACGTCGACGACTCACTCGCCATCGTGGCCGACGGGATGGGTGGACACGCGGCCGGCGAGGTCGCCTCGGAGATGACGATCGAATTGCTGCGCGGCGGCTTCGCCGAGAACCGGACGGTCGAGGGCCTCTACAACGCGATCAACGCGGCGAACATCACGGTGCTGAACGACGCGCGCGAGAACCCGAATCACTTCGGCATGGGCACCACGGTCATCGCGTTGGGGCTCACGGTCGACGCCGACGGCGTGACGTCCCCGACGCTCTGTCACGTCGGTGACTCGCGGGCGTACCAACTGAGGGACGGTGCCCTTCGCCAACTGACCGAGGACCACAGTGTCGCCGAGGAGTGGGTGCGGATGGGTCGCCTCACGCCGGAAGAGGCCGCGGTGCATCCTCGCCGTCACCAGCTCACGCGGGGCATCGGCGTCGAGGACTCGATCGCCGTCGACGTGATGTCGGTGCACGCGCTCGCGGGCGACCGGCTGCTCCTCTGCAGTGACGGACTCTCCAATGAACTCGACAACGACACCCTGGCACGACTCTCGAGTGCGCCGTACTCGCTCGATGAGGCGGTGGTGCAGTTGGTCGAAGCCGCCAAGGTCGCCGGCGGTCGCGACAACATCACCGCGGTGCTGGTCGAGTTCGATGAGGTCTCCGTCGCCGCGACGCCGATCAAGCGCACGATCTCATCGACGACACCGCCGGTCGCTCGGGCCGCGACGCCGGCGTCGAAGCGACGCAAGAGCCGACGGTTGACGTGGCGCACGCCCGCGGCCCTCGTGGTCTTCATCGGCGTGTTCGTGGCGGCGTATTTCATCGTCCACTGGTACGCCTACTCGACCTTCTACGTCGGGGACGACGCCGGCCGGATCGCGGTCTACCAGGGTCAACCGAGCGGCGTCCTGTGGTTCAAACCGATCAAGGTGTTCGACACGAACTACGAAGTCAGTTCATTGAACAAAGTCGACCAGGTCACCGTGAAACAGACGATCGAAGAGGCAACGCTCGGTGACGCCGTGGGTTGGGCCGACAGCCACGCGTCGACGTCCACGACGACGACCACGACGACAACCACGACCACGCTGAAGAAGGGTTGAGCAGTGTCGCGACGTCTCCGCATCCTCGCCACGATCATCTTGCTGCTGTTCGCCGTGATCATCGCCCAATCGGCCAACATCCAGTTCTTCCGTGCGCCCGCCTTGAACGCGAGTCCCAACAACCCCCGCAACACCAACCCGTCGAATCAGTTCCCCCGCGGCGAGATCTTCGCGGCGAACGGTGCGGTGCTGGCCTATTCGGTGAAACAGAACAGCTCCAGTTTCCCGTATCGCCGGGTCTATCCCGATGGCTCGCTGACGTCGGGCGTCGTCGGGTACTCCTCCGCGTACTACGGGGTCGGTGGTATCGAGGAGGAGTACAACGGCTACCTCGCGGCGCACTCACAACCCCCGCAGAGCTTCGAGCAACTCCTCGCGCCGACGAGTGCCGCCGATTCGGTGACCCTGACGCTGGAGCCGCAACTTCAATCGGTCGCGCGCGCCGCCCTGAAGGGAATCGATGGCGCGGCGGTCGCGCTCGACCCCAAGACGGGCGCCGTGCTCGCGATGTACTCCAATCCCAACTACAACCCCGTGCCGCTCACTTCACCGAACTACGACGTCGAGACGGCGGCCCGCAAGCTCTATTTCACGCCCGACAGCAACGGGTTCGAGCCCTTGGGTCTCGTCGCGACCGGTCAGACCTTCCCGCCGGGTTCGACCTTCAAGGTCATCACGACCGCCGCGGCCGTCGTCAGCAAGCCGGCCGACTTGAACAAGGATTTCGTCAGCAACGACGGCGCGTGCAATAAATTTCCGGACTCGAACGTACCGCTCTGCAACAGTGGCGGCCTGCCGTGCAGCGGGACTCCGGCCGAGATGCTGCCGCCCTCGTGCGACCCCGGCTTCGCCCTGCTCGGCGTCGATCTCGGGGCCGACTACATGTTCAAGGCCGCGACGTCGTTCGGCTACGACTCGATCCCGCCACTCGACCTGCCCGGCACCCAGGCGAGTTACTTCCCGACGGCGGCGACCTTCGCGAATAACATCCCCTTCCTGGCGTACTCGTCGATCGGCCAGGGGAACGTGCGCGCGACGGCGCTGCAAGACGCCCTCGTCGCCGCGGCCGTGGGCAACGGGGGGATCGAGATGACCCCGCATCTCATGAGCTACATCACGGGACCCGACGGCCAGGTCATCGAGCGCTACAAGGACTCCGTGTGGAAGACGCCCCTGACGCCCTCACAGTCGGCGATCATCGTTCCCATGATGGAGAACGTCGTGAAGGACGGCACGGCGTCCGGGGTCGGGTTCCCGGCCCAGTACGACGTCGCCGCCAAGACCGGCACCGCCCAGACCGGCAACGTGAAGAAGAACACCGACGACTGGCTGATCGCCTTCGCGCCGGCGACCGATCCGGTCATCGCCATCGCCGTCGTCGTTCCGTACCAACCAACGCAGGACTTCGGTGCCACCGTCGCCGGTCCGGTGGTAAAGGCGCTCGTCGACGCGTACTTCGAGATGCAGGCGGGCACGTATCCGTCGGGTACGACGACCACGACCGTACCCAAGTGAGAATTCCCTCGAATCGCGAGAGCGTAGGCTAGGCGCCATATGGAGCCTGTAGATGACCCCCGACTCTATTCCGGTCGCTATCAGGTAACGCACCTCATCGCGCGCGGTGGGATGGCCATCGTGTACCGCGCCCAGGACACGCTGCTCAATCGTCCCGTGGCCCTCAAAACGCTGTATCCCGAACTCAGCGCCGACCCGCTCTTCGTCGAGGGTTTCCGTCGCGAGGCCCAGGCGGCGGCGAACCTCTCGCACCCGAACATCGTGCCCGTGTTCGACTGGGGCGAGGACAACGGCACCTACTTCATCGTCATGGAACTCGTCGACGGAACGTCGCTCGCCGACATGTTGCGCGGTGGTCGAACGCTGACGGCGTCGCACTCGGCGACGCTGATGTCCCAGGTCGCGGCCGCCCTCGGCTACGCGCACCGCAACGGCGTCGTGCACCGCGACGTCAAACCGGGCAACATCTTGATCGCGAGCGACGGTCAGGTCAAGGTCACCGACTTCGGTATCGCGCAGGCGATGTCGGTCGAGGACCAGCTCGCCGAAGAGGGTTCGGTCATGGGGACCGCGACGTACTTCTCGCCCGAACAGGCCGAGGGTGCTCCCGTTGACGGACGCAGCGACATCTACTCGCTCGGTGTCGTGCTCTACGAGATGCTCGCCGGACGACCACCGTTCATCGGCGACTCACCCGTGGAGGTCTCCAGTCAGCACGTGCACGGGACGGTGCCGCCGCCGTCGGACTTCAACCGGTCGATCCCCGCCGATCTCCAAGCGATCGTGATGGAGGCGCTCGCGAAGTCACCCGAGCGTCGGTACCAGTCCGCGGAGGACCTGCGTTCGGACCTCGTGCGCTTCAGCGAAGGCCAGCCGGTTCGCGCGGCCCAGCGCGACGTCGCGTTCTTCGGTCAAGACGCCACGCGCGCCGTGAGCAAAGTCGCGCCGGGAGAACGAACGCAGGCCGTGCCGATGATGACCGGTCCGCGCACCGATATCCGGCGGCGGCGCGGGGGCAGCGGGGGCATCATCGCGATCGTCGTGATACTGCTCTTGGTCGTGGGCGGACTGGCGTACTTCCTCGCGCAAAAGAACACACCGACGATCGTGATGCCCAACCTCGTCGGCAAGACCGAGACGGCGGCCCTGAAGAAACTCCTGAACGACGGCATCCACTTGAAGAACGTCGACCACGTTCATTCGTCGACGGTGACCGCCGGCCTCGTCATCTCCACGGACCCCACGTCCGGCACCACGCTGAAGAAGGGGCAGAAGGTCGACCTGACGCTGAGCCTCGGCGCCCAGGCGGCACCGATCGTCGTACCGGACGTCAAGGGACTCTCCCTCACCGCGGCGACCAGTGAACTGGACGCCAATCCGTACGACATGAACGTGAAGACCGGTTTCCTCCAGACGGCGCCGCCGGGCGAGAGGAACGTACTGAATATCGTGCTCTCCCAGGTGCCGGCGGCGAAGTCGGCGGCGCACGCCGGCGACTCGATCACCATCTACGTGCTGTCGCCGAGCGCGCAGTTCGAGGTGCCCTCGCTCGCGAATGACACGCACCAACCAGGCCGCGGCGACCCTCGGGCAATATGGCTTGACGCTCGGACCGACCACGACGACGGTCTGCTCCAATACCGTCCCGATCGGCGACGTCGTCATGCATTCCACTCCCGCGGCCGGCACGTTGGTCAATTCGGGCGACCAGGTCACGCTTAACACGTCGACCGGTTACTGCAAGGTGCAGGTGCCGAGCGTGATCGGCGAGACGCAGTCGCAGGCGATGACCATATTGAAGGGCGTCCCCCTCATTCCCAACGTCAGTCCGGCCGACCCCTCGACGTGCTCGGCGAGCCAGATCGGCACGGTCACGGGCGAGAGTCTCGGCATCGGGACTTACGTGCCCTACAACTCCAACATCACGATTTCTGTCTGTGAGTCCTCGACGGAACCGCCGCCGACCACGACCACGACCCTCTAGCTCCGTTCACTAGCATTGAGCCCCATGGCAAAATCGACCTCCAAACCAGGCAGCCGAAAGAACGTCGGTCGCTACGTCGCGCCCGAGGCGCGGGGCAAGGTCACCGCTCGTCGACCGGTCGGCGAGGACCACAGTCCGCGCTGGTACGGGTGGATGATCGTCGCGCTGCTCGGCGTGGGCATGTTGACCATCGTCTTGAACTACCTGTCGGTGCTGCCCGGCTCGGTGTCGTCGTGGTACCTCGTGAGCGGGCTGCTCGTGATGTTCGCCGGCTTCTACCTCGCCACTCGCTACAAGTAGCTTCAGCCGAGGCGTTCGATGATCGTGGCGTTGGCGAGTCCGCCGCCCTCGCACATCGTCAGCAGCCCGTAGCGGCCACCGGTGCGCTCGAGTTCGTTCACCAACGTGGCGCACAACTTCGCGCCCGACGCCCCGAGCGGGTGGCCCAACGCGATCGCGCCTCCGTTGACGTTCACCTTGGCGAGATCGACGCCGAGTTCCTTCTGCCAGGCGAGCACGACCGACGCGAAGGCCTCGTTGATCTCGATGAGGTCGATGTCGTCCAGCGTGAGGCCGGCCTTCTCCAGGATCTTCTTGGTCGCCGGGATCGGGCCGGTGAGCATCGTGACCGGGTCGACGCCGGCCAGGGCGAAGGAGTGGAACCGCGCGCGCGGCGTGTAGCCGAGCTCCTTGGCCTTCTCCTCGCTCATGATCAACACGGCCGAGGCGCCGTCGGTGATCTGTGAGGAGTTGCCGGCGGTGACCTTGCCGTCCTCCTTGAACGCGGGCTTCAGATTGGCGAGCGTCGCGACCGTGGAATCGCCGCGGATACCCTCGTCGGTCTTCATCAGTTCATCGGTCGCGTGACCGTCGTCGTCGCGGACGTAGACCGGGACGATCTCGTTGTCGAACCGTCCTTCGGCGGTCGCCTGGGCGGCGCGCCGGTGGCTCTCGGCCGAGAACGTGTCGAGGTCCTCGCGCGAGACGTCCCACTGGTCGGCGATCATCTCGGCGCCGATGCCCTGGTTCTTCAGGCCCCCGACCGGCTCGTAGCGCGCGGTCACGCTGGGACCGAAGGGCCAGCCGGCGTCCTTGCCGATCGACGAACCCATGGCCACGCGCGACATCACCTCGACGCCGGCGGCGATCACGACGTCGTAGGCGCCGGACATGACGCCCTGGGCGGCGAAGTGCAGCGCCTGCTGGGACGAGCCGCACTGGCGGTCGATGGTCGTGGCGGGCACCGACTCGGGCCAACCGGCGGCGAGCACCGCACTTCGTCCGACGTTGAAGGCCTGTTCGCCGACCTGGGAGACGCAGCCCATGATCACGTCGTCGACCAGCGCCGGGTCGAGGTTGTTGCGACTGGCGATGGCCTTGAGGGCTTCGGCCGCGAGGTCGACGGGATGCCAGTTCTTCAGTTTCCCATTGCGCTTGCCACCGGGTGTTCGAACGGCGTCCACGATTACGGCTGTTGGCATTGTCAGACCTTTCGTCATCTGCGGGCTCTACCCACCGGCGAATCTTACTGGTGAGTAGGACTAGCGTCGCTGGCGTGAATGAACGTAAGGACATGGACCGCTGGCTCGGCGACGGCGGGATGGCCGTCATCGGCGCCATCGGCGGCGCCCTCGAGACCTACGGCGTCGACGGCGAGGACCTCGGGTGGGTCACTGGATCGTTCACGCCCACCCCGTTGGCCTGCAACCCCCACGGCACCGTCCAGGCCGGCGTGCACTCGGTGCTGTTGGACGCCGCCATGAACTTCTGCATCAACGCCGTCCTGGTCGGTCGCGACCGCACCGAGGCGACCATCGAGATGACGACCGAACTAATGCGCCCGGCGCTGCTCGACGCCCATTACGTCGTGCGTGGCGACGTGGTGCGCCTGACGCGTCAGATCGCCTACGCCGAGGCGACGATCGCGAGCGACGAGGGCAAACTGGTCAGCCGCGCGACGGGCACGTTCCTCGTGCACCGATCGACGTCGGAGAGCTAGATGTGGTCGGCCGGGATCTGGCCGAGTCGACCGGCCTCGTAGTCCTCGAAGGCCTGCTGCAGCTCGGCGCGCGTGTTCATCACGAACGGCCCGTAGGTCGCGACGGGCTCGCGGATCGGCTCGCCCCCGAGGATCAGCACCTCGAAGGCCCGCGTGCGCGAGTCCTGGGACTCGTTGGCCGCCAGGACCAGGTAGTCGCCGTCGACGTGCACGGCCATCTGGCCCTCGCCGATCGCGGAACGGTCCTGGCCGACGGTGCCCTGGCCCGCGAGCGCGTAGGTGAGCGCGTTGTACGCGGGGTTCCAGGGGAGCGACAACTGGGCGCCGGGCAGTAGCGACACGTGGGAGATCGCGATCGGCGTGTGCGTCGAACCGGGCCCGTCGATGCCGCCGAGTGAGCCGGCGATGACGCGGATGACGGCGTCGCCGTTCTCGTTCGTGAGTAGCGCCACCGACTGGGCTTCGATGTCCTGGTAACGGGGGTTGGTCATCTTGAGCCGGGCCGGCAGGTTCACCCAGAGCTGGATGCCGTGGAAGAGGCCGCCGGAGTCGATCAGCGAGTCCGGCGGTCGCTCGATGTGCAAGATGCCCGCGCCGGCGGTCATCCACTGGGTCGCCCCGTTCTGGATGACGCCGCCGCCGCCGATCGAGTCCTGGTGCAAGAACGTGCCGTCGATCATGTAGGTCACGGTCTCGAAACCGCGGTGGGGGTGCCACGGCGTCCCCTTGGGCTCGCCGGGGCCGTAGTCGACCTCGCCCATCTGGTCCATGTGCACGAAGGGATCGAGGTCGGCCATGTCGACGCCGGCGAAGGCGCGACGTACCGGGAAGCCCTCGCCCTCGAGGCCTCGCGGCGCCGTCGTGATCGACTTGACGCGGCGGGGTCGATCAGTGGTCGCGGGCTTGACGGCCTTGGCGAGTTCGAGCGGGTTTTCTACGGAGATGGCGGGCATTGGACCATATTAAGGACGAACGTCGCGAACCGGTCACCTCGAGACCGCCCCGGCGCTCCCAGCGCGACTCGACGTTCGCCAAGACCGCGACCACGACCACGATGACGCTCGTGAGGACGAGCGCGACGTTGCCCGAGCCCCACCCGAGTGCGCCGACGATCCTCGGCTTGCCCATCCAGTCGGCGTAGGACGCGCCGAGCGGTCGCGTGAGGACGTAGGCGGTCCAGAACCACAGCACCGCGTGTCGTCGCGTGATCCAGAACGCGAGCGCGGGCAGCACGATCAGTCCGGTGAACAGCAGTCCGGAACTGAAGTAGCCGAGGTTGACGACGGTCGCCGTGAAGTCACCGAGCGCGGTGCCGAGGGCGAAGGCGACCGTCACCGTCGCCCAGTAGAAGAGTTCGCGGCGCGTGGAGACGATGCTGTGGATCGACAGCGTCCCCTCGACGCGGAACCACGCCCAAAAGACCACCGCGAGTGCGACGGCGAACGTGATCGCCGACACGACGTAGGGGACGCCGAACTCGACGTGGACGACGTCGGCGCACATGGTGCCAAAGACGCTCACCATCACCACGGCCGACCAGTACGGCACGGTCCGATAGGCCGGCATTCGCAGCTGCCACCAGAGCACGACGACGAAGACGACCGCGGTGACGACCACCGCGGCGCGGGGGTCGAACCGGTTCACGAAGTAGTCGGACGTCGCCTCCCCCATCGCGGTGGTGAGGATCTTGAGCCCCCAGAACGTGGGCGTGATCGTGCGCGGGACCTTGCTCGACCCGAAGTGGTGACGAAGCGGGATCGCCACGCTCACACCTCGGGCGCCAGGATCCGTTCGAGGAACGTGGCGCGGTCGATCGTGATGAACAGCGCCGTGGCGCTCGCGACCAAGAGGTCACCGGCGTGCAACGACGCCTCGACGAACCGCTTGCGATTCTCCTGTCCCGTCAGCCACGCGCGCGCGACGATCGGTTCACCGACGGGCGTCGGAGCCCGGTAGGTGACGTCCAACTGGCCGGTGAAGGCCATCGCGCCGTGGATCACGTTCATGAGTCCCATCACCTCGTCGAACAGCGCGGCGATCACGCCCCCGTGGGCCCGTCCCGGCGCGCCCTCGAAGGCCTTGCCCAGCGTCACGCGCATGCACGCGACGTCACCGTCGCGCCACAACTGCGCCGCCAGACCCATCGGATTGGCCGCGCCCGCGACGATCGAGTCGGAGAAGAGCTGGCGTTCACCGATCTCGTCGTAGGTCGGTATCGTCATCGTGAAGTCCTCGAGGGACGCACGTGACATCACGCGCACTCGCGCGGGCGCGTCGGTCACCGTGCCGAGCAGCGACCGTAGTTCTTCACTCACCGTGATGAGTTGCTCGTCGCTCAACGTTCGTCCGACGAATTCGTGGCCCAATTCGCGCATCAGCGAGGCGGCCACGATTCGAAGCTCTTCGTTCGTCACTCGCCCGAGTAGTAGTGGTCCGCCACGCGCAGCGCGCGGTCGAGTCGCGCGAGTCCGTCACCGGCCTCCGCCGACGTGATCGTGCACGGCGGCACGACGTGGACACGGTTGAAGTTGGTGAAGATCAGCAGTCCCTCGTTGCGACTGGCCGCCACGATCTCGTTCATGGCCGGTGACGTCCCTCCGTAGGGGGCGAGTGGTTCCTTCGTCGCGCGGTCCGTCACCAGTTCGAGGGCGAAGAACACCCCCAGCCCGCGTACGTCGCCGATGATCTTGTGCTTCTGCGCCAACTCCTCGAGGCCCGGTCGCAGCACCTGGTCACCGATGCGCTGCGCGTTCTCCACGATCCCTTCGTTCTCCATCGCCTCGATCGTCGCGACCGCGGCCGCGCACGCGAGCGGGTGTCCCGAGTAGGTGAGACCACCGGGATAGACCCGATCGTTGAACGCCGCGCTGATCGCCTCGTTCAAGATGACGCCGCCGAGCGGCACGTAGCCCGAGTTGACGCCCTTGGCGAAGGTGACGAGGTCGGGCTTCACGTCGTGTTGCTGGAACGCGAACCACGAACCGGTGCGTCCGAACCCGCACATGACCTCGTCGAGGATGTAGACGATGCCGTAGCGGTCGCAGAGCTCACGAACGCCCGCGAGGAATCCCTTCGGCGGCACCATGATCCCCGCGGTGCCGGGAATGGTCTCGAGCACGATCGCGGCGAAGGACGCCGGTCCCTCGAATCGGATCAGCTCGTCAAGGTTCTCGAGCGCGCGCTGACACTCCTCGGCCTCGGTCGTCGCGTGGTACGTCGAGCGGTAGAGGAACGGTCCGAAGAAGTGCACGACGCCAGCCGCGCCGGTGTCGTTGGGCCAGCGCCGGGGGTCGCCGGTCAGATTGATCGACGTCGCGGTGGCGCCGTGGTAGCTGCGATAGGCCGACAGCACCTTGTGGCGCCCGGTGTAGAGACGGGCCATGCGGATCGCGTGCTCCATGGCCTCGGTGCCGCCGTTGGTGAAGAAGACCTTCGCGGCGCCCTCGAAGGAGCGGTCCAGGATGAGTTCGGCGGCGCGATAGCGCGCGACGTACCCGTGCTGCGGCGCGATGGTGCACAGCGTCGCGGCCTGCTCTTGGATGGCGCGAACGACGGCTGGGTGTTGGTGACCGATGTTCGTGTTGACCAACTGCGAGGAGAGGTCCAGGTAGGTCGTGCCGTCCTCGCCGGTGACGTAGACGCCCTCGGCGTCTTTCACCATCAAGGGATTGAGGGTGGCCTGCGCGGACCACGAGTGAAAGACCGACGCCTTCTCTCGTTCCGCGCTCGTCAGCGTCGATCGGTCGTTCGCCATGTTCGTCCTTTGCTCAATCAAGACGGTAACGCACGCCAGGCGACCGGATTCGAACGTGACGGAGGAGCCGACGCTAGAGACCGCCGTCCCAGCGCGCCATCTCCGTCGAGAAGTCGTCGAGACCCAGGGGGCCGAGCACCAGTGCGTGGGCGTGGAACGCCTTGAGATCGAAACGATCACCCAGTCGTTGCTTGGCGGCCTCGCGCGACTCGAGCCAGATTCGCTCGCCGACCTTGTAGGAGATGGCCTGGGCCGGCAGTCCCAGGTAGCGGTCCACCTCCGAGACCGACATCGGGTGGTCCTGGATGGCCCACTCCTCGAGGAGCGCCACCGCCATCTCGGCCGTCCAACGCTTGTTCGAGCAGTCGCCGAGGCCCCCCAACACGCCCAGGTCCGACGGCGCGTCGAGCTCGAGGTGCAGCCCCACGTCGACGACGATGCGCGCGGCGCGCAACGCCTGATTGGCGAGGTAGCCGAGCTCGTCACCGAGGTCCGAGAAGTACCCGAGTTCATCCATGAGCCGTTCGGCGTAGAGCGCCCAGCCCTCGGCGTACCCGCTGGTGTTGCCGACGAGACGGTGGAATCGACTCTGGCGATCCGACGCCAACAGCGCCGTGGCGATCTGCAGGTGATGGCCCGGGATCGACTCGTGATACCAGGTCGAGGCGAATCGCCACCACGAGAACTTCGTCTTGCCGAGCGTCGGGAACCACGTGGTGCCGGGTCGACTCAGGTCCTCACTGGGGTTGATGTAGAACGGGGCTGCGGCCGAACCCTCCGGCGCCAGTCGAGCGTCACAGAATCGAATGCGATCGTCGATGTCGAAGTGCACGCCGTCGAGTTCGTCCGTGGTGCGAGCGGTGAAGGCCTTGAGCATCGTGAGGAGTGCGTCGGTGCCGTCGATCGCTCGAGCGGGGTCGTTGTCCAGCAGATCGGCCACTTCGACCAAGCTCTTCGCGCCGGGCAACAGTTCGTTCGCGATCTCCCACATCCGCGTGTTGATCCGACGCAGGTCCTGATAGCCCCACTCGTACAGTTCGTGCAGGTCGAGCGTCGCCCCCGACCAGTACGCGGACCACCGCTGGTAGCGCTCCTCGCCGCAGGCCTCCTTCGTCGCGGCCTTGGGCGCGAGGTCCGAACGCATCCACGCGGCGAGGTCCCGGTAGGCGGCTTCGGCGTCCTGGGCGGCCGCACGAAGGCCGGAGGACTCGACGTCGACGCCGGTCGCGGTGGCGGTGCGCTGGGCGAACTCGCTGAACGCACCGGCCGCGCACGTGTCGGCCTGGTCGGCGACACCGATGACGTGCCGCTCGGCGGGCAACTCGTGTTCGGCCGCGGTGATGAGGAGCGCGCCCTTCCAGGTTTCGAGGGACGCGCGGACGTTCGTGAGTCGCCGCGCCACGTTCTTGGCGTTCTCGGTCGAGGAGAGCGGCATCAGTTCGAAGACCTGTCGAATCGCGGCGATCGGTGAGTTGAGCACCGAGAACGTCCGTCGCTCCTCGTCGGCCTCGTACAGCGCGAGTTGCACCGTCAGGCGCTCACGGATCACCATCGCGGCGATCCGGTCGATGTCACCGCGGACCTCGAGCGTCTCCAGGTGCTGGAGGTCACGGACGGTCTGTTCCTGATCGCGGCGCTGCTTGGCCACGGAGAAGTCCGGCAGCAGGTGGTCGTACCCGGGGATGCCGGATTCAGTCGCGAAGAGGGGGTTGCTCTCGGCGAGTCGATCGACGATTTCGTCGGCGAAGGCGAAGATCGCGGACTCGGAGGTTTGCTCGGCCATGACGGATCCTTTGGTTTGCGCGATTACCCGCGAATCCGAAATTTACACCGTGACCCGACGGCTGTCGCCGCGCCCTGCGAGCTGTGTCGCCCGTGGCGACCTGTGTCGTAGGTCCTAGTCGTCCTCGACCGACATGAACCAGTGCTCGTTGACGCTGAGCGTGCAGTCCGGGTCGTCGGAGCAGACGTGCGAGTCGTCGCTCATCACGATCGCCGTCCCGTGGCAATGCTGGAGGTGGTCCTCGCACAGCGTGCACCGGGGCGCCGGTGGCGAGGAGTACATCGGAAGGGACATGGTTTCAACGTACGACGGCGCTGTGACATCGTGGTGGACGCACGGAAATACGTGCACACAGCGACGTTGTCAATGTTTTCTTGAGAATCGAACCTCCGCGATGGTAAATTTTTCAACTGTCGGTCTCTCGAAACACTCGATGAGGAGAAATAACATGGCGCGCGCCACGTGGTCAGGATTCCTTAGCTTCGGATTGGTGAGTGTCCCCGTCGGTCTCTTCAGTGCGACGACCGATCAGACGATCCACTTCAACCAACTCCACAAGAACACGTCGAATCGCGTCCGCTACAAGAAGGTCGACGAAGAGACCGGTGAAGAGCTCTCGAGCGAGGACATCGTCAACGGCTATCCGCTGGGTGGTGGTGAGTACGTCGTCGTCACGCGCGAGGAGATGGCCGAGGCCGCACCGGGCAAGTCCGAACTGATCGAGATCCAGGACTTCGTCGACCTGGACGAGATCGACCCGATCTTCTTTCGCCAGTCGTACTATCTCGCACCGAAGGGCAAGGGTGCGGACCGCGCCTACGCGCTCTTGCTGCAGGCCATGCTCGAGACGAAGAAGGTCGGCATCGCGACGCTCGTACTGCGCGACAAGGAGCACCTCGTCGCGGTACGCCCCGCCGAGAAGGTGCTGATGCTCGAGACGATGTTCTTCGAGGACGAGATCCGCGACCCCGAGGAAGAGCTCGACAGCCTGCCCCCCGTGGGCGACGCGAACGCCCGCGAACTCGCCATCGCCAAGAAGCTCGTCGAGTCGCTGACCGACGAATGGGACCCGAGCCGCTACAAGAACACCTACCGTGAGCGCGTCGAAGAGCTCATCGAGCAAAAGCGCGCGGGACACGCGGTCGTGCGCGGCGCCGAGGATCGACCGAGGTCGAACGTCGTCGATCTGATGGCGGCGCTGCAGGCGTCGATCGATCGTTCGTCGGGCAAGCGTCCATCGCGGGCCGCGGCCAAGGTGACCGCACCTTCGAAGAGTGCGAGCCTGAAGGTCTCGGCCCACCGCGAACGCCAGGGTCTCGACGCGATGACCAAGGACGAGCTGATCGAACGCGCGAAGCGTCTGAGGATCGAGGTCAACTCGAAGATGACCAAAGCCGAACTCGTTCGTGCGGTGAGCGAAGCGAAGATCGCCAAGAAGAAGTAGGGCCAAGCTTCATGGCTCGCGCCGACGAATCTCGGACGACGCGACCGACGTCAAAACTCAGCGCCTATCGGGCGAAGCGCGATCCGAAGAGGACCCCCGAACCGATGGGATCATCCCCGAGGGCGAAGAAGAAGTCACCTCGGCCGACCTTCGTGATCCAAGAGCATCACGCGCGTGCGCTGCACTGGGACTTTCGCCTCGAACGCGACGGTGTCCTCGTCTCGTGGGCGCTGCCGAAGGGTCTCCCGATGGACCCCGACGTCAATCACCTCGCCGTGCACGTCGAAGACCATCCCCTCGACTACGGCACGTTCGAAGGGACGATACCCAAAGGTGAGTACGGCGCCGGTCAGGTCACCATCTGGGATCACGGCACCTACGAGACCGAGAAGTGGCGGACCAATGAGGTCATGGTCGTGCTGCACGGCCAGCGCGCCACCGGCCGTTACGTCCTCTTCCCCCTCGAGGACAAGAACTGGATGATCCATCGGATGGACCCGGCCCCGCCGTTCTTCGAGGCCATGCCCCAACACCTCAAGCCGATGTTGGCGATGGCCGGCGAACTCCCGACGAAGGACGTCGGCTGGGCCTACGAGTTCAAGTGGGACGGTGTGCGCGCGATCGTGTACGTCGACGGGGGTCGAGTACGCGCCTTCACCCGCAACGACAAGAGCCTGCTGTCGACGTTCCCGGAACTGCGTGACCTCGGCACGCACCTGGGATCGCAATCGGCGATCCTCGATGGCGAGATCGTGGCCCTCGACCAAGAGGGCCGTCCGAATTTCTCGACGCTCTCGAAACGCCTGCACGTCACGTCGACGTCGGCGATCGAGAAGCTCCGGTTCACGATCCCCGCGAGCTTCTTCGCCTTCGATCTGTTGTATCTCGACGGACGTTCGCTATCGGCTCGAACTTACGACGAGCGCCGCGCGGCACTCGAGTCGCTCCAGCTGCGGGGCGAGACGTTCGCCACGCCGCCGTCGATCACCGACGCCGCCGGTTCGAAGGTCCTCGCCATCGCGAGGGAGCGCGGACTCGAAGGTGTCGTCATCAAACGGCGAAGTTCCCGGTACTCATCCGGTTCGCGCAGTGGCGACTGGATAAAGGTGAAGAACTTCCTCACCCAAGAGGTCGTCATCGGTGGTTGGACCGAGGGCCGGGGCGAGCGCGACGGCAGTCTCGGCGCGCTCTTGATGGGAGTGCCGACCGGGGCCGGACTCGCCTACGTCGGCAAGGTGGGCACTGGGTTCAGCGCGGCGACGCGCGCGGACCTGCTCAGGCGATTGAGGCCACTCGCGCGCAAGTCGTCGCCGTTCGCCGATCCGTTGAGCCGCGCCGACACGGCGCTCGCGCACTTCGTGCGTCCGTCGGTCGTGGGTGAGGTCCAGTTCGCGGAGTGGACCAGTGACGGCAACCTGCGTCAACCGTCGTGGCGCGCTCTGCGCCTGGACAAGAGCGCGAAGGAGGTGGTCCGTGAGTCCTGAGCGAGTCCTCACCGCGATCGACGGCCGCGAGTTGTCCCTCTCGAACCTCGACAAGGTCCTGTACCCCGACACGGGATTCACGAAGAGTCAGATGCTGGACTACTACGCGCGCGTCGCCGACGTGATGTTGCCGCATCTCCGCCACCGACCGACGACACTTCGTCGATACCCCCACGGCGTCGAGGGGACTTCGTTCTTCGAGAAGCACGCGTCGGATAATCAACCGAAGTGGATCCCCACGATCGAGGTGCCGTCCAAGAGCGGCGAACACGAGCCGATCGAGTACCTCGAGATCAGAGAGCGACCGGCTCTGTTGTGGGCGGCCAACCTGGCGGCGATCGAATTCCACGTGCCGCTCTGGCACGTGACCAAGGTCAAGGCGGTACCCGCGCCGCCGGACTACATGGTTTTCGACCTCGACCCCGGTCCCGGGACGACCATCGTCGAATGCTGTCGAGTGGCCCAGTGGGTGGCGCAACGCCTCGATCGAGATCGTCTCTTCGCCAAGACGAGTGGCTCCAAGGGTCTCCAGCTCTACATGCGCGTGCAGCGCACGTCGTGGGAGCAGCTCGGCGAGCGCGCGCACGACATCGCTCGAGCGATCGAACGAGATCATCGTGCCGACGTCGTCTCGTTGATGCGAAAGAGTCTCCGCGACGGCAAGGTCCTCATCGACTGGAGCCAGAACAGCTCTTCGAAGACCACGGTAGCCGTGTACTCGCTTCGCGCTCGTCCGGAACCTACGGTCTCGACGCCGGTCTCGTGGCAGGAAGTCGATCGGTGCGCTAAATCGGGACGCTCCGAGCAACTGCGATTCGAAGCGAAGGACGTGCTGAAGCGGATTGAGAAGCTCGGTGACCTGATGGCACCGCTAGTGACTGCGCGCTCGCGCGCGAAAGCCAAGAACTGACGACACCGCGCGATGGGCACGGACAACTACGCTCGCGGTGTGACAGCGTGTGTCCTAATTGGACCCACCGGTTCGCCTTGACTAACTGAACTAAGTGGCTCAGCGGTGCTTGCTCACCGTCCGACTTCCCAGACGATGATTCGTCTGAGTACTCGGTTCCGACCCAAGGCCCTCATCACGTTGACATGATGGTTGTGCGGGTGACGATCGGCTCTTCCCGCGTGCTTCGCGGTGCAGACCCCAGTGGGATCAGGCTGTGGAGAGAAGCAAAGCTGGCGTTGGGTTCAACGGAGTCACTTCGGAGGGCTCTTTGGGTTGCCAACGGGCCAGGTTGATGGCCGCATTGAGGTCGCGGTCGATGACCAGCCCACAGACCTCACACGAGTACGTCCGTGCCGACAGGTCGAGGTCGTTTCTGACCTCGCCACAGCCCGAGCAGGTCTTGGAACTCGGAAAGAACCTATCGGCCACTCGGACTTCGACGCCGTGCCATCTGGCCTTGTAGAGGAGCTGACGAGAGAGTTCTCCCATGGCGGCGTCGGAGATGGACTTCGCCAGGTGTCGGTTCGTCACCATCCCCGCGACGTTGAGGTCCTCGATCACGAGGACCTGGCATCGGTCCACCAGGGCCCTGGAGGCCTGGTGGACGAGATGTCGTCGGGTGTTGACGACCTTGCGATGGGTCTTGGCGAGTCGGGACCGCGCTCGTTGGCGGCCTTTGGACCCCGGTGTGGTTCTGGCCAGGGCCTGGTTGGTCGCCTTGAGCGACGCGTGCGCTTGCTTCAGTGTTTTCACCCCCTCGAATCGCTCGAAGGGAACACCGTTCGCGTCGGCGGCGACGCAGAGGGAGATAATTCCTCGGTCGACCCCGACGGGGACGGCGTGACGGGTGGTGCGACTGCGCTCGGCCTGGTGGAACTGCGCAGCCACGCCGGTCAGGGAGATAGTCCAACGACCGGCGCGCTCGGTGAGGGTGGCCGAGTAGATGTGAAAACGACCGGCGTTGATCATGCGACGGACCTTGCGGGTAGGACCGAAAAGCTTCACCGATCCGATCTTGGGTAGGCGGAGGTGCGCGGGATCGTTGAAGCGGATGGGCTGGCTCGAGGGCACCCGACCTGGCGTCGCCCGGTTGCGCAGGCGAAAGCGCGGCGTCACCTTCCCCTTGGCCTGGAAGCGGGGGAACCCGACAGGCCTTCCACTTCGCTCGCCCCGTCGCGACGCAGAGAAGTTTTCGAGGGCCCGGGCGGCGTCCACCGAAGCGCACTCGAAGACATCATTGGGCAGTTCGTGGCGCCAGGCGAGGCCCCGAGTCCCGTTGTCGTTGACCAACGAGTCCTCGAGCTCCCCGTTCTTCCAGGCGTTGAACTCATTGATGAAAGAGAAAGTCGTCCAGGAAAGCGAAGGGGTTGACGGTTCGGGTGAATCTCCACTTTCGGAGTGAGCTTCTCGCTCGGTCGATCTGGTGTCCAGGTTGGCCTTGACTCGTGCCAGGTGGTGGTTCACGGTGTAGCGGCGCGCTCCCGCGCACTTGGCGAAGAAGATGCTCTGCTCGAGGTTCGGGTCGAGAGCGAACTGGAATGTGACGGCGCGACAGAGCACCTGTCCCGTGTGCGAAAGCGTTGGAGTCGTGCGTGGGGCCACAACACGCAGTATTGGGACGAGGTGTGACACTCGGATCGCGCAATAATCAGCGAAGTGAGCCCGGTCCAGGGATCGGCCGCGCACGACAATTCCGTGAGCGACGGAGTTGATTCGTGCAACGGGCGCGACGATGAGTTCGGGGCACAATGAGGGGTATGGAACTTCGGACCGAACGCCTCGTGCTTCGAGAGTTCCGGCTCGACGACGAAGTCGCAGTTCACCGCTATGGCTCAGACGAAGAAGTGACCCGCTATCTCACGTGGGGACCAAACTCGCCAACCGACACCACGACGTATCTGAGTGAGGTCGTTCGCGAGGCGGCCCGAAAGCCTCGTACTTCGTTCACCCTCGCCGTCGCGACGCTCGATGATGAGCTGATTGGCGTCGCCAACCTCACGACTGGCGACACGCAGTCGACAAGCGAACTTGGCTACGTCCTTTCGCGGGAATCGTGGGGACGCGGCTACGCCACCGAAGTGGCGCGACGACTCATCGTCTTCGGTTTCAACGAACTGGGACTTCGCCGCATAACGGCGACCTGTCATCCCGACAACTTCGCGTCAGCGCGAGTCTTGGAGAAGGCGGGGCTGCACTTCGAAGAGACACTACGAGACCACCTCGGAGTGCGCGCAGGATGGCGACGCTTCGCCATCGCGGTCGGCGACGAAGTAGCTGGCCACCCGGTCTGAAGAGCTCCCCCGCGTCCACTCAACGGGGTCGTCCTTTGCGGTGCCGCTTACGAGTTCAGCACTGCGCCCGAAGGACCTCGCAGATGGAGGCGACGTGCAGCCATCCGGTGGCCGAAGTCACGGTGTTCTCGAAGCAGCGCGCCAGACGTCGCCTTCGCACGAGGTGGCCGTGGGCCACCTCGACCCGCCAGGCGTGGCGGATGGGGCGAAAGACCTTGGCGCCGTACTCGTTGCGCGGTGGCTCGTCCCACCCAACCCGTCGGACCTCGCAATTGAACTTCACCGACAACCGCGTGGCGGCGGACTGCGGCGTGCCGCGGTCCACGAGCACGAGTTCCAGCCGTTCGTCGGCACCGGTTCAGGCGAGGTCGTCGAGTATCTGCTCGACGGCGCTCGCCTCGGACGTCGAAGCGGGAACAACTCTCACGCATAGCGGTAGACCCGTGACGTCCACGCAGACAATGCGCTTGGCACCGTTGGTCCGGCCGCCGGGGCCGCCCTGGTTGTGGAAAGTGGCGCCACCGTTCGACGCGCCTCGTGCGAGGTGGGTATCGATGACGACCATCGAGGGCCGCGGTTCGCTTCGACCGAGGGCGATGCGCGACGAGGCGTGCAGTGCGACAAGAACACGGGTCCACGTTCCATTCCTCGACCACCGACGAAACTGGGACCAGATTCTGGTCCACGGTCCGAACCCCTCAGGTAGGTAGCGCCATTGGCACCCGGTGTGCGATACGTAGAGCATCGCGTCGACGACGTGGCGAAGGTCGGCTCCATGTTTCGGACCCCGTTTGGCGGAATGCACCAGCAGGGGTTCGAGGAGATTCCACTGGGCGTCGGTTAGGTCACTTGAGTAGGCCACGTCCTGATCGTGCTGGTCGCGGCAATTGGGGCACTCGCCAAATAGAACACAGCCTCTGAGGGACCTTTCCATCACCAGTGCGATCCTTCAATCCGCTCGTTCAACGGCGGCGATCACGGCTTGGACAGCCGGATTGGCGTTGACTGGCACAAGGTGCGATGAAGGGTGATCATTAGCCCAAACTCGAAACAACTCATCAGCGAAACCCTGTCCGATCTGAGTAATGCCAGTGAAATCGAGCTCAATTACCTCGAATCCTTCGAGTCGTGCTCCAATCAGTTTGGCTTCCGTCCGCGAAACGAACTCTCCCTGGCGGAAGAGATTGACTCGGATACTCGTTTTGTTTAGCCGCTGCGTCACGGGGTCTTGAAGCGCGCCCATCACTGCGTTCAAAGTCATTGTGGTGTCGTGGCGAATTTCGCATCGCACGAGCGTGCCGTGTCTGGGACGGTCGAGCCATCCCACGGCAGAGTCGTCTAGGTCATTGTCGACCGTCCAAGTGAGACGGTTGGCTGAGAGAACGAATCGGTCCACCAGTCGGGACGTTAGAAAGATCCCCAGACCGCTGTGTAGGGCTGGATTAGTTGTTTGTTTTCCCTTGGAGAGCTCGCCGACCGCCTCAAAATCGTCCTTGAGCCCGCGTGACTCGCGGAGGGACTCGAAAGCGCCAATTCCATCATCTTCGACCTCGAAGGCGAGCACTTTTTCATTGAGGAACCAACGGACCTGCAATTTCCTGCCTTTTGAGTGATCGATGGCGTTGTTCACCATCTCGGTGAAGGCGAAGTTCAGAGCTTGTCTGAACGTCGGCATCTCTTCGATACCCGGCTCGAGTTGTCGTAGGGCGATGCGCTCGTTACCCCAGACCTCGTGCTCGGTGAGGTCTTCGAGAGGATATGTTGTGGCTCGCTGAGCGTTGAGCCTGTAGCGAGTGGATCTCTTGTTGCCGTCTTTGATCAAGGCGCCATCCGCCGTCATACGGGACAACCAGTTGTACGCGGTCTGACGGGAGACACCGGCTGCTGCGGCGACTTCTGGCGAAGTCACGTGCGTACGTGCGGAAAATAGCCGTTCGATGACCTCGGGTATCGTCTCCTTGCTCGCCACGAGAATCTCCTTGTTTACTCAAAATCTGAGCTCGCACTAGACACTAGTTGACTATTTGACTGAAATTACCAGAATGTGCTTTACTATTTGACTTATCTCATAGAACTGCGATATTTGAGTCAAATAGTAAAGTCATCGACTTTGGCCATAATTGCAAATTCGCGATGACCAAGCCGGGCGCCACCTCGGCCTCGGCACCTCGTTGCATTTGTCCAAACGATTGTCCGAACAGTTCGGTCCTATCTGTCCGGATCCCTCGTGGTGGGGCTAGTAAGAATCGAACTTACGACCTCGTCATTATCAGTGACGCGCTCTAACCGACTGAGCTATAGCCCCGCAGGGGTACCAATCTAGCCGACGGTCACTCGAGGCCTACAGTGACTGCGGGTCCCAGCGACGGGCCGCGATGGATTGACTGGCAGTGGCGAGCAGGGTGCCGGACTCACTCCACATGAACGCCGTGCCCTGCGCGAAGCCGCCGGAGAGTGCGTGCATGTGTATTTCAGTGAGCACCCACTCGGTCGGTTCGAGTGTGGCGACACGGATCGTGTTGTCGAGACTTCGCCCCATCGTGTGGTAACCGAGTGGTTGGGAAAGGCCACCGGCGACGTAGTCCCCGAAGATGGCGAGCGTCGCGGCGGACACGTCGAGGTGCCCCGGGATTCGAGACCACAGGGCCGACACGGGTGAGCCGGGTGTCTCAAGTTCGTCGAACTGACGACCGATCGCGATCCGCGTTTCGAGGTGATTGAAGATCGAACGATTGAACCGGTTGTGCGTGGCGCGCTCTGGGCACATCTCCGGGGGGTCGACCTCGGGCATCGCCACCCACGGCGACGCGGCGGATAGTTCACCAGTACCGAAGGCGCCGTTCACCGTCAGGATCTCGCGATCCTCGGCGTAGGTCGTCGAGCGCGCCTGGGTCACGTGTCCGCCGACGACCGCGAGGTCCGTCTTCACCGTGACGACCGAACCGAGCGGCGCGTACGAGAGATACTGCGCGGTCGCCCAGATGGTCGGTCGTGCGCTCGCCTCTTCGAGCGCGACGAGCGCCGAGGCCAGACCGCAGCCGCCGAACAGGAAGTTGCCCGGCGTGATGACCCGCTCGGTGACCTCGAACGACCAGGTCGTCTCATCGGTGCGTTCCATCCCGAGAAATGTCCGCGCGTTCACGAACGCCGAGGTTAACCCAGCGAACGCCGTCGTCGAATCGTCCGGCGGCGCGATCACCGATGACAACGGGCAGACTTGTCTCGTGATCGATCCGCGATTCGTCTACCTGGCTGTCGCGCTCTCGGCCTTCGGCGCCTACGGCTACATTCGCGACACGCTGCGCGGTGACACGGCGCCGAACCGGGTGACGTGGTCGCTCTGGGGGATCGAGGGAGTCCTCGCTTTCTGCGTCGAGATACAACAGCACGTGGGACTCGCGGCGCTGATGACGCTGATGCTCGGGCTGGTCCCCTGCGCCGTCGTCGTCGCGTCGTTCCGCAATCCGCGCGGCGTGTGGAAGCTCGGTGTCTTCGACGTCGCGTGCGGCGCGGTCTCCGTCGCGGGTCTGGTCTTCTGGGCGTTCATCAACGAGCCGACCATCGCGTTGGTGTCGTTCGTCGCCGCCGATCAGATGGCCGCGCTGCCGACGATCCGAAAGTCGTGGCTCGCGCCGCACACCGAATCACCGCGGCTCTTCTTCCTGGGTTCGACGAACTGCGCGATCACGTTGCTGACCTTGACGAAGCTGACCACGGCCGGCGTGCTCTTTCCCGGCTGTATCTTGGTGGCGGACCTGATTATGGGCCTGCTCATCGTGAGCAATGTCGGGCCGCGGACGCGCGGCGAACCCTACGGCGTGACGAATCCGAAACTGGCGTGACCATGGCAACGACAACACCCCTGACCCCCGAAGAGAGTAAGACGCGCGGCCAGGCCCAGCGCGAAGCGACGCCTCGCGGCGCGATGGCCAAGGTCAGCGACCGCCCAATCGACTACGACCCGGTCGCTCGGCTGATGTGGCAGGGGGAGTCGCGCCAGAGCGACCTGTTGCCGCTGCGCTATTCGCGGATGCTCGCCGATCCGTTGTCGTTCTATCGCGGCAACGCGCTGCTGATGGCCGAGGATCTGGCGAGAGGCGCGAGCACCACGATCGACGTGCAACTCTGCGGCGACGCCCATCTCTCGAACTTCAACCTCTTCTCCTCACCTGAGCGTCGCCTGGTCTTCGACGTGAACGACTTTGACGAGACCTACCAGGGCCCCTTCGAGTGGGACCTGAAGCGGCTCGTCGCCTCACTCGCCATCGCCTCGTCGCACCTCGGCCACGGGGACGCCCAACAAGAGCGCATCGCCCTCGCCGCGGCCGAGGAGTACCGCCTCTCGATTCGACGATTCGCCGGCGAGGACCGACTGGCCACGTGGTACGCGACCCTGGACATCGACGCGGTCATGGCCGACCTCGGCGGATTCTTCACCGTTAACGCGATCCACAAGATCGACCACGTCGTGGCCTACGCCAGCGGCAGCGACACGCGCAAGGCGTACGCGAAGTTGATCGTCGACACGAAGGACGGCCCGCGCATCGTCGCCAAGCCGCCGCTCCTCGTCCCGCTCGCCGAACTCAAGGGGAGTGACTATCTCACGACCAGTGACCTGGAACGCCTCCTCGCGGGTTACGCCTCGACGCTGAGCAGCGACCGTCAAGTCCTGCTCTCGCAGTTCACGCCGGTCGACGCCGCGCGCAAGGTCGTCGGCGTGGGGTCCGTCGGCACCGAGTGCTACGTCGCGCTGCTCATCGGGCGTGACGAACTCGACCCGTTCTTCTTGCAGGTGAAACAGGCCAGCGCGTCGGTGGTCGCGACGGCGACGGGACGCGCTTCGACGCTGCCCGCGGGAGAACGCGTCGTGCAGGGCCAGCGCCTGATGCAGGCGACGCCCGACGTGTTCCTGGGCTGGCACTCGGTGAAGAAGGGCCCCTCGACGCGCCACTACTACGTTCGCCAGCTCTACGACAACAAGGCCGCGATCGCGATTGAACAGCTCGACGAATCACTCCTCGTCACCTACGGGCGGATCTGTGCGTGGACGCTGGCCCGGGCGCACGCCCGTGGCGGCCGCGGCGCCGAGATCGCGGGCTATCTCGGCAAGTCCGACGTGGCCGACGAAGCCTTCGCCGCGTTCGCCATGGCGTACCGCGATCGGACGTTGAGTGATTTCACAGCACTCCAGGGCGCGGCCCAGGAAGGTCGCATTACGTTGTCGAAGTGACCTCGTTGTTGCCGTTCCGTTGGCACATCGCTGAAGTGCTGATCATCGCCGCCGCCGGTGTCGCCCACCACGTCGTCGTCACCACGAAGCACGAGCGCCGGCTCGCGATGTGGGCGTTGATCGCGCTCCTCGTCGTCACGATCTGGCCGGTGGGTGACCTCGCCGCGTCGGTGTCGCTGACGGTCGCCACGGTGCAGCGCCTGGTGATCATGTTGTTGGTGGCGCCGCTCTTGTTGTTGGCGACGCCGACGAACGTGCTCGCTCGATTGACCCGACCACGTCCGATCGACGCGTTGACGCGATGGCTCTCGCACCCTGGCTTCGCGGTCGTGATCGTCACGGCGCTCGGCACCGCGACCCTCACCACGCCGGTCGTCGACTGGGGCGCGCACTCGTCGTTCGGCCGCGATCTGGTGTTGCTCGCGGTGCTGTTCGTCGGACTCGTGCTCTGGATCCCCGCGCTCGGCGTGATGCCGGGCGCCAAGCGTCTTTCGCCGGCCGCGCGCGCGGGCTACGTCTTCGCGTCGGCCCTCGTCGTCACGAGCCTGTCCTTCGTGTGGATCTTCTCGCAGCATCCGCTCTATCCAGCGCTGCACAATCAGTACTCGCTGTTGCACATAACGCCGCTCTTCGATCAACAGCTCGCCGGCTTCGTGGCCAAGCTCGGCTGCTACATGCCGATGTGGGCCGTCGCCTTCACGATCTTCTGGCACGCCGAGGATCGCGGCACGCCGATCGAAGAGACGCCACTGCACTGGGCGGACGTCGAACGTCAACTACTGCGCATCGATCGTCAGCGTGAACGGGCCCTCCGTCGTCATCAACCGGAATAACCGCGCTGGTAGGATGTAGTCCCCGGGGACGTAGCTCAGTTGGTAGAGCGCGGGCTTTGCAAGCCTGAGGTCGTGGGTTCGATCCCCATCGTCTCCACCACGGACTGGATCCGGCCCGCCGTTTCGACTACTCGAGTTCTCGTTAGGCTCAATTGCACGCTTTCTCGGTGATTTCCGCAGCGCACCGACTCATCAAGGGGACGGGAGTCTGGGGACGATAAGGAGATCGCGCGCTCGTCAACGTCACGACGGCGCCTCGACAATGGAGCGGAGCAAGACGATGAATCGCACGGTGTGGAAGCGTTCAGTGTTCGTGGCGGCGCTCGTGATGGCGCTCGCCTCGGCGGTAGCCGTGCCCGCGAATGGAGCCGCGCACGTCTCGGTCCCGTCAGCCCCGCTGTCGGTTCGCGCGATCGCTGGCCGCGGTGACGCGCGCGTCCTCTGGTCGAAGCCCCGTTCGAACGGGGGGTCGCCCATCATGACGTACGTCGTCACCTCGCATCCACAGAACGTGCGATGCGTCACGGCGTCGACGTCCTGCACCGTCTCCAAACTTCACAATGGCGCGATCTACTCGTTCACCGTCGTGGCGAGGAACCGGGTGGGCAGCGGACCGAGTTCGCGACCCTCAGCGCGCGTGAGGACGACGATCGTGCGAGGCGTCACGACCAGTTGGTGGAGGCCGGGGCCGGAAGTGTTGCCATGGCAGTGGGAGATCGATCATCCACTCGATCTGAGCAACGCGACGGACATGGGCACCGACGACACGTTGCCGAACGGTCAACCCGCGCCGGCGCCCAAGGTCTACGACATCGACGGCATCTTGAACCCGGCGTCCACGGTCGCGGCCCTGCACGCGCGCGGCGCTCACGTCATCTGTTACGTCGAGGTCGGTTCGGCCGGCAACTACTACAGCGCTGCCCAAGAGGGGATCGCCACGACGTACTACGCCCAGTACCAGGCCGCGGGCGTGCTGGGCGACGCGGTCTCGGGCTACCCCGAGCACTTCCTCGACATCAACTCAGCGGCGACGGTGCGCATCACCGAGGCCATGATCGCCCAACAGTGCGCCGCCAAGGGATTCGACGCCGTCGAGACCGACCTCGACGAGACCTACGCCGGCTCCGACGGCACGACGGGGTTCACCCTGACCCAGGCCGACGAGGTCGCCTACATGACGAAGTTGGCGAACTTCATGCATCGACTCGGTCTCGGGTGGGTGATCAAGAACCCCGACGACACGGGCGACAACTACGCGACGCTGATGGAGCCCCTGGCCGACGCCGTGCTGACCGAGCAGTGCAACCAGTACTCGACCTGTTCGGCCCTGAGCGCGTACCTCGGTCACAAGGCGATCTTCAACGCCGAGTACGACATCCCGACGTCGAGCTTCTGCGCGAGCGATATCGCGGCCAAGATCAACGGCACGTTGTTCCCCGTCGCGCTGAACGGACCGCGCAGCCCCTGTCAGTAGATTGACGCCGGCGTTCGTTTCAGCTCGCGAAGTAGGAACCGTCGGCCAGGTCCGCGAGCAGACCCTGGTGCGTCGGTGTCCAGTCGAGTAGTTCGCGCGTGAGGTCGTTGGACGCCCGGGCGTCCATGGCGAAGAGTCGACTCATCCACCCGAAGTGCGCGACGGCGTCGTCATTGGCGACCGGGACCACGGGGAGCCCCAGTCCCGCTCCGATAGCCTCGGCGATCTCCTTGGTGGGGACGCCCGATTCGGCGACGGCGTGCACCGATGAACCGGCCGGTGCGCGTTCGAGCGTGAGGCGCACGAGCCGCGCGGCGTCGAGTCGATGCACCGCGGGCCAGCAGTTCGCGCCGTCGCCGAGGTAACCCGACGAGCCCTGGGCGCGCGCGATCGCCACCAGCGTCGCGATGAAACCGTGGTCGCCGGGTCCGTGGACGGTCGGGGCGAAGCGCACGCACGAGGACCGGACGCCGACGCCGGCCAGCGACAGCACCGCCGCGGCGTTGGCCGATCGGGGATGGAGGCCGGGGTCGGGTTGGTCGGTCTCGAGCGCGAGGCGCCCGGGGGCGAGACCGAGGACCCCGCCGGCGACGACGAACGGACGATCGCTGCCGCTCAGTTCGGCGCCGATGGCGTCGATGATGACCCGGTCGGTGTTCGCGGCCGCTTCCATCTGTGAGAAGTCGTGGTTGTACCCGAGGTGGATGACGCCCTCGCACTCGGCGACGGCCCCCCGAAAACCGCTGGGGTCATCCAAGGTGCCAAGGAACACCTCGGCACCGTTCGCGGCGATCGCGGCCGCCGCGGCGTCCGAACGGGCGAGGCCGAGGACCTCGTGGCCGGCGCCGAGCAGTTCCGGCACGACGGCCGAACCGATCCAGCCCGACGCTCCGGTGACGAATACTCGCATGATGATCTCCTTGGAGTGCTTGGCGTCGACGAATGGGACGCCCATTGATGTCAGTAACTGCCATCACTATAGCAATGATGTCAGTGACTGTCAACACGCAATAGGATGGCCCCATGGTGCGTTGGGAACCGGACAGCCGCGGGCGCCTCGCCCAGGCGGCCATGGAGCTCTACGGGGAACGCGGCTTCGATCAGACCACCGTCGCGGAGATCGCCGAACGCGCGGGGCTGACCGAGCGGACGTTCTTCCGGCACTTCTCGGACAAGCGGGAGGTCCTCTTCTTCGGGGCGAAGGAGCTGCAGGACCTGCTCGTCGACACCGTGGTCGAGGCGCCGGCCTCGGCGACGCCCTTGGACGCGGCCACCCTGGCCCTGGCCGCCGCCGGCAATCTCCTCAACGGACGTCGGGCGTTCGCGCTTCAGCGCCAGCGCATCATCGAGGCCAGCGCGGAGCTGCGCGAGCGCGAACTGATCAAGCTCGCCTCGCTGGCGACGGCGATCGACGCGGCGCTACGCGAACGCGGGGTGGACGGTCCCACGGCCTCGCTGACCGGCGAGGTCGCGGTCGCCATCTTCAAGACCGCCTTCGAACGCTGGGTCTCGGCACCGGAGGGGAGTGATCTGGTCCACGTCATCGACGACTCGCTGGAACAGTTACGGGCCGTCACCGCGACGCGCTGAAGGGTCGAGACGAGTCCCGGGGCACCTAAACGACGACGTTGAGGGACTCGAGCGGGCGCTCGGCGCGCCGCGTACCCGGTTCACGGTCGTGGGCGCTCTGCTTCAGGTGGAACTGCGTGACCCCGATCGTCAGCGACACCGCCCCGGCGACGTGGAGTTCCACGAGCAGCGGCGGCACGTGCGTCAGGTACTGGGTCACGCCGATCGCCGCCTGCACCAGGGAGATTATGACGAGCCGGCGTACGCCCAGGCGCAGCGCGCTCGGGGCGTCCTTGGTCCAGATCGCGAACAAGAGACCCGTGATGAGCCCGATGAACAGCACCGCGGCGAGCGAGTGGACCCAGGCCGCCGAAGAGAACGCGAAGGGCAGTCGACGGGCCACGAGCTGGCCCTGGGACGCGCCGGCGTGCGGGCCCGAGCCGGTCGTCATGGTGCCCGTGATCAGCAGCGCGACGAAGGGGATCCAGAGCAGACGAGCGATGAGGAGGAAGTGCCGGTCGCGCACGTCGCGGCGCGCCCCCGGTCCGTAGATGTACTTGGAGCGGTGATACAGGACCGCACTGATCACGACCATCGACAGCGAGAGCAGCATGTGCAACGAGACGAGCCACGGGTTGAGCTTGCTGTAGACGACGAAGGCACCCAGGATCGCGTCCGCGACGACGCCCGCGATCAGCATTCCTGAGAGGATTATCAGGTCCCGGCGGCGAACCTCGCGAAGGATCGCCGCGACCAGCGTCGCTACCGTCACGAAGATCAACGTCACGGTCACCACGCGGTTCGCGTACTCGATGAAGGGGTGGATGCTCCACGAGCCAGTGATTCGCCCCCGGAAGCAGGTGGGCCAGTCCGGACAGCCCAGTCCCGAGCCGGTGAGTCGCACGGCGGCGCCGCTCAGCACGATGACGATCATCGAGACGAACGACGCCAGGGCGAACCAACGAAAGGTGGGGCCCGGAACGACCCGGCGCGTCGATTCACTCATCTCTTCAGACTAGGTAATTGAGGGTCCCGTAGAATTTCGCCATGACGCTCACGGCCCCGGCTCGCCATTCCCTGGGCGAGGTCCTGCGGGGATATCTCGCGCTCACCAAACCACGGATCATCGAACTCCTGCTCGTGACCACCATCCCGACGATGATCGTCGCCGCCAACGGCATCCCCGGGCTGTGGCTGATGGTCGCGACACTGTGCGGCGGCACCCTCGCCGCCGGCGGCGCCAACACCTTCAATATGGTCATCGACCGCGACATCGACGCGATCATGGAACGCACCAAGCGGCGACCGCTGGTCACGGGCGTCATGTCGGCGCGCGACGCCACCGTGTTCGCGGTGGGCCTCGAGGTCGTCGCGTTCGTGATCCTCGCGCTGTGGGTGAATCAACTCTCGGCGTGGCTCGCCATGTCGGCGACGGCCTTCTACGTCTTCATCTACACGCTGTGGCTGAAGCGTCGCAGCCGGCAGAACATCGTCATCGGAGGTGCCGCGGGCGCGGTGCCGGTGCTGATCGGCTGGGCCGCGGTGACGAACTCACTCACCTGGACGCCGGTGTTGTTGTTCCTGGTGATCTTCATCTGGACGCCGCCGCACTTCTGGGCGCTCGCGGTGCGGTACCGCGACGACTACGAAGCGGCCAACGTGCCGATGATGCCGGTCGTGGCGTCGCTTCGTCACACGACGCTCGAGATCCTCATCTACTCCGTGTTGATGTGGGCGCTCACCGTGTTGATCGGACCGACGGCCCACCTGGGCGTCGTCTACGCCGTGTCGGCGACCGTCCTCGGGGGACTGTTCACGTTCTACGCGGCGCGGCTCCATCGACACGCCCGCAATGACAAGGCCGACGTCGGCGAGGCGATGCGCCTCTTCCACTTCTCGATCACGTACCTGACGGCGCTCTTCGTCTTGATGGCGGTTGACGTACTTGTCCGACACCACTAGTCCCGCGCGTCGACGTCCGTCGCCCAAGACGTTGTACGTCAGTGCGGGCTCGGTGTTGGCGGTCATCGCGATCGTCGTCGTGTCGATCCTCACCGGCGGCAAGGTCACGACGAACGACGGTGAACCCACGAGTGCGCTGGTGGGCAAGTCGGTCGCGACGTTCTCGTTGAGCGGCCTGCGCAGCGGCACGATCGAAGCACCGTGGAAGAGTCATCACGCCGCGGTGCTGATCTTCTTCGCGAGCGTGTGTCCGCCGTGTCAGGGGGAGATGCCCAAGGTGGCCACGTACCTGCGACACCACAACGAGGGCGCCATCCACGTCGTGGGCATCGACGCCGACGACGTGTCGCGCGGCGCGGCCGAGAAGTTCGTCAAGAAGAGCGGCGTGACGTTCCCCGTCGCCTACGACCCCAACGGCGTGGTGACGACGGGCATCTTCAAGTTCGCCACGATCCCCGAGACGGCGTTCGTGAACGCCAAGGGCGTCGTCACCCAGATCTACTTCGGCGCGATCCCGAAGGACGTGCTGGCGAAGGGTATCGCGGCCCTGCGCGCCTAATCGAAGCGGAACGTGCGGGCCGCGACGAGCGGGGCGGCCAGCGCCCAGATCCCGAGCACGAGCCAATCCGCGCCCGTCGGCGTCAGTCCCTGGCCGAGCACCCGGTGGAGTCCTTCGGCCATGGCCCCCGGCGGCAGTGCCACGGCGACGCGACGAATCGAACCGGGCAGTGACGACAGCGGCACCACGATCCCGGAGAGCAACAACAACACGAGGTAGAGCCCGTTGCTGGCGGCGAGGTTCACCTCGGCGCGAAGGCGTCCCGCGAGCGCCAGTCCGATGCCGGCGCAACCGGCCGAACCGAGCACCAGGAGCGCCGCGACCTCGAGACCGCCGCTCAACCCGCCGCGCGGGCGCCACGTCAGCGCCAGGGCGACGAGCGTCAAGATGACGACCTGGAGCGCCTCGGTCACGAGGACGCCGGCGATCTTGGCACCGATGAGTCGACGCGTCCCGATCGGCGTGACGTGGAGTCGACGTAGGACGCCGTAGCTGCGCTCGAAGCCCGTGGCGATCGATAGGGCGACCAGCGACGTCGAGAGCACGCACAGCGCCAGTACGCCCGGCGCGATGAAGTCGACGCGACTCTTCGTCGGGGTCGACACGACCTTGGTCAACGAGAAGAACACGAGCAGCAGCACCGGGATGCCGACGGTCAACAACAAGGTTTCGCCCCGGCGCAGGGTCATGCGCACTTCGGCCCGACTTTGGGCCCACCACGCGTTCACGGCCGGACCTCGTGACGTTCTTGTTCGATGAGTTCGAGGTAGCGCTCCTCGAGCGACGCGCGCGTGCGCAGTGACAACAGCGTCACGCCGACGCTCGTCAGGTACTCGTTCAGCGTCGTGATCCGTTCGGGCGTCGACTCGGTCTCACAGCGAAGTCGCGTCGGGCCGTCACTCGTGACCACGCACGTCAGTGCCGTCGCGAGGTGGCCCGCGTCAACGGGCCCGGAGAGTTCGACGATCATCTCGGGCGCGCCCGAGAGCTCCTCGAGCGTGCCGTGGATCACGACGTGGCCGCGGTTCATGATGACCACTCGATCGGACGAACGCTCGGCCTCGGTCAGCTCGTGCGTCGTGACCAACACCGCACACCCGCGATCACGCTCGGACGCGACGAGCGCGCGGATCACCTGACGGCCCTCGGGATCGACCGCGGCCGTCGGCTCGTCCAGGACGAGGACGCGGGGCCGGCCGAGCAGCGCGAGGGCCAGCAGGGTTCGCTGCTGCTCACCACCGCTGAGGCGACGCCACGGCGTGCGCGCGCATCTCGTCAGGTCGAGGAGCGTCAACAGCTCCTCGGTGTCGCGTGGCGCGTCGTAGTACGACGCGGTCAGTTCGAGGACCTGGCGCGGTGACATGGGGAACCACACGCCGCCGCGCTGGAGGAGCGCCCCGGTGCGCACCACGACCTCTCGGTGGTCGCGAACCGGATTGAGTCCGTGGAGGCGGACGGTCCCCGCCGTGGGCGCGCGGAACCCGAGCAGCGTCTCGACGACCGTGGTCTTGCCAGCGCCGTTGGGTCCGAGCAGCGTCACGACCTCGCCGTAGGCGACGTGGAGTGAGACGCCGTCGACCGCGCGCAACGCGCCAAAGTCGACCGTCAGGTCGTTGACCTCGATTGCGTTGCTCACGACCACCGAACATAGACGGTTTCATTCCGGGCACTTTCGCCTGCTCAGTAGGCTGGTCGACATGATTGACCTCGTCCAACTGCGCCGTGAACCCGACGTCGTGAAAGCCGCGCTGGCGCGGCGCGGCGTCTCGACGGTCACGATGGACGAGATCATCGCCCTCGACGTCGAACATCGCGAGCTGTTGCAGGAGGCCGAACGGCTGCGCGCCGAGGTGAAGTTCCTCTCGCGGTTGGTCGGCGAGGCCCGCCGCGACAAGGACGACGAGACCGCCGCGACGCTGACCGAGAAGAGCCGGGCGCTGGGCGAGGACGAGCGCTCCGCGACCGAGGCGATGGAGCGCGTCGCGACCAAGTTGCGCGATGAGCTCCTGATGATCCCCAACGTCCCGGACCCTGGCGTCCCGGACGGCGTCGACGAGAACGACAACGTGGAGCTGCGTCGCTGGTGGCCCGGCATGGATGACGGGGCGCCGTTCCCCGAGTTCGCCGAGCACCAGAAGGTCCCGCACTGGGACGTCGCGCTCGAGCTCGGGATTCTCGACCTCGAGGCGGGCGCGCGCATCGCCGGCTCGATGTTCCCCCTCTTTCGCGGTGCCGGCTCCCGGCTCATGCGCTCGCTGAGTGCCTTCTCGCTCGACCGCAACGCCGGGGCCTACGAGGAGATCCACCCCCCGACGTTCGCCCTGACCGCGACGATGATGTCGACCGGCCACCTGCCCAAGTCCGTCGACGAGATGTACGGCATCGAGCGCGACGGGCTGTGGGCCATACCGACCGCCGAGGTGCCGCTCACCTCGATGCACGCCGGCGAGATCTTGGACGAGGCGCGCCTGCCGATCCGGATGTGCGCCGAGACGGCCTGCTTCCGTCGCGAAGCGGGCGCGGCCGGTCGCGACACGCGCGGGGTCCTGCGCGTGCACGAGTTCGACAAGGTCGAACTCTTCGCCTACTGCACGCCCGAGCAGGGTGGTGCGGCCTTCGACGACATCCTCGCGCGCGCCGAGAACGTCCTACGCGAACTCGGCCTCACCTACCGCCTCTTGAACCTCTGCACCGGGGACCTCGGCACCTCGTCGGCGCGCACGATCGACCTCGAGGTCTTCAGCCCGGGCGTGGACCGGTGGCTCGAGGTCTCCTCGGTCAGTTGGTTCCGCGACTACCAGGCCCGTCGCGCGCACGTGCGCTACCGCACCAGTGAGGGGACGACCGCGTTGGTGCACACCGTCAACGGTTCGGCGCTCGGGTGGGCCCGGGTGTGGGCCGCCCTGATCGAGACCTACCGTCAGCCCGACGGTTCGGTGGTGCTGCCCGAGGTGCTCGCGCCCTACATGGGCGAGGCGCGAACGATCAGGCCGACGTCTTCGTAGCCTCGTAGCGGTAGCCGACGCCGCGCACCGTGGTGATGTGTTCGGGGTTCTTCGGGTCGTCTTCGATGAGGGTGCGCAGTCGCTTGATGTGCACGTCGAGGGTCTTGGTGTCGCCGACGTAGTCGCTGCCCCAGATGCGATCGATCAGGACCTCGCGGGTCAGCACCCGACCGGGGTTCTCGAGGAGTAGTCGCAACAGCGCGAACTCCTTCTTGCGCAGCTTGATCTCTTCACCGTTGACGTAGCAACGGCGCGCGTCGATGTCCATGCGGATAGGACCCAGTTGGATCTCGTCGTCCGACGGCGGCACGTTCTCGTGCGTCTCGCGACGACGCAGGACGGCCCGGATGCGCGCGACGAGCTCTCGCAAGCGATACGGCTTCGTGACGTAGTCGTCGGCCCCGATCTCGAGCATGAGCACCATGTCGACCTCTTCGCCCTTGGCGCTCACGATGATGATCGGTACTTCGCTGTTGGCGCGAATCTGGCGACAGACGTCGAGCCCGGACATCTTGGGCAGCATGAGGTCGAGGAGCACGATGTCGAAGGTCTCGGTCGCGAACAGCGCCACCGCCTGTTGGCCGTCGCGCGCGACGGCCACGTCGAAGCCCTCGCGGTCGAGACCGATGGTCAAAGCGTCGACGAAGGACTCCTCGTCCTCGACGAGCAAGACGTTGACGCGTGTGTCGACTGACGGTTTCTTGGGCATCAGTGGGACATCGGGAGTTCGAGGGTGAACGTCGAACCTTCGCCCTCGCGCGACTCCACGAGGACGTTGCCGCCGTGGTTCTGCGCGACGTGGCGCACGATGCTGAGTCCCAGTCCGGTGCCGCCGGTCTCGCGGGCGCGACCGGGATCGACGCGGTAGAAACGTTCGAAGATCCGCTCGAGGTCCTTGGCGGGGATGCCGATGCCCTGGTCCTTGATGGCGATCAGCGCGACCGGTCCGACGCTCTCGCCGTCGTCGTTCACCGTGGCCTCGATGCGGTCGATGGTGATGCTGACCAGTCCGCCCCTCGGTGAGTACACGACGGCGTTCTCGAGCAGCGCGTGGATGGCCGAGATCAATTGACGGCGGTCGCCGACGATGACGAGGTTGGTCTCCGGTTCCACGAAGTCGACCTTCACGTCGTGCTGTTCGGCGGCGGTGCGGATGCGCTCGATCGCGTCCGCGACGATCAAGACGACGGGTATCGGCTCGCGGGTGGGGGATCCTTCGCCCTCGATACGCGAGAGGTCCAGGAGGTCCTCGATGATCCGATTGACGCGGAAGGCCTCGTTGTTGATGCGCTCGGCCAAGCGGTGGGCGACGGCGGGGTCGGTCTCGAACAACAACGTCTCGGCTAACAGGCCGAGCGCGCCCATCGGGGTCTTCAACTCGTGCGAGACATTGGCGATGAAGTCGCGTCGGATGTCCTCGAGCCGCCGTCGTTCCGAGACGTCCTCGATGATCGCGAGCACGCCCAGTGGTCGTCGACCGTCGTCGATGACCGCGGCGCGGATGGTCAGGGTCCGGCGCGGCGGGCCGTAGATGTCGACGGTCCGCTCGGCGACGCCGTTGGACCAGCCTTCGGCGAGGACGTCGGTGACGGCTTGGGCGGCGATGGCGTCGCCGTAGCGACTGGTCATCAGCGCCTCGGCCTGGGAGTTGCGGAAGATGACGCCGCCGCTCTCGTCACAGAGCACCAGCCCGAGCGGGAGCGAGTCCATGGACTGACGAAGACGGGCCGCGTCGGCGCTGGACTCCGAGACCGCGGTGCTCGCGACGCCCGTGGCCTCTTCGAGGAAACTGAGCGCCGTCTCGACCTTGCCGTTGTCGTCGTGGGGCTCGACGCCGAGTCGAGAGGCCAGCGCCATGAGTCGTTGGGCGATGGCCCGATGTCCGCGTTGGCGGTTGATCAGCACGCCGACGAGGAGTCCGACGATCAGGACCCCGGCGCCGGCCCCGTAGAGCGCGGCCGGGGGCCACTTGGAAACGACGTTGTCGGCGAGCGCGACGAGCACGAGTCCATTCTCGCAGACAAAGCATCGGTGGTCGCGCCAGCGACCGTTGGGCTCCCCTTTCGAAAGTGAGAACTCCATGGTGCTGGCCAATGTCAATCTCTCCCCGTCGACGACCGCCCTCCCCGGCAGCGCCGCCCTGCAGCAGATCGCCAACGGAATCGCCGCCTGGGCCCTGATCGGTGCGTTGATAGCCCTGCTGCTCGGCGCCGCGCTCTGGGCGGTGGGCAGCCATACGCAGAACATGCACCAGTCGTCGCAGGGGCGTCGAGCGGTCCTCACGTCGCTCGCGGCGGCGATCCTCATCGGGGCCGCGCCGACGCTGATCAACTTCTTCTTCAACACCGGTCTCAGCGTCAAGTAGTGGGACACTTCGCGTGCATCCTGCATCCGCTGAGTTGTGTCGCGCACGCGGCGACCACGACCGTCGTCAGTGGTTTCTTCACCACCCTGACCAACTGGGTGCTCACGAGCGTGGGGTGGTTCCTGTCGGCGGCGGGCACCGTGCTGAATTCGGCCACCGACCCGACGACCATCATCCACTCGGCGAACTCGGAGTTCGACGTCCTCGTCAATCTCTCCCCGCCGCTGTTGATGGTCGGCCTCCTCGTGGCGACGTTGCAGGCGATTCGCCACGGGGACGCGGCATCGCTCTGGCGGGTGTACTTCGGCGTGGCGCCCGCCTGCGTGTTCGCCATCTTCGTCGCGCGACCGTTCGCGACGCTCATCCTCGAGACGGTGAACCAGCTTTCGTCGAGTGCCTCCAGCGCGGTCCTTGAGCATCAGGCCGAACTCACCAGTGCGTTGACGAGCGTGGCGACGGCGGCCCCCGCCTTCGCGCTGTTCGTGTTGGCGGTCGCCGTCGTCATCGGTTCGTGGCTGCTGTGGTGTGAGCTGATCGTGCGAGCGGTGGTCCTCACGCTGTTGCTCGTGCTCGTGCCGGTCATCGTGCCGCTCGCGACGTTTCCCGCAGGACGACGGTTGGGTTGGCGCCTCGCCGAGACCTTCCTCGCGGTGGCGGCGAGCAAATTCTTCATCGCCATCACCTTGACCCTGGGGTTCAACGAGCTGCTCGGCGACTCCGCGACCGAGGTGATCACCGGGGCCCTCACCCTGATCCTCGCGACGTTCTCTCCGTTCCTGCTGTTGAAGGTGATCCCGTTCATCGAGACGGCCGCGCTCCACAACCTGGAAGGGGTTCGGTCTCGCCTCACGAAGAAGGTGACGGACATCCCGTCGTCGCCACTCGCCCAGGCGGCGCGCGCGATGGTGCCCGAGGCTCCGTTCGCCGGACCAGAAGAGCGTCCCGAGGACCTCGGCCTCGGGATGTGGGAAGGAGGGCCCGAGACCCCCGCGCCGGTCGCCACGGGCGTGAAACTGCCACCACCGATCGGTACACCGACGCCGCGCACCGGGCACGTGGCCTACCGCACGGACGAGATGGGTCCGGTCGTCGGATGGCACTTCGATGAGTGACATGCTGCGCCTCGGCATCGCCGATGGCGAGAACCGTTGGATAGGCGTTCGACGACACCAGGCCGCACTCGTGATAGCCGGTGCTGGGCTCGTCGGGGAGTGGCTCACGCAACCGCGCGGCTCCCTGGTCGAACTCGTGGCCGGCGTCGTGTTGTGCGTGTGCGCGGCGCCGACACGTGACGGTCTCACCGTTGGCGAACGCGCGTGGATCGCCGTCGGCTTCGTACGGCGCACTCGCTGGACGACGCTGCGGGCGAGCCGGGTCGCCGACGACGTGACGATCGTCGCGCACGGCACCTCGACGACGCGGGGCTTCGCGCTGCAGCACCGTGGTCGACTCGACCTGTCGGGCCGCGACCGAGAGAACGCCCTGGCGCTGGCCGAGTTCGCCGACGCCCTCGCCACGTCGGACGACGCGCGGCACTTCTCCGTGCACGTGCACTCATCCCCGGATGGCGTGGCGACGTTGTTGGCCGCCCCGGTCGACGTGAGTGCCCCGTCCGGCTGGTCACCGGACACCGAACTGGCGCTGCACGTCGCTGGCGTCCACGTCGACGTCGGCGACACGTGGCTGTTGGAGCGTTGGGCGTACGTGCGCGACGACGTGGGGGTGTGTCGCGTACTTCGGGTGCGGGACTTCAGCGCGGTGCCGAACGGACACGTCCTCCTCCGCGATCTCCAGTTCGCGTCGCCGACGATCGACGTCGCCGTGCACTTCGACGTCGTAGCGGGCGCTCGCGCGCACCGACTGGCCGCGCGGGCCGTCCATCGGGTCGGGAGCGACGACGCCACCTCTCGGGCGGCCGGCTTTCGACGCACGGCGCAGTCGTCGCGCAACCTGGAACGTCTTCGCGAACGAGAGACGCTCGTGGTCGAAGGGAGCGCCCTGATGAGGATCGCGGTCTTCGTCGTGATCCGAGCGAAGACCCTGGCGCAATTGCGAATTGACGTGCGAGCCGTCACGCGCTCGGCCTTCGAGTCCGGACTTCGATGCGAACCGGGTCTCGGTCGTCAGTCCTCGTGGTACTGCGCACAACTGCCGGGCGCGCCCGGGTGGTGAGTCGTTCGTGGTCACACTGGGCGACCTCACGGGACCTGGCGAGCCTGATGGTGCCGGCACACGACGCCGGCACCGGGCTGCGAGGACGGGACCTCGGGGTGACCCAGCGTGGCGGCCCGTTCGTCCTCGACCCCTTCGACGCGTACGCGTCGGGCCTGTTGTCGAACCCGAACGTCATCGTGGCCGGCTCGATCGGGGCGGGCAAGAGCACGGTGGTGAAGATGATGCTCGATCGCGCCCTCGAACGGGGTCGTCGGGCGGTCATCGTGGACCCGAAGGGGGAGTACGCACCTCTGGCGAAGTCTCACGGCGTGAACGTGGTCGTGCTCGGTCGCGATGGATGGTGCAGTCCCTTTCCGTCGAACGACCGCGAGAGCAGGGACCTGCTGCGCGCGCTCGTCGCGAGCGCGCAGGGCGCCGCGCTGAAGAGCGATCAGCACTACGTCTTGGATGAGGTGTGGCAGCGACTGGCGTCGCCACGCCCGACGCGGGTGCTGCGCGCGATCTTCGAACTACTCAGCGCTCACCTGACCACGGTCGACGCGACACCGGAGCGGAGTCTGGCACTCACCTTGTACCGGTTCGTGCACGGCGACCTCGCCGGACTCTTCGACGGCGACGACGAGCCGATGGGCTTCGACGGACGGCTGGTGGTGCTCGACCTCTCGGCGCAGTGGTCGTCGAACTCCTTCCCGGTCGCGGCGTTGAGCGCCGTCGCCGCCGCCCAGCAGGTCGTCGCCGTGGAGGATGGACTCGGCTATCTGGTGCTCGACGAAGCGTGGTCCGTCCTGGCGGACCCGCACGCGCTTCGCTGGCTGCAGGGATCGTGGAAGTTGGCGCGCGCCAAGGGCGTCAGTCACGTGCTGGTCCTGCACCGGTGGAGCGACGTCGCGGCGGTAGGTGACGTCGGCTCAGCCCACCGCGAACGGGCCCAGGGTCTGCTGCGAGAGTGCGAGACGGCGTGGCTCTTTCGTCAGCCACCCGATGAGGCTCGCGAGATGGCGCTCGCCCTGGCGTTGCATCGACGCGAGGAGCGCTACCTCTCGGCGCTGCCGAAGGGAGCCGCGCTCGTGCGCTACGGGGCCTACCGGTCGATCGTTCAGGTGCGACCGGACCAACGCGATCGCGACTTCATCGATACCGATCGCGCGATGAGGGCACCCGGCACCGATGAATGATCGACCCACGCTGGGACGTCGCACCTTTCACGGCGTCAGCTACGGTCCGCGGGTTCACCTCGCGCCGCGAAGCTCACTGCTGATCGTCGGTCCCACGCAGGTGGGCAAGACGTCGTCGCTCGTCATCCCGGCGTTGTTGCGATGGAGCGACGCACTCGTCGTGACGAGCGTCAAGAACGACGTCATCAACACCACGAGGGAGTGGCGATCGACGGTGGGCGAGGTGCAGGTCCTCGCGCCCGGTCGTGAGGACGGCATGACCTGGAATCCGCTCGAGGGCGTGCGAACGCTTCGACACGCGTTCCGGGTCGCGCGCGACCTCACCGGTGCCCCGGCGGAGCGCGGCGAGACCGAGTTCTGGAACTCACTCGCCTCGAAGGTCGTGGGCTCGTTGCTCATGCTGGCGTTCCAACGCTCACGCGACGTCTTCGACGTGGCGCGCGCCGTCGAACGTCGTGACTTCGACCAGTGGCTCGACACGCGCGGCCACAGCGAAGCGAGCGAGGTGCTGGAGGCCTTTCTCACGCACGACCACAAGACGATCGACGGCGTCTTGACCACGGCTGAGACGATGCTGATGCCGTGGCGATTTCGTCAGCCGCTGGCGGACGTCCGCGCCGTCGTCAACGGGCCCAACACGCTGTACCTCTGCAGCCCCCGCGGGGAGCAGCGACACTACGAGCCGTTGTTTCGTGGCGCGCTGCGCATGGTGTTAGAAGAGCAGCAGCGCCTGGTGGAGTTGGGGGCGCAGCGTCGACTGCTGCTCGTGCTCGACGAGGCGGCGACCGTCGCGTCCCTCGATGAACTCGATCAGATGGCGTCGACGGTGAGCGGCCTGGACGTGACCCTGGTCACCGTCTTGCAGGACTTCTCACAGTTGAAGGCACGCTGGGGCGCGCGGGCTTCGACGATCGTGAACAATCACACCACTCGCGTGGTCTTGGGTGGTTTGGCCGATCCAACGGCGTCGCAGTTTCTTCCCGAGCTCTTCGAAGCGAAGAAGGACGCGCCGCCGTCGGTGCCGCTTCGTCAGCGACCTCCCGGGACCGGCACGGTCATCGCGGGTCACCGGCCCGCCTTCCCGGTCCACCTGCAACCGTGGTGGAGTGACCGGCGCCTTCGCGTCCGTGGCGTGCGCGAGCATTAACTAGCATTTCCTGATGGCGCCATCGCGAACTCTCGTGCAAGATCAGATCCTGGCGGTCGACATCGGCGCGACCAACGTCAAGTTCTGCCACGTCGACATGCACGGCGACATGCTCGAAGTGGTCCGCCGTCGCCCCACGCCGTACCCGTGCTCGCCCGAGCGATTGATCGAGGCGCTGGACGAGCGGATCGAGGGGAGCGAGTGCCCGCGAGTCGGCATCGGCTTCCCCGGTGAGTTCATCGACGGTCGCGTCGTGCGGCCGGGCAACCTCTCGAGGCCCGGCGGGGTGACGACGGACGTCGATCCCGGTCTGGAGGCCCAGTGGAAGGGTTTCGCGCTCCAGGACGAACTCTGCAGGGTGACCGGTCGCGACGTGCGGGTCGTCAACGACGCGACGCTGGCCGCGCTCGGCTCGATCGAAGGACACGGCGTCGAACTGGTGTTCACGCTGGGCACCGGTCTCGGCATCGCCCTCGCCATCGACGGCACGTTGCGAAAGATTCGCGACGTCGGCGCGGAGGTCTTCGTCCGCGGCAAGACCTACGACCAGACGATCGGCGAACACTCGAGGTCGATCGACGAAGAGCACTGGGGTGAACTCCTGGTGATGGCGATCGACGGCTTCGTGCGGGAGTTCGGCGCGACGACGGTCCACTTGGCCGGCGGTAACGCGCGCCGGGTGACGCCGGCGCTGTTCGACGAGGCGGAGTATCGCGTCGTGATCAACGGCAACCAGGCCTCGATCCGCGGCGCCGCCAAGCTCTTCTACAACTGAGCGAGGTCGACGGCGCTCTGCGCGAGGACCCCGGCGAGTATCCGACAGGCGCCGTCTTGGACTTGGAAGTCGGGACTGTGGTGCATGCCGCTCGTGCCGTCGTCGTTGGCGCCACCGATGAACATGTAGCAACCGGGCACGCGGTTCAAGAACTCCGAGACGTCGTCGCTCGGCGTGAACGGGGGGATCGTCATGACGCCGCTCGCGCCCACCACTTTCGCGGCCGACTTCATGACCTGTTCGTAGACGCCAGGGTTGTTCTCCACCGCCGGTGCGACGTCGCTCAATTCGAGCGAGCACTCAACGACGAACATCGTCTCGAGTTCGCGGAGCAGCGACCGCAATCGCTCCAACGCCTCCACGCGCTGTTGCGCGGTGAACGTGCGAAGCGTGCCGCGCAGTAGCGCGTGGCGCGGCACCACGTTCATTGCGGTGCCAGCGTTGATCACGCCAGCGGAACAGGCGCAGTTGGTCCCCTCGAATGAGAGACCGTCGACGACCTCGCCGAGGCGTGGCGCCACGTGACTCACCGCGAGGATCACGTTGCCCTCGACGCTCGCCATCGCTCCGTGACCACCCTTGCCCTTTATATGGATCGCGAGTGAGTTCGCCTCGCTCATCATGACGCCGGGCTTCGTTCCCACGAACCCCAGCGGCGCCAATGACGAGACGTGCGCCCCGATGACGACGTCGACGGGATTGCTCGTCAAGACGCCACCGTCGATCATGGCCATGGCGCCGCCCAACGCCTCTTCGGCCGGTTGAAAGAGCAACGTGAACTCTCCGGCGAGCTCGTCTCGGCGACGCGACAGGAGGTCCGCGATGCCGAGGAGGCCGGCAGTGTGGACGTCGTGGCCGCACGCGTGCATCACGCCGTCGATCACCGACGCGAAGGGGATCGCGTTCTCCTCGGTCACGGGCAGTGCGTCAATATCCGCTCGAATCATCACTCGGCGACCCGGCGAGGCACCCCGAAGTACCGCGACCGCACCGGTGTCGGTGGGACAGGGCTGGAGGTCCCAACCGAGGTCGACCAGACGCTCACGCACGACCTGGGTCGTGCGGTGTTCGACGAACGCGAGTTCGGGATGAGCGTGGAGATCGTGCCGTATCTCCACCATGGAGTCGTTGACCTCGTCGAGCAGTCGGGGAAGATCGTCGGAGAACGTGTTGGTCATGGAGGAATGGTATCCAGACGGCGAGAGGCGATGGAACGGCGTTCGACTACGATGGAAGGTCAGCAACAACGCGGCTGTAGCTCAGCGGATTAGAGCATCGGTCTACGGAACCGAGGGTCGGGGGTTCGAATCCCTCCAGCCGCACTTACAACAACTTCAACAAGGGCCTGGAAAATGAGGCTCCTAGTGGCTGCAACCTTGCTCGATCGATCAGACGAATGTACTTATCGATGTACTTATCCGCGAAGCCGTGTCCAATGCATTCGGCTCGCGCCCGATTAATGGATGACGGGCGCTCGAAGGTAACCTTCTCAGAGTTTTTCGTTGGCGACCCACTGAAGCGCTTGAACGGCCTCTGATGGCGTCCATCCGCCTTTGTAGACAGGATTCTTGTAGATGTTGCTCTTGTACCCCATGAACGTCGAGAGGACCTTTGAAAGCGTGCCGGTAAAAGCCGGAAGGTCTCCGCTGGCGAAGCGCACGGACTGATTCGCGCCGATGATCCAGAAGCCGTCGGAATGGTTGATGTCGTAGGAAAGGAGGTCGTGCGGTGCCATCCAATCATTCGGTGCCGGAACAGACTGGGGCACCACTTGAACCGTCCAACCTAGGAATTTCTCGACGACTGTCAAGTTCGCGTTCGTGTCGCCTTTCCCGATCGGATTCTTTGAGGCATACTCCTTGTCCGTGATGTACGGAGTCGTCGTCGGACCTACCTCCGTCCAGATTTGAAAATTGGCGCCAATTAATTTTGAGTACGCCTTGATTCGGGCGACGGTGTCCCGGTACGGATCGACGTCGATGGTGACGATTTCAATATTGCTTACCTTGGCGGCGTTGACCTTGGCTTGCAACTGCAGGAGGTTGCCGGACGTAAAAGGGCACGTGTCGCCGCAGAGGGTCAAGAGAGGAACCAGGAATACCGTCTTACCTTTCAGGGCCCCTAACGTCTCAGGCGCCCCGTCTTGATTGACGAACTTTGCGTCTCGCACTGCCGCGGGAAGGGCGGTTGTCGTAGCGACGCCAACCTTGGAGGGCGGCTGCGGAAACGAAGTCGCCGCTCCACTCGGTGGTCCGACGAACTCCAGTGCCGCGATTGACCCGGTCACAAGCATCGCTAGGAACATGCGCTTCAACATGACACTCTCCGTTCAACTACCGTCTGTAGTACGGCGATACTACCTAACGTAGTAGAAATGTCAAATCGGCGTCCTTGCGTTCGCCCAAGGGCTACGATGAATCAAACAATCTGGACATCGAGATTGAGGAGTGCCTTGGGACTTGGCGACCTGGAGCGCGAAGTTATGGAAGTCATGTGGACGACTCCGTCGGCGACCCTCACCGTTCGCGATGTCGGTGAGTACTTTCCCGATCACGCGTACACGACCATATTGACCGTCCTGTCGCGATTGAGCGCGAAGGGTTTCCTTCAAGAGGCCAAAGAAGGTCGTCTCAATACGTTCACGGCCACCGCCTCGAGGGAGGACTACATCACGAGCTTGATCCTGGACGCCCTAGCGCACACCGAAGATCGCCAGGCGGCCCTCGCCCACTTCGCCGAAGCCTTGGCGCCGAGTGATCGAAGTTTTTTTCGCAAGATCTTCGCTCGAAACCCTCGGTGATGTCGACGACCGTCCTCGCTGCCAGTGTCGCGGTGCTCTGTCTCATCGTGCTCCCCGCTTACCTGCACGATTCGACACGATTCGACCGCAATCCCATCTCGGGGCTCGTCGTGTGGGGCTCGATGTGCGTAGTCGGTTGGCTGAGCGCCATCGTGACGTTCTTGAAGGTTGGACTCGGTGACACCAACACTCCTCTCTTTCGGGCGTTGGGGTCGTTCATCGACCATCTTGGGGATGGTCATCCATTGCGCGGGCTCGGCCTCTCAGAGGTCGTCGGTCTTTCGGTGGCGTTCGACATTACGGTTTTGATGATTGGTGGAATCGTCGTGACCGCGGTGAGGATTGCGAGTGCCCGATCGCAACAGCGAACAGTGCTGGATCTGGTCGCTGAGACTCCGAGTTCCCTCGAGGGAGTTCGTCTTCTGCGCCACCCGTATCCGATGGCGTACTTCCTTCCGGGCGACGGCGGGCGGGTGGTGTTGAGCACGGGAGCCATTGACACCCTCAGTCGCGGCGAGCTCGCCGCCGTCATCGCTCACGAAAACGGACACCGCAGTGGACGTCACGGTGCCGTTCTCATTCCGCTTCAAGTCTTGTCGTCATTTGTCGCATTTCTTCCGCTCGCGCGACACGCGCCATCATCGATGCGCACCTACCTGGAGATGCAGGCCGACGACTATTCAAGAACGCGGGTATCAGCGGAGGGCCTCAAAACGGCCCTCGCAAAGGCGCAACTCTTTCAACCTCCCCCAGTGGGGGCGCTCAACGCCTTCGATGGCGTCATCGATCGGAGAATCAATCGCCTCGCCGTCGAACCGGCGTCGACGAGCGCCGCGTGGACGCTCTTCGGCAGCGTGAGCGCTGCGTCCTTCTTGCTGTGTGCGCTCTTGGTGGTAGCCAGGGGTTAACACCTCGTTCTTCGTCATCGAGTGGTGACGTCGGTCATGCGATACTCAAGATTCTGTGAGAAAGCGAAGTAGAAGTCCTTTGACTGTGGATCGCTTAGGAGTACTTGAGACCAACGGGTTCTCGAATCGCTCGATGGTTCGTGGCGGCGCGCGCGCAAAGCACCGCGATGTGGGCAACCATGAGGGCCGTTCCGAAGACCATCATGACAATTCCGCCATCATGGATATCCCCGATTGAGACGTTAGACATGTTCATGCCTACGCTGTGAAGCGAGTCGTTCGTCGACGACCAGAGCACCAATCCAGTCGTAGCAATGACCGGAAGAGCGAGCACCGTGTATGTGATCCGCTGCTGATCTCCGAGTATCCGGTGTTCTCCATAAACAGGGGTCCAGAACCACACGCCGACAAATAAGAAGCAAGCGAGCTCGAGATAGTGGCCGTCGGGATAGTTCATCACCCAACTCCCCAAAGGGGTGAGATGGAACAGCGGCACCAGAAGAGTGAACGCGAAGAATCCGGCCGTGGCCAGCGTTCGACTCAATCGAATGTTGATCGCGCCAGCGATTACTGGGGCGATCAAGAGCACGACCACGATGTGTTCGACCATGTGACTCGGATAACTGGACATCGAGAGCGTTTGGATGTCAGACGACAGGAGCGCAGCCGTTGCGACAAGACCGGTCACTAGCAGGACCCTTTGACGCGAAGAGATTCGCGGCCACGACGCGAACAGACCAATGAGCCCCGCTACGACCACCACGAGAACGGTCCCCGAAATGTGCCAGGACCTCCAATTGGGCCAGGCCGTGTCATGGTCGGTCATTCGCATCATCGTGTACTTCAACTCTGCGTCCTCGCTGCCATCGTGCGTTGTCGTCTGGATTCAATCACATCGTTTCCCACTGCTCGTTCTAGGAAATCGTCACCTTTCGATGGTGATCGCCTTGTTTCCCAACCTACGCTGCGTGGCCGCAAGGTCATACTTTCCTCCGCACCGCCTCGAGAGTCGCTTTCGGCGTCCTACATTGCCATCCCGGTCATGCCGAAGAATAGGTGCTTCGGAGGCTTGACAACCTTGGCCTGGACCGTTGCAGAATGGACCTTGTTGAAGTCGCTCCACGTGATAACGAGAGGGATCGTCTCGCCCTTCACAATCGGCGTCTTCAACTGTCGTAGCATCGCGCCCTGATACTTGTAGCCCAGTTCTTGCGTTCGACCGCCTGTGATGAGAATGTTCGCGATCAACGTCATCGCGTGATTGCCTTGACACATGTTGACGTCATAATCGATCATGCTCGTCTTGGCGTCCGACGATGTCACTGAGATTAGGGAAATCGGCTCTCCCGACTTGTTGGCAATCGACATGACCACGGCCGAATTCCCATGGATTGTCGCCGCGGTAACAGTGACGTGCGAAACTACAACGTCACTGACTCCCGCAGAAGCGGCGGGGACAAACCCGACCAACGTGAACGCCATCGCGAAGCATGAAGCGACCACCCAGGAAATGGAATGCGACTTCCTCACGGTCGAATACTACCCGTCGTAGTACGACCTGCTTTGAAGAATGCGGCTGGGTCCGAAGTTGTATTGAAGACCGACTCTTTTTGCGTCAATTCAGGCGTTTGTGAACGCGATCCTCTTTTGTTGCGGACCCTCCAGCGCCGGAAGCGCTGAAATTGGTGGCGCCTGCCAGTTCAGATTTACGACTATGTACGAGCCGCCTTAAGGATCTCGATTCCGGAAGCGAGCTGACGCTGGGGAATCGCCCCGTAGAACACTTTCTCGACGACACCCTCCGAATTGACGAAGACGCTCTCGGGGATCTGACCGAATCCGAAGACGCCAGTGGTGACGACGCCGTTGGGATCAAAGGCGACAGGAAACTTGACGTCATCCCTCCTCACCATTGCTTGCGCCGATCCGCGCTCGTCAAGGGCGTCAACCGCCAGAACCACGACGGGGCTCGGGCTGTGCGTGCGAAGGTAATTCGCGATCACGGGCATTTCTCCCTGACAGGGAACGCAGTAACTCGCGAAGAACACTAAGACGCTTGCATGACCCGACGCCCACGGAGCTCTGATGGTGCCTCCGTTCAATCCTCCAAGCGAAAACGGCTTGACGTGATGACCGACGAGCGCGGAAACAGGGGCTGATGGTTTTCCCGACACTTTGCCTCCGGTCAGATCCGAAAGCACGGCGACGAGTCCGACAAGGACAACAACCCCAACTCCGACTAGTACAGACTTACGCATTCATCTCCAGCGACTTAAGCGTTTCGGATCTCAAACTACTACGAACGGTAGTTCATGAGGAAAACTCGTGTGACTCGATGAGGCGGCTCATTGTTCGTCGGCAGCTCTGGTGCGTGACCATTGGGATGATGATGGTTGGGAAGAGCGTGTGGCGGCATTCGAGGCAGCAATACTTCCCCGTGGCATGAATGAGATAACCGATGTTGGTCACTGGCTAAACATCGCAACCGCATTTGAAGTAATCGGCGTTGTCTTAATCGTTGACACCGCCGCCCTTGTGGCGATGCACTAAATCCGAAACTTAGGCAAAGGTCACTACCCGGCTGGTGTCCGACCTCGCGACAGCATTTTGGCACCCGAGTGCCTGGCCCCACCGATCGAATCCGGGATAGTCGATCGAGACGTTCGAAACGTCCGCATGCGTGCGCCAGAAAACCATGTCTGCGTGCGGCGCGGCAATGAGTCCAGCGCGCGAGGTACAAGTCGAACTTCTTTCGGAACGTCCAAGTTCACTCAGTTGGTCCACAACTCCCACGTGTCCTCGAGCGCCGACCAATGTAGTTTGTGCTCCAACTGTCACGTGAGGAGAATCAAGTGAAGATACGAGAATTAGTGGGAATAGGTGTCCTTGCGACAATTTCCATTGGTGGATTTGCGATCGTCCCCAATGCGGCATTGGCATCAACCAGCGGAGGTCGCGTCGTAGGTACCTGGCCCGCCATCATTGGCGCCGCCGGCACGGGGGGATACATCGTTTACAACACTGGAAAAGTTGTCGTCGTGGATGGCGCACCAAATTATGGGTCATTTTCTGTTCCGACGGATAATGTCGTCGGCTTCGCTGAGAACGCTGAATTTGAAGGTTATTGGGTAGTCACGAGCACTGGAAAAATCTACGGAACCAAAGGTGTCTGCGGTAGCGGGGAAGAACTTAAGGGCGCCGCCGTGAAACTAAAGGCAGGGGAATCAATCGTCGGAGCGATTTCTGGCTCATCGTATTCGAATGATTTCGCTCTTGTGACAAACACCGGACAGACGTTTCAATACGCGTGCCACCCACTCTCTAAGTGACGTCGATCCGTTCGGCTGGCTCTCACGGATGTACAAGCGCGCACGTGAAGAATTTACGGATTCCGACCACGAATTGAAATCAGAGGCAATGTCACTGGAAGAGTGGAATCAACTTATTGAGGACGAGACCTTGAGGTATGGCACGACGTTCTTTGCCCACGTGAAGTACATGCTGGGCGGAGAGCCAGCTGGCAATTCGATTAGCCCGGTGTACGATCCAACGCCCTTCACGACGGCAAATCCGGTCCCCATCTCGCATGTCGTGCAGTGCAGTCCAACCCCGAAATTGTAAGCACCATCGAAGCCGAGTAATTCATTTCGGTGGCCCCAGCATCCCGGGGCGTGAACCGAGGTGCAGGCGATATTTGGTGTGGACGACCTGGATCCGCCCCACCCGTCTTCGTACATCCAAACGTAGTCAGCCCCAAGCGGCGTGTAACCCACCGCGAGCGTGCTGCCCATGCCACGGACGCCTTCGGGATCGAGTCCTACCGGAAAATTCTCTGCGTAGTTAGGGTCGATCTCATGAACAGCGGCGAATTGAGCTGCGGCCCGCAATTGACGATTCAGTCCTAGGTACGGCGGCAATTCTCGAGCCGTTCGTTCGAGGTCTACAATCACGAAGAGTTGCTCCTGGGGCCCAAGGCGGGACCAGTTGGTCGGCAGAACGAGCGTCGACAAACCTTCAGCGGTGCGAGCCACATTCATTGCGATCAGGATGGATGAAGTGCACGCGAGGGATCCGTTGACGATGGGAAAGGCAGCGTGCCGGCTCGAATTCGATCCAACGACTCGCATGCAGGGATTCGTGCAATGCGTCGCGAGTCCCGTTTCAGTACAGAGACCGCTCGAGAGAAAATTGGGTGACGGTGGCAGGTTTACGGAAGGGTCCTTAAGCGGCGTTCCCGCGGCAGCGGCTTGTGTCGCGGCGGCTCCGAAAATGAACGATCCAAGAAGAAGAAATGGGGCGAATCGCCGAAGCGTAATGAGTCGGGGCACAATTGTCTCCAATTTGATGACGCGTTGATTTGCGTCGTGCCCTTACCCCACAAGTATTGCACGGAAAGGAGAATCGTCCCTCCTCACTCTAGATTCCCTGTTGATTACTCGAAGCGTGACTCAACAATTACGCACGTCACTGTCAATTCGCGATCCGGAGGGTCTCGCGAATCCTGACGATCGCAATCAGATCTCCTCGACAGAAACGGATGAGTCAGCCCTTCTTGCTTGCAGCGACCCATTCGAGTTTGCAATTGAGGAGAGTGGCCAGGGTGAAGGAGCGGCAGACGAGGAGTAAAAACGGGGGGCGGTATGGTGTCGCAATGAAGCGCATTCGGCTGATCGCCGCGCTTACGATTGCGGCAACTTTGTTCCCCATCGCCTCAGTGACTCCCAACGCATCGGCGTCGAATATTCCGGGCTTCCAGGCCTGCGCCCCGGGTCCGAGTTGCGACATTGAAGCGGCACATTTCCATTTCACGAACTACTCGTCCGTTTGTTCACTTCAGGACTGCGGTTTCGTTTCGGCCGCCAACTGGGAGGAACTAGTCCTCGCACTTAATCCTTCGGTAGGAGCCATCAAGAACGAGTACCGAGCTGACGGACAGACGTTTGGTGGAGGACTCTCGATGGGTCAGATGTTCAATTATTGGAAGGCTCAGGGAATTGACGGTGTGAGAATATCGTCCGATCAGTCGTACTACACCAATAGGACCGATGTCGAAAGCGGCGTCTTGGACTACTCCGCGCTGATCGTTAGGGACGTATCGACTAAGGGGTCGTACATCGGAACAGATCAGTGGACCGCTAATGGCACGGCGATTATGGTCGTCGATGGATTTACGCCCAAGGGCCCCTTGGTTGTCTATGAAGCAACTGAGATCCAGATGACTTGGTCGCAGTGGAACCATCAGGTCAAAGACATGTGGGGAATGGTTGCATCTGCCGGATCCGGAACCTCGCCGACGACGACCACGACGGTGCCGACTAACTCAACGACGACCACCACCGTGCCAAACGGGACCGACTACGGACCAACGGGCGAGAAGTATCAGACATATGGGAACGTGTACCCTGCCGATCTCGGTGACTGCACGTTCGCCGCAGCCGCAAACTGGGAACAGATCGTGCTCGGTGATCACCCGGATCCATCCGTCATTGGATACGAGTTCGCCGAAGCGGGTGGGAACGCGACGACAGGTCTCACGATGGACCAACTGTTTTCATATTGGGAGACACAGGGTATTGCGGGCGTCACGATAGGCGGAGTCACGTCGTATGACACAGATCCCCAAGACGTGGAGAATGCGGTCAACGACTACACCGCTCTGGTCGTGTCGCTCCAGTTTGCACCCGGTGACTATTTCGGGAATCAAGAGATGGACGCTGGAGGACACGCAGTGGTTCTAGACGGGTACACACCAGAAGGTCCCCGCGTCGTCTCGTGGGGAGAAACGATTCAGATGTCATGGGATCAGTGGAACGCCGAGGTCGTAGATATGTGGGGCATCAACCAGTAGACATTGGCCCCTGTCCTTCGGTTCGGTTTCCGTGACCGACGGCCTCGGAAGCCAGGATCACGTTGACTCGAAAGTAGCGACTCGTCGGAGCGCATAATTCACCATTTGGGAGTCCGACATCGCTCGTCCTTCCGCGACAAGAGCCGTGAAGTGGTCGTCGAGTGCCGCGCGGCACTGTGTCGCCGCGACTTCTCGAGCACGCGTCTCTGAGTCGGACAGGAAGAATCCGTGCTCGGGCATCAGCGGGTCCAACCCTTCGACACCGCCCAGGAGTTTTGAAGCGCGCTCGAAGTCCGAGGTCGCCGCCGCACAGCACGCCAGGGTGTTGAGCGCGAATATCGTCTGCCAATGAGGTATTCCCAGCCGGCGCGAGAGCCTTATGAATCGCCGGGCGTACATCTCAGCGAGTTCGGTCTCGCCGAGCATGAAGACGTGGTGACCCAGGTCTCCCGCGGCGTACATGATGAACAACGTGTCACCAACCTCCTCGGCGTGGCGCAGGGACTCCTCGTCCAACTCTCGGGCTCGGCGAAAGTCTTCCGCGCCCGACGCGACGAGGGCCAGGAGGTGTAGCGCCCGGGCCAGCCCCTGCGGATCGTTCATCAAGCGGAACCGATTCGCCGCTTCCTCGATCGCGGGCACGCCCGCGGTGCGGTACGACCGCGCCGAACGGCTGACGCCGCCAAAGGACAGGATTCGTCCCTTGGTGAAAAGCGCGTACGCGACGCACCACACCGCGTTCTCGGACTCGACCGCGCTGAGGGCGGCCGCCACCAGATGCAATGCTTTCTCGGTGTCGCCGACGCTGAGGGTCAGATTTGCCTGGATCGTGAGCGTCTCAGATATCAATTCGCGATCGTCAAGTTCACGAGCGATGCCTTCGGCCTCCGACGCCATGGCAAGATACTGGGTGAGTTGGCGGTCCCGGGTCTCTTCTTCGATGGAGTTGATCATCAGTCTCGGGACCCAGGCGAGTGCTCGAGCGCGAAGGCGGTCGCGACCCGTGTACTTGCTCAACGCGGCCGTCAGCAAAGGCACCGGCCCGAGCTGGTAGCGAGACTGCAAATACGGTGCGATGGCGACGGCGAGGCGCAGAACCCGCGCCGAGCCCTCGGGGTCCTCAGCAAACGTCTCGAACGCTGCGAGCAGGTCATCCCACTCGTCGTCGTACCGGCGGAGCAGCTGCACCTTGGTCGGTCCGCCGAAGAGACCGGGGGCCAGCGATTCACAGCGCTCTAAGAAAAAGTTGGCGTGGAAGTCCCGCAACCTTTGCGCGACTGCTTCGCCGTCGATCTGGAGTAGTTGCTCGGCCGCGAACTGTCGAATCGTCTCGAGGAGCCGGTAGCGAAGTTCCTGCGAAGAACGCTCCGCCAACACCAAACTCTTGTTGACGAGCGAACCAAGTACTGCTGGGACGTCAGGTCCGCTGATGTCGTCGCTCCCACAGATCACCTCGGCGGCCTTGAGATCAAAGCCGTTGGCGAAGACTGAAAGCCGACGCAGCATCCGCTGCTCCGGGTCTTCAAGGAGGTCATAGGACCACGCCACCATGGCGCCCAGGGTCTGTTGTCGAGGGAGAGCGCCGCGACTTCCTCCGGTGAGAAGTCGAAACCTTTGATCGAGCCGCTTGCTCAGTTCCTGCGGTGACATCGACGTCAGTCGCGCCGCCGCCAACTCGATGGCCAAGGGAATCCCATCAAGTCGCCGACAGATGGACGCGATAAACGGTGCGGTGGCGTCGTCAACCACCATCAAGGAGTCGTGGAGATGCGCGCGAGCCACGAAGAGCTCAGCGGAATCACTGCCGTGGAGGTCCTCGGCCGTCTCAACCTCGCGGTCGGGCAGGGAGAGCGACTGCACTCGGTAGACCTGTTCTCCGTCGACGCCCAGAGGCTCGCGGGAGGTTGTCATGAGGCGAACCTTCGGACAGTGGCGGGCGATGGCGTCGACCATCTCGGCGACGACGTCGATGACGTGTTCACAGTTGTCCAGGACCACGAGCACCGATTGGTCGCGCAGCGCGTGGAGCAGTTCATCGAGCGCCGATCGGTCCGTCCCGACGCGAATCTTCATCGCGTCGAGGATGGTCGCGGCTACGTTCGACGGGTCGCTCACGGGCGCAAGCTCGACGAACCACACACCCTCGCCGGAACCGTCGACCAACTCCGCGACGGCTTGCAAGGCGAGTCGGGTCTTGCCCGCGCCTCCCGCCCCGGTAAGGGTGACGAGCCGGGACCGCGTGATGAGACCTCGAACGTCGGTCAACTCAGCGGCCCGTCCGATGAAGGGACTCAATGACGTGGGCAGGTTGTTGGCGAGCTCGGGATTGCCCAGAGAACGAAGAGGGGGAAAGATGGTCGCGAGACCCTCGGCCTCGAGTTGGAAGAGCACCTCGGGGCGACCGAGGTCCTTCAAACGGTGTGCACCGAGGCTACGAAGTGACACGCCGTCGGGCAGGGCGTCCTCGACGAGGCCCGCGGTGGCAGACGACAACAGGACCTGTCCGCCGTGGCCGACCGCGGCGATGCGAGCGGCCCGGTGGATCTCGTAGCCGACGAGGCCCGTCGATGACGCCGAGACCTCACCCGTGTGGATGCCCATGCGGACCTTGAGTCCCTGTTCGTCGGGCCAGGCGTGCTCGGTGAAACCGTGCTGCATCTCGAGCGCCGCCGCGACGCCGGCGCGCGGCGTCGTGAAGGTGGCGAAGAAGGAGTCCCCCTGGGTGGCCTCTTCACGTCCCCCGAGTCCGTCGAGACTCTGGCGGATGATCCGGTGATGCTCGCTCAGGATCCTGCCGTAGACGTCGTCACCGACGCGCCGCAACAGGTTCGTGGAACCTTCGA
>CAVOWM010000004.1:0-120976 GCA_963700135.1 uncultured Acidimicrobiaceae bacterium | reverse complement strand
CCTGTCGATCGCGACCGCGCTGCGCCTCAAGCGCGACGGTGATCTCGCGCTGCTGAAGGGGCTCTACGTCTTCTGCCCCTATATAAATGGCGTGTGGCCCGACGATCGCTACCCCTCGTCGAGTGAGTACATCGAACTGTTGAGCGACGTCAAGAGCAATCGCGGCCGCGTCGGCTACGGGATCGAGGCGTTCGACGCGCGCGACCCGATGGCGTGGCCCGGCTTCGCGACGCGCGAGGACGTGACGGGGTTGCCGCCCACGGTCGTCAGCGTGAACGAATGTGACCCGCTTCGCGACGAGGGCGTGGCGTTCTATCGACTGCTGCTCTCGGCCGGTGTCGAGAGCCGGGCCCGCGTGGTGCTGGGCACCATGCACGCCACGGAGATGTTCCCGACCGTGTGTCCCGAGATCAGCCGCGACGCCGCGCGCGACCTGGCCGCCTTCGCGAGCGCCTGACCACGACCGAGTCCCATCAACCCGGCGACGACGCCGCGTCCGTGATCTCCTCGACCGTCACCCATCGCCGGTCCGCGACCGATCGTTCCATCGCCGCACACACGGCGGCGACGCTCGCCCCGACGGCGAAGTCCGGGCTCCACTCGCGCGCCTCCCAGGTCGCCGCGAGGTCGCACACCTGATTGATCAAACTCGCGTCGTAGCCGACGCCCTGGCCGATGGGCCACCAGCCGGCGGTCTCGGGCTGTGACGGGTGTTCGGTGCGGACACGTCGCAGCCCGTAGAGTCGCGCGTCGTCGTCGGTGCGCCCGACCCACAACTCGTTCAGTTGGGCGTAGTTGAACACCGCCGTGCCCTCGCTGCCGTTCACTTCGACGCTGAAGTCGCACGGGCGACGCGGCGCGGCGCGCGCCACCTCCATCGTGCCCTGGGCGCCGCTGGCGAAACGCACCAACGCCGAGGAGGCGTCGTCCACCTCCACGTCGCGTGGCCGTCCCCCGTCGTCACGACGTGGGACGAACGTCGAGGACGTCGCCGTGACGTCGTCGATCGGTCCGAGCATCCACGTCGCCAGGTCGATCAGGTGCGAGCCCAGGTCGCCGATAGTGCTGCCGCCCATCGACGAGTCGAAGCGCCAGTCGAAGCCGATGTCGGGGTCGACGAACTCATCCGACAGCCAGGTGCCGCGCCAGAGGTGGACCTCGCCCAGCTCGCCGTTCGCGATCATCTCGGCCATCAGCGAGACGGCTGGCAGGCGGCGGTAGTTGAAGCCGATCGCGTGACGGACACCGGTTCGGGTGACGGCGTCGAGCGCGCGCCGAGCGTCGGCGTAGTTGGTCGCGAGCGGCTTCTCGCAGAACACGTCCTTGCCCGCGAGGGCCGCGGCCTCGATGACGGCCGCGTGCGTACCGGGCGGCGTGCAGACGTCGACCACGTCGACGTCGCTGCGTTCGATGACCTGGCGCCAGTCAGTGACCCACGACTCGATGCCGCACGCCCGCGACACCGTCGCCACCGCCTCGGCGTGGCGTCCCGACATCACGACCGGCGTGAAGACCACCGCCGACGGTCGAATGAGCGGCGCCGCGCGGTACGCGTACGCGTGGGCGCGACCCATCATGCCGTAGCCGACGATGCCGACCTTCAGCTCCTTCGTGGCCACCGGTCAGCCGCTCTCGGCCAGCAGGTCGGCGGCGCGGCCCGCGGCCTCGAGCGCCGCGATCGCGTCCTCCACGCTCGCTCCCTCGCACGGCGCGCCGTTCGCGTAGCGCGCGAACGCCTGGGCCTGGCGCACGAGCGCGTCCAACTGCGCGCGTTCGCCGTCCTCGGGGTCCAAGAAGGTGGCGAGCACGTGGTCCTTCGAGCCGAAGACCTCCAGGCTCGCCATGTCGCCGCCGCGGTAGTGACGACCGAGCGAGACGAAGACGCTCGCGCCGGACGCGGTGGCGCACAGCACCTGGGCGCTGTCGGGATCGCCGCGCACCTCCGGATCGCTGATCGCCGGTGAGGCGACCGCGGCCATCGTCGTGAAGTCACTGCCGCTCAGCCAACGGGCCTGGTCGAACTCGTGGACGCCCATGTCGATGAACACGCCGCCGCTGCGCGAACGAAAGGCCGCCGACGGCGGCTCGCCGTCCCACTGCAGACACGACAACGTCAAGACGTCGCCGAAGGCGCCGGCGGCGATCTCGTCGCGTATCCGCTGCAACGCCGGGACGAACCGGCGCCAGTAGCCGATCTGCAGCGCCACCCCGGCGTCGCGAACGATCCGTTGCGCCCGACGGGTGTCCTCGGCGCTCACGCCGCACGGCTTCTCACAGAGGATCGGCAGACCGGCCGACGCGACCAGGGAGATGACGTCGACGTGGCTGTCGCTCGGCGTCACGATGAGGGCCCCGTCGATGCCGCCCGACGCCAGCATCTCGGGCAACGACGAGTAGCCCGCGACCTCGAAGTTGCCCACGGCGTCGTCGCGCAACGTCTCGAGCGGTTCGGCCACCGCGACGATCCTGACGTCGGAGGACGCGGCGAGCGCGCGCAGGTGCGTGCGACCCATCCGGCCAGCGCCCACGAGTCCCAGACGGAACATCGGACTAGACCTGGTGATCGGCGAGGAACCGACGGTTCTTCTTCTGGTCGTCGATGGCCTGGGCGAAACGGGCCGAGGTCTGAGGGAAGATGTCCTGCTCGACGACCAGCCACCCCTCGTAGTCGACCTCCTTCAGCGCCGCCAGCACGCCCGCGACGTCGGCGTCGCCGTCGCCGAAGGCGGGGAACGCCTCGCGTGACCAGATATTCATGGTCGGGACCCCATCGGCGATGATCCCGTCCATCACCGCGCGCAGCGCGTCCTTCACGTGCACGTGATTGATCCGATCGGCCCACTCGTGGATCGCCACGACCGGGTCGCCGCCGCCGATGAAGAAGTGACCGGTGTCCAGGCAAAGTCCGACGTCCGAGATGTCGAGGATCCGCTGTACCTCCCACGGCGCCTCGACGTAGGTGCCGGTCTCGTGGTGGAACGTCGGTTCGTACCCGCGGTCGCGACAGCGCTTCACGACCGAGGCCAGGCCGACGCGCATGCGGTCCCATCCCTCGTCGTCCAGCCCCCAGGAGTGATCGCCGTTGCTCCGGCCCGGGTTGTTGCGCCGGCGCTCGCTGCCCGAGTCGGCGATCGTCGGATGGGGAACCGGTCCGGGCACGACCGATCGCACCGCGTCGAAGGTGTCGAGCATCGCGTCCAACTCCGGGTAGAGCGACGGCAACGCCTCGTGGTCGGTGAAGGGGAACTCCAGGTAGGCCCCGGCCAGACCGAGCTGGCGCGCGGCCAGGCGCTCGGCCAGCACCGCCCCGTCGCCGAGGTAGCCGACCGGACCGAGGTCGATCCCGGCGTAGCCGGCGGCCTGCACCTCGTTGAGGATCGCTTCGCCGTCGGGGACGTTCGGGTCGATGCCGACCGTCAGTTCGAACGCTCCGTAGCTGATTGGCGCATTGGCCACTGTGATTGTCATTACTGGTCTTCCTTCTTTGTTTACTTGTCGATTCACGCGCCGCGGCGCGCTCGGACGCGAGGGACGGTCGCGCCAGCGCGACCGGCGTCCATTATCCCTTGACACCCCCACCGAGCACGAATCCCTCGCGGAACAGTCGCGAGGAAACGGTGTAGAGGATGAAGACGGGAACGCAGAACACCAAGGAGTAGGCCGCGATGTTGCCGAACTGCGCCTTAGGCAACGTCAAGAACGTGTAGATCGCGATCGGTGCGGGCTGCTGGTTCGCCGGACTTATCAAGATGAGCGGGACGACGAACGATCCCCACGCGTTCACGAAGCCGAAGATCGCCGCGGCCGCGATGCCCGGCATGGCGAGGGGGATGACGACCCGGCGCAACACCTGGAAGGTGCTGGCGCGTTCCATGCGCGCGGCCTCTTCCAGGTCCGTCGGTACGGCGTCGATGAAGTTCTTCATCAGGTACACCTCGAAGGGCAGCGAGGTGACCGAGAGGAACACCGCGGTCGGCAGGATTGAGAGGAAGCCGAATCGCGAGAAGATCTCGTAGACCGGGATCACCAAGATCGCCAACGGCACGCCCGAGGAGAAGATGATGAACATCAGCAGTCCGCCCTTGAAGGGGATCCGGCGTCGTGAGAGCGAGTACGCGGCGAACACGCCGGCGACCGAGGCGATCGCGGTCGAGATCACCGCCAACACGACGCTGTTCCATAGCGAGTGCAAGAGACTGCCCGTGAGGACGTGCTTGAAGTTGATGAGAGAGAAGTGCGGCCACTCGATGCCCCACGACGCGTTCTTGTCGAACGAGGCAAGGAAGAGCCACAGCATCGGCGCGAGAAACAGTATTCCGAGCCCGCCGAGGATGAGATGGAGCGTCGCGTTTCGCGCCCTCGTGCCCTGGGTCTGACGGTTCTCCGGTGGCATGACCGGCGCCGCGGCGTCCGTCGCGTCGAGGTCCCCGACCCGCTCGTCGTCGATTTTGCTCATAGGCGCCTCGTGGTGATGCGAACGTAAAAGACGCCGAAGATGGTCGCGATGACGACCATGACGTTGCCGATCAGAGCGCCGTAGGCGAGGTTGTTGTAGGTGAAGGCCTGCTGGTACGAGTAGAGCGGCAGGATGTTCGTGGCGTTGCCCGGTCCGCCCTGGGTCATGATGTAGATCAACGAGAAGTTGGCGAGGGCCAGGAGACCCGTGAGCAGGACGATCGCGGTGATCGTCGGACGCAACAACGGCAGGATGATCATGCGAAAACGCTGCCACGTCGACGCGTTCTCGACCGTGGCCGCTTCGATCGCTTCGCTGGGGATGTTACGCAGTGCGGCGCCCATCACCAACATCGAGAAGCCGGTCATCGACCACACACTGGCGATCGTCACCACCAGTAACGGATCGTTGTCGAGGAAGTTCGTGTTTGGCGAGCCGATCAATGACGCGAACGCGCCCCCGCCCGTCGTCGACGCGTACCAGGTCATGCCGGCCGTCACCGCGGGCATCATCCACGCGACGACGACGATGCCGCCGACGATCATGCGCATCCAGGGCACCGCGCGCATCAACAGCGAGGCCAGGGTGTAGCCCACGATGACGACGCCCACGATGGATCCCACGATGAAGATACCGGTCACCTGCAGCGAGCTCCAGAAGGACGTGTCGGTGCGCAGTCGCGTCAGGTTCGCTCCGGGCGTGAAGCTCGAATGGATCGCCGTCGGGCCGACCAGGGTCAGGTTCGTGAAACCCAAGTAGACCGCGTAGCCCATCGGCACGAGGAACAAGATGAGCAGCAACGCGAAGGTCGGCGACAAGAGTCCGAAGCTGCTCCACTGGTAGCGCTCCTTGTCTCGCCGCGTCTTCCACAGTTCGGACATGGAAGGTCCGGTGACGGTGTCAACCATGGGGATCGACGCCATCACCGGACCTTTCTCACGTCTTGCGTTGCCTTTCTACGTACCGCGCTACTTCAGCGTCGTGACTTCACTCGCGCCAAGCTGGTTGGTGACGAAGCTCTTCATCTGCGACAGCGCCTGGGCACCCGTGGTGCTGGGTGTTTGGGCGAGCGTGCCACTGGCCTCTTCGATCCCTTGGACCCACACCGAGTAGTTCGCACTCGTCGGGAGTTCTGAGGACGATGGCAGCAATTCACCGAACTCCTGGTTGAACGGAGCTGCGAAGTTCGTGTACAGCGGCACGGTCCAGTCGGACTGGACGGGCGGGACCCATCCGGCCCAGTTGCCGGCGTTGATGAGGTTCTTCTGCTCCTGGGCGACGTTCATGAAGTTGAACGCGGCCGTGGCCTGCGCGCTCGTCGCGGCCGAGGAGATGCCGTAGTCCCAGCCACTCAACGTGGAGGCGTAGCCACCACCGTCGACCTTCGGCAGACCGGCGATGCCGATGGCCGTCGAGGCCTGCGGCCAGTACGGGAAGCTCACCTGCTTGGTCCAGTTACCGGCCAAGAAGTTCGCGCCCACCGCGATCCCTAACGTGCCCTCCTTGAAGTCCGCGGAAGGGATGTTCGGTGCGTTGTTGGGACTGAACAGCTGCGAGGTCGGCGCACCGAGGCCCTTGGAGAACATCGTGTGGAAGAAGTCCAAGGTCTGCAGCAGTCCGGGGCTGTCCACCACCATCTTGCCGGACGACGTCTGGATCGTCGGCGTGGACGAGCCCGCCAAGAGGTTCAAGATGCCGTACCCGGCACCGTTCGGTCCGGCGCTCGTCCCGGCGTCGACCCACAACGGGATGATCTTGGGCTCGGCGGCCTTGATCTTCTCGGCGGCCGAGATGATGTCCGCCCAGGTCTTGGGCTGCCACGGCAGCTTGATCCCGGCCTTGGTCAGGATCGCCTTGTCGTAGTAGAGACCGACGTTGTTCTCACCCGAGCTGACGGCGTAGATCTTCCCGTTGATCAGGCCCTCGTTCTGGATGACCTTCGGGTACTGGGAGAACCAGGACGACCCCTTCAAGAACTTGCTGAGTGACAGCAGGTAACCGGTCGACTGGTACAGCGCAATCTCCGTCGACGGGAACTGCGCCAGCGTCGGCGCGGTGGAGGTCGAACGGTAGTCCAGTGCCAACTTCGTCAAGAAGTCCGGCTCACCGCCTTGGACCGCGATGAGATTGACCGTGACGTTCGGGTACTTCGCTTCATACTCCTTCTTCACCCCCGTCCACCACGTGAGTCCTAGCGGCGTGGTGTCGAAGGTCGTGTTCGCGGCGTACGCCACCGAGATCGTCACCTTTGACGCCGCCCCCGCCTGCGTCGCGCCACCCGATACCACGGTCGCGGTCCCCAAGGCAAGGATGGCCGAACTGGCTATCAATCTTGGTAGTACACCCTTCCTAAATGCTTTCATTTGTCTCCCCTCATTTCCTTTCCTTAACTTTCAAGAACTCGGTGCGTCGCCCACGGGCTCTGACGAACCGACCGAGATGTGCTCGCGAGTCGCCTCTCGTTCCAGCAGGCGCTCGCGCGACGTGACGTCGAAGAGGTGCAGCCGTTCCTTGTTGAAGGCGACCTCGATGCCTTGGCCGGCTTGGGGCATCGGCGTGCGCGGGAGTCGCGCGATCAACTTCTGCTCGTCCCGTTCGACGGTGGCGAAGATCTCGGTGCCGGTGTGTTCGCAGATGTCCACGGTCACCGCCACGGCGGGACTGTCCGTCGCGTACTCCCCCTTCATGTGCAGGTCGTGCGGACGGATACCCACCAGCACGGGGCCGGACGTCGCCGAAGGATTAAGTCGGCCGGCGAGTTCCTGGCTGACGTCACAGCGCACGCCGAGGCACTCGACGAAGATCTGCCCACCGGAGAGGTCGAGCGTTCCCTCGACCACGTTCATCTTCGGCGAGCCGATGAACTCGCCGACGAAGACCGAGCCGGGGTACTCGTAGAGGTCGTTGGCCGTGTCGACCTGCAGCAAGACGCCGTCTTTCAGGACCGCCACTCGGTCGCCCATGGTGAGGGCTTCGACCTGGTCGTGGGTGACGTAGACCGTGGTCGTGTCCTCGAGGCGTTGGTGCAGCCGGATCAACTCCGCGCGCATCTGGACCCGCAACGCCGCGTCGAGATTGGAGAGCGGCTCGTCCATCAAGAACACCTGCGGCTCGCGTATAAGGGCACGTCCGAGGGCGACGCGCTGGCGCTGTCCGCCGGACAAGGCGGCGGGTGAGCGGTCGAGGAGGTGGCCGATGCCGAGCATGTCGGCCACCTCGTGGATCCGCTGCTGGAGCGTCGCTCGAGGCTCCTTTCGGACCTTCGGTCCGAAGGCGAGGTTCTTGTAGACGTTCATGTTGGGATAGAGCGCGTAGCTCTGGAAGACCATCGAGATGTCACGCTGGCCGGTGGGGAGATCGGTGACGTCCTGGTCGCCCATCCAAATGCGGCCGTGGCTCGGACGTTCGAGTCCCGCCAACATCCGCAACGACGTGGTCTTGCCGCAACCGGACGGCCCGACGAGGACGAGGAACTCCCCTTGGCGGATACCGAGGTTCAAGTCGGACACGACGGCGTTGCCCTCGAACATCTTCCAGACGTGGTCGAAGCGGATCTCGTTCACGCGCGCCAACCCGTCGACGGCGACGCCGTAGACGCCATCATCCCTTCACCTGTTCCGGTGTTGCTCAGCGCGCGCACTTTCCCCCAAATCCGCTGCTCGGAGTTCACCACGCCGGCACTTACCTCGTACAGACACGCGGAAACTCTCACTTCCGGCTGTTCTGCGAGCGACCGTAGTGCATATCCAATCGCTTGTCAATAACTACTATCAAATACCGTCAGACCCGCTGGTCGACCGTCGCCTCGCCGATCGTCACGGCGCTGACCAAGGCGTAGCGCGAGGCTCGGTACACGTGTTGACCGAATTCGATGGCTCGACCGGTGGCGTCATATGTGGTGCGCTCCATCGTCAAGAGGGCGGTCCCTCGCGGTTCGTCGAGGAGCGAGGACTCGCTCGTCGACGAGTTCTTGGCCGAAATCCGTTGGGTGGCGTGGTCGGGAAAGACGCCGCCGGCGCGCAGCAGTTCGTAGAAGCCGTGCTGTTCGAGCATCTCGTTGCTCATCGTGACGAGCGTCGTCGGGATGAAGTTGTGCATCAGGGCGATCGGTTCGCCATCACCGAACCGGAGCCGTTCCAGATAGATCACGAACTGGTCGTCGGCCAGTTCTAATGACCTTTTGACCAGGTCCGATGCCTTGATGACCTCGTTGTGGAGCACCTTGGTCGTCGGACTCTTCCCGGCCTCGGCGAGGTCGTCGAAGAGACTGGTCAACTTGACCGATCGACTGACCTTCCCCTTGGTCACCACGGTGCCTTGACCCCGACGGCGAAGGACCAGTCCCTTGTCGACCAGGTAGCTGAACGCGGCGCGCACCGTCGGGCGAGAAAGCCCGAGTTCTTCGGCGATCTTGACCTCGTTCTCGAGGCGATCGCCCGAGACGAGGTTGCCCGAGCGGATCTCGTTCTCGATGTGTTGGGCCAGTTGGAAGTAGAGCGGCACCGGGCTGGACCGGTTGAGCACCATGGTCCGCAGCGGGTTGTACGACAGGACTGCTTGACGGGCCATCGGGATCCTTCGTTGGGCGTGCTGACAAAAGTCTAGGTCGCAAAACTCCTCGTAGTGCTATTGTCCTTACATATGGTCTCATCGGGGTCTCTCCGTACGCTCAAAATCGAACGACCCCGCGGGCCCGTGTTCGAACCAGCGACTCGTAGGAGCGCCGGAAACGATTGCGCCCGTCGAGGTCTCGAGGCGGCGGCGTGAGCGACGCGTTCGACGTCATCACGATGGGGCGATGCGGCGTCGACTTCTATCCGACCGAGCACGGCAGCCTCGTCCACGTCAAGCACTTCGACAAGTTCCTGGGTGGCAGTCCCACGAACGTCGCCGTCGCGGCGTCGCGGCTGGGTGAGCGCAGCGCGCTCATCAGTCGAACCGGATCCGACCCCTTTGGGGACTACGTGCACGAGGCCCTGCGCAGTTTCGGCGTCGACGATCGTTTCGTCACGCCGTGCGCCGGGTTCCAGACGCCCGTCACGTTTTGCGAGACGTTCCCTCCCGACCACTTCCCCATCTACTTCTACCGAGAGCCGAAGGCTCCGGACCTCGAGATCTATCCCGAGGAGCTCGACCTCGACGCCATCACGTCGGCCCGGCTCTTCTGGGCATCATTGGGGGGACTCTCCAAGGAGCCGAGTCGCGCCGCGACGATTGCGGCCCTGCGGGCGCGCGCGCGCACGCACCCGACCGTCCTCGACCTTGACTTCCGTCCGTCGTTCTGGTCCTCGCGCGAGGAGGCGCACGAGTGCGCGGTCCAGGCCCTCGCACTCGCCACGATCGCGGTCGGCAACCTCGGGGAGGTGGAGGTCGCCGTCGGCAGCGCCGGTCCCGACGAGGCCGCCGATCGACTCCTCGCGTCCGGCTGTGAGATCGCGGTCGTCAAACTCGGACCCGACGGGGTCCTCGCCAAGACGCACCACGAACGGATCGAAGTGGCACCGATCGCGGTCGAGGTCGTCAATGGACTGGGCGCCGGCGACGCCTTCGGCGGCGCGCTGTGCCACGGCGTGTTGTCCGGCTGGTCCCTGGACGAGACCCTGCGATTCGCGAGTGCCGCGGGGGCGATCGTGGCGTCACGGCTCTCGTGTTCCGAAGCGATGCCCACGAACGAAGAGGTACGAAAACTGCTGGAGGGGGAGCGTCCATGAACGAAGAGCGACGCAGTCATCTGTTGGAGTCCCGGTTCACGCGACCGCACGCGATCGCCGAGGCCGCGAAGAGCCGTCGGTTGCACGAGCCGACGGGCGCCGAGGAGCGACTCCTGATCGTGGCCGCCGACCACGCCGCGCGCGGCGCACTCGACGTCGGCGCCAATCCCAGCGCGATGTCCAACCGCTACGACATGCTGGACCGACTGACCACGGCGCTCGAGATTCCTGGCGTCAACGGCGTCCTCGGCACACCCGACGTGATCGAGGACCTACTCCTCCTCGGTGCCCTCGAGGGAAAGTACGTGTTCGGTTCGATGAATCGTGGAGGGCTGCCCGGCGCGGTGTTCGAGATGGACGATCGCTTCACGGCGTACACGGCCGCGTCGATCGTGGCGTCTCGGCTCGACGGCGGCAAGATGCTGCTGCGCATCAACCTCGGCGACCACGGTACGGCGAACGCCCTGGAGTCGTGCGCACGCGCGGTCACCGAGTTGGCCGCCCAGGACAGGATCGCGATGATCGAACCGTTCATCAGCGCTCGGGTCGACGCTCGGATCCAGCACGACCTGACGACGGACGCTGTGATGCGTTCGATGGCGATCGCCTCGGCGCTCGGTGCCACGTCGTCGCGCACGTGGCTGAAGGTCCCGGTGGTCGCGGACATGGAACGGGTGGCCGAGGCGACGACGATGCCGCTGCTGTTGCTCGGCGGTCCGCGCAGCGACCGACCGGACGAGATGTTCGACCACTGGGCGAAGACCCTTCGACTGCCCGGCGTCCGTGGTCTCGTCGTCGGCCGCAACCTGCTCTACCCCTCGGACGATGACGTCGCCACGGCCGTCAAGACCGCCGTCAGCCTCCTATGAGCCAGCCGCTGTACACGCCGGCGCGCGAGCCGGGACCCGACGGCTACAGCGTCGACATCTCGCCGGCGAGCGCGGGCTGGCGCTATTCGTCGATGCGGGTGCTCCACGTGAAGCCGGGCGACACCGTGACGTGGTCGACAGGTGACGCGGAGTGGATCGTGTTGCCACTCGCGGGCGCCTGTCGGGTCACGTGCGCCGACGCGTCATTCGAACTCGAGGGTCGACGCAGCGTCTTCGAGCGGGTGACGGACTTCGCCTACGTCCCGCGCGACGCGACGGTCGAGGTCCACAGCGTTGACGGGGGACGCTTCGCGTTACTCGGAGCGGTGTGCGAGCACACGTTGGCGCCGCGCTACGGCGCCGCCGAGGACGTGCCGATCGAACTGCGCGGCGCGGGGGCGGCCAGTCGCCAGGCCAACAACTTCGCGTCGCCCGACGCCTTCGAGACCGACCGACTCGTGGCCGTCGAGGTCCTCGTGCCCGGCGGGAACTGGGCGTCGTACCCGCCGCACAAGCACGACGAGGCGCGACCGGGTGAGGCGGTGCTGGAGGAGATCTACTACTTCGAGATCCGCGGCGGCGCCGCGGCGGGTGAACCCGGTCCCGGCGGGTACCAGCGCGTCTACAGCTCGGGACCCGATCGTCAGATCGACGTCCTCGCCGAGGTGTCGACCGGCGACACGATACTGATTCCCTACGGCTACCACGGACCGACGATGGCGTCGCCCGGCTACGACCTGTACTTTTTGAACGTGCTCGCCGGACCGGCCGCCGAGCGGACGATGGCCTTCTGCGACGACCCGACCCACGATTGGGTTCGAGGGTCGTGGCGTGATCAGGTCGTCGATCCGCGACTCCCGATGACCTCGTCGCGAGGTGTTCGATGAGGCTCACGGTCGCCCAGGCGCTCGTGCGATTCCTGCGTGCCCAAGAGGTGGAGCGCGACGACGAGCGCCACCCCTTCTTCGCCGGGTGCTTCGGCATCTTCGGACACGGCAACGTGGCCGGCCTCGGGCAGGCCCTCCTCGAGAGTGGGGGCGACTTCCCGTACTATCTCGCGCGCAACGAACAGGCCATGGTGCACACCGCCGTGGGCTACGCGCGGATGTCGAATCGACTGCGCGCCTTCGCGTGTACGTCGTCGGTCGGACCGGGCGCGACCAACATGGTGACCGGCGCGGCCGTCGCGACGACGAATCGAATCCCCGTGCTGCTCTTGCCCGGCGACGTCTTCGCGACCCGACGGGCCAATCCCGTACTGCAGGAACTGGAAGACCCGTCCACCCTCGACCTCTCGGTCAACGACGCCTTGCGCCCGGTGTCGAAGTACTTCGATCGCGTCTGGCGTCCGGAGCAGTTGCCCCAAGCGATGCTGCACGCCATGCGCGTCCTCACGGATCCTGCCGAGACCGGCGCGGTGACCCTCGCCCTGCCCCAGGACGTCCAGACCGAAGCGTGGGAGTACCCGGAGTCGCTGTTCGCGACGAGGGTGTGGCGGATTCGACGACCACCCCCCGAAGAACAGCTCATGGATCGAGTCGCCACGAAGCTGCGCGCGGCGAAGCGCCCGCTCATCGTCGCCGGCGGTGGCGTCATCTACAGCGAGGCGACGACGTCGCTCGCCGAACTCGCCACCGCGACCGGCGTCCCGGTCGCCGAGACGCAAGCGGGCAAGGGGTCGCTCCGATTCGATCACGCCCAGAGCGTCGGTTCGATCGGCGCGACGGGAACCGCGGCCGCGAACGAGATCGCGCGCGACGCGGACCTCGTCATCGGTGTCGGCACCCGTTGGAGCGATTTCACCACGGCCTCGCATTCGGTCTTCCAGAACCCCGACGTCGAGATCGTCAACGTCAACGTCACGCCGTCGGACACCGCGAAGCTCTCCGCCCTGGCGGTCGTCGCCGACGCCCGCGTCGCCCTCGACGAACTCCAGTCGCGACTCCGCGGCTGGCGAGTGACGTCGGACTACGAGGTCGAGTATCGATCGCTCGCCGCGAGATGGAACGACGTCGTCGACGCGGCGTACCGACTTGGTCACGTCGGGCTGCCCGCTCAGAGCGAGGTCATCGGGGCGGTCGAGGAGTCGAGTGCGGAGATCGACGTCGTCGTCGGCGCCGCGGGCAGCCTTCCCGGCGACCTCCACAAGCTCTGGCGCACGAGGGACCCGAAGGGCTATCACGTCGAGTACGCCTTCTCGTGCATGGGTTACGAGATCGCCGCTGGCCTCGGCGTGAAGATGGCCGCGCCCGAGCGCGAGGTCTACGTCATGGTCGGCGACGGGTCGTACCTCATGCTGAACGCCGAACTCGTCACCGCCGTCCAAGAGGGGATCAAGATCATCGTGGTGCTCGTCGAGAATCACGGGTTCCAGTCGATCGGCGCACTCTCGGAGTCGGTCGGCGTGGAACGCTTCGGTACGGCCTATCGACGTCGCGACGACTCCGGCCAGCTCGCCGGCGACGCCCTCCCGGTCGACCTCGCGGCCAACGCCCAGAGCCTCGGCGTGTCCGTGTTGCGGGCGACGTCGATCGAGGAGCTCCGTGACGCGTTGAAGCAGGCACGAGCCAGTACCGCGACGACGGTGATCCACATCGAGACCGATCCGATGGTCGTCGCGCCCGACTCCACGTCGTGGTGGGACGTGCCCGTCGCCGAAGTCGCGTCGCGCGAGGCGACCGTCGAAGCGCTGCAGCGCTACGAGTCCGAGCGCACGGTCCAGCGCGAGTACTTTCGCCCGTCGACGTGACGTTTGAGAGGGCCGTGACGACGTGACCTCGGATTCGGCCACGTCCGAACCGGCCTCGACCGAGGTCACCTTCCGACCGCTCGCGCTCACCAGCGCCACCGTCGACCTCATCGTGTTCGGGATGATCTCCTCGTTGTTCGGGCCGCTGCTGGTCACCTTGTCGCACCGATTCGACCTCTCACTGCCCGCCGCCGGGGTGGTGCTGAGCGTGTACTTCGTGGGGGCCTTCTTCGGCGTGCCGATCGGTTGGCTCGCGATGCGTCGATTCACGGGCGCCGCGGTCCTGTCGGGCACGTTGCTGATCACCGCCCTCGGCGCGTGCGGTGGCGCGCTCTCGACAGACTGGGCGATGTTCCTCGCGTCGGTATTCCTGCTCGGACTCGGCTTCGGGGGCGTCGACTTCTCGCTCATCTCGCTCCTCGTTCGCACGAGGAACAAGGGACGCGGTCGCCGACTCAGTGTCACCAACGCCGGCTACGGACTCGGTGCGGTCATCGGTCCGCTACTGGTCGTCATCGTGCGACCGCACAACTACCGCCTCCTCTACGTCGCGATCGCGGTCTCGGTCGTGGTCCTCACCCTCGGCAACCGCGGGCTCATCGCGCCACCGCTCTCCCGGGAGCATCGGCGCAGCGACCTCGTGGTGAACCGGACGCAGCGCCGGGCGATCCTCGCCACGTTCATCGTGGCGTACATCTTCTACGTGGCGACCGAGACGACGACCGCCGGCTGGATCGCGCCCAATCTCCACCGGGTCGGCTACTCGGCGTCCCTCGGGAGCGTCGACACGGCCGGGTTCTGGCTGGGCCTGGCGATCGGACGGGTGCTGGCCGGCCCAGTGAGCCGGCGTTACTCGGACCATCGCCTGGTCCTGGGCGGCCTCGGCGTCGCGGTGGCCCTCTGCCTGACCGCGCTCGCCACCGGGGCGGCGCCGTACGTCTATCCCCTGGTGGGACTGTCTATCGCGCTCGTGTATCCCTTGGCGCTGGTCTGGTACTCGACGCTCTGTCCCCACGACGACGACGGCGTCGCCCTCCTGATCCTGTGCATGATGGCCGGCGGCGTCATCGGGCCGGCCGTCCAGAGCCTGATGGTCTCGTCCTTCGGCATCCACGTCGTGCCGGCCGTCCTCGCGAGCTTCGCGGCGCTGACCTTAGGCACGTTCGCGAGCGCGCTACGCTTCGCGGCACCCGGCGTCGCGTTGTCATCTTCTACCTGATCAAAGGCGATTTCCAAGATACTTCGAACTTCCCCTTGACAAACGTTCGATAACGATATATCGTTATAGTCAGTTTTATAACAAAGGAGAAACAATGAATCACGAATTCCATGAACACAATCACGCAGAGCGCACCGAGCGCGACCGTGGTCCACGGGGAAGTGGTCGCGGACGCGGCCGTGGCCCGGGTGGACACCGTGGTGGACCGTTCGGTCGAGGCGACGAGATGTTCCGAGGGGGCTTTCCCCGCGGCCGTCAGCGTCTTCGCCGCGGCGACGTTCGAGCAGCCGTCCTGGTCTTGCTCGATGAGTCGCCCCGCAACGGCTACCAGATCATCCAAGAGTTGAGCGAGCGCTCCGACGGCGCGTGGCGTCCCAGCCCCGGATCGGTCTACCCGATCCTGCAACAGCTCGAGGACGAGGGCCTCGTCGAGATCTCCTCGACGGTGTCGGGTAAGACCTACGTCCTGACCGCCGCCGGCAAGGCGCTGGTCGAAAAGGACCGCGCGACACTGGGCAAGCCGTGGGAGACCGCGGCGGCCGACGTCAGCGACGTCACCGCGGACCTGTTCGGGACGCTGCGACAGGTGGTCCACTCGGTGCGTCAGGTGGCGATGGCCGGTTCCGACGCGCAGACCCAGAAGGCGACGACCATCCTGGCCGACGCCCGACGGTCGATCTACCGACTGCTAGCCGAAGACGAGTCGTAGAACTCCGCCCGCGCCCTCGACGTTCGTCGTCGGGGGCGCGGGCTTCGTCATTTCCGAGGACGTCGCCAGTGCCCGTCGGCGCGGACGACCACTTCCGCAATACTGAGGTGATGTCCGAGGCCCAGCGTTGGCACGCCGAAACACTCGCGATCGTCGCCGGTCGCGCGCCGACGCCGGGCGGTCCCTTCAACGTCCCCCCGACCTTCGCCTCCACCTACCGCGACGGCGGCCCCGTCGGCTACGGACGCTGGGGCAATCCGACCTGGAGCGCCTTCGAAGAGGCACTCGGTCAACTCGAGGGCGGACACTGCGTGTCCTTCGCCTCGGGCCTCGCCGCGGTATCCGCGTTGCTCGCGTCACTACCCCTCGGCACGACCGTCGTGTTCCCGAACAACGGCTACAACGGGACGCGCGGACTCCTCGAGCGACTGGAGAAGGAGGGTCGGCTCACCACGCGCGCCGTCGACGTGGTCAACACCCCCGAGGTCCTCGGCGCGATGGACGGAGCCGACGTGGTGTGGCTCGAATCCCCGACCAATCCCCTGCTCGGTATCGCCGACGTGCCGTCGATCCTGCGCGCCGCGCGTGACGGTGGCGTGACCTCCGTGGTCGACAACACCTTCGCGACGCCCATGTTGCAACAGCCGCTCGCCCTCGGCGCGAGTGCGGTGGTGCACTCGGCCACCAAGTACATCGGCGGCCACTCGGACCTGTTGATGGGCGCCGTCATCGTCGCCGACGACGCGCGACGCGACGAACTGATCGAATGGCGCACGACCCACGGCGCGATCCCCGGCGTGATGGAGGCGTACCTCGCGCTGCGCGGACTTCGCACGCTGCCCGTTCGTTTCGCTCGTCAACAACGAACCGCGGCCGAACTCGCCGAGCGGCTCGACGACCATCGTCACGTCGTGCGCGTGCGTTACCCGGGCCTCGCGTCCGATCCCGGATTCGAGCGCGCCAGCTCGCAGATGGGCGGATTCGGCGCGATGCTGTCCTTTGAGGTGGAGGACGCGGCGAGCGCGGACCGCGTCATCGAATCGCTCGGCCTCATCGTCGGCGGCACGAGTCTCGGCGGCGTCGAGTCCACCATCGACCGACGCGCGCGATGGAAGGGCGAGGAGAACGTACCCGGGGGACTCCTGCGGCTCAGCGTCGGATTGGAACACCCGGCCGACCTCTGGGCCGATCTCGACGACGCGCTCAGCACCGTCTTCACGCGCTCGCCGTAAACGCGAAAAGTCCACGACGCCCCTTGCGGGATCGTCGTGGACCCTTGCGGGGGGAACCGAATTAGCCGACGGTGACCAGTTCTGGCGTGGTCTCGGCAGCGGGTGCCGCGTCAACCGTGGCGGCGTGGTTGCGGCGACGCTGCTTGTAGCCAGCGATCAGACCGTCAACACCGATCCACGTCGACGTGCGCCAGGTGGCGAGCACGATGATCGCGCACAGTGCGTAGAACGCGCAGACGCTGGCGGTGCCGGACATCACGTACGTGAACAGGAGCGCCAAGCTGGCGATCGCGGCGATGCGGGTGAGGAAGCCGAAGGCCAGACCGAGGCCGATGGCGAACTCACTGAACGCAACGATGACGGCGATCCAACTCGCGTTGGGAACGACGAAGCTGTGCATGAAACTGCCCCACCAGCTGTAGGCGGCGACACCATGACTCGCGAAACCGGCGACGCCGGCTCCGTTGTTGTGGAGGAACGCCGGGTTCTCGGCGCCCCAAATCTTGGCGACACCGGCCTGGATCCACATGATGCCGACCCACACGCGAACGGCGAGCCACGCAACGGCCGCGAGCTTGGATTCGCGAAGCCATGCAACCACGCCGGGGGTTGTGCGTTCAGTGGGATTGCCGAAGATTTCGTAAACTTTGTTCATGATGCCCCTCTTTCGTATTCGTTAGGTTCAAACGGTTTCGAGATTTCTTTGAAATCTCAACCTCGAAGGCCGTTCGTATGACCTTCAGTGTTCAACCTAAGAGCGAAGAGGGCCGTAATTCTCGTGAATTCCCAGGTCTAAAGTCACAAACACCCTCGACAGAAAGTGACGAAAGTCCTACCGTCGTAGCGAAATTATGCACTCGGCAAGCGCGTCGGCTTCCGACCTCGGATGGAAGTACGCCGGGACGCCGTCCGCGAACTCCTGCGCGTACGTCGCCGATCGCGCGCGTGCGATCTCGTCATCGCTCGCCGCGCAGACGACGCTCGATGGTGTTCGACGCCACACGAGCGTCTGCGGATTCCCCTCGTCGATGATCGTTCGCCACTCCAAGTCGTGATGATGTCGTTCGAGCAACCACACCACCCGCCACACGTCGCCGTGCCACGGACGCCCCTCGAGGCCCGCGGCCTCACGGGCCCGGTACGAGGCCGCCTGATCGGGAATCGCCGAGAACTCGTCAACCGGCACGGTGTCGTCGATGAGGATCACGCCGTCGCGCAGGTGCGCGAACGTGTGCACCAGGTCGCGGTACGTCTGATCGAACGTGTGGAGTCCGTCGAGGAATGCGACGTCGAATCGCTTCGAGGGGCGCAGCGCCGTGAAGAAGTCATCACTCGTCGTGACGGCGAACGAACTTCGTCGCGGTAAGAGTGCCACGTCGAACAGCGGCCGGGGATCGACGCCGAAGCGACGCCGCGCGCGCACGTTGGCGAAGGTCTCGCCCTCGAAGACGCCGATCTCGAGGTACGAGCGCAGCCCCAGCGCGCGAACGAGGACGTTCACGCGACGAGGTGACCAGAGGTGCGCTGGCACGGGGTCGGGTCGATACTTCAGCAGCGGCGCGAGGCCGGCGATCGAGCGCAGAGAGTTGATCCCCTCGGTGCGATCCTCGCGAAGCGGTCCCCACCGATCCAGGAACGGTCGCGCGAAGCCATTGCCGATCACCTTCCACAGGTGACGTTGTCGCACCCTGATGAACTCGTCGACGATCCGTCGAGGGACTGTTGCGGGCTCTTCGCAACGGACCGTGCAGTGAGGACGTCACCGCTGCCGACACTATCGTCACGACCTCGCGTTACCGTCGACGTCGAGGGTCCTTCGCGCCACGACGGGGCCCGCGTCGCCGCGGCCGCCGGAAGGTATAACCTGCCCAGGATGACGAGCATCCTGGCCCTCGATCCGGCGTGGACGCCAACCGAACCGAGCGGCGTCGCACTGGTCCATCAGGTGAAGGATCGATGGCGGTGCGTCGCACTGGCGCCCAGTTACGAACAGTTCGTCGCGCTGGCGAAGGGCACCCCGGTCGACTGGGCGACGACACCGAAGGCCGGACGACCGGACGTCGACGCCCTCATGGACGCCGCGCGCACTCTCCTCGACGGCGAGAACGTGGACCTCGTGACGATCGACATGCCGGTCGCGCTGACCGCGTTCAGCAAGCGGCGAGAGGCCGACAGCGCGGTCTCCCAGAAGTTCGGCTCCAAGGGGTGCAGCACGCATTCACCGAGCGAGGTCCGTCCCGGTGAACTGGGTCGAGAACTCACCGACCGGTTCAAGGAGCTCGGGTATCCGGTCGCCACGGTCGAGACACCGGTGGGGAGCACCTTCGTCCTGGCCGAGGTCTATCCGCACCCCGCGCTCTTGCACCTGCTGGACAAGGACTTCCGCTTCAAGTACAAGATCGGCCGCGCGAGCGAGTACTGGCCCGACAAGAGCCCGGCCGACCGGCGCCGTCGCGTCGTCAAGAACTGGCGCAAGATCCTGGACCAACTCTCCCTGACGATCAACAAGATCGACCTGCCGTTGCCGGCCAAGACCGACCTCGAGACCTATCCGTCGACGTCGCTGAAGCGATTCGAAGACGCCCTCGACGCCCTCGTGGGCGCGTGGGTCGGCATCAAGTACCTCGAGGGCGACTGCAGCGCCTACGGCGACGAGTCGGCCGCGATTTGGATCCCGCCGAAGTCCTCGTAGCGGTTAGTTCGACACCCCGGTTTCGCCCCTCCGAAACGGGCGAAACCTCAGTAATTCCCCTGAAATTTGCGCCACATACCCACTATGATTTCCTCCATCTGATCCCGACAGTCGAGGGGTCCTGGCTCCTCGAGACAAAGGGGATTTGATGGCGCAAATCAGTCTGGAGAAGATCACCAAGGTCTATCCAAACGGGTTCGAAGCGGTGCACGCCCTTGACCTCGACGTCGCCGAGGGGGAGTTCATGGTGCTCGTCGGTCCGTCGGGCTGCGGCAAGACGACGGCGCTGCGAATGGTGGCCGGCCTCGAGGTGATCAGTCGTGGCACGCTGCGCTTCGGTGAGCGCGTCGTGAACAACGTCTCGGCGAAGAATCGCGATATCGCGATGGTCTTCCAGAACTACGCCCTCTACCCGCACATGACGGTCGGGGAGAACATCGGCTTCGCGCTGCGCACCAAGAAGCTGCCGAAGGCCCAGATCAAGGAGAAGGTCACGACGGCCGCGGGGATCCTCGGGCTGACCGAGCTGATCGACGCCAAGCCGGGACAGCTCTCCGGTGGGCAGCGCCAGCGCGTCGCCATGGGACGGGCCATCGTTCGCGAGCCGAGCGTCTTCTTGATGGACGAGCCACTCTCGAACCTCGACGCGAAACTGCGCGTGCAGATGCGCGCCGAGGTGACGCGCATCCAACGAAAGCTCGGCGTCGCGACGCTCTACGTCACCCACGACCAGGTCGAGGCCATGACGATGGGCGATCGCGTCGCGGTCCTTCGCGCGGGCGTCCTCCAGCAATGCGACCGACCCCAGGCCCTGTACGACAATCCGACCAACCTGTTCGTCGCCGCCTTCATCGGGTCCCCGGCCATGAACCTCTTCGAAGCACAGATCACGGAGGGCGCGAACGCCGTCATGATCGGCACGCAACGGATCGAACTCTCCGAGGCGGTCCTGCAGCGCCGGCCCGGCGTGCGCGCCTACGCGAATCGACGGGTCGTGCTGGGCGTTCGCCCCGAGGACCTCCCGATGGCGACCGGCGAAGCGACGGCCGAGTCCTCGACGCTGGTGGGCGACGTCGACCTGGTCGAGGCCCTCGGTTCGGACCTGCTCATCCATTTCGCGATCGACGCCAAGCGCGTCGAGGTCGAGGGCGCCGTCGAGGACGACGACAACTCGCTGGCCCCGGTGATGCTCCAGCGTGCCGAGGGGGTCGCGCGAATCGAACCGCGCTCGGCCGTGGAGAACGGTGACCGGGTGCGCTTCTCGCTCAACCCGATCCGCCTCCATTTCTTCGACCCCGAGAGCGGCGAGGCGATCGTCGACACGCCCTAGTCCGGTATCGATCACGGAGAGCAAAGGCCTGTTAGAATAAGGCCTGTAGTGGAGTTTCCGCAACAATTCAGGTGAGAGGACGTCCCAAAGTGGCGCGTCATTCGAGAGTTCGCCTCGCCGATGTAGCCCAACTCGTCGGCGTCTCAACGACCACCGCCTCACGCGCGCTGAACGGGCGCGGCGAGATCTCCGACGCCACCCGCGCCGCGGTCCTCGAAGCCGCCGATCGGTTGGGTTTCCGCCCGTCACCCTTCGCCCAGTCCCTGCAATCGCGCCGCTCGAACACCGTGGGCCTGATCGTCCCGAACGTCGCGCACCACTTCTACGCCACCATCGTCCAGGGCGCCCAGGCCTACCTCAAAGAGGCCGGCTACCAGTTGGTGCTGATCGACTCCGGCGAGGACGCCGAGGGTGTGGCCGACGCGATCGACACTCTGATCGGACACTGGGTCGACGGCATCATGATCACCACCACGCCGTTCACGGCGGTGGGGTTCTCGGACCTGCTGCACGGCACGCCCTGCGTCTTCATCGACGAGACGGTCGAAGGCGTCGGCGCGGGCAGCATCACGCTCGAGAACAGCGAGGGCGTGACGCTCCTCGTCGATCACCTCGCCGAGGTCCACGGTCACCGGCGCATCGCCTTCCTCGGCGGCCGACCCGACCGCACCGACGGGCGCGAACGCCGCGAGGGATTCCTGGCGGCGATGGCCCGCCGGGGCCTCTTGGTCGCCCCGGAACTGGTCAGCGAGGGCGAGTGGAGCGTGCGCAGCGGCGTCGAGCAGACCCTGCACCAGCTCGACCTCGCGACGCCGCCGACCGCGCTCATCGCCGCGAGCGCCGAACTGGCCCTTGGCGCGTTGGCCGCGGCGCGGAGTCGTGGACTGCATCTCCCCGAGGACGTCGCCATCGTCTCTTTCGACGACCCCGAGGTCGGCGCGCTGCTCGAACCGGCGTTGACGGCGATCACCTACGACACGCTGGCCATGGGTGAGCGCAGTGCGCGCCTCTTGGTCGCGGCCTTCGAGAGTGACAACGCGCTCTTCAGCGATGTCCGGCTGCCCGTCTCACTGGTGACCCGGCGTTCGTGCGGCTGTGCGTTCGACACGCTGCAGGCGCTGAAGCACGCGGGCTTCGACGATCCTCGCGGCCGGGTTACTTCCCCATTCCCATCGTGATGCCCCGCACGAGATACTTCTGGAAAAGCACGTAGACGACGATCGGCGGGATCACGCTCATCACCGCGCCCGCCATCAGGACCGGCACGCTCGCGACGCGTCCCGATGAGAGCAACGCCAAGCCGACCGTGACGGTCCGGTCGTCGGTGTTCTCCAAGAACAGCAGTCCCACCAGGAGGTCGTTCCAGATCTGGATGAACTGCAACACCGCGACCGTGAAGATCGCCGGGCGCGCGAGCGGGATGCCGAGGCTCCACCACATCTTGGTGAACGGGACACCGTCGACCGACGCCGCTTCGATCAGCTCGTCGGGGATGCCGCGGAAGTACGTCGTCATGAGGAAGATGGAGAACGGGAGACCGAGCGCGGCGTAGACGATGATCGCGCCCCAGTAGGTCTGGAGGAGTCCGAGCTTCGCGACGTTGATGAACTCCGGGATGATGATCGACGGGAGCGGCACGAACATGCACGAGACGATCGCGAGGAAGACCAACGTGCGGAAGCGGAAGCGGATCTTGGCGAGCGCGAAGCCCGCGGCCGTGCTGACCACCACCACGCACAGCACCGCGCCGGCCGAGACGATGAGCGAGTTCAACAGTTCGCGAAGTATCGGCTCGGAGCTGAAGAGCAGGTGCCAACTCGACAGGGAGAACCCGCGCCTCGCGCCGTCGTACTGCGCCTGGGTCTTGAACGAGTTGTCGATCATGTAGAAGAAGGGGTAGAGCATCACGACGGCGACGCCGGCCATGATCAAGAACAAGACGACGCGGGCCGGTCGAACGCGGCGCGGTCGAACGCCGGCCACGTCGTCGTGCGCGGGGGACGACGGTCGCGTGTTCGCCTGGATCGTCGTCACGACTTCACCCGCAGGAGTCGGATCTGGATCACGCTGACCGTCGCCACCAGCACGAAGAGCAGCACGCCGAGCAGCGCGCCCGTACCGAAGTCCCCTTGGTTGAAGGCCTGCTGGTAGACGTAGAACTCCAGCGTGGTCGAGCCGTAGTTCGGGCCGCCCCCCGTCATGACGAAGATGAGACTGAAGATCGCGGTGAACGCGGTGAGCACGGTGATGACGAACGCGAACTGGATGAAGCGCATCATCTGGGGGATGATGATCTTGCGATAGATGCGGAACGAGCCCGCCCCGTCCACGCGACCGGCCTCGGCGAGCGTCGGGTCGAGCGCGGCGAGACCGGTGATGAAGATGATCGTGTTCGTGCCGAGTTGGCTCCAGATCAGCGTGATCGCGATCGCGAAGATCGCTTGATGGGTGTTGCCCAACATGTCGGTCTTGATGAAACCGAGCCCGACCGAGGAGAGCATCCCGTTCAAGATCCCCTTGACGGCGTAGAACTGCGCCGCCACCAAACCGATGATCACCCACGAGATCGCCGTCGGGATGAAGACGACGGACCGGAAGAACTTCCAGCCCCAGATCTCCTCGTGCAGCAAGAAGGCGATGGCGAGCGGCACGATGATCGCGAAGGGCATCGCGAGCAACAGCAGCCCGTTGTTCTCGAGCACTCGCAGGAAGGTCGGGTCCTCGAACAGGTTGAGGTAGGCCCGCGGACCGATCCACGTCGCGGTCTGACCGTTCCAGTTGGTCATGCTGTAATAGACGGCCTGTCCGATGGGGAGTATCAGCAGACCGGCCACCGCCAACAGCGCGGGCAACGAGAGTATCCACCCGGCACCACCACTGCCGAGTGGACCTCTCTTGGAGGGACGTCGGGCTACGTCGATGAGAGCCACGGCGTCCTTCCTAGTTCAACTACGAATGACTATTTGAAATACGCTCCGTACGATCCGCGCTGGTTCGCCGGCAGCTGGTTGTGCTGCGCGGCCAACTCACCGGTCGCCTGCTTCACCGACGCCTGGCCGACGAGCACGGCGGGCAGTGCCTGGTAGCCGACGTTCACGATGTTCGGCTGCGTGACGTTGTCCAGCATCGGGTACACGGTGTAGTGGTCCTTGTTGACGAACGCGAGCATCTCGTCGTTCAAGGCGTTGGTCGAGTGATAGCCCGTGATGTCCGGGATGAGACCGGCCTTGGCGATCTGCACCGCGCCGGCCGGCGAGTCCATGAAGGCGAGGAACGCCGCGGCGGCGGGGACGTTCTTCGAGCCCTTCAGGACCGAGATGGCGTCACCCGGGAAGAAGACCACGCTGCTGATCGGCTTCGTCGAGAACGGCGGCACCATGGCGCCGACGTTCGAGCCCATCTGCTGGGTGTACTGCGCGACGTCCCAACTCCCGTCGTCGGGGGCCATGGCGGCCTTGCCGTCCACGAACTGACCGACGTTGTTGCGGTCGGTGAGGGCGTCGGAGTTCACGCAACCCTTGGTGTACATCTCGTGCCACATCGACAACTGGGTCTTGACGACCGAGGAGGTCCAGGGGATTTGACCGCTGTAGAGGCCGTGCCACTGATCCGGTGGGAGGGCCATCATCATGTAGCTGAAGGAGTACCAGGGATTGAACTCACCCGAGTACGACGCGCTGCCGGTGCCGTAGGCCATCGGCGTGATGCCGACCTTCTTCAAGGCGGTGCACGCGTTCAGCAGTTGGCTCCAGTCACGCGGCACCGAGGTGATGCCCGCCTTGGCGAAGTCCTTCTTGTTGTAGAAGCCCATGTAGAACTGGGCGTCGACCGGGGCAGCGAGGATCGCGGAGTTCGCGTTGAAGTCGTTCGCGCCCCACTTCAGGCCCTCGATGTTGGCGATCTCGGACTTGGGGAAGTACGGTCGCAGGTTCGCCAGGAGGTTCGCGTAGGGCGGCAGGTACAGCCCGGTCCACATCACGGCGAGGTCCGGACCACTGCCGGCGATCGCCGCCGTCTGGAGCTGCGCGAAGTAGTTGTCCGCCGGCTGGCTGACCATCTTGATGGTGACGTTCGGATGCAGCTTCTCGTAGGCCGAGATCAGATTCTTCGCCGTCCCGAGGAGGGTCTGCTGGGTGCCGTAGTTCTCCCAGAACGTGAGCGTCACTTTCGAGTTCGACGCGCTGGCCGATCCCGCGGTGACGGCGGCCAATCCGGTTGTCAACATCAGTCCGGCGGCGGCGAATACTCCAACCTTTCTTTTGAAACCAAGATTGTGACTACTTCGCATGTTGCCCCCCATTAGTTAACCGCGACGCCTCGACCCGACCACCTCATGATCGGCCGATAACGATAGCGCAATCGTTTCCGTTGATGGACCGTACCACCAGCACCCAACGGTGTCAAGGCACGCAACAGGTATACTTCCCATGCAAACGTTGACAATCTCGGGTGTGAATGACATACTTCCGGGGCACTGGAAACGCTTGCGGAAACGATGGCGAGGTCGGGTGCCAAACCGGCCGAAAGGATCAGATATGACAGAACGGCTCCGGGTTGGCGTCGTCGGCTGCGGCGTGATCGCCCAGGTGATGCACCTGCCCCACCTCGCAGAACTTCGGGACCGCTACGAGATAGCGGCCCTCTGCGACATCTCTGAACCGACCGCCCGGGACTGCGCCGAGATGTACGGCGTCGCGAAGGTCTTCACCTCCTGGCAGGACCTGGTCGACGAGCACCTTGACGTCGTCATGGTGCTCACCTCCGGGAGCCACGCGCCGATCGCGGTCGCGGCGGCGAACGCCGGCTCGAACGTCTTCGTGGAAAAGCCGCTCTGCCTGTCCCTGGCCGAGGGCGAGGAGCTCTTCGCCGCCGTTCGTAGGGCCGGCGTGCGCTTCATGGTCGGCACGATGAAGCGCTACGACCCCGCCTACGAGCGGCTCTTGGAGTACCTGCCGCTCGAGGACCTGCGCCTGGTGTCGGTCACGACGCTCGAGTCCCCGTTCCAGCCCTACGTGCAGGCCTACCCGCTCACCCCCATGACACCGCCCGCCCCCGAGGTCCTCGACGCGCTCAAGGCCGACGACGCGCGGCGACTCCTGGCCGCCCTGCCCGAAGGCGACGACGAGGCGCGCTACTGCTACCGGTGGATGCTGCTCGACAACCTGGTGCACGAACTCAACATGCTTCGCGGCGCCCTCGGCGAACCGGACGTGGTCCACGTCGCGCGACTCGGGCGCACGGTCTGTGAGATCAGCCTCGGCTTCGGATCGACCGAGGTCCACATGTCTTGGGTCGACCTCCCCGGCATGGCGCACTACAAGCAGCAACTGGCGTTCTACGCCCTCGACAAGCGCGTCACGCTGACGCTTCCCTCGCCGTACCTGCGGGCCATGCCGAGCCTCTTGACGATCGAGGGCGGCGAAGACGGCTCGCCCCACTCGTGGCGCACCAACGAGACCCTCTCCTACGAAGAGGCCTTCAAGCGTGAACTGATCGAGTTCGAGTCGGCGATCCGCGCCGGACACGACCCCCGCACGGACATCATCGACGGTCTGCACGACATCGCGCTGTGCCACGCCATCGCGACCGCGCACGTCACGGGCAAACCCGTGTCGATGCCGAGTGCGTTGCCCGCGTGGGCGAACTGAGGTCGCGATGGATATCGGGCTCCTCACCGACAGTGTCGAGGACCTCACCTTCGACGAGACGCTCGACCTCGCCAACGAGGCAGGTATCTCCTGCGTCGAGTTCGCCGCCGGCAACTGGTCGACGTCCCCGCACATCGACGTACCCGCGCTGTTGGAGAGTGGCCGCGCGCGAACGGCGTTCCTCGCTGCCGTCGAGTCACGAGGACTGCGCATCTCGGCGCTCAACGCGAGCGGCAACCAGCTCCACCCGCGCGACGGCCAGCGCAACGACAAGATGGTGCGCGACGTGATCCGCCTGGCCGGCGAGTTCGGCGTCACCACCATCGTCCTCATGTCCGGTCTCCCCGGCGGCACCCCGACCGACCAGATGCCGAACTGGATAACGACGTCGTGGCCGCCCGAGACGACCGAGATGCTCGACTACCAGTGGAACGACGTCGCCATCCCGTACTGGCACGACCTCGCCGCGTTCGCGTCGGCGCACGGCGTCACGCGACTCGCCATCGAGATGCACGGCAATCAGATCGTCTTCAGCGTGCCGGGCGTACTTCGACTCCGTGAGGCGGTCGGCGACATCGTCGGCGCGAATCTCGACCCGAGCCACCTGATCTGGATGGGCGCCGATCCGCTGCGGGCCGCGACGGCCCTGGGATCCGCGATCTACTACGTCCACGCGAAGGACACCCGGGTCGAGGACGCCTCGGCCATTCGCTCACGACTGGAACCGCTGACCTTGCCGTTCGTCGAGGAACGCGCGTGGAACTTCGTGACCGTCGGACGAGGTCATGACTTTCAGTGGTGGACGACGTTCGTCGACACCCTCGCGAGTGTCGGCTTCGACGGCACCTTGAGCATCGAACACGAGGACGCGAGCGTCGCGGGCGTCGACGGCGTGCGCGAAGCGGCGGCGCTGCTCAATCGCGTGTTGCAGAACCGCTCGTCGGTCAACTCATCGTCGGTGCCCGCCTGAACGAACCGCCGCACGTCGGGTCACCCACTCGACACCGCGATCGGCTCCGTCGGAATGTGGCGAGTGACGGCTTCAGTATCGTTGCACCATGAAGACAAACTCGATCGTCGTCTGCGAAGGCGACCAGACGGGCCAGGAACTACTCGACGAGGCCCTGCGAGTCCTCGAGCCGAACGTGTTGGGGTTCGACGTCGACCTCGTGCGATTTGACCTGTCGTTGGCGAAGCGTCGGGCGACCAACAACCAGGTCGTCCACGACGCCGCCGCCGCGATGGTGGAGACGGGACTCGGTCTGAAGGCGGCCACGATCACGCCCACCGAGATCGGCAGCGTCGGCTCGCCCAACCGGATCCTTCGCGAAGGCATCGACGGCAAGGTGATCGTGCGCACCGGTCGCCGGATCCCCGGCGTCGCGCCCGTCGTCTCACTCTCGCATCCGGTCGTCGTCGTACGTATGGCCGTCGGCGACGCCTACGGCGCCGACGAGGGTCGCGACGGAGAACCGGGGTCGCGCGCCGAGTCGGCGTGGCGCACCGAACGCATCGACCGAAGCGTGTGCCAGTCGGTCGCCGAGTTCGCGTTCGCGACCGCGGCGTCGATGGACGGACTGGTCTACGGCGGACCGAAGTGGACCGTCTCGGCGGTCTACGAAGGGATGCTCAAGGAGGAGATGGACCGCGCGGCCGCCCGACACCCCGACGTCGTCTACCACCCGATGCTCATCGACGCGGCCTACGCCGGATTGATGACCGAACAGTGGGAGTGCAGCGTGATCATCCCCACGTTGAATCGTGACGGCGACTGCTTGAGCGACCTGGTACTCGCCATGTTCGGTTCGATCGCAGGCGCCGAATCAGTCCTCTTGGCGTTGGACGACCACTTGAACCCCACGACCGCGATGGCCGAGGCCCCGCACGGTACGGCGCCGTCGCTCGAGGGGAAGAACGTCGCCAATCCGATGGCGATGTTGCTGGCCTGCGCCGCGGTGCTCGAGCACGCCGGAATTCAGGGTGACGAGCGCGCGGTCGAAGCGTCGCGTGCGCTGCGACACGCCACACTCGGGGCGGCGATGGACGGAATCCGCTGCTTCGACCTGGGCGGCTCCGCCTCGACCTCGGAGGTGGTGGACGAGGTCATCGCACGAATGCGCAATCGCTGAATCGACCCCGCCGGTGCAGTCGCCCACTCGAGCCGCGACGTAGACGCCGTGACGCGGCGTCTACGGTGAAGACATAGGAAACGTTGTGATGGGTAGGGCCGGGACACTCTTGGGGAACGCCGTTCCCGGCGTGACGTCGGAGCGTCGATGACCCTGATTCCGACCGATCCGTCAATCGATTCGCTCGTCGACACCGCGGTCGAGAACGCCCGCACACTGATACGCGACGCCGAGCACCTGCGCGGTCACGCCGAGAAGGCCAATCGCCGTCGGTTCTCGCGACTGTTCCGAGACCCGCGGGCGATCGAGGTGACGATCACGTTGACCGACGAGGTGATGCGGATCAATTCGGTGAAGCGTTCGGTCAACATCTTTCGCCGAACGGCCGCCGAGGCGTCCGTGGAAGGATTCGGCGTCGTCAACGCCACCGGGCTCAAGTTCCTCGCGGCCACTTCGCGGCTGGCGCCGGCGCCGGTCATCAACGTCGTCGCCCAGCAAATCCGTCGACTCTCCAGGGACCTGATCCTCCCCTACGAAGAGGCGCCGCTGCTGAAGCACCTCGAGCGACGTCGTCGCGACGACATCGCGCTGAACATCAACGTCCTCGGTGAGGCGGTCCTGGGTGAGGGTGAGGCGGACGAACGACTCGAACGGGTCCTCGAGATGATCCGGCGTCCCGAGATCAACTACGTCTCCGTGAAGCTGTCGTCGATCGTCAGTCAGATCATCACCATCGACCGCGTCGGGTCCCTCGAACGCGTGGCGGCGAAGATGCGCCGGCTCTACCGCGAAGCCGAGTCACACGGGACCTTCGTGAATCTCGACATGGAGGAGTACCGGGACCTCGAATTGACGGTGTCGGCCTTCAAACTGGTGCTGAGTGAGGCAGAGTTCTCCGGAATCGCGGCCGGCATCGTGCTCCAGGCGTACCTGCCGGAGTCGCACGCCGCCTTCGCCGACCTCGCCGCGTGGTCGAACGCGCGGCACGAGCGCTCCGGAGGTTCGATCAAGGTCCGACTGGTGAAGGGCGCCAACTTGGCCATGGAGACGACCGAGGCCGAACTGCACGGTTGGAGCGCGGCGCCGTACCGCTCGAAGGCCGACGTCGACGCGAGTTACGCGCGTCTCATCGACGTCGCGCTTCGTCCGGAACACGCCGACGCCGTGCGCGTCGGGATCGCGAGTCACAACCTCTTTCACCTGTCGTGGGCCCTCGAGGTGGCGCGCACACGAGGCGTCGAACGACAGGTCGACGTCGAGATGCTCGAGGGCATGGCGAACTCCGAGTCACTCGCCATCGCCAAGACCGGTCAGCGCGTCCTGCTCTACGCGCCGGTCACCCGACGTGACGACTTCGCGTCCGCGGTCGCCTACCTCGTACGCCGACTCGACGAGAACACGTCCGACGAGAACTACCTCAAAGCGGCCTTCGACATCGGTCGCGACGCCACTCGTTTCGAAGAGCAGCGCGACCGCTTCACGGCGTCGGTGCGCGAACGCCACGACGTCTCGGGCGTCTCACTTCGTCACGTCCCGAGCGCGTCTCGTGACGCGACGGGCTTCGTGAACGTCGCGAACTTCGATCCGACCTCGACGTGTGCGTTCGACGACGTCACGGCGGCCTTCGCGGCGATCCGCGCACTCCCCGAACGTCAGATCCCGCTGGTCATCGGAGGCGAGGAGGTCCTCACCGAGGAGTTCGAACTTGGCCGTGACCCCAGCGCCCAGGGCGAGCCGTGGTACCGGTACTCCGTCGCGGACCAGCGACGCGTCGACGACGCGGTACGGTGCGCGTCACTCGCCCAGGCGGCCTGGGCCGGTCGCACGTTCGAGGAGCGTCGTCAGATCCTCTTCGCCGCCGCGCGGGTGATGGAGGACGAGCGGATCTCGACCACCGCGGTCATGGCGCGCGACGGGGGCAAGACCGAGGCGGAGGCCGACCCGGAGGTCAGCGAAGGCATCGACTTCGCGCGCTTCTACGCGGCGTCGGCCTCGGACGTCGCGGGGTCGACGGCGCTCGGGACGGTCCTGGTCGTGCCGCCGTGGAACTTCCCGTACGCGATACCGGCCGGTGGCGTCTGCGCGGCGCTCGCCGCCGGCAACGTCGTCATCTTGAAACCGGCGCCGGAGACGGTGGCGACCGCGTGGCACCTGGTCCAACAGCTCTGGGCCGGCGGCGTCCCTCGCGACGTCCTCCAGTTCGTGCCGTCGCGCGACGACGAGAGCGGCCGACACCTGATCACCCACGACGGCGTGGACGCCGTCATCTTGACGGGCTCGTTCGACACCGCGTTGACGTTCACCACCTGGCGACCGGACATCAACCTCCTGGCCGAGACGAGTGGCAAGAACGCCATCCTCATCAGCGCGTGCGCCGACATCGACGTGGCCGTCAAGGACCTCGTCCAGTCGGCCTTCGGTCACGCCGGTCAAAAGTGCAGCGCGGCCAGCCTCGCCATCGTGGTCCGCGACGTCTACGACGACCCCGCGTTCATGCGCCAACTGGCCGACGCGGTTCGCTCGCTGCGGGTGGGACCGAGCTGGGAGCTCGCCACGTCGGTCGGACCGATCATCCGTCGCGCCGAACCGGCGCTCGAACGCGCGCTCCATCACCTCGACCCGGGCGAGCGTTGGCTGCTCGAGCCTCGACAACTCGATGACGCCGGTCTGTCGTGGAGTCCGGGCGTCAAACTCGGGGTGCGCTCGGGGTCGTGGAGCCATCAGCACGAGTGGTTCGGTCCGGTGCTCGGCGTCATGGTCGCCCCGGACTTCGCGACGGCCATCAAGTGGCAGAACCGGACGGACTTCGGCCTCACGGCCGGTCTCCAGTCCCTCGACGAGGCCGAGTGCGAACTGTGGATGGACCGGATCCAGGCCGGCAACCTCTACGTCAACCGGGGGACGACGGGCGCGATCGTCAATCGCCAACCCTTCGGCGGCTGGCGTCGCAGCAGCGTCGGTCCGACCGCGAAGGCCGGCGGGCATCACTACGTCAACTCGCTTCGCCATTGGGCGCCACTCACCGACGCGGCGACGTCGACGCAACAGGCGCTCGAGTGGTGGCGTTCGACCGGCTCGCAGTCGATCGATCGAACCGGACTCGACGTCGAGAAGAACTTCCAGCGCTACCGCCGCCACGCCCAGCCCATCGCCGTGCGCGTCGATGCCTCCTTCGAGGCGTCCCATCGCGCCGTGATCGACGCCCTCGTGGGCGAGGCCGACCTGCGCGTCACCTACAGCGCCCGAGAGCCGGTCGACGCGGCTCCCGGGGCCGTACTCGAGTCGACCTCGGGGCTCGTAGCGCGCTGCGAGTCGATCGATCGGGTGCGATGGCTCTCGAAGGAGACCGCGCCCACGGTCGAGCTGCTGCAACGCGGCGTCACGGTCGACCGGCGCGCGCTCGCGCAGCGCGGCGACGTGGAGATGGCGCGTTGGCTACTCGAGCAGAGCGTCTCGATCACCCACCACCGCTACGGGAACGTCAACGCCGGCCCGAAGCCGGCGTGCGAAGGTCTAGGGCCCTCAGTGTTCGAGGGCTAGGTCCTCGATGCGACGGTGTCGGACCTTGGCCACGATGGCGGGGTGCTCGCTCGTCTTCATGGCCTTCAGCACCGCGCTGATGCTGGCCGTCGCGAAGTTGATCCGGTAGTCGGCGACCCCGTAGGGGATGACCAGGATGTCGCCGTGCGCCATCGCCCCGCAGGTGTAGACCACGTTGGGCACGTAGCCGTCCTGCTCTTCGGCCGACGCGGTGAGGAGCGGTTCCTTCAGAGCGGCGATCATCTTCGTCGGGTCCTCGAGGTCCAAGAGGACCGCGCCGATGCTGTAGGTGCGCATCGGCCCGACGGCGTGGGTCAACACGAGCCATCCGGCCTCGGTCTCGATGGGTGAGCCGCAGTTGCCGAGCTGGACGACCTCCCAGTCCCATTCGGGCATCTGGAAGGTCACCGCCCGACCCCAATGTCCGAGCGTGTCCGAGAAGCAGACCGCGTTGGTCTCGCGGTCGTAACGGGTGAGCGCGGCGAACTGCCCGTTGACGCGCCGTGGGAACAGCGCGAGACCCTTGTTCGGCGCCGCGGCGCCGACGACCGGTGAGGCGTCGAAGGAGATGAAGTCGTCCGTGCGCAGCAACTGCTGGGAGATGTGCGCCCCGTCGAAGGCGGTGTACGTCGCGAGGTACGTGGTCGTGCCGTCGTCCTCGGTGAAGAGCACGAAGCGGGCGTCTTCCATCCCGTGCGCCTCGGCCGACATCACCGGCCAGAGCACCCGCTCGGAGATGTCGATGTCGTCGTCGAAGTGCACGCCGTAACTGCAGGCGGCGATGGAGCGGTGGTGTCGAGCGATGGTGTGGGCGTCTTGTCGCGTGTCGAACTCCGAGATCAAGACCTCCAGACGCGCTTCGAGTTCTTCGATCGAGAACACGATCGGCAGTTCGTCGAGGACGTAGGCGGCGCTCTCGCCGTCTTGACCCATCGCCTTGAGCCGCGCGTGGAAGACGTCGCGATGGAACAGACCGTCGCGCGCGGTGCCGATCATCGGGTACGGCTCGCGCGGGTCGAGCGTGATCTCGCCGTCGGCACTGACCAGACCGGTCCGGAATCCAATGCTCGAACGATGTCCTTCACCGACGCCGCGGTAGCTCATGACGAAACGCACGGCGCCCTCCGGCACGTTCGTCTGGTCGGGGTGCGCCACGATGCTCGGGTTGCAGATGGCCGCCGCTTCGAGGGAGTACTCGTGCGTGAACGACGCGCCGAGGAGGAGCCAGCGCTCCTCGCTGAGGTCCTCTTTCGGGTCGAGGCGATTACTGACCCGTTCGGCGTGTTGCGAGAAGATGGCGACGATGTCGCGGTGACGCCGCGCGAATCGTTGGATGACGTCCTTCAGACGTCGACGGACGTCGGCTTCGGGCAGCGCCACGATCCGCTTGACCACGCTGGACGCGCGCGATTCGGCGCCGCCCAGTTCTTGACCGGCGACGAAGAGCAGCGCGACGACTCGTGACGAGTCGGGGACGATATGGACATCGGAGCGTGACGCGAGGGGGTTTTCTTTCATGTAGAGATAGTTTGGTGCGCGAAGGCCTGCTGGCGGGTTGATACCAGCGCCAAAGTTGACTCCGCCCCCTGATTCTGGTTGGCCACCGCGGCGTGCAGGCCGTCGAAGCCGCCACCGGTCTCGGGGTCCCACATCATGACCTTGGCGTCGTTGTCACCGTCGAACCACGCGTTGGCCATGACGATGCCGTCCAACCACTTGGGCGAACTGTCCACTCGCAGCGCTCGCGCGCACGCGTCGGCCATCGTCGAGAGCTCGATGGGTTGCTGATCGAAGCTCGGGCCCTCGTCGCCGGGTCCCGATCCCCCGGCCGGCGTGACCGAGAGATGTCCGTCGCGCGTCTCGCGCGCCAACAGCCAACCGAGGAGTTCGAGCCCGCTGGCCACGACCTCCGGTCGCTCGAGCGAGGTGCCGACCGCGATCATCGCGTCGGGCAGCAGGGCGTTGGCGTAGTACAGGCGGGGTTCGGGCCACGGCCAGGCCGGGTCGGGTCGCGCGCGCAACATCGTGTCGGCCACGTCACGCAGCAGCGAACGCGCGGCGGCGTTGGTCGAGTCGACGTCGAGGACGGCCGCGGCGCCCAGCGCGGCGAAGGCCATCGAGCGCGGGTACTGCGAGCGCTGTTCGGCGCCGCGTTCGAAGAGCGCCAACGCCGGTCCGGCGATCGAGAACTGCTGACTCGCCGCCGCGGTACCCAGGCCCCAGAGGCTTCGACCCCAACAGTCCTCGGTCGAGGCCACGCTCGTCCACGTGCCGTCGGCCGCTCGGCGATTTCGACAGTCGCCGTGCGGTCCCATCGCGTCACCGACGAACGCGAGCGATCCTTGCGCCAGGGATCGCACCGACGCGTTCGGATTCGGTTCGCGCGCAGCGACGACGAGCACGCGCGCGACGTCGTCGACGCAGTAGCCGTGCTCTCGACGCGGCGTGGCGTGCTCCGCGTGCTCGAACGTGCCGAAGCGATCGGTCAGTCGGACCAGATGGTCGAACCGCGGGCCGTCGGTCATCGGTTCGCCGAAATTGATGATCGTTCGTCGAGCAACTCTTCGCCCAGCGCGGCGTAGCGAGAGGCGATGTGCGGCCACGCCAATTCCGGGGCCAGGCGGCGGGCTTCGCTCGCCATGGCGTTCACCTTGCCCGGCGTCGCCAGCACGGTGCGGATGGCGTCGGCGAGCGCCTCCGGGTCGCGACGCGGCACGACGACGCCGGCGCCGCTGGAGAGAAGTTCGACCGCGTGCGGGAACGCCGTCGCGATGACGGGACGACCGGCGGCGATCGCGTCGACCAGGACGCCCGAGGTGACCTGGTCCGGCGAGTCGTAGGGCAGGATCACCAGCGTCGACTCACTGATCAGTTGCGCGAGTGACGCGAGCGATCGGTACTCGGGGTCGAAGACCACGTCGACCTTTCGGTCCTTGGCGCGCTGCATCAACATCTCGCGGTAGACGTCACCCTCGTACTCGTGCACCTTGGGGTGCGTGTTGCCCGCCACGACGTAGATCGGCTTCGGGCGCAGGTCGTCGACCATGGCCATCGCGTCGATGGCCCACTCGATACCCTTGCCCGGTCCGAGGAGTCCCCACGTGAGGAGTCGCGGTCGCTCCTTGGAGTCCTCGAGGCGCACCGCGCTCGACACGGCGGCCCCGTGCGGGATGACCGAGATCTTGCGCGCGTCCACGTCGAAGTGCGAGCACAGTCGGACCCGTCCGGCCTCGGTCATGACCACGACCGCGTCGGCCGCGCGCACCACGGCTTCGAGGACCGTACGCTGATGCGCCGTCGGGTGCTCGAGCACCGTGTGCGCGACGACGATGGTCGGTCGTTCGATGCTTTCCAAGACCTCGACGATGGAGTCACCGTCGGGTCCGTCGTAGATGCCGTACTCGTGTTGCACGATCACGACGTCGGCCCGGTTGAGTGCGTCGATGGCGTCGATCGTCTCGACACCGTGCTGGTCGTTCAGTTCCGCGACCACGATCTTGGCGGGCGGTTCACCGTCGGCGCCGACGCGCACGATCTCCACGTCGTCGCCGTACTCGTACAGCCCGCCCGAGAGCGCGGCGGCGAAGGTGGCGATGCCGCACTGCGTCGGCGGATAGGTCGAGACCATCGCGTAGGTCCGCGTGTGGTGGTCGCTCACCGGCCGTTCTTCAAACATAGGCAACCTCCTGGTTCGGATGAGCGTCGACGTCGTGACGTCGATTCGACGCGCGTTGCGTGCGTTGACGTCGTGTCACTGGTCTCCTCTCATCGGTTCCTCGATTGCCCCGCCCCCGGCCCATCGAACGATGGCCTCGCGTCGTCGCCCATTCACGACGTCGCGGGGCCGTCACCGAAGACGTCGGGTCAGATCGGCGATTCGAACGACCGTCGAACGCGACATCGGCGCCTGGGATGAGCTGGCAGCCTGTTTGACTTCCGCTCCCAACCTACCGGGATTGACCGTGACCTGGTCCCGGACCGGTCCGTTCGTGTGAACGCACCGTTAACACTGCGCGACGACGCGACGGAATTTGTAAGAACATGTGACGGGCGATTGGAGTCCGGTCGGACCTCAATCCATGAAGGCGCCGCCGTTGACCGAAATCGCCTCACCGGTGATGAACTCGGCGTCGTCGCTCGCGAGGAAGGCGACTACTTTGGCGACGTCCTCGGGTGTCTCAAGTCGAGCCAGCGGCGTGTCGTCGATCCACATCTGGCGAACCGTCTCGGGATCGATCCCTCGCAGTTCGGCCTCCCACGCGAGTTCGCGCGTCTGCATCGGCGTCGCGACGAACCCCGGACAGACGCAGTTCACCCGGATGCCGTGCGGCGCGAGTTCGAAGGCCATTGCTTGGGTGAGGCCGAGCACCGCGAACTTGCTCGCGACGTAGTCGCTGAGGAACGGGACGCGCCCCTGCTTGGCGGCCATCGACGCGGTGTTGATGATCCGCCCCGGCGTCGCGAGGGCGATCATGGCGCGCGCCGCCGACTGCCCGCAGTAGAAGATGCCGTACGTGTTGACCTCGAAATTGCGCGCCAGATCGCCCGGCGTGACGTCGACGAACCGCTGCATCTTCGAGATGCCGGCGTTCGAGACCCAGACGTCCAGGCGCCCGTGCTCGGCGACGACGGTGTTGACCACGGCGTCGCAGGCGGCGGGATCGGTCACGTCCAGTCGAAGGGCCTGGGCGCTCTCGAGTTGCGACGCCGTGCGCTCGGCGCTCGACAGATCGACGTCGGTCACCACGACGTGGTAGCCGCGCGCGCCGAGCGTCGCGGCGATCGCCGCTCCGATGCCCGAGCCCGCGCCGGTGACGCCAGCGATTGGACGTGTCATGGTGAACTCCTTGCCAGTGAATGGGCGAGGGACCTCGTCGCCTCGTAGAGATGGTGGAACTGAAGGTAGCGCTCGTCGTAGATCGCGACGTTCGCGGCGATGGGCGAGATGACCTCACCCTCACCGAGGGCGCCGACGACGTAGGACCAGTCGGCGATGACGCCGGTGCCGACGCCCGCGATGACCGCCGCGCCGTAGGACGCGCCGGGATGATCGACGATCGACACGAGCTCACGGTCCAAGACGTCGGCCAGGATCTGTCGCCACAGCCGCGACTTCGATCCCCCGTTGGTCACGCGGGGACGCTCCAGCACCAGGCCGTCCTCGGCGAAGACGTCGAAGTGCGAGCGAAACCCGTAGGCGATGGCTTCGAGCATCGACCGGTGCACGTCGCCGCGCGTCGTGCCGAGGTGCAGTCCGACCACCGTGCCGCGTAGGTCGGGATCGTGCAGTGGGGTCTTCTCGCCCAAGAAGTAGGGCAGCGTGAGGAGTGCCCCGGGCTCGCTCGCGGCCGCGTCGGCGTCGAGCTCGGCGAGGGCCACGCCGTCGAACAGGCCCTGTTCCCAGCGCAACATCGAGCCGCTGGTCGCCATGCACCCGTTGGGCAGCCACTTGCCGGGCACCGGATGACGGTCGAGGTAGAGGCGCGCGTCGAGGAATCTGTCGTCGCTGACGGCCAGGATGTCGCCGGAGCCGCCGAGCTTGATGAGACACGCACCTTCGTCGACGAGCCCGGCGCCGTAGGCCGACAGCACGTGATCGGCCCCGCCCACGACGATCGGCGTCCCGACGCCAAGTCCCGTCGCGATGGCCGCCGACGCGCTCACCTCGCCGACGAGCGCGCCGGGCTGGACCACGGCGAGCGGCGTCGGCCAGTTCACGGGCGTGGCCGCCAGCACCGCGTCCAGCGGCTCCGCGTCGAAGTCGTAGAGTCCGCTCTCGATCGCCCAGTTGTACTCGACGTGGGGCGCGGCGCCCAGCGCGCGTGCCATCCAGTCATACGATCCCTGGATCGACGCCGTCGCCGACCACACGTCCGGTTCGTGTCGCGCCAGCCAGAGCGCGGTCGGCGCGACGGACTGTTGGGAGAGCACCGAGCCGGTGCGCGCCAGGAGGTCGACGTCGCCGAGGTTGCGGCGCACCTCGTCGATCTCGACGGTGGCGCGCGCGTCGTTCTGCAGTATCGCGCGGCGAAGCGGTCGGCCGTCGGCATCGGTCGCCAGTATCGCGGGCACCATCCCCGACACCGCGACCGCGGCGACGTCGGTGCTCGTCGCGCCGGCGACCCCCAGGAGCCGGGGTACTAAGGCGCACAGGGCGTCCCACCACTCGGCGGGGTCGGCCTCGGCCCAGCCCGGGTGGTCGCTGAAGAGCGCGACGTCCCGGGTCTCGGCCGCGACGATGCCGCGTTCGGCGTCGAGGAGCAGGGCCTTGACGCCGGACGATCCGAGGTCGACCCCGAGGAGCAGTCGACGTCCTTCAGGCACTCCGGGCCGCATCGACGAAGCGCTTGACCCGTTCGGGGTCGACTTCATTCCACGTGTAACCGTCACGCTTCAACGTGCTGCCGACGATGCAGCCGTCGGCGAAGCGGAAGAACTCCTTGATCGTCTCGGCGCGAGCGCCGGTGTTGAGCAGCACCGGCACCGTCTTGTCGAGCGCTTCGCGCACGTCGGCGACAGTCTTCACGTCCGGCTCGCTCCCGGCCATCGGACCAGAGACCAAGATGACGTCCGCCAGACTCGACACGACCGTCGAGCGCGCCAACTCGGCCGGCGTGCGGCTGCCCGTGCTGGAGGCGAACTCCGGCGTGACGTTGGCGAAGATCGCGAGGTCGTCGCGACCGAAGTTCCGGCGGTTGCGCAACAGCGCCGCGGCGTCGGGGCTCCAGGCACCCATGTCGGACTCCCACGTGCCGGTGATGACCTCGCGCATGAACGACGCGCCAGTGCCCACCGCGATCGCCAGCGCGCACTGCGGGTCCCAGAGGAAGTCGACGCCGAAGGGTCGGTCGGTCGGCTTGCACTCCGTGACGACGCGGGTCATCACGGCCGAGGCCTCGAGTCCGGCGTGCAGTTCATAGGGACGGTCGCCCTCGTTGCAGAACAAGAGGGCGTCGAAGCCCCCCTCCAACAAGATCTCGGTGTCGCGACGAACCTGGTCGATCAGACCCTGCACGCCCTTCTCCTGATCGAACAGGGGCGTCCCGGGGAGCGGTGGCACGTGCGCCATCGCGATCAACGGCTTGGTGATATTCGGGAAAATGGTGCTGAATCGGCTCACGAAGAACTCTCCTTTGTATAGGGCTCGACGTGCAAGACCTCCACGCCTTGATCCTTGATGGCGCGAATGATGTCCCCGTCCGGCGAAGCATCGGTCACCAAAAGGTCTACAACATCCACCGCCGCCACACTGACGAAGGCGACGTGACCGATCTTGGACGCGTCGGCCAACACGACCACTCGCCGGGCCGACAGGAACGCGGCCTGCTTGACCATGGCGTCGTCCATGTTGTACTCGCTCAGACCCTTTTCGACGTCGACGCCGGCGACGCCCAAGAACAAGGTGTCGCAGTTCAGGTCCCGGTAGGACGCCTCGGCCCTCGAGCCCACCAGGCTCATCTCCCCGCTGCGCAGCACGCCCCCGGTGACGATCGTGCGGACCTTGGGCTTGCGGTCGAGCTCGGTCGCGATGAGGAGTGAACTCGTGATGACGCTGAGCGACAGATCGGGCGGGATCGACCGGGCCATCTCGAGGGTGGTGGTCCCGACGTCGAGGATCACGGTCTCATCGGGATGAAGCAGGCCCGCGGCCACCGCGCCGATGCGCTTCTTCGCGTCCGATCGAAAGGCGCCGCGCTGCAGGATCGGCGGCTCGTAGGAGCGACCCTGGGTCGAGATCGCCCCGCCGCGGATCCGCCGGGCGAGTCCCTCGACCTCGAGCAATTCGAGGTCCCGACGGATCGTCATCTCGGAGGTCCCGAAGGCGAAGGCCAATTCGGCGATCGACGCCTCCCGGTTGACCTTGAGTCGCTCAGCGATCGTCGTGCGGCGGTCTCGGGAGTTCATCGGGCAATGATATGTGAATTTTTCACAGGTCTTCAGATTATGTGAAGTATTTCCACCGTTTTGGTCGAAATACTGTGCATAACACTGTGAATAAAGTTCACATCGGTGCCACTTGGCCACCCGGTGTCGCGGTCACGTGGCGAGTGAGTCCGTCCGATACGCTCCGATTGGCGCCCGTACGAGCGGCGACGAGGGGGTCTCGATGACCAAGGTTCCGGAGTTTCACACCACGGGTATCGAAGACGTGGACGAACTGGTCTTCCACAACCAGTCGGAGTGTCCCATCGGCCAGGAGGTCAAGAACAGGGGAACCGCCGCCGCGGGACAGGGATATTTCCGCACACTCTGCAAGAAATGCAAAGCGATCCAGGATGGCTGGGAGGACAACCGGCCCCTGTGAGTCGTCCGTCCTAGGGGCGCCCCGGGACCTCCGCCGCCTCGTCGCGGGCAGCACGATGTTCGGAGATCTCCTCGAGTGAGCGACCCGACGTCTCGGGCAACACGTTGGTGAGCACGAAGCCGAGCACCGCGGCGCCCCCGGCCACGTAGAGGAGGCCCCGGAGTCCGAGGTGTTGGGCGAGCTGCGGCACCAGGAACACCCCGACGAACGCCCCGAGCTTCCCGACGCCCGCGGCCACGCCGTGTCCGGTCGTGCGCATGTTGACCGGGAACACCTCGGACGGGAGCACGAAGGTCGTCATGTTCGGTCCGAACTCCGTGAACAGGTAGCTGACGCCGAAGATCGCGATGAACGGCGCCACGGTCGTGGTGAGGGACGGGACGGCGCCGAGCAGGATGAAGCAGGCCGCCATCACGGCGAAGCCGATGAACTGCAGTCGGCGGTGTCCGATCCGGTCCATCTTCCACACGGCGAGCGCGTAGCCGGGCAGAGCGAAGACCACGAACAGCGCCAGGGTCAAGAAGAGCTTCATCTCGATACTCGCGCTTGGCGAGACCTCGGTGAGGATGCTCGGCAACGACAGGGTGTTCCCGTAGTAGGCGTAGTCGAACAGGAACCAGCAGCCGGCCGTGCCGAAGAGCATGAGGAGCATCCGCGGATTGGCCAGGAATTGGCGTATTCCCATGAGATTCTTGCCGTCATCGGCGTACGTCGTCGCGTCGAGCGCTCCGTCGGCGAACTGGTGCAGCTCCTTCGCCGCCTGATTGGCCCGACCCTGGACCTGGGCCGTGAAGCGGGGTGACTCGGGCATCTTGGCCCGAAAGTAGATGACCGCGGCGGCCGGCAACGCGCCCAGGCCCAGCAAGATCCTCCAGGCCAGCGGATCGCCCACCCCCGACGAGAGCAGGACGATCCCGACGAGGGGACCCACGATGAGGCCCGCGGCCTGCATCGAGAACACCAATCCGACCAGTCGGCCCCGGTCGGCCCGATTGGAGTATTCGCTCATCAAGACGGCGGACACCGGGTAGTCGCCGCCGATGCCGAGTCCCAGGATCAGGCGCGCGATGACCAGGAAGAGGAAGCTCGGCGCGAGCGCCGACGCGACGGCGCCGAAGATCATGATGCCGGCCACGGCCGTGTACACGACCTTGCGGCCGAAGATGTCAGCGATCCGGCCGAAGACGAAGGCCCCGACGAAGGCGCCGAGGATCGCGGCCCCGGTGACCCAGCTGGTCTGAGTCGTCGATAGGTTCCACTGGACCTTGACCAGGGCGGCGACGGTCCCGATGACGAACAGGTCGTAGGCGTCGGTGAAGAACCCCATGCCCGAGATCAGCACCGTTCGCCGGTGGAAGCGGCTGGTCGGCGCCTCGTCCAGCAGTTGGCTGACCGTCAGTGCCGCGGTGTTCGACTCGGGCAGTACGGGAGATGCGACCTCGCCGCCGAGGTTGAAGTGCGACGTCCCCTCGGACCACGCACCCGCCTTCACATCTGTCATTGGCATCCTCATCGACGTCGCTATCTGCCACCATCATTCCAAACGTGGTTGAACGCGCCACCAAGCCCGGGTTACCCGAAGGTGAAGTCTCGGTGAACGTCTGGTGACGAATCGTCGCGGTCGGGTCGTTCGCCGCCGGACGGGGACCTTACGAACGACGTGGCTACAGCCCCGTCATCCCCTCGAGTGACGGCGGATAGCGCTCGCCGACGACCGTGAGCGCGGACGCCGCGTGGCCCAGCGCGGCGACCTCGTCCGGGGAGAGCTTGATCGCCACCGCCGCGACGTTCTCTTCGAGTCGGTGCACTTTCGTGGTCCCCGGGATCGGGACGATCCACTCGTGTTGGGCCAGCAACCACGCGAGCGCGATCTGCGCCGGCGTGGCGCCCTTCTCGCTCGCCACCGACGCCAGCAACTCGACCATCGAACGATTGGCGCGCCGAGCCTCGACGGTGAACTGCGGGGACCCTCGACGACTGTCGCCCTCGGCGAAGTCGGTCGTCTCGTCGATGGCGCCGGTGAGGAAACCTCGCCCCAGGGGGCTGTACGGCACGAATCCGATGCCGAGTTCCTCACACGTCGGCAGGACCTCGGCCTCCGGCGACCGGTACCAGAGTGAGTACTCGCTCTGCACCGCGCAGACCGGTTGGACCGCGTGCGCTCGACGAATCGTCGCCGCGCTCGCCTCACTCAGACCGAACTGTCGGACCTTGCCCTGGGCGATCAGGTCCCGTACGGCTCCGGCGACCTCTTCGATCGGCACTTTCGGATCGACCCGGTGCTGGTACAGCAGGTCGATCGTCTCGACCCCGAGTCGCGACAGCGAGCCTTCGACCGTGGAGCGAATCAACTCCGGTCGGCTCGACCACTGCGCCGTCCCGCGTTCGTCGGTGAGACCGAACTTCGTCGCGACGACCACGCGGTCGATGACGGGGGCGAGCGCGTCGCCGACCAACTGCTCGTTGGTGAACGGTCCGTACACCTGCGCGGTGTCGAAGAAGGTCACACCCCGTTCCACCGCCGAGCGGATCAGCGCGACCATCTCGGTCGTACTCGACGAGTTCCCGCGGTGGTGGTTGAGACCCATGCACCCGAGCCCGACGGCGGACACGGCCAACGCGCTCGTCCCCAATTTCCGTGTCTCCATGAATCTCCTTGCCCGACGCAGGCGTCGATGTCCCAGGACGCCGAATCTCGACGCTGCGCCAGTTTGACACCGCCGGCGGCGGCGCTCTCGAGCGCCGTCAGTTGATATCGAACTCGTTACCTTCGGGGTCCGTGAGCGCGACCGCGTAGTGGTCGACACCCTCGGTCAGTTCCTCGCTCGGGTCGCTGAGCAGCGTGGCGCCGAGCGCGCACAACCGCCGGGCCTCGGCGTCGACGCGCGCCTTGCGCGTCGCGATCGGAAGCTCTCGATCGCCGCTGGCGTGAACGTCGATGTGGAGACGGTTGCTCGTGGTCTTGCGGTCGGGCACGACCTGGATCCAAATACGGGGGCCGTCGCCGTCCGGGTCGATGATGCAGTCCGTCCCACGACCGAGCCAGGACTCGGGCAGTCCCACCTCGCGGCGCCAGTCATCCCACGTGGCGAAGTCGCCCGGCGGGGGTTCGAGCACGTAACCGAGCGCCTCGGCCCAGAAACGGGCGAGTGATTCCGGATGGCCCACGCAATTGATGACGAGCTGGAAGTTGACGGCCATGGGCCTCCTCGGGGCGGGCGCCGACGCTCGGCGCCACCACGAGCATGTCAAAGGAGTGCGACGCGCGCCAACAACGTCGTGCGCCGAACATAAGAATCACGCGACGGCGCGCGATCCTGCGAGCCGTGCGCGTGAACCCTTATTTATACTGAACTCAACTCGTGGTCGATCCCCGCGGCGTTCGGGTTAACCGGCGCGCGACTCGCCCTCGACCTAGATAGTTGGAGTCTCGCCCCGTGAAGTTCAGACGCACCGCCTTCCTGGCCATCCCGCTCTGCCTGGTCCTCCTGGCGCTCCCGGCCGCGGCGATGGCGCCCGTGCCGCAGTGGCACAGCGCGAAGGTGGCCCCACTGCCGTCGGGCGCGACCGGTCTCCCCGATGGGTTCTTGCCGGCGCTCTCGTGTCCCTCAGCCGGCAACTGCAGCGCGGGCGGTGCCTACAGCGACAGCGCGGGCAACGTCCAGGGACTGCTCTTGAGCGAGGTGAAGGGCGTGTGGAAATCGCCGACCCGATTGCTGCCACCGTCCCAGGCCGACGCCGACCCCTCGCTGACGATCAATGCGCTCTCGTGCGCGACGGCGGGGAACTGCGCGGCGGTCGGCAGCTTCGATGACACGCACAGCAACGGACAGAGCTTCGTCGCCAACGAGATCAACGGCGTGTGGAAGAGGGCCCAGGAGGTCAGCCTGCCGTCCGGCGCGGGCGTGAGCGTGCAGAACAGCGAGGTCCACTCCGTCGACTGCTGGTCGCCCGGCAACTGCAGCGCGATCGGCAGCTATCTCGACAACACGTCGCCCACGGGCTACGCGCAGGGTCTCGAGGTCAACGAAGTGCGCGGCGTCTGGGGACGCGCCCGAGAGTCGATCCTGCCGTCGAACGCCAACGCCGACCCCTACGTCAACATCAACCAGGTGGCGTGCACGCGCGGCGGCAACTGCGTGGCCGTGGGCTCGTACATCAGCAAGGGCAGCGCGACCGAGGGACTCGTGTTGACCGAGACCAACGGGGTGTGGAAGAGCGCGATCGCCGCGGTGCTGCCCGGCAACGCGAGCGCGTTCCCGAGCGGCCTCGTAAGCGAAGTGGCGTGCGTCTCGAGCGGGAACTGCACCGCGATCGGCACCTACACCGATGCCAGCGGCGACGTCGAAGGCATGACGTTGACCGAGACCCATTCGGTGTGGCGACGCGCGCTCCCCATGGCGATGCCCGGCGGCGCCGCGACGAATCCGCACGCGTTCTTCTACGGCTTCGGCGGCTTGGACTGTCCGTCGATCGGCAACTGCAGCGCGGGCGGTCAGTACCTCGTCGGTACGAGCACCTACGAGGGGTTCTTCATCAACGAGGTGAACGGCACCTGGCGCCCGGCGACCGAACTACTGCTCCCCGCCGGCGCGCAGATGGCCGGCAAGAACGGCGGGGTCGTCGCGGTGTCGTGTCGCTCCGCCGGCAACTGCAGCGCGGGCGCGGCGTACCTCGACGGCTCGAGCGAGTACCAGGCGTTGGTCGTGAACGAGGTGGCCGGTCGATGGGAGACCGGACTGAAGGTCACGCTCCCGACCGGTAACAACACGGTCGGCATCGACGGCGGCGTCTACGGACTGATCTGCCACGCCAAGGGCCCCTGCACCGCCACCGGCAGTTACATGAAGACGCTCACCAACTACGCGGGATTCACCGTCACCACGAGCTGATCAACCTCGAAACGGACGCGGCGTCGCCGCCAGCTTCGGCACTCGCATGCGCGCGATCACGCTGCCCGGCGAGGGGTGGCAGTACTGGGCGATCCCGAGGTCGCCCGCGACCGAGAGGAACATGAAGGCGTCCTCGCGTGAGAAGCCCCACTCGTCGACCAGCAGCCTCGACGCCTCTTCGCACGCGTGCGCCAGCGCCTCGGTCAGGTCACCGTCCGAGGTGCCGTGGGTGTAGAACGCGTCGGCCGTCTCGGTGATCGGCCAACCGCCGCTCTTGTGCTTGATCACGTCGACCTGGATGACGCCGACGCCGCCGATCTCGATCCCGGTCCCCGAGATCTCGCCGTCACCCATCGACGCGTGCATGTCGCCGATCGCGAGCTGCCCGCCGCTCTGAAAGACGGGCAGGTGGATCGTCGCCCCGATGCCGTTCACGTGGTCGTCCATGTTGCCGCCGTGTCGATCGGCGTAGAAGGTCGAGACGTCACCCGATGCCGGCGAGACCCCGATGACGCCGAACATCGGCCGAGCGGGGAACGACACGTGCTCGTTCATCGTCACGGTGCCGTCCTTCACCTTGAAGATGCGCGTGGTCGGCGAGTGCACGGTGTCGATCAGCTGGCCCCACTCGGGGATGCACATCGCCGCGCCCTGCTCATTCGGTCGGATGTCGAGCAGCGTCACCGACAGCGTGTCGCCCGGCTCGGCCCCGCGCACGGCGATCGGTCCGGTCGCGCTGTTGACGCGCGAGAGGTCGAGCTTCTCGAGCGTGTCCGCCTCACTCTGGACCTGCCCGGTGAAGCAGTCCCAGGTCTCGATCTCGAGCACCGTGCCCGGATCGACCGTGACGACCGGTTCGCGTTGCGCGTCGAAGGACCACACGTGGTCGTCGCGGCTGATCTTCACTGTGGTGCTCGGCATGCGCTCTCCGTCCGTCGTCGGTTTCTAGAGTAAATCAACGGTTGCCGGCGCACGTCGCCCGGCGACGGCGGGCCGTCGTGAAGGTTTCATCCGATGAACACCTCGTGATAGCGAGCGCTTCACCTTGCGGTAACCCAACCTACTTACGTTGAAACCGTGGCACGTCGGCGATCTCCAAATCCCCCTTTGAAGTCGAGCCGTGCCGCCCCTCGCCGTGCATCACCCGGAGTCCGACGTGACCGTGACTGACGCCGAAAGCCGAAGTGTCATCCTCGTCGTCGAGGACGAGGAGAGTTACCAGGACGCGCTGAACATCGGCCTCACCGTCGAGGGCTTCGTCGTGGTCGGCGCGACCAACATCGCCCAGGCACGTCAGCTCATGGTCTCGGCCAAGCCCGACCTGGTCCTGCTTGGACATCATGTTGCCCGACGGCTCGGGCATCGACTACTGCCGCGAGCTCTACGACTCGACGCGCACGCCGGTGATCATGGTGACCGCTCGCTCGAGCGAGGTGGACGTCGTCCTCGGCCTCGAGATCGGCGCGGCCGACTACGTCACGAAGCCCTTCCGACTGCGCGAGCTGATCGCGCGCATCCGGGCGGTCCTGCGCCGACCGCTCACGAACACCGACGACGAGATCGTCACCTTCGGCGACCTGCGCATCGACTTCGTGCGCCGCACCGTCATCCGACACGGCAAGGAGATCGAGCTCAGCCGCAAGGAGTTCGACCTCCTCGCCCTTTTCGCGTCGCGCCTGGGACAGGTCGTGACGCGCGAGGTCTGCCTCGACACCCTCTGGTGGGGACTCGAGCTCTCCGACACCCGCACCCTGGACACGCACGTCAAGCGGCTGCGCCAGAAGATCGAGAACGACCCCGCCAATCCCCGCCACCTCATCACGATCCGTGGAGTGGGTTTCCGCCTCGACCCCTAACCTTTGCTTCATGCAAAAAGGTGATCTGGCCCCCGACTTCACACTGAAGGACCAAGACGGCAACGAACGCACACTGTCGACGATGTTGCTCAACGGTCCGGTCGTCCTCTTCTTCTACCCCGCGGCGATGACCAAGGGCTGCACGAAGGAGTCCTGCCACTTCCGCGACCTCGCGTCGGAGTTCGCGGCGCTGGGAGCGCAACGACTCGGGATCTCGATGGACACGGTCGCCAAGCAGGCCGAGTTCACGTCCAAGAACGACCTCGACTACCCGCTGCTCGCCGACGTGAACGGGGACGTCGCGAAGCTCTACGGCGTGAAGCGCTCACTCGACCTGTTGAAGGTGAAGCGCACGACCTTCGTGATCGGTCAGGACCGTCGCGTCCTCGAGGTCATCAACAGCGAGGTCAGCATGAACGCGCACGCGGACAAGTCATTGGACACGCTGCGCGCGTTGAAGGCCTAGCCGGCGATAATCGCCGCGGCCGGGTCGTGCAGGAAGCGACCGATGTGCGAGAGCACCGCGGAGGCCATCGCGCCGTCGACCTGACGGTGATCGAAGGCGAGCGCGAGTTCGACCACGTGGCGAACCACGACTTCGTCGTCGACCACCCACGGCGCCTTGGCGATCTGACCGACGGCGAGGATCGCGCCGGTGCCGGGCGGCAGGATCGGGATGGCGGCGTCGACGCCGAAGGGACCGACGTTGGTGATGCTCAAGGTCGTGCCGATCATCTCATTGGGCGTGGTCGTTCCCTGGCGGGCCTTGTCGACCAGCACGTTGAGGGCCGAGGCCATCCCCACGAGGTCCAGTTGGTCGGCGCCCTTGATGTTGGGCACGATCAGACCGCGCGGCGTGTTCGCCGCGATGCCGAGGTTCACGCTCCGCCGGACGATCACCTCGTTGTGTTCGGTGTCGAAACTGGAGTTGATGCCCGGAAAGTGTCGCGCGGCGTCACACACCGCGAGCGAGATGATCGCCAGGGGCGACAGTCGCACGTCGGCGAGGTTCGGCTGCTGTTTCAACGACGCCACCAGTTCCATGGTGCGCGTCGCGTCCACGCGGACCCACACCGCGGCGCGCGGCTGCGTGAACGCGCTCTGCACCATCGCCTCGGCCATCGAGCGCAGCACGCCCTTGACCGGGATGCGCTCCTCCTTCGGCCCGCTCGACCACGGTTCGAGGTCTCGGCCGACGAAACGCGAGGTGGTGTTCGGTCCGGCGATCGGCGCGCTGACGCGGGGACTCACGACGGGCGCGCCACCGAGGGCCCGCTCGACGTCGTCGCGCGTGATCAGTCCGTCACGCCCCGTGCCGGTCAACGACTCGATGTCGACGCCGTGCTGCTTGGCGTACAAGCGCACCGGGGGCGTCGATCGGGGGGCGAGGGCCGTCGCGTCCTTCGGCACCGGAGGCACCGGTGCGCTCGCCACGGTCGCGGCCACCGGCGCGGCGGCGGGCGATCCACTCTGGCGGCGGTGCTTCCGCGTGACGACCGCGTCTTCGTTGGCCACGCCGTAGCCGATGAGGACCGCTTCACGTCCTTCGCCGACCGAGCCCTCTTGCTTGTCCGACGTCGCGGCCGGGGCCGGTTCGCTCGGCGCCGCGGCGGCCGATGCGGCGCCGTCCACCGGTCTCGAAGGTGATGAGGGGCGTGTGAACCTCCAGGACGTCGCCGACGTTGCCGTGCAGCGCGACGACCGTGCCGGCGTACGGGCTCGGCAGTTCGACGGTGGCCTTGGCCGTCTCGATGTCGACGAGCGGCTGGTTGAGGATGACGACGTCGCCGACCTTGACCTTCCAGGTGACGATCTCGGCTTCGGTCAGACCTTCACCGACGTCCGGCAGCAAGAAGACTTCTTCGCTCAACTCTCAAATCCCATCACTCGGTCGACGGCGTCGAGGATGCGGTCGACCGTGGGCCGATAGTCCTCCTCGATTCGCGTCGGGGGGTACGGCACGTGGTAGCCGCTCACTCGAAGTCCCGGGGCCTTGAGCGAGTAGAAGCAGCGCTGCGTCAGTTCCGAGATCACCTCGGAGCCGACCGACGCGGTGTGCGGCGACTCCTGGACGACCACGACGCGGCCCGTCTTCTCGACGGACTTCGCCATCACGCCGATGTCGAGCGGCGCGATTGAACGCGCGTCGATGACTTCGATCGAGGTTCCCTCGACCGCGGCCGTCTCGGCCGCGCGCAACGCGGTCTTCATCGACGCGCCGTACCCGATGAGCGTGACGTCGGTGCCCTCGCGGCGCACGACCGCGTCGAAGAGTCCGGCCGGCGGCGCGTCGAGGTCGACCTCGCCCTTCTCCCAGTACCGGCTCTTGGGCTCACAGAAGATGATGGGGTCGTCGTGTTCGATCGACTGCTGGATCATCCAGTAGGCGTCGTTCGGCGTCGAGCACGAGACGACGCGCAGTCCGGCGGTCTGGGCGAAGTAGGGCTCGGGACTCTCGGAGTGATGTTCGATGGCGCCGATGCCGCCCTGGAACGGGATCCGGATGACCATCGCCATGTTGTAGGCGCCGTCGGAGCGCTTGTGCAGCTTGGCGACCTGCGAGACGATCTGGTCGAACGCCGGGTAGACGAAACCGTCGAACTGGATCTCACAGACCGCGCGGTAGCCACGGATGGCGAGGCCGACCGCGGTGCCGACGATCGCGGACTCGGCCAGGGGCGAGTCGATGACGCGGTCCTCGCCGAAGTCCTTCTGCAGTCCGTCGGTGATGCGAAAGACGCCGCCGAGGCGACCGATGTCCTCGCCCATCAAGAGGACCTTGGGGTTCTTCTCCATCGCGCGACGCAGTCCCTCGTTGAGGGCCTTGGCCATGGTCATGGTGGTCGTGGCCATTAGAGCTCTCCTCCCGAGATGCCGAGGTCGATCATCTCGCGGCGACCCTCCTCGATGAGCGGGTGCTCGCTCGCGTACGCGTTGTCGAACATGGTGATGGGGTCGGGACGACTCATCGCGAGCACGTCCTCGCGCAACTTGAGGGCCATCGTCTCGGCCTCGGCCGCGACGGCGTCGAAGTCGGTGTTCTTCACCTTGTACTCGCGCACCAACAGCGCCTTCACGCGCTCCACGGGGTCGCGGTGCTTCCACACCTCGACCTCGGCGTCGATCCGGTACCGGGTCGGGTCATCGGACGTCGTGTGCGCGCCGATGCGGTACGTGTAGGCCTCGATCAGCGTCGGACCGCCGCCGACGCGCGCCGAGTCGAGGGCGCGTTTCGTGACCTCGTAGACCGCGAGGACGTCGTTGCCGTCGACGCGCACGCCGGGGAAGCCGAAGCCGTGCGCGCGGTGGTAGAGCGGGATCTTGGACTGGACCGAGGACGGCGTCGAGATGCCCCACTGGTTGTTCTGGCAGAAGAAGACCACCGGGGCGTTGAAGGAGGCGGCCCAGACGAAGGCCTCCAGGACGTCGCCCTGGCTCGAGGCACCGTCGCCGAAGAACGCCATCGCGGCCTCTTCGGCGCCGTCGCGTTGGATGCCCATGGCGTAGCCCACGGCGTGGAGGGTCTGGCTGCCGAGCACGACGGTCGGCACGGAGTGGCGGTACTTCTGGGGGTCCCAGCCACCGTTGCTCACCGCGCGAAAGAGTCGCAGCATGTTCTCCGGGGGCACCCCGCGACACCACGCGATGCCGTGCTCGCGGTAGGTCGGGAACGTGAAGTCCATCGGGGCCAGCGCCCGGCCCGCACCGATCTGGGCGGCCTCCTGGCCCTGGATCGGCGCCCAGAGCGCGAGCTGTCCCTGGCGCTGCAGCGACGTCGATTCGTTGCACAGTCGGCGGATGATGACCATGTCGCGATAGAAGCCGAAGATCTCGTCACCGTTGAGCGTGGACTCGTACTCGGAGTTCTCGACGCGCTCGCCTTCGGGCGTCAACAATTGAACTAGTTCTTCGTCGATCATCGACACTCCTTACGGCACTACCCCCGGGAATCACACTATCCCCGTAGGCTCATTCGGTGCCCCGGCTGCTCGTCGACATAAGTCCGCTGCGCACGAACCGGGAGTTCCGATTTCTGTACTCCGGCCAGATGATCTCACTACTCGGCAGTAATCTGACCGTCGTCGCGGTGCCCTACCAGGTGTACGCCCAGACGCACTCCAGTCTCTGGGTCGGGCTCGCGAGTCTGATCCAGTTGCCCTTCCTCATCACCGGCGCGCTGTGGGGCGGCGCGATGGGCGACCGCGTGGACAAGCGGGTCTTGATGCTCATCAGCGCGGTCGTCCTGGGACTGACGAGCGCGGGCCTGGCGATCAACGCCAACGTCCACGACCACCACCTCGTCGTGCTGCTGCTGCTCGCCGCCTTCTCCGCGGGCTTCGCGGGATTCTCGGGACCGCTGCGCACCGCCGCGATACCGAAGCTCGTCGTCCCCGAGCAACTGGTGGCGGCCTATTCGCTCAACCAGGTCGCCTTCAACACGGCCGTCGTCGTCGGCCCCGCGGTCGCCGGCGTGCTGATCGCGAGCGTCGGCCTGTACTCGTGTTACGCCATCGACGCGTTCACCTTCGGTCTCTCGGCCCTCCTGACGTTCCCGCTCTCGGCGATGCCGGCGCCGGCCGAGCACGCGGGCACCGCGATGTTCCGGGCGATCGGCGACGGCTTTCGCTACGTGCGCGCGCACGCGGTCGTGCAGGCGGTCTACCTCGTGGACCTCAACGCGATGGTCTTCGGTCTGCCGCGCGCGCTCTTCCCCGCGGTGGCCCTGACGCTGTATCACGGCGGACCGCGCACGCTCGGTCTGCTCTACGCGGCGCCCGGCGCCGGGGCGCTCCTCATGGCCGTCGTCACCGGGTGGATCGCCCGCGTGCGGCGACAGGGCCGGCTCGTCGCACTGGTGGTGATCGCGTGGGGCGCGTCGATGGCGGTCTTCGGCCTGGTCCACGTGGTGTACGTGGGACTCATCTGTCTCGCCATCGCGGGCGCCATGGACGTCATCTCGACGGTGTTGCGCAACACGATCTTGCAGACCGCGATCACCGACGAGTTCCGAAGCCGGATCTCGTCGATCCAAATGGCGGTCGTCACCGGTGGCCCGCGCCTCGGGGACGTCGAGTCCGGCGTCGTGGCGAACTACACGTCGACCGAGTTCTCCATCGTGTCCGGCGGCATCGCCTGCATCGTCGGCGTGCTCGCGCTGATGCGGTGGCGTCCGACGTTCTGGAAACGCGAGGTGCTCTAGCCCGCTCGCACCGGGATCGACTTGTGGCGCGCGTTGGTGACCGCGGCCAACTGACCGCAAGCGGCGTCGATCGAACGACCACGCGTGTTGCGGATGGTCGCGTTCACGCCGCGCGCGATGAGACCCTCGCGGAAGTCGTGGACCCGTTGTCCGGACGAGCCGCGCACCAGGTAGCCCGGCGTCGGATTGAGGGGGATCAGGTTCACGTGCGCGCGCAGCGACGACGCGTAGCGCGCCAGCTCCTCGATGTCGCTCTCGCGGTCGTTCACGCCGTCGATGAGCGCCCACTCGAAACTGAGCCGTCGTCCGGTGGTGTTCATCCAGAACAGGCACGCCTCGTGGAGACGTTCCAACGGGTACCGGCGGTTGAGGGGCACGAGTCGGCTCCGCGACTCGTCGTTCGCGGCGTGCAGGCTGACCGCGAGCGTGAGCGGAAGTCCGGTCTTGGCCATGCGCTCGATCGCCGGCGCCACGCCGACCGTCGAGACGGTGATGTGACGCGCCGACAGACCGCGGTACTCGTGCAGTCGCTTCACGACGTCCATCGTCACGAGGTAGTTCGCCAGCGGCTCGCCCATACCCATGAAGACCACGTTGGAGAGCCGACGCGGCGCGGCGGCGCGCGCCGCGAACATGACCTGCTCGAGGACCTCGCCGGCACTGAGGTGGCGGGTGAAGCCGGCCTGACCCGTCGCGCAGAAGGTGCAGCCCATGGCACACCCGGCCTGGGACGAGACGCACACGGTCACGCGGTCCTCGTAGGCCATGAGGACCGTCTCGATCGTGGCGCCGTCGTGCAGACGAAAGACCCACTTTCGCGTCGCGCCGAGGTCGCTCGCCACGTCGTTGGCCACCTCGAGACTGGAGGGGAACCGCTCCGACAGTCGCGCGCGCAAGGCCTTGGGGATCGTCGTGATCGCGTCCAGTGACTGGCCCTCGGTCCAGAGCCCGTGCCACACCTGGTCGGCGCGGTACCGGGGCTCGCCGACCAAGAGCTCGGCCAACTCTTCCTTGGAGTACTCGTAGACCGACGGCATCCCTCAACGCTACGCCGGGCGCCGCTCGACGATCCGCCGGAGCGCCCCCGCAAACTCTGCTTTACTCGTTAGCGGTTCAGCCGAACGCGCTGGCAGACATCAGGAGCATCCATGGAACTGAACAACACTTCGACCGTCATCACCGGAGGCGCCTCAGGACTGGGCGAGGCGACGGCTCGCGAACTCAGCGCACGCGGCGTCAAGGTCGTCCTCGCGGACCTCAATGACGAGCGCGGCGCGGCGCTCGCCAAGGAGATCGGTGGCGCCTACGTGCACTGCGACGTGACGAACACCGAGCAGGTCATCGAGGCGATCGAAGCCGCCAAGGCGCTGGCGCCGCTCTGGAGCGCCGTGAACTGCGCCGGCATCGGCTGGGCCACGCGCACCGTGGGCAAGGACGGCGAGTACTCGTCGGCCCACGACCTCGACCTCTACCGCAAGGTCATCGAGATCAACTTGATCGGCACCTTCAACGTCTGTCGACTCGCCGCGACCGCGATGAGTGCGAACACCCCCGACGTCGACAACATGCGCGGCGCGATCGTGAACACCGCGTCAGTCGCGGCCGAGGACGGTCAGATCGGCCAGGTCGCCTACTCCTCCTCGAAGGGCGGCGTCGTCGGACTGACACTTCCCCTGGCCCGTGACCTCGCAGTCATCGGAGTGCGAGCGAACTGCATCCTGCCCGGCCTCATCGACACGCCGATCTACGGCAGCGGCCCGCAGTCCGATGAGTTCAAGGCCCGCCTGGGCGCTGGCGTCCTCTTCCCCAAGCGTCTCGGCTACGCCTCCGAGTTCGCCACGCTCGCCGCAGAACTCCTCGCCAACAGTTACATGAACGCCGAATCGATCCGGCTGGACGCGGGTATTCGGATGCAACCCAAATAGCACGGCCCACTACGAGTGAGACAACGATAAGGTCGGCCACGAACGAACCACGAGGCATTGGAGTTCACGTGAGCGGCTGGTCATTCTGGTCTGACCCCGTCTGGAAAGGCATGCGCATCGTGTCGTTCGTGTCGGCGGCCTTCACCTTGACGTGCGTCGCCGTCTTGTTGTCCGGCCATCCTGCGTGGCGTGTCGCTTTGATCGCCGCGGTCGTCGCCAACGTCGGCCTATTCACGGCGCTGGTCGTTCGAACGTTGAAGCTGCGTTCGAACCTTCGCGAGGCGCCCAAGTCATAGGCGCACCGCGACGATCACTGAATCGTGACGTCGATCCGTCGCTGAATCGCGTCTGGAGGAGAGCCGCCCACCCGCGCGGTGGCTGCTCCGCGGTGGCTCCGGGCTGCCTCGAGCCACCGCGGAACAGTCATCTCTACGCCAAGATCTCCGCCTTGGACGAATCGTGTCGAATGTCGATCCGTCGAGGTTTCGCCTCCTCCGCCACCGGAATCGACAGCGTCAGAACCCCGTCGGAGAACTGCGCGTCGATCTTCGTGGTGTCGAGATTGTCGCCCAGAAGTATCTGGCGCGTGAACACCCCGTGGGGACGCTCCGCGACCAACGCCTCGATGCCCTCGGCGAGCACCGGCGCTTGACGTTCTGCCTTCACGGTCAGGGTGTTGTTGTCGACCGTCAATTCGATCGATTCGGAGTCCACACCGGGTACGTCGAATTGGAGCAGGAACTGGTCTTCCTTGCGATACGCGTCCATCGGAATCCCGACGGACGTCACACGACGATTCGAATCTCCCACGAGTTGCTGAAAGAGTCGATCGAAGTCTCGATACGGTTCAGAACGAACGAGAAGTGGCATTTCACTACCTCCTAATCACTCATATTTCCAGTTTCGCCGGTTAGCACTCACCAGCAGCGACTGCCAAGATAGCAGGTCAGGGCGGTTTAATCCTATGAAATCGTTAAGAATTCGCGTGCCGGTCCGTGAGTCGCGACGGTTGTCGATCGGCCGACGTTCCTACAGTGGCGCCGCTACGGCCGTTAGATCTCCCGTGCCTCGGCCACGTTCTCGAACCTCGCGAACTCGCCGCGCCACGTGAGGTGCGAGGTCCTGGTCGGACCGTTTCGGTTCTTGCCAACGATGATTTCGGCCTCGGCCTTCTTGTCGTTCGCGACCTCGCCGTACTGCTCGGGGCGGAAGATGAACAAGACGACGTCGGCGTCTTGTTCCAGGGACCCGGATTCACGCAGGTCCGACATCATCGGGCGCTTGTCGGCGCGCTCTTCGAGCTTTCGCGAGAGCTGCGAGAGGGCGATGACCGGACACTGGAGTTCTCGCGCCAGGATCTTCAGCGATCGGCTCATCTCGGAGACCTCGACCTGGCGGTTCTCCGCGCGACCGCGCGAACTCATCAACTGCAGGTAGTCGATGATCACGACGCCGAGGTCGCCGTTCTGCTGACGGATCCGGCGCGCGCGGGCCCGCACGTCCATGACCGTGAGCGCCGGGTTGTCGTCGATGAAGACCTTCGCCGACTGCAGATAGCCGAAGGCCTCGTGCGCACGGTTCCAGTCGGCGTCGCTGAGGTCGCCGGTGCGAAGCTTCGACGAGTCGATGCGCGCGGTCGAGGCGAGGATGCGCTCGGCCAATTCCTGACGACTCATCTCCAAGGAGAAGAACAGCGCCGGTCGCTTCACCACCGCGCCGACGTGGATGAGGATACCGAGGGCGAACGCCGTCTTACCGGTGCCCGGGCGCGCGCCGACGATGGTCATGCTGCTCGGCTGCAGCCCCTGGAGGATCTGGTCGAGCGACTTGTAGCCGGTCTCGAGTCCGTTGATGCGACCACGGGTCTCGCCGCGCTCCTCGAGGATGTCGGCTTCGCTCAAGAGCAAGCGCTGCAGCGGCGAGACGGTGTCGGTTCGTCCGGCGTCGCCGATGGCGTTGATCTTGCGTTCGGCCTCGTCGATGAGTCCCACCACGTCCTCGGTGGCGACGTAGGCGTCGTCGACGATCTCGCCGGCGACCGAGATCAGCCGTCGCTGCTGCGCCTTCTCTCGCACCAGTTCGGCGTAGTGCTGGGCGTTGGCGGCCGACGGCGTGTTCATCTGGAGTGACGAGAGCAGCGCGAGCTCGACGGCGATCGCGCCGCGCTCTTGCAGCTTCGCCTGGACCGTCACGTAGTCGACCGGTTCGCCGGCGTTGGCGAGCGCGATGATCGAACTGAAGATCTGCCCGTGCAGCGGTCGATAGAAGTCCTCGGCCTGCACCGTCTCGTAGGCGATGCTGACCGCCTCTTGGGAGAGCAGCATCGCGCCGATCAAACTCTCCTCGGCTTCGATCGCACTCGGAGGTACGCGCCCGCCACTCGGCGCCTGACGAGTGCGTGGCTCCGATTCAATCTGCGTCATAAGACCTCAATGGTCGTCGGTATGGGGTGTTTGGAACAAGAAGCACAAGGTGGGGATATCTCTGTGTCAAAAACTTGATGCCTGTGTCTAATCTGCCGACAGTTCGATGATGGCAGTGGCCTGTCACACGCCGACGGACGCAACACACGCCGAGACTCTCGTCTCGGCGTGTGTCGTACATCGCGGGTCGTGTACTACTTGGCGGTGATCTCCACCTTGATCGTGGCCTCGACGCCGTCGAAGAGTGTGGCGCTCACGGTCGCCTCGCCCACTTCCTTCAGGTGCTCGGTCATGTGGATGGCGTGACGATCGAGCGAGATGCCGGTCGCCGTGCGCAACGCGTTGACCACGTCAGCCTCGCTCACCGAGCCGAACAGTCGACCGTTCGCACTGGCGCGCGCGGCGATGCTCAACGTCTGGGCCTCGATGATGGCGCGCTGCGCCTCGGCCGCCTCGCGGCTCGCCGCGTCGCGCAGGTCGCGGGACTTGCGCATCGACGTCGCCTGGGACTCGGTGTTCGAACTCGCCTTCATCGCCGCTCCCGAGGGCAGCAGGAAGTTACGGGCGTAGCCCGACTTCACTTCGACGATGTCGCCGCGTCGACCGACGCCGCGGACGTCACTTCGCAAGAGGACCTTCATTCGGCCACCTCCTCGACGAGCTCGACCTCGGCCACGGGCGTGGCGTCGACGTACTCGAGGATCTCCTCGGCTTCGACGTCGGGCACCTCGGCGCTCACGCTCTCGGCGGCGGCGGGACGATCACCGTCGGACCTCGGCGCACGCGGCCCGCGGTCGTCGCGGTTGCCGCGACCTCCGCGTCGCTCGGTGACGGTGCGCTGCGTGTAGGGCAGCAACGCCAACTCGCGCGCCGTCTTGATGGCGTCGGTCACGTCACGCTGGTGCTGTTGGCAGTTGCCCGAGACCTTTCGTCCGCGGATCTTGCCGCGATCCGAGATGTACTTGCGCAACTGCGCGAGGTCCTTGTAGTCAACGGTGTCGACGCCGTGCTGACAGAAGGAGCACGGCTTCTTCTTCGCACCGCGGCGGGTGTCGATCTTCGGGGCGCGCTTCGGCGGCTTGGGATTGTTAATACGGGGCATTAGAAGGGCTCCTCATCAAAGGCGTAACCGCTGGGTTCGTTCGTTCGGGGTGTCGCGGCCGGTCGATCGCTGGACTGGAAGTTGCTGCCCTCGGCGCGCGGGGTGCGCGTGACGACCGCGGTCGCCCACTTCAGGCTGGGCCCGATCTCGTCGGCGTTGATCTCGACGATCGAGCGCTTGTCGCCGTTCTCGGTCTCCCAGCTGCGTTGCTCGAGTCGGCCGCTCACGATCACGCGAGCGCCCTTGGTGAGCGAGTTCGCGGCGTTCTCAGCCATGGCGCCGTAGCCCACGACCTCGAAGTAACTGACGCGCTCTTCCCACTCCTGGGTCTGACGGTTCTGCCAGCGGCGGTTGACGGCGATGGAAAGCTTTAACGCCGCCTGCCCGCTGTTGAGGAACTTCAGTTCGGGGTCGCGGGTGACGTTCCCTACGACGGTGATTGCGTTATCGGCCATATCTCTCTCCTTGGAATCTCAAGCGTCCGAACTTACGCCTGCGCCGTGACACGGCTGGCGCTCGAACGTTCATGGCGGCGAAGAATCTTGTAGCGCAGGACCTCGTCCGAGAGGGTCAGGATTCGGTTGAGCTCGACGACGGTCGCCGAGTCACCACTGAACTCCACCAGGACGTAGTAGCCCTCTTTGCGCTTGTTGATCTCATAGGCCAGGGGACGCTTGCCCCAACGGTCGATGGCTCCGGGGTTCCCCCCGTGAGTTCTGATCGTCTCGAGCGCGCGGTCGAGGGCGATTTGGATCGTCTGGGCGTCGACGGCGGTGTCGAACACGATCATGGTTTCATAGGGCCTCATGGCCGGTTTCCTTTCCCTCTGGTCCGACTTCGTCGGGCTCTGCGGAAAACAGAGCAGGGTATGTGGCACTTCCCCACGCTTGTGGGACCAACAATGCTAGTCGAGACGCCCGAAAATGGCTAGTCGACGTCGAGGTGACTACTCGACGCGTGCTTCTCTGGGCGTGTCGTTCGATCCAGCAAGGTCATGGTCGAGGCGATCATCGCGATCGCGCCGAACAGACCGCCGCCCACGATGAGGTAGTAGGCCAGACCGGGAGGGCGAAGCGTCACGTCCAACTGCGATCGCAAGAAGAGGTCCGACGTGACGAAGCCGGTTAGGGCCGAGAGCACCGCGATGACCAGCAGCGGTCCGGCGGTCTCGAGGGCGACCATCCGTTGGAGGACGCCGAGTGGGGCGCCGCTCAGTCGCATCAGGCTGAAGGGGCGCCGCCGTTCGCTCACGCCGGCGGCCATGGCGACCGCGAGGCTGCACCCGGCGATCAAGAGACTGGCCAGTACGACCACCTCACTCGAGGTCCGCAACTCGTTCAGGAACTGCGATGATTTCGCGTCGACATCCCCGAAGAGGCCGGTCGTGCCCTCGAATGGGAAGTCGCGGTCAAAGACGGTCTCGACCTCATTGATCGTCGCGACCGAGCCGTTGGTGGCGACGGCGATCAACTGCACCGGCAGTGTCGACACGTTCAGCGCCGGATGGGCCGTCGGCCAGATCGTCGAGGCCGCGATCGTGACGGACTTCGTGACGGGCATGAAGGCGATGTCGTCGCCGAGCGCGGCGAAGCGGGCCCCCGCTCGGCACGTACCGAGCGCGGGCGTCGAGTCCAACGCGGCGCACGCCGCGACCCCGTACTGGAGGTCACCGCCGAGGTTGTTGATGCGCGGCACCGGGCCGTCGATCCTCAGGTCCTTCGGGGCCACGTACACCGCGGTCACACCACGAACGCCGTTGATCGCCCGCAGCGAAGACAGCACCGAGCCGGACACGCTCGGGATCGAGCCGTCGGCGTTGAAGGCGAACTGGTCCGTGACGGTCTGGCTCGCCAACGTGTTCGACCCGGAACCGTGATCGGCCAAGATCGTCGAGATCACGCCGACCGACACACTGGTGACGAAGATCGCGAGGATCAGTCCGCTCACCGCCCGAAATGCACCCCTCGGATTATCCGAAAGTCGGCGCCCGGCCAAGAGCATTGACACCCGCCCCGTGCGTCGGGCCATGATCTTGGCCCCTGCCATGATCAGCCACGGACCGGCGAGCACGAGGCCGATCATGATCAGGAGGAATCCGAGGACGTACCCTTCGACCTGAGCACCAGAGCTGTTGGGTCGGCCGGCCGACACGAAATACACGAGCTCAGCGACTCCGGCCAGTAGTGGGATCACCCGGTACACCCGGGGCGGTCGAGGCGTCACCCGACGACTCACTCCGAGTGGCGAGACCTGCACCCGACGAAGGGCCAGTCGAGCGACCACCGCCGCGGCGAGCGGCACCCCGATCGCCACCGCCAGGGCGTCGATCCAACCAATCGATACGTCGCCCGGCTGGAGCGGCTGTCCGGCGAACGGCACGTGGACGAGGACCGGCGCGACCACGAAGTACAGGCAGAACCCGATCGCGACGCCCGCGACGGCGGCGACAAGCGCTTCTACGGTGGCGAGCACGGTGAGCTGTCCCATGGTGGCGCCGGCGAGGCGAATCGCTGCGAATCGTTGCTCGCGTCGCGCGGCGGAGAGACGCATGGCGGCGCCGATGAACACGAGCACCGGGAAGAGGAGCACGAGCGCCAAGACGCCCAGGACGATCTGCAGCCCGGTCGTGCCCGAGGTGTCCGGTCCGGCATCCCTCGACGACGTGACGAAACTCGTGATCTCACCGGCTCCGTCAACCGTTGACAGGTGCTGCGGGGTTTGACCGACCACGATGACGAGGTCGTTGGGCGACGGCAACGCCGTCGGCCCGATCGTGCCGATCTCGGAGCCAGCGAAGCGATCGCCCAATTCGCTGGCGGGTGTCGAGCGCAGTAACGCGGCGAGCGCGGGCGACGCGTAGAACTGCCCCGGTCCGGGCAGATGGGCGATGCCCGGCGGCACCAGCGAGTGGGGTCCCGTCGACGCCACGTCGACTCGAACGACGAGCTGACCCTCAAAGTCCTCGGTCGTGACGAGCCACCAGATCGGAGCGGCGTTCGAAGCGGTCGTGTCCGAGGCCGGACCACCGAAGTTCGGATAGCCGACTTGGACTCGCGGCGAGGTCGCCATCCAAGCGCCGCGCGCGTTCTGTGCACCCAGCCCGTTGATCGTGGCCAACGTCAAGAGGAGCATCGCCGCGCCCAACGACACCGCGAGCGCCATGACGACGAGCCGTGTGAGGGACTCTTTCCCCCGCGGGTGCTGAGTCGAAGGCCGAAGCGGATCACGGCGCCGGATCGGGCGTGAGCGAGGAGACCCGACCATCACGGACGACGACCTCGCGGTCCGCGTACGCCGCGACGCGCGGTTCGTGCGTCACGAGTACGACCGTCGTCCCGTCCTGGCGCGCCGCCGTCACGAGGAGTTCCATCACGAGTTCGCCCGTCAAGGAGTCCAGTGAGCCCGTCGGCTCGTCGGCGAATAGCACCTTTGGGCGCGCGACGAGACCACGCGCGAGCGCGATCCGCTGGGCCTGTCCGCCCGACAGCTCGCCGGCTCGGCGCCGCTCCAGGCCGTCGATGCCGAGACGGCCGAACCACTCGCGAGCGCGCGCGAGCGCGTCGTTGCGCCGAACGCCGCCGAGCAGCAGCGGCAGGGCGACGTTCTCCTCGGCGGTCAGTTCGGGCACCAACTGACCGAACTGGAAGACGAAGCCGAAGCGGTCGCGACGAAGCGCACTGCGTTCACTCTCCGGGTAGGTGTCGATGCGGGTGCCCGAAAGTCGGATCTCACCCGACTTCGGTACGAGGATCCCCGCCAAACAGTGCAGGAGCGTCGATTTGCCCGAGCCACTGGGTCCCATCACCGCGAGGATCTCCCCTTCACGGACCGCCACGCTCGCGCCCCGAAGGGCCGGGGTCTGGTCGAAGTCGAAGAACACGTCGATCGCTTCGATCATGGCGGTACCGCTTCGGATCTCATCGGTGACGATCGCCACACTCACGACGACACCACCCGGGCCAGCGAGGGGAGTCGGGCGGCGGTCATGTCGATCCAGCGCAGGTCCGCCTCGAGATGGAAGAGCCCGTGGTCGGCGAGCAGGACGTCGATGAGACTGTCCTTTCGCTTCAATTCCGTCAGCTCGCGCATCCGACGTAGGTGCGCCGCGCGTTGGGTGTCCAGATACTGTTGCGCCGAGCGCCCCAGCATGAGCGCCAGGACCACCTTGGAGAAGAGGACGGTCTGGAGGTGCGGCTCGGGTTCCACGGGCTCGGCGAGCCACGTCTCGAACTCATCCCTACCCTCCGGCGTGATGGCGTATCGCTTGCGATCCGGCCCGTCGCCGGGCTCCGCTTCCCCGGGCACCACCTTCCCGTCGCGTGACAGTCGCGCGAGTGTGGCGTAGACCTGGCCAAAGGGCAACGGCTTGGCACGCCCGAAGTAGGTGTCGTAGTCGCGTTTCAGGTCGTAGCCGTGGCTGGGTTCTCTTTCGAGCAGACCGAGCAATGTCAGGGGAACACTCATGGTGGTCAGAATACACTGAGCGTATACTCGGCGCAAATAGTCGTGGGAACTAGCTTGAGGTACGTGTCTCTCCTGGTGGGGGTTCGTTAGTTGACGCCGGACCCGGACTTAGTCGAAGAGCCCCTCGGGGTTGGGGTAGGCCTCGGCCTCACTTGGGAAGTCGCCGCTGCGGACGTCCTCCGCGAAATGGCGAATCGCCTCAGCGATCACGGGACCGAGATTGGCGTACTGACGCACGAACTTGGCCGGTTGGCGGCTCGTCAGACCCAGCAGGTCGTGGAAGACGAGTACCTGCCCGTCCGTGTCCGGACCGGCGCCGATGCCGATCGTGGGAATGTCGAGCGCGTCCGTGACGGTCTTGCCCACGACGCTCGGCACGCCCTCGATCACGATCGCGAAGACGCCTTCGTCCTGGAGCAGCAGCGCGTCCTCGATCAGCAACTTGGCGCTCTCCATCGTCTTGGCCTGGACCTTGAAGCCGCCGAAGGCCATCACGCTCTGGGGCGTGAGGCCGAGGTGACCCATCACCGGGATCTGCGCGTCGAGCAGGGCGCGCACCACACCCTGACGCACGCGACCGCCCTCGAGCTTCACGCTGTCCGCGCCGGCGCGGATCAGTTTCGCCGCGTTGCGAACGCTCTCGCCGAGGTCGACGTGATAGCTCAGCCACGGCATGTCGGCCACGACGTGGGCCTCGGGCTTCGCCGCCGCGACGGCCCGCACGTGATGGCACATCTCGTCGATCGTGATGTGCAACGTCGTCTCTTGACCGAGCACGACGTTCGCCAAGGAGTCGCCCACGAGGATGAGGTCGACGCCCGCGGCCGAGACCAGGCGGGCCCCTGGTTCGTCGTAGGCGGTCACCATGACCAGGGGTTTTGCCCCGTGTCGCCGCTTGCGGACCCGGATCGACGGCGCGCTCAGCGTCACTCGCCCACCTCGTGACGTTCGATGGCGTTCACGCGGCGCGCCCGACGGCCGCCGGCCGACCACTTGCGAACGAGGTGGTGGAACGAGCACCCCACGCACACCTCGACGGCGTAACACTGCACCGGGTCTTCGCGTCGCTCGAGCTTCAGGAGTTCGGCGCGCGACGTCGGACACGTGCCGCCCGACGGCAACCGCGCGCCGAAGACGTAGGTGACCTCGACGAGTTCGACGTCGCTGCAGACCGGACAGGTCTCACCGGTCTTGCGACCGAGGTTCTTCGCCGCGCGCAGGAGTTCGGGATGTGCGTCGCAGACGTCTTCGTGTCGGATCGTGCCCGCGGCGAGCTTCGCGAGGAGCGCGTGACGAACGAGCCCGAACTCGACCACCGCTCCGTTCGCGGTACTCGTGCGGAATCGCTTATCCATTAGGGGTGACCTTACACACCTTTGTTTCATTGGGAAATGACACCACTGTACGTTCGATATATCGAAGTGATACTATGTTTCGCGTGTTAGACATTGCCATCCTGGGTCTGCTTATGGACCGTGACCACCACGGTTACGAGATACGCACACAACTGCGCGACCGACTCGGTGTATGGGCGAATGTTTCCTTCGGATCCATCTATCCGGCGCTCGCGCGTCTCGAACGTCAGGGCTGCGTCGAAGCCGTGACCGCCAGTGAGACGCGACTCAGTGCCCTCTCGACCGGCTCGCTCTCGGGTGAGCGCGCGTCGTTGCGCTCGCTTCGCACGACCTCGGGGATTGGGCGGCGCGGTCGCAAGGTCTACCGGATCACCGAGCGCGGTCGCCGCGACTTCGTCTCGATGCTCGCCGACCCGGCGACACTCGATGACGGCAAGAACTTCTCGTTGCGCATGGCCCTCGCCAAGTACCTGAACCCGAACGCCCGGGTCGGTCTGCTGGAGCGTCGCCGTGGCGACCTCGTCGCCCGCCTGGCCGAAGTCCGGGCCGGGGCCAACAACGAACAACTCGACCCCTACGCGCGCGGCGTCATGGAGCACGCGGCTCAGGGTGTCGAGCTGGACCTCGCGTGGATCGACAGCCTGTTGTCCACCGAACGAAGTAACCAAGAGTCCTTCGCGCACGACGCGAAGTAGGAAAGGAGAGCCATGGAGAAGATTCGCGTGGCCATTGCGGGCGTCGGGAACTGCGCCAGTTCGCTCATCCAGGGCGTGACCTACTACCGAGACGCCAATCCGGCCGACGACGTACCCGGTCTCATGCACGTGATGCTCGGCGGCTACCACGTCAGCGACATCGAGTTCGTCGCCGCCTTCGACGTCGACGCCTCCAAGGTCGGCAGCGACCTCGGCAAGGCCATCGAGGGTGGACAGAACAACACGATCAAGTTCGCCGACGTCCCGACGTTGGGCGTCACGGTGCTGCGCGGCCCGACCATGGACGGACTCAACAAGTACTACCGCGCCATGATCGAAGAGTCGCCGTACGAGCCCGTCGACGTGGTGCGTGCACTGCGTGACTCTCGCGCCCAGGTCCTCGTCTCGTACCTCCCGGTCGGCTCGGAAGAGGCCCAGCGCTTCTACGCCCAGTGCGCGCTCGACGCGGGCGTCGCCTTCGTGAACGCGATCCCGGTCTTCATCGCCTCGGACCCGGTGTGGGCCCAGAAGTTCGCCGACGCCAAGGTGCCGATCATCGGCGACGACATCAAGAGCCAGGTCGGCGCGACCATCGTCCACCGTGTCCTCGCGCGCCTCTTCGAGGACCGTGGCCTCACGCTCGACCACACGTACCAGCTGAACGTCGGCGGGAACATGGACTTCAAGAACATGCTCGAGCGCGAGCGCCTCGAGTCCAAGAAGATCTCCAAGACCCAGGCCGTGACCTCGCAACTCGAGATCTCCAACATGCACCCCGACGACGTGCACATCGGGCCGAGCGACCACGTGCCGTGGCTGCAGGACCGCAAGTGGGCCTACATCCGCATGGAAGGCCGCAACTTCGGTGACGTGCCGCTCAACGTGGAACTCAAGCTCGAAGTCTGGGACTCGCCGAACTCCGCGGGCGTCATCATCGACGCCGTGCGCTGCGCGAAGGTCGCCCTGGATCGCGGTATCGGCGGTCCGATCATCGGACCGTCGGCGTACTTCATGAAGTCGCCACCCATCCAGTTCCACGACGACGTGGCCCACGACATGGTCGAGGACTTCGCCGACCGCGGGGCCGAGAACCTCGTCTGGCCGTAGGCGGGTCCCACCACGTCCGCTGACCTCGGTCGACGGCCGCGCGGCGACGACTATGTCTCCTGCTCAGACCACCATTCGCGCAGTCGCACCCCCGCCTCTTGCGGGGTGATCTCACCCTCGTCGAGGCGGATCTCCATCAGGAACTCCAACGCGCGACCGACCTGAGGACCCGGCGCGATGCCGAGCAGCTCCATCACCGCGACGCCGTCGAGCGCCGGGCGCAATCGCTCGAGGTCCTCGAGCTCGCGTAGTTCGGCGATGCGGACCTCGAGTTCGTCCATGCGTTGGGCCAACTCGGCGGCCTTGCGCGTGTTGCGCGTCGTGCAGTCGCACCGGGTGAGTTCGTTCAGCTCGTCGAGGAGCGGACCGGCGTCGCGCACGTAGCGGCGCACGGCCCGGTCGGACCAGCCCAACTTGTACGTGTGGAACCGCAGGTGCATCTCGACGAGGGCGCTGACGTCGTCGATCATCTCCTGGGAGTACCGCAACGCCGTCATTCGCTTGCGCGTCATCTTGGCGCCCACGACCTCGTGGAATCGGAAGGTCACGCCCTCGTCGGTGATGGCCCGCGTCGCCGGTTTGCCGATGTCGTGGAAGAGCGCGGCCAGTCGCAGCACCAGTTCTGGCGAGGTCTTGTCGACGACCGCCCACGTGTGCGCCAGCACGTCCTTGTGGCGGTGGATCGGGTCCTGCTCCAACTGCAACTTGGGCAGTTCCGGGAAGAAGTACTGCGCGAGACCGGTGCGGACGATGAAGTCGAGTCCGACCGACGGCGCGTCACTCATCATCAAGAGGTCCAGTTCACCGCGAACGCGTTCCGGTGAGACCTTGGTCAGGCGGTCGGCCATCTTGCTGGTCGCGGTCTCGATCGCGGGGTCGATCGTGAGCGAGAACCGCGACGCGAATCGTGCGGCGCGCAGCATCCGAAGCGGATCGTCGTTGAAGAGGACCTCCGGGTCGATCGGCGTGCGCAGCCGCCGCTCGTGGAGGTCGTTGAAACCGTCGTAGTAGTCGAAGAGCGTCTGCACGCCCGGCGTGGCGGCGTCGAGGGCCACCACGTCCAGGGCGAGCGCGTTGATCGTGAAGTCGCGGCGACCGAGGTCGGCTTCGAGGGAGTCACCCCATTCGACCGCCGGCTTGCGCGAATGGTCGACGTAGGCCTCGGAGCGGAACGTGGTGACCTCGACCTTGACGCCGCTGTCGCGAAGGTTCCCCCCGATCGTCCCGAAGGCCCGCCCCTGCTCCCAGAGCGCCGTGCACAGCGGTTTCAACAGGGCCTCGATGTCGTCCGGCCGCGCGTTGGTCGTGAAGTCGATCTCGAAATCCTCGTCGCGCTCCTGGCCGAGGATGGCGTCACGGACCGAGCCCCCCACGGCGTAGAGGGAGAAGCCCGCGTCGGCGAACGCACGGGCCACGGGACTCGACAGTTGCGCCAATTCATTGAGTCGGTCGTGGACTTGATCGAAGGAAGTCACTGCGAACGAGGGTAGTTGGCTCCCGAAGTCACAGCCGCACGAAGGTAGCCTTGTCGCAGCATGTTCCACCGATTTTCAACCTGGTGGCGGGCACTCAGCGTCGTACTCCTCTGCCTCGCAACGATGGCGTGGCCCACGGCCGCGCACGCAGCGGCGACGCCCTCCTTCACACTGCTGCACCAAGACGCCGTGGCGACGGTGACGTCCAAGGGCACCTCGCACTTCGCGATCACGCTCTCCACGTCGCCGGCGAGCGCCACGTCCACGGCCCGCGTCACGGTCTACCCGCGGGTCATCGACCGCTCTCAGCTCGCCCCGATCGTCGCCGGCACCGGGTCGACCCAAAAACCACTGGGCACGACCAGCACTTTTAGCCTGAAATGCGAGGCCCATGGTCGTTACAAGTTCACGGTGACCATGTACTCGCGACGTCCGGGCAACGCACGACGGACGTGCGCGCCGGCGCCGCGACTGCACTTCCCGTGCCCCGCGCAGCGCTGTGACGGGGTGTATCCGATCCGCATCGAGGTGACGACGGACGCCCGTACCTCGACGCAGTGGTCGCTCCTGGCCGTCCAATCCACGCCGGTCGAACAGCCATTACGCGTCGACCTCGTCGAGACCATGGACCCCAGCGCGTGGGTGCACGCCAAACGTTCCATCGCCGTTCTCCATCTCCTCGCGCATCACCCGTCTTCGGCCATCTCGCTCAGCGCGGACTACCGCACGCTCGACGAGCTGGCGCGATCGGGCGCGCAGAACACCCTCTTTCGCACCGCGCTGCGCTACGCGCTCGTGAGTCCACTGCACGAGGCCGTCAACGCGCCGCCGGCGAACATCGACTTCGGAGGACTCGCGACCAATGGGTTCGGCGACGAGGTGCGCCATCAACTCTCGCTGTCGGCGTCACTCATGAAGAGCCTCGCCGGTCGCGGCGTCGACAGTCCGGTGTTGCTCAACGGCACGCCGTCACTGCAGAGCCTGCGGGCGTTGAAGCGCGCCGGCGTCCGTGACGTCGTGCTTCCCGAAGCCGACTTGAGCGTCGCGCCGTCGACGACGCTCAATTGGGGCGCGCCGTTTCACGTCGAGGGCGCCGGCGGCCTCACCGCGTTGAGTACCGACGCTCCCCTGTCCACCCTGTTCGCTGACACGTCGATCGGCGCGGGCCGACGCGCGGCGCTCACGCTGGGCACGTTGGCCTTCCTCCACTTCGAGGCGCCCGACGCGCCCGCCACGCGCACCGTCGTCATCGTCGCGCCGATCTCACAGACCTCGGTGGCGATCCTGAAGGACGTCTTCAACGGTTTCGCGAGCAACCCCTTCATCACGCTCGCGACTCTCACACCGTCGTTCGAATCGTCACTCGTCGCGACGAATGGCGCGCCGGCGACGCGCACGATGAACACGACGAACACGAGCTCGCGTTGGTCGTCGCACAACATCACCTCGCTCAGTGACCTGGTCGTGGAGGTCAACTCCTACGCGCCGGCCCTGCGCGCGACCAACATCGGCAACGACCTCACCGTCGCCATGGAGGCGTCCGAGATCACCGGCACGCCGAGCGCACGACAGACCGCGATCAACGCCGCCGCGAACGCGATGCGGGGTCAGCTCGGCAACTTCTCGGTCGATCCGAGCACGATCACGCTGGCCGGGTCCGGCACGTCGATCCCGATCACGCTGACCAATCACGCGCCGTACACGGTGATGGCGAACGTCCATCTCCTGACCGACCAGATCACCTTCCCCAAGGGCGACGACGTGCCCGTGTCGCTGAACGCGCCGACCAAGTCGGTGCGCGTCGCGACCTCGAGCCACACCGGGAGCAGTTTGACACTGCAGGTCATCGTCACCACGCCGAACAACCGACTCGTACTCGCGCGCGCCGCGATCCAGGTGCGCATCGCGGGGACCTCGATCGTCGGGTACTTCTTGACGATCGCCTCGCTGCTCGTCCTCGCCTACTGGTGGTTGCGCACGTATCGGAAACGACCGAAGGGCCGTCACGCCCGATGAGTCGAACCTCGACGCACAGTTCGCGCGTCGTCTCGATGGCGAGCGGCACGATGGTCTCGCGACTGACCGGACTCTTCCGCGTGCTCGTGCTGGCGTGGGTCCTCGGCTTCACCCCAATCGCCGACTCGTTCAACCTCGCCAACACGGTGCCGAACATGCTCTTCGACCTGGTGCTCGGTGGCGTCGCCGGCGCGACGTTCATCCCGGTCTTCGTGGAGCGACTCGCGCTCGACGGCGAACGTCGCGCGTGGAAGTCGATCTCGAGCGTCGTCACCGGCGCGTTGGTGGTCCTCGCGGGCGCGTCGCTCATCGCGTGGTTCTGTGCGCCGTGGATCATCGACGGGTTCACCGCGTTTCGTGAGTCCAAGACGACCGGGTCACTGCTGGTCCTCGCCCAACAGCGCGCCGTGGCGACCGACCTCCTGCGCTGGTTCGTCCCGCAGATCTTCTTCTACGGGGTCATCGGCGTGGCGACCGCGCTGCTCAACATCCGCAACCGCTTCGGCGTCGCGGCGTGGGTTCCCGTCGCCAACAACGTGGTGTGCATCGGCGTGCTCGTCTGGTTCCACCTCGTCGATCCGACACCGATGCTCGCCACGCTCAGCGGATCGCACGATCTGATGTGGCTGGGACTCGGCACGACGCTAGGCGTCGCCGTCCAATTCCTCTGTCTCGTGCCGTCGCTCTTCCGCAGCGACCTGTGGCGACTGTCGTTGCGCTTGAACCTGAAGGACCCCGCGCTGCGCGCGGTCAGTCGACTCGGTAGCTGGACGTTGCTCGTCGTGGTGCTCAACCAACTCTCGCTCTTCGTCGTGTTGGCCTTCGCCTTCGGCATCGGTGGTGACGGACCGGTCAGCGCGTACACCTACGGCTGGTCGTTCATGCAGATGCCCTACGCCGTCGTCGTCGTCTCGGTGCTCGGTGTCCTGACCCCGCAACTCGCCGGCCTGTCGACGGCCGCCGACTTCGAAGGTCTCAGCGAACGACTCCGCTTCGGGCTACGTCAGTCGCTCGTGATCATCATCCCGTGCACGTTGGTCCTCTTGGTGCTCGCCCAACCGATCGTCGCGATCCTCCTCAACCACCTGAACGCGCGCCACGACATCGCCGCCGGCACCGTGCTCGCCGTGCTCGCGGCCGGACTGCCGGGCTTCACCGATCTTCCAACTCTGCGTGCGTGGGCTCCAGTCGATGCAGCGCGCGCGTGAAGTGTTCTATCTCTACGCGTTGCAGAACGTGTTGACCATCGTGTTGTGCGTCGCACTCGGGCGTCACTCGATCGCCGGGTTGACCGCGAGCGTCTCCATCGCCTACAGCGCCGCGGCGATCGTGGCGCTCGCCGCGCTGGCACGCCATCACGTCAACATCGCCTCGGTCATCTGGTCACGCCACGTGCGGCGCAGCCTGAGCGCGTCGCTGGTCATGGCCCTCGTCATGGCGCTGGTGTACGCCGCGCCGACGTGGAACCACGGGGCCGGCCTGGTCGCTCGGTTCTCATTCGCGTTGCTGGCCGGACTGGGCGCCTACGCGCTCGTCGTCGTGATCCTCCAGCACCGAGTTGCGCGCGTCGGCACGAAAGATGCAAGGCTGAACTAGTCCAAAGGGGGGTCATGGCTCGAATCCGCGTAGTAACCGACAGCGCGTGCGACATACCTGAAGAGATCGCGCGACGACTCGACATCGACATCGTCTCACTCAGCATCCGTTTCGGTGACGAGGAGTTCACCGATCGCGTCGACCTCACGCCCGAGACGTTCTGGGCGAAGTGCAAGGCGAGCAAGACGCTCCCCGAGACCTCCGCGCCGTCACACGGCGCCTTCCAGGCGACCTACGAACGAGCGAAGGCCGACGGTTGCGACGGCGTGATCGTGCTCACGTTGTCGGCGCTGCTCTCGACGACGAACCAGTCGGCGGTGCTCGGCGCCAAGGAACTGCCCGACGCGTTGCCGGTCCACGTCATCGACACCAAGGCGGTCTCGATGGCCCAGGGCCTGCTCGTCATCGACGTCGCCGAACTGGCCGCCACGGGGGCGGACCTCGACGCACTGGTCGCCCACGCCGAGTCGCTGATCCCCAAGGTCGGCGTCGTCGCGATGCTCGACACGCTCGAACACCTCATCAAGGGCGGTCGGGTCGGTGGCGCGCGCGCGCTGATCGGTCAAGTGCTCTCCATCAAGCCGCTGCTCGAACTGAAGGACGGCGTCGTCGCCGAGGCCGGTCGGCAGCGAACGCGGTCCAAGGCACTGGTCGCGATCGTCGAGGTCACGCGGACCCACGCGCCGTTGAAGCGTCTGGCCCTGGTGCACGGGGCGTCGAGCGAGGTGGAGGCGTTGAAGTCCCTCGCGGCTGACATCGCCACCGAGAACCCGATCATCGTGACCGACATGGGTCCGGTCGTCGGCGCGCACGGCGGACCGGGGATCATCGGACTGTGCTGGATCGAGGTGTGAACGTGGCGCGCGCCATTAAGTTGTTGCCATGAACGACCCGAGGAAACCCAACGACGGCGACTTCGTCGACAAGGCGCTCTTCCAGTTCGACCACGCGCTCGACGTGGTGCACGACAAGGTGCTTCGTCCGATCCTGCTCGCCGGACGCGCCCTGGCCTTCGGCCTGATCATCTTCTTCGCCGGACTCTTCCTCATCGGGGCCCTTCTCATCGGTCTCATCCGTTTGATCGACGTCTACTGCTTCGCCGGACGCGAGTACCTCAGCTACGTCTCGGTCGGGGCGATCTCGCTCGTCGCGGGACTGATCATCTGGCGCAAGCGTCGACCGGTCAACCTGAGGAAGTAATGCCCGAACACACTCGTGTCTTGATCATCGGCTCGGGGCCCGCCGGGCTCACCGCCGCTATCTACAGCGCCCGCGCGCAGCTCAACCCCATCGTGATCGAGGGCGAGCCCTCCTCCACGACCGACCAGCCCGGCGGTCAGTTGATGCTGACCACCGACGTCGAGAACTATCCGGGGTTCCCCGAGGCGGTCACCGGTCCCGAGTTGATGGCGAACATGCGCGCGCAGGCCCTGCGCTTCGGCGCCGACCTTCGCGTCAACAAGGTCCAGGTGCTCGACACCGATTCGCGGCCGTTTCGTGCGTGGCTCACCGACGACGAGGAACCGAGCATCACCGCCGACACGGTCATCCTCGCGACGGGTGCGCGCTCGATGATGATGGACGTGCCGGGCGAAGAGCGCTTGCTCAGTCACGGACTCTCGACGTGCGCGACGTGCGACGGATTCTTCTTCCGCGGTCAAGACATCGCGGTGGTGGGTGGTGGCGACTCGGCGATGGAAGAGGCGCTCTTCCTCACGCGCTTCGCCTCCAGCGTCACGGTGGTGGTGCGACGCGACGTCCTGCGCGCGTCCAAGATCATGCAGGAGCGAGCGTTGGCCAACGAGAAGATCCGTTTCGCGTGGAACACCAAGGTGACCGAGGTCCTCGGCGACGAGAAGGTCACCGGGCTCGCGGTGCACGACGCCGTGACCGGCGAAGCACGGACGCTCGAGGTGACCGGCGTGTTCGTGGCCATCGGCCACATCCCGAACACCACGCTCGTCATGGGACAGGTCGACCTGGAGGAGAACGGCTACGTGCGCACGGGCCTTGGTTCGTACACGAACGTCGACGGACTCTTCGCCGCCGGCGACGTGCAGGACCACGTCTATCGCCAGGCCGTCACCTCGGCCGGTTCGGGCTGCATCGCGGCGATCGACGCCGAACGTTGGCTCGAAGCGCAGGGTCACTAACGCAGAGCCAACGGATAAAGTGGTTCTCTGGCGCACGAAGGCGCCACCGATGGAGGTGCTTATGAGCGAGCAGATCACGACCCTGACCGACGCGACGTTTGATGAAGTTGTGGGCGCGTCGGACAAGCCGATCTTGGTCGACTTCTGGGCCGAGTGGTGTGGTCCGTGCAAGATGATCGCCCCGATCCTCGAAGAGTTGGCCGTCGAGCAGTCCGACAAGTTCACGATCGGCAAGCTCGACGTCGACTTGAACGTCGCGACCGCCACCAAGTTCTCCGTCATGAGCATCCCGACGCTGTTGCTGTTCAAGGACGGCGAGGTCGTGGCGCGACTCGTGGGCGCCAAGCCCAAGGGCGCCATGCTCCAAGAGATCTCCGCGAACCTGTAGTCCAATCTGTCGAACTTCGAATCGCTCCAACTCGGTGACACGGGTCCTCGTGTACGCGAACTCCATGAGCGACTCGCCTCCCTCGGACACCTCTCGACGAACGACGCCCCCGAGACCTACGGCGACGGCACCGTCGCCCTCGTCGAGGCGTTCCAGCGCTCGCGCGGGCTCCCGATCTCCGGTGCGGTCGACGCCACCACCTGGGACTGTCTGATCGAGGCCGGGTGGCGACTCGGTCACCGCCTGCTCTACGTGACGCACCCGAACCTGCGCGGCGACGACGTCGCCGAGTTGCAGGTGCGCCTGGCGCAGTTCGGCTTCAACCCGGGTCGCATCGACGGGATCTTCGGCGTCCTCACCGAAGAGGCCCTCAGCGACTTCCAGCGGAACTGCGCGCTCGAGGTCAGCGGCACGCTGACGCGCGCCACCTTGGTCGAACTCGTGCGGATGACGTCCACGCACACCGCACGCAGCCTCGTGACCGAGGCGCGCGATCGCGCCGGCTTCCACGACGTACCGAACGGACCGTTGGTCATCGCCGGTCAGAGTCCCCTCACTCCCCTGCTCGCCCAGACCTGCGCTCGGGTGATGAAGGTTGAAGTACTCGGCGACGAGAGTCCCCAGTCGGTCGCGGACTACGCCAACACCAACGGCGCGGCGTTCGTGCTCTCGCTGCAGACCCTCAAGCACCTCGACGGTGTCCACCTCCACTACTGGGCGAGTTACCGTTCACACTCTCGACGAGGAGAGCAACTCGCCAGTCGGATCGCCGCCGCGTGCACGCAAGTGACGCACCTGCCGAGGGTTGAGGTGACGGGCATGGCGTTGCCGATTTTGCGTGAAACGAAGATGATCACGCTCCATATCGAACACGGGAACGACGACGAACAAACCCTCAAGGAGCTGGCCGAGGTCATCGCCACCGTTTTGGGCGAAGTTATCCACAGGCAGGCGTGAAATCGCACCCCGAACGAGGGGAATTACCTGCCCAAAACCCTTTGTTTAAAGCAAAACCTGAGAAACCCACAACTTCATCCACAAGTTGGGGATAACTTCAACTTGAGGTTTAGATTTAAGGTTGAAGGTTACTTCGGGTTCGAGATGGCGATGTAGATCCGCTCGAGGTCGTCCAGGTCCGCGAAGTCAATGATTATGCGGCCATTTCGGCCCTTCAGGTCGACGTGCACCCTCGTATCGAGGTAATCCTCGAGCAGATGTTCGAGCTCCGCGACGCTCGCGTCGGGCACGGGGCGAAGGCGCGCGGCACCGAGACCGGGCTTGGTGGCCGGTTCGGCCTCGACGACGGCCTTCGGCTCGAGGAACGTCTTGACGGCTTCCTCCGTCGCGCGCACCGACATCTCGTTCTTGATGACCCGCGCGACCATGGTCGCCTGGGCGTTCGAATCGGTGATCGCCAGCAATGACCGGGCGTGACCAGCGGTTATGAGCGATGAGGCCAGCGCGGACTGCGCCGCCTCGCCCAATTGCAGAAGTCGTAACGTATTCGTAATATTTGCTCGACTCTTGCCTACACGCTGCGCCACCTGCTCGTGAGTCAGGTCGAACTCGTCGATCAACTGTTGATAGGCCGCCGCCTCCTCCAGTGGGTGGAGGTCGACGCGGTGCAAGTTCTCGACGACGGCCTGCTCCAGGGAGAGCCGGTCGTTCACGTCGATTTGCACGAGGACGGGCATGAACTCCAATTCGGCCAGTATCGCGGCGCGCCAGCGGCGTTCGCCGGCGATCAACTCGTAGTGGCCCTCCTCCCCGTCGACGGGACGAACGATGATCGGCTGGAGGACGCCGAGTTCCTTGACCGATGAGGCCAGCGCCGTCAAGCTGTCGTCGTTGATCGCCTTACGCGGTTGGTAGGGGTTCGGTCGAATGGATTCGATGGGGACGCGCCGCAGCGGTCCCTCGCTCTGAGTGGTGGTCGTCGCGACCGTCGGGGGTGTCTCGGTGTCGGGTATGAGGGCGCCGAGCCCTTTACCCAAGCCTGGTTTCCTAGCCATTCATGATCTCCTCTGCTAGAGCGCGGTACGCCTGCGCGCCTTTGGATGTTGGGTCGAACACGGTGATCGGCTGTCCGAATGACGGAGCCTCAGCCAATCGCACCGTCCGTGGGATGACGGTTCGACACAGTTCGTTCTCGAAATGCCGACGTACCTCCTTGGCGACGTCGCCGGACAGGGTGATCCTCGAGTCGTACATCGTCAAGACGACCTTCGATATCCGCAGCGTGGGGTTCAGATTCTTCTGGACGAGATCCACGATCCGCTGAAGCTGTGTCAATCCCTCAAGTGCGTAAAACTCGGTCTGAACCGGAACCATGATCTCGGTCGCCGCCGCGAACGCGTTGATGGTGATAAGGCCCAGCGACGGGGGACAGTCGATGAAGATGTAGTCGAAATCACCCTCAACTGACGTCAACGCCCGCTTGAGGCGCAACTCTCGCGAAATGACCGACGTGAGCTCCTGCTCGACCCCGGCCAGGTCCAGTGTCGCCGGGGCGACGAAGAGATTGTTGTAGCCCGTCGGTTCGACGATGTCGACCATGGGAACGTCGTTCAACAGGACGTCGTACACGGAACGCTCGAATTGGCGGCCATCGACACCTAATCCGGTTGTGGCATTGCCCTGAGGGTCAAGGTCGACGATCAAAACTCGCTTGTCGCGTTCCGCCAGTGCTGCGCCCAATGAGGTCGTGGTTGTGGTCTTGCCGACACCGCCCTTTTGGTTGGCTACAGCAAAAATCCTCATTGTGTTGGCATCCGCCATGAGCCTCTATCCCGACCTAAGGAATCCCGACACTGCGTCGAACTCCTGCCATTCAACTCGCTTTTCGGCAATCCGTCAAGTATCGATGTTTCACGTGAAACATCGATTCCCAACTCGCACCAATTGTTTCACGTGAAACAATCCTCAAATCCCAAACACGTGCATCACAAGTGATTCAGCGCAAACTCAGATTTCAGTGGCGCTCGAACACTCCAAATGTTTCACGTGAAACATCAGAACAGCGGTCTCTTGCGCGGTGTTCCGACAGACCTAGGATACTCCTTCGGGGTGCTGTGGGTCTTCACGAGGACTTGGTAGGCGGCACCGTGACGGACACGGCCCTGGACAACCAGCCCCAATTCGGCAAGTTTCCCCGAATTCCAGCGCCGATCGTCGGTGTCGTCAGGAGGCTCGGAGACGATCATCACTCCCCCGATCCTCATGAATTGGGCCCCGCACTCGGCCGTCACCGCTGGCGGACCGAAGGAACGAGCCGTCACGAGGTCAAAAGCCTCGACCAGATCGGGATTTCGGGCGGTTTCCTCGACCCTTCCGGTGAGAACGGTCCCGTTGGCCGGCGCATCCTCCCAGTTGAGCACCTCTTCCAGGAATTTGGCCCGTTTCACCATGGAATCCGTGAACACCGCACGGCACCGCCATCGGTCGAGGAGGAACAGACCGGGCAGTCCACCGCCGCTTCCCAGATCCAGGAACGACGTTGGGGGAGCCGACGCTCGCTCTTCCCAGCACAGTGCGAACCCTAGAGAGTGGGTGAAGTGCGGTTCGATCGCATTGGGGCCTAAAAAACCCCGCGCCCTCGATTCCTCGAGGACGCGGGGTAGCCAATCGTTCGTCACCGTCTAATTATGACGGGGCCACCACCACAAAGCGGCGAGGGTCGTCCCCTTCTGATCTCGTGACGACGTCCGGGTTCTCGGACAACGCGTCGTGGACGGCCTTTCGGTCGGCGGCCGACATCGGCTCCAGTGCTCGCTCCTCACCGGTCTCGACGACTTCGAGGGCGACTTGTTGGGCGAAGCGGCCGAGCGCCGCGACACGGCGCTCACGGTACTGAGCGACGTCGACGAGGATCCGGTCGGTCCGACTTGGGCTCTTGGCCTGCACGACCGTACGCGTCACTTCCTGGAGTGCCTGCAGCGTGGTGCCACGCGGTCCCACGAGGACACCCAGTTCCGTCGGTGGATCGGCGTTGACCGAAAGCTCCACGGTCTCCTCGTCGAGCTCCTTGACCGTGATCTCGGCTTGAATGTTCATCGATGCCAATAGGCCTTCGAGGAACTCCCTCGCTATCGATCCTTGCTCGGCCAGCGAAATGCCTTCGGCCATGGTGTCCTCCTTTGATGGACTCTTTGCAGAACGTGGGGCGGCCTTCACGGTGCCTTCGGGTTGACGACGGGGACCGCTCTTCTCGCGGTCGCGCCGAGGTTCGGACTCACTTCGGGGAGCTCGGGGCCGCTCGGTTCGAGGGGTATTGGAACGCGGTCGCTCCTCACGGCCACCAGAACGGCGAGAGCGCTTGGGTCGCGGGCCGCTCGGACGAACTCGTGCGCGCACGCGGGCTTCGCCGCGAACGCGACCGAAGAGTCCGGCCTTGGGCTCTTCGATGACCTCGACTTCGGCGTCGTCGCGATGGACGCCGAGGTGGGCGAGGGCACGATCAGTGGCCTCTTCGATTGACTTTCCTGTGGTTTCTACCCAATCCATGGGTTAACGCGCCTTTCTTTTACGCTTCGCTTTGGAGCGAGACTGTGCTTGCGGCTTGGGGGTTGAGGGTTTGGGCGCCGGCTTGTTCTGAGGTTGAGGCTTGCTGGGATCGGGTTTTGGCGCTTGAGCCTTTGGTTTGCTCCCGTTCGACGGCTGGGCACCGGGGATCTCCTCGACGTGTGGTCGGTTCGCCCCGTCTTTGTGCTCCTCTTCGATCTCCGCGCGGTGCGTGGAGGCCTTGACGCCATTCTTCGTGGGGTCGGTCAGACCCGTGCGGAACATCAGATACTGAGTTAATATGCGGATGGATGTTGAAATAATCATATACAACACGACAGCGGCTGGGATGATCATGTAGAAGTATGCGAAAACAAGCGGCAGGAAGCGCTGCATGGCCTGTTGCTGGGCCGGCATCGCCTGTCCAGTCTTGCGGCTCCGGTTGTTGATCTGCGCCATCTGGAAGTACTGAAGACCGACGGCCGCCAGGACGAACAGGACGAAGGGGATCTGGGCCAAGAACGAACTGTGCACGCTGAACAGCTTCAAGTTGAGGTCCATGCCGAAGGCTTTGATCTGCCCGCCCGAGTGGACGAGGTCGCGGTACATCTTCGAGCCCGTCGGGATGTAGCGAGGGTGCGAGACCAGCACGCCGTGGACCATCACCTGGTTGGCGAGGCCCTTGATGACGCCGTAGAGCATGATGAGGAAGGGCGTCTGCAGCAACATCGGGAGGCAGCCGCCGAGGGGGTTGACGCCCTCCTCCTTGTACAGCTTCATCATCTCTTCGTTGAGGAGTTGACGGTTCTCCGGACCTTTGTACTTCTGCTGCAGCTTCTTCAATTCCGGCTGGAGCTTCTGCATCGCCGCCATCGACTTGGTGCTCTTGATGGTGAACGGCGTCAGCACCGCCATGATCACGACGGTCAAGAGGGCGATCGCGACGGCGTAGTTCGGGATGATGCCGTAGAAGAAGGCCATGATTCGGCCCAAAAGGTCATAGATGGGCTGGAATATCGAGCCGACGTCGTGGGCAAAGGACTTCATCGCTGCGTGCTCCTAGCTTCTTTCGGTAGCGGGACCAGGTCCACACCGTGGGGACCGAGGGGGCGACAGCGCGACAGGCGACGCACGGCGAGTGCCCCGCCACGCAGCGCGCCGTGCGTCTCGAGTGCCTCGCGGGCGTAGTTCGAGCACGACGGGTAGAAACGGCAGGCCGAGACGCGCCCCCCGGTCAGGCGCTGGTAGAGGGCGATGATCGAGAGCAGCGAACGTGCGCCGGCGCCGACCTCAGAACGCGCCCGCTCGCTCGAGGGATTCGCGAAGGTGCTGCTGGAGTTCGTCATAGGAGAGTTTTCCTGTCTCATTTCCGCACCTGATCAGGTATTTACCAGGTTGGGGTTGGGGGTCGAGGCCATCGATGAGTGCCCGTAAACGCCGTCGGATCCGGTTGCGCACAACCGCGTTGCCGACCTTTCGACTGATCGCGTAGGCCACCGCGACGACGTGGTCGTCAGAGGAGGCAGCGACGAAACTGATTCGAAGTGAGCCACTCTGTCCCCGTCCAGTCGGTGTGGCGAACAAGGCGAACTGCCGTCGGGTTCGAACCCGATCGGGCACGTTGCGCTTAGACCGTCAGCTGGTGACGGCCCTTGTTGCGTCGGGCTTTCAGGACGGCACGACCGGCGCGGGTTCGCATGCGCGCACGAAAACCGTGCGTTTTAGCCCTTTTGCGCTGATTGGGCTGATAGGTACGCTTCACAAAATCCTCTTCTCAAATGTCTCAAATACGCTTCGCGGTACCCCCTGGGGGTCGCTGGCGCGCTACTGGGAACAATCTTACCTGACGGGACCGGACCCCCCGACGAGACGTTTGAAATGGGTGTATGGTGACTCTCCCGACGGGCACGACGCGAGCTCTGCGGAGCTGTGACCTGTGGATAATGTGAAGTTCGATCTGTGGAGGAAGCGCGTGCAAGGTGGCGAGGAGATCTGGGTAGCTCTTCGTGACTCCTTACGTGGCAACGCTTCTGAGGCCGTGTGGGCCGCTGGACTTAACACACTGCGCCTTGTGGATTACCACGACAACGAAATTGTGATCGGTGCGCCGAACCAAATTCAGTTGCTTCGCGTACAGCAGCGTTACCTCCCCTTCATCACCGAGCAGGCGCAGTTGTTGGTCGGTCACGACGTGCAGGTTTCTCTCACCATCACCGATCCCGGCGATGACCCAGGTGCTCTCGCAACCTCGAACGAAGAGCCCGAGGTGTCACCCGCCATCGCGTTCGCGCCGAGCGTCGACCGCCCCGCGCGACTCGATCCACGCATGACGTTCGACTCGTTCGTGCCCGGCTCGTCCAACCGACTGGCCTTCGCCGCCGCCCAGTCAGTCGCTGAAACACCTGGTCGTGCGTACAATCCGCTCATGATCTACGGGAACTCCGGTCTCGGTAAGACCCACCTCCTCCACGCCATCGGCAACTACGTCCAGGAGAACTATCCCGGCCGAAAGGTCCTCTACGTCTCGACCGAGACGTTCCTCAATGACTTCATTCGCGCGATTCAGACCAGGACACAACTCGCGTTGCACGAGCGCTATCGCGAGAACGACGTGTTGTTGATCGACGACATCCAGTTCATGGAGACGCGAGGTGAGACGTTCCACGAGGAGATCTTTCACACCTACAACGCGCTCCACGGCGAGGGCAAGCAGATCGTGCTCACGTCAGATCGATCGCCGCGCGACCTCGCTGGTCTCCAAGAGCGGTTCCGTAGTCGTCTCCTCCAGGGCTTGGTCACTGAGATCGATCAACCTGACCTCGAGACCAGGATCGCGATCCTTCGATCGAAGTCCGAACGCGAGGGCATCGCGCTCCCGAACGACGTAGCCGAGTGGATCGCGCACCGCGTGCGTGACAACATCCGTGAGCTCGAGGGGTCGATCACGATGCTGCGCGCCTTCGCCAATCTGCGCCAAGAGCCAATCTCCCTCGAGCTGGCCAAGGCGCACCTGACCAACCTCGGCCAGGAGCAGGTCGTCCTCAAGCCCGAGACGATCCTCTCGGTCGTCGCCGACTTCTACGGACTCTCGGTCGAGGACGTGCGTGGATCCAAACGACTCCGACCGTTGGTACACGCGCGCCACATCGCGATGTATTTGATTCGAGACCTCTTGAACAACTACTCCTATCCCATGATCGCGCGAATCTTCGACGGCCGTAACCACACCACGGTCATCAGCGGTGTGGAGAAGATCAAAGAGCAGATCACGGTCAACCCCGAGGTGCTCGCCCAGGTGAACCAACTCAAGCGTCGGCTCCAGGGGGAGAGCAGGGAATAGTTTGTGCGCAACCTTGGGTTCTCCTTGTTGATTACACGTTGAGAACGCACTGGTCGTGCACATCACTTCAAGGTTGAGTGAGCAGGGTTGAAACAGTTAGCCACAGAGTTGTGCGTAGTCCGACTTCGTGAAAGAGTCTTCTAACCAGGTACGACGTGGCGTAATCCACATTTCCACAGACCTACTACTACTAAGACTTCTACACACATAAAAAACACACCGTAATCTCAGTAGCAACGAAAGGCAGTCGAATGAAGTTCAAGTCAGAGCGCGACATTCTCGTTGAAGCACTCAGTGCCGCGAGTCGAGTCGTCGCCACACGTCTCATCGGGGCTTCGTCGGGTGTCCTGCTCTCTCTCAGCGGTAACCAACTCGTCGTCACGGGTACCGACCTCGACATCACGGTTCGCACGACGGTGGACGTCATCGGGATCGAGGACGGTTCATCGGTCGTCCCCGCGCGTCTTATCGTCGACGCGGTGCGCTCACTCGAAGCGGGCGCGGTCACCGTGTCGAGCACCGAGGAGACGGTGGAGATCTCACTCGCTCGCGCGAAGTTCTCACTGCGGACCTTCGCGGTGGTCGACTACCCGAAGCTGCCGCCGGTGACGGGACCACAGACGTCGATCGCGGCGTCGGACCTCATCGCCGGCCTCAACCAGGTCGTGCGCGCGGCGGCGAACGACGACGCGCGCCCGCTGTTGACAGGGGTGCTCTTCACCACCGACAACGGCGTTCTGCGCCTCATCGCGACGGACTCCTACCGCTTGGCGGTACGCGACGTCCCGGAGGTGGAGGGCATCGGGGGATCCCAGGACCTCCTCGTGCCGGCGCGGGCGCTACAAGAACTCCAGCGCGCGGCGGCGTCACTCGCGCCCGACGCGACGATCGGCGTCACCTTGACCGACGCGGAGATCTGCTTCGTCGTCGGCGGGACGAGCATCGCCTCGCGGCTCATCGACGGGAACTACCCCTCGGTACTGCAGCTCATCCCGGCGAGTTACCCGAACCAGCTGCGCGTGGCCAAGGACACCCTCTTGACGTCGCTCAAGCGCGCCAAGTTGCTCGCCAAGGATTCGACGTCGTCAGTTCGCCTCACGATGAAGGATCGATCGGTCGAGATCCGCACGCAGAGTCACGACGCCGGCGACGTGGAGGACAACGTCGACGCCGACTACGGCGGTGAGGAGATGACGATCGCCTTCAACCCAAGTTTCCTGATCGACGGCATCGAAGCGGTGCCCGGCGACGAGGTCGTGTTGGAGATGTCGGACTCGGTGCGTCCCGCGATGGTGCACGGCGTTGAGGACACGCGATTCCGCTACCTTCTCATGCCGGTGCGCGTTCAGTAGTAGCGGTCGAACGTCGTGGGCCTCCACGAGTTGCGTCTGCGGAATTTCCGGCTCTTCGAGGAGCTGACCTTCCAACCGGACGTCGAGGCCATCACCGTCCTCCTCTCACCCAACGGCACCGGCAAGACGTCGGTCCTCGAGGCCGTCTACACCCTGGCGACGGCGACCTCGTTTCGCACCGGCGCGGCCAGCGATCTGATCCGGGCGGGGGAGAGCGCGAGTGAGGTGCACGGGGTCCTCTACCAACGCGAACGACGCGTGCAGGTCGATCTCACGCTCACCCGGGGCACACGGAACACGACCAAACGCATGCTCGTCAACGGCCAGCGACCGAAGTCGCGTGCCGACGTCGCCGACGCCCTGCCACTCACGATCTTCACGCCGGAGGGCGTCGACATCGTTCGCCAAGGGCCGGAGAACCGCCGCGAGTTCTTGACGAACCTGTTGACCGACGTCGACCTTACGACGGGGGACGTGATCGAGCGATTCACGCGAATACTCAGTCAGCGAAATGCGCTCCTGCGCCAACTCCAGGGCGAACGTCCGACGCCACTGCAACAGGGCGAGCTCGACGTGTGGACGAGTGACTTCTGCAACGTCAGCGATGAGCTCGTCGCACTGCGCAAGAAGTTGCTCGACGACGTGGCACCGCTCGTTGCGAACTACTACCACGAACTCGCCGAAGACGACTCCGTCGTCGGCGTCACGTACGAACAGTCGTGGAGCGGCGACCTCGAACGAGCGTTGCGCCAGTCCTTCGATGACGATCGCTACCGCGGTCACACGACGATCGGACCACAACGCGACGACGTCGCCCTCACGTTGGACGGACGCGACACGCGACGACAAGCGTCCCAGGGCGAACAACGCTCGCTGGCGTTGGCGATACGACTCGCCGGTCACGAACTGGTGCAGCACCGTCGCGGCGTCGATCCGCTCCTACTGCTCGACGACGTGTTCAGTGAGCTCGACCCACATCGCAGCGACCGCCTGCTAAATCTGCTCCCAACAGGTCAAACACTCGTGACGACGGCGTCGCCGCTGCCGGCCGGCATGAGTCCGGCTGCGGTCATCGATCTCACGTCACTAGCGTCATGAGGCCCCGTGACGAACCACCGGCGACGCTGGGTGATCTGCTCAACACGCTCGCCGGACGACTGCGCAAGGTCGACCTTCGCGACATCGACGAGATACGTGCGCTGTGGCCGAGCATCGTCGAACCGGTGATTGCCGAGCACTGTCGACCGGAGTTCGTGAAGAACGGCGTACTACTCGTGAGCGTGCCGTCGGGTGCCTTCGCGCAGCGCGTGATGAGCGACGCGACGACGATTCTGGAGGGATTTTCGTCGCTCGGCACGCGCGCCCCGACCTCTCTTCGGACGGTCCTCGAGAAGCCATAGAAACAGGACAAAGAAGTGGTCGAAAACGGGCTTCGAACGACCGAGAGTTACACGGTTTCGGGTAGGATGGAACAGTCGAAATTTTCTCTTCGACCGCGCAAAAAGCGCCTCAATTTTGTTGCCGAAAGGATGCCTTCGTGGCCCAGAAGACCAAGGGACCCGCTAGCTACGAAGCGAGCGACATCACAGTTCTCGAAGGTCTAGAACCGGTAAGGGTCCGACCAGGCATGTACATCGGCTCCACCGGTCCGTCGGGTCTGCACCACCTCATCCGCGAGCTCGTCGACAACGCCGTCGATGAGGCAATGGCCGGCGTGTGCACGCGAATCGACGTCACCGTCCTCGCCGACGGGAGTTGTCGCGTCAGCGACGACGGTCGCGGGATCCCGGTCGATGATCATCCGCAATACCCCGGCCAGTCGGCCGCGGAGATCGTCTACACGACGCTGCACGCCGGTGGAAAGTTCGGCGGCGGGGGCTACAAGGTGTCGGGGGGACTCCACGGCGTGGGCGCCTCGATCGTCAACGCGCTCTCGACCAAGCTCCTCCTCGAGATCGACCGCAACGGACAGCACTACCAGATGTCGTTCAAGGACGGTGGCAAGCCGCAAGGGAAGCTGAAGGTCACCGGTCCCGCGCCGCGGGGACGCACCGGGACGACGGTCACCTTCACGCCGGACCCGACGATCTTCGACGACGTCGACTTCCGTGCGCAGACGATCACCGAGCGCCTGCAGATCATGGCGTTCTTGAACCGCGGCCTCGAGATCCGCTTCGTCGACGAGCGTGCCGGACGGCAGTTGAAAGAGACGTACAAGTACAACGGTGGCATCGTCGACTACGTGCGGCACTTGAACAACGCCAAAGAGTCGCTCTTTCGCAAGGTCGGTTTCTACGAGCAGACCGAGCCGGGTCAAGAGGTCGAGATCGCCTTCCAGTGGAACACCGGTTACTACGAGAGCATCCACTCGTTCGCGAACGGGATCGCCACCATCGAGGGCGGTATGCACGAAGAGGGATTCCGCAAGGCCATCACCAACGTCGTGAACCGTTACGCGCGCAAGCGCAACCTCTTGAAGGAGAAGGACGAGAACCTGGCCGGTGAGGACATCCGCGAGGGCCTTACGGCGATCGTGTCGGTCCGCCTGGCGGAGCCGCAGTTCGAAGGACAGACCAAGGGCAAGCTAGGCAACGTCGCGATCCGCTCCTTGGTGGAGCGCGCCACGAACGAGAAGCTCGCCGACTGGCTCGAGGAGAACCCGAAGGAAGGCGGACAGATTGTCGCCAAGTCGCTGCAAGCGGCGCGCGCGCGTCAGGCCGCGCGACACGCGCGCGATCTCACCCGTCGAAAGAGTGCGCTCGACGGCGCGGGACTGCCGGGCAAGCTCGTCGACTGTTCGTCGAACGAGCCCCGTGAGTGCGAACTGTTCATCGTCGAGGGCAACTCCGCCGGGGGATCGGCGAAGGACGCGCGCAACCCGCGCATCCAAGCGATCCTTCCGATTCGCGGAAAGATCCTCAACGTCGAAAAGGCGCGCTCCGACAAAATCCTGAAGAACACTGAGATCCAGGCGTTGATCTCGGCGATCGGTGCCGGCGTCGAGGCCGATTTCGACGTCACGAAGATCCGTTACGACAAGATCATCCTGCTGGCTGACGCCGACGTCGACGGCAGCCACATCCGAACGCTGCTCCTCACGTTCTTCTTCCGACAGATGACCGAGCTGGTGAACGAGGGCCACGTGTACGTCGGCCAGCCACCGCTCTATTCCACGCTCGTGGGCAAGGAGAAGGTCTACCTGCACGACGACATGGCCAAGGCCGCGTTCCTCGCCGAGCACCCGGATCACAAGAACGACTTCCAGCGTCTCAAGGGACTCGGCGAGATGGACTTCGACGAGTTGCGCGACACGACGATGGACCCGACCAAGCGCGCGCTGCTGCAGATCACGGTCGAGCAGGCCGCGCTCGCCGACGAGGTCTGTTCGATCCTGATGGGCGATGACGTCCCCCAACGCCGACACTTCATTCAGACCAACGCGAAAGACGTTCGCTTCCTAGACATCTAGGCGGAGAGGTATATGGCACGCACAACCGACAATTCCGGCGCAGGGTCGCCACCGCCCGAGGACGAGGTCGTCGGTTACATCGAACCGATCGAGATCAACCTCGAGATGGAGCGCTCCTTCCTCGAGTACTCGATGTCGGTCATCGTCTCGCGCGCGCTGCCCGACGTGCGCGACGGACTGAAGCCGGTCCACCGCCGGATCCTGTACTCGATGTTCGACCAGGGTCTTCGGCCCGATCGCCCGTACGCGAAGTGCGCGAAGGTCGTCGGCGAGGTCATGGGCACCTATCACCCGCACGGCGACTCGGCCATCTACGACGCCCTGGTGCGGATGGTGCAGGACTTCTCGATGCGCCACCCACTCGTCAGCGGCCACGGGAACTTCGGTGGCACCGGCCCCGACGAGGGCGCGGCCGCCATGCGCTACACGGAGTGCCGACTGGCGCCGCTGGCGTTGGAGTTGCTCGATTCGATCGACGAGGAGACGGTCGACTTCGAGCCCAACTACGACAACTCGACCCAACAGCCGACCGTCCTACCGGCGCGATTCCCCAACCTCCTCGTCAACGGCTCCCAGGGCATCGCCGTGGGCATGGCGACGAAGATCCCGCCGCACAACCTGGGCGAGGTGATCGACGCCACGCTGCACCTGCTGGCGAACCCCGACGCGACGCCCGATGACCTCATGGCCTTCGTGAAGGGCCCCGACTTCCCGACCGGCGCGCAGATCCTCGGGCGCCAGGGGATCCTCGACGCCTATCGCAGCGGCCGCGGCTCGATCAAGATGCGCGCCGTCGCCGAGATCGAAGAGACCAGCAAGGACATTCGCATCGTCGTCACCGAGTTCCCCTACGAGGTGTCCGTCGAGTCCATCGAGGAGAAGATCTACGACCTCGTGAAGAACGGGGACGTCGACGGCATCTCGGCCGTGCAGAACGACTCGGCCGGACGCAAGGCACGACTCGTCGTGAAACTGAAGCGCGACGCGAACGCCAACGTCGTACTCAACAAGCTCTACAAGAACACGTCGCTGCAGACGACCTTCGCGGTCAACATGCTCGCGCTCGTCGACGGCGTGCCGCGAACACTGAACCTCGCCCAGGTGCTGACGCACTACATCGCGCACCAGGTCGAGGTCCTCACGCGACGCACGCAGTTCCGACTCCGCAAGGCCGAGGCCCGCGCGCACATCGTCGAAGGTCTCTTGAAGGCCATCGACATGCTCGACCTCGTCATCGCGGCCATCCGCGGCTCCGACGACCGACCGGCCGCGCGCGTCGCCTTGATGTCGGCGCCGTTCGAGTTCTCCGAAGAGCAGGCGAACCACATCCTCGATATGACGCTCGGTCGCCTCACGCGACTCGGGCGAAGCGAACTCGAAGACGAGATGGCCAAATTGCGCGAGACGATCGCCGAACTCCAGTCGATCCTCGCGAGTGACGTGAAGTTGCGTGGCGTCATCGCGACCGAGCTGACGGCCATCGGCGACAAGTACGCCAACGAGCGACTGACCCAGATCGTGAACGACCCGGGCGAACTCGGCATGGAGGACCTCATCGATGACGAGGACATCGTGATCACGATGACCCAGGCCGGGTACGTGAAGTCCGTCGCCGCCGACGCGTTCCGCGTCCAGGGGCGCGGCGGGCGCGGCGTGCAGGGGGCGAAGTTGCGCGACGAGGACTTCGTCCAACAGATCGTGCACACGACCACGCACGCGTACCTGCTGTTGTTCTCGAACCGTGGTCGGGTGTTCCGACTCCGCGGTCACGAGATCCCGATGAAGGAGCGCACCGCCAAGGGCACCGCCATCGTCAATCTGTTGAACCTGCAGCCGAACGAGTCGATCCAGGCGATCGTGACGACCGACGACTTCCCGAAGGACAAGTTCCTGGTCTTCGCGACCGCGAACGGCACGGTCAAGAAGACGGCCTTCAGCGAGTACGACAAGTCACGGCGCGAGGGATGGATCGCGATCAACCTGCGCGACGGCGACGAGGTCGTGCGCGTCGTGGCGACGAGCGGCGACGAGGACCTCATGGTCGTCACGTACCGCGGCATGGCCATCCGATTCCAAGAGGCCGAAGTGCGCGAGGTCGGCCGCGACTCCATGGGCGTACGCGGCATCAAGCTGCGCGGCGACGACAAGGCGATCTCGCTCGACGTCGTGCGTGACGACGCCGACCTGTTCGTGGTGACCGACACGGGCTTCGGCAAGCGGGTGAAGGTCGAGCGCTTCAATCGGCAGGGCCGCGGGGGACTGGGCGTGCGCGCCATCAAGCTCACCGCGGCGCGCGGCTTCGTGGTGGCGGCCTTCATGACGCGCCTCGACGACGAAGTGATGCTCGCCTCGACCGGGGGCGTACTCATCCGGACGCCGGTGCGCGAGGTCTCCTCGCAGGGCCGCGACGCGACGGGCGTTCGCGTGATGAACCTCGACGAGGGTCACTCGGTGGCGACCGCGGCGGTCGTGCCGACCGAAGACGACGACTAGGCCGCCCGGCGTGCCCAGGCGCGCCGCACGACGTCGAGTATCTGCTCGGTGCCCTGGGCCCCCGAGACCATGAACTTCGAATCCACCAAGAAGCACGGCACGCCCGTGATGCCGAGCTCCTGGGCCATCTCCTCGTCGGCCCGCACGACGTCGGCGTAGGCGTCACCGTCCCACAGGGCGTCGGCGTCGGCGACGCCGACGTCAGTCGCGAGCGCGCTCAGGCGACCGTGGTCACTGACGAGTTCTCCGTCGCTGAAGTACGCGCGAAAGAGCCGCTCGCTCATCTCGTCACCGAGTCCCTGGGTCGACGCGAGCGCGATGACGCGGTGCGCGTCGAAGGTGTTGGTCGGTACCGCCGTGTCGAGCGACCACGTCATGTCGAGGGCGCGCGCGTTGGCCTCGAGGCGCTCGTGCATCGCGTGCACCTGGGCGACGGGCAGGGCGTACTTCGCGGCGACGAGTTCGACGAGCGGTCGGTCGTAGGCGAGCTTCGCGCGCGGGTCGAGTTCGAAGGCCCGGTGGCGGACCTCGACGTGTTCGCGGTGCTCGAAGCGCGTCAGCGCCTCGCCGAGTTGACGGTTGCCGAGGTAGCAGAAGGGACAGACCACGTCGCTCCACACGTCGATGACGAAGGTCTCCTCCATGCCTAAAGCGTTGCACAGCGTGCGCGGTCGTGCAGAATGGTCCGATGAAAGCGCGCGAGATGAGTGTCGAGGAGGCCGTGGGGCTGGTCCGGCCGCGTGACGTGATCGGTTTCGGGATCATCACCGGCACGCCGGTCGCGCTCTTTCGCGCGCTCGGGCAGCGCGACGATTGGGAGGATCTCACGTTCTGTGGCGGACTCTGCCTCGGCGCGCCCGACGTCTTCTTGCACCCCAACGTGCACTACCGCGTCAACTTCTTCGGCGGGAACGAACGGGCCGTGCGGGCCAAGGGCGGCGACGTCCAACACGTGCCGTCGTTCTTCCGTCACTACGGGTTGCTGATCCGACAGCTCAACCCCCGGGTGATGATGGCGCCGGTGTCCATGCCCGACGAGCACGGTCGCGTCAGCCTCTCGCTCTACAACGGGGCCACGCTGGAAGAGATGGTGCGCGCCGGTCGCGACCCCGACCGACTCCTCATCGTCGAGGCCTCGCCCCACTTCCCGCGCACCCACGCGCTGGTCGGACACGAGAACCACCTCGACCTGGAGGACGTCGACGTCATCGTCTACACCGACGAGCAGCCGACCACCTTCGCCAACGAGCCTGGTTCGCCGGAGGACCTCAAGATCGCCGAGTTCGCCGCGCATTTCATCCCCGACGGCGCGACGCTACAGACCGGCATCGGCGCGGTGCCGAACCTCGTGGCGCGGGCGTTGGCCCAGGGCGACGGTGGGGAGTACGGCGTGCACTCCGAGATGTTCACCGACGGGTTGTACGAGTTGATGGCGGCGGGCAAGGCGACCAACACGAAGAAGACCATCAATCGCGGGACCTCGGTGATCACCTTCGCCGCCGGCACCCGCGAGATGTACGACTTCATCGACGACAACCCCGACATCGGCGTGGCGCCCGTCTTCTACACGAACGACCCGCACGTAATCGCCCAGAACCACCGCATGGTGTCGATCAACTCCGCGCTCGAGGTCGACCTCCACGGGCAGATCGTCGCCGACACGATCGGCCCTCGCCAGTTCTCGGGCGTCGGGGGTCACATGGACTTCACCGAGGGCACCAGCCTGTCGCTCGAACACGCGTCACTCATCTGCCTGCAATCGACCGCCACGGTCGACGGCGTTCTGAAGAGCCGTATCATTGGTGACATGACCCCGCATTCGACAGTGACTTCGCCACGCCAGTTGGCCCAAGTCATCGTCACCGAATACGGATCGGCCGACCTTCGCGGGCGAACGGTGCGGGAACGCGCCGCCGCCTTGACCGAGATCGCCCATCCGCAGTTCCGAGACGAACTCACTGCAGCGGCTGAGTTGCTAGGGCGCTAAATGCTCATAGTTCGAGATTTAGGCATAGAGATCGGTGCTCGGCGTATCCTCAACCCCGTCTCCTTCACGGTCGGCAACGCCGAGAAGGTGGGCATCGTCGGACGAAACGGCGCCGGCAAGTCGACGTTGATGTCGATCCTGCTCGGCGAGCACCCCGAGCACCTGCGCATCGAGGGGACCGTCACGCACCAGGGGACGATGAGCCACTTGCCCCAAGAGCCCGTGCCCGGTGGACTCGGTGTCGAGCCCATCGGTCTCTCGCACGTCCTGTCGGCGCGCGGACTCGACCAACTCGACGCCGACATGCAACACGCGCGCCACGAACTGGCGGCGAACCCGACCGACGCGACGATCGAGCGCTTCACCGCGCTCGAGGAGAAGTTCCGAGAACTCGGCGGCTACGAGGCCGAGTCCGAGGTCTCGCGTCTCGCGGCGGGACTGGGCCTCAAGGAGGACCTCCTCTTGGAGGACCTCGACTCGCTCTCCGGTGGTCAGCGCCGCCGCGTCGACCTGATGCGCGTGCTGTACGAGGAGCCCGACGACGATGGTCCTCGACGAACCGACGAACCACCTCGACAAGGCGGCCAAGCGCTGGCTCTTCGAAGAGCTCGACCGCTTCCGCGGGACGGTCCTGGTCATCAGCCACGACCTGCCCCTGCTGGACAAGTCGATCGACCGTGTGCTGGCGCTTCGCGAGGGTCAGCTGCGTGAGTACAAGGGGAACTACACGAAGTTCCTCCAACTCGAAGAGGAGCGGCGCCTGAGCGAGGAGAAGCTCGCGTCGCACCAGGACGAGCAGATCGACCGGCTCTCGAAGTTGGCCGACTCGATGCGCGGCCAGACCGAGAAGCGCGCGCGGTTGGCCAAGGTGCTCGACCGCAAGGTCGAGAAGCTGCAGGACAATCGCGTGGAGGTGACGAAGAAGGAGCGCAAGGTCACCTTCAAGCTGCCGGTGCCCCCGCGCAGCGGAGACGTCCCGATGACCGTCGAACACGTCGCCGTCAGCTACGGGTCGCTGAAAGTCCTGAAGGACGTGAACTTCATCACGCGACGCGGTGACCGCATCGTCATCGTCGGGCGCAACGGCGCCGGCAAGTCCTCGATGCTGCGCTGTCTGGCCGGTACGCAGCAGGCGCAGCGCGGACTGGTGAAGTTCGGCGCGAACGTGACGGTCGGCTACTTCGCCCAGGAGAACGAACAGCTCGACTTCTCCAAGACCGTGCTCGGCAACCTGGAGAACGCCACCGTCGTCACCGAGGTGCAGCGGCGATCGCTCCTGGGCGCGTTCGGCCTGAAGGGCTCGGCGGCGCACCAGATGCCCGCGACGCTCTCCGGTGGTGAACGGGCCAAGTTGGCGCTCGCCATCCTGGCCTCGTCGGACGCCAATCTCCTGCTGCTGGACGAACCGACGAACAACCTGGACCCCGCGAGCGTCCTCGCGCTCGGCGACATGATGCACAAGTGGAAGGGCACCATCGTCGCGGTGAGTCACGAACGCGGATTCGTCGAGACGCTCGAGCCGACGCACGCCGTGTTGTTGCCCGAGGAGTACTTCGACCTCTGGAACGACGACTACATGGACCTCATCGAGCAGCGCTAGGCACGGCGAGCGACGATCGGCCCTCGCTCGATACACCGTGATGAGCGGCGACATCGTCGGAGCGAGGACCGCTCGAGGTTAGGGTGCCGTATGCGTGACGTCGAACCTCTCAGATCCCGCCGATTCACTCGACGAGAGTTCGTGAGCGACCATGTGCTTCTCGCCTGAGGGAGACCTGATCGGTGGACTCGTCGTCACCGCGATCGGTGTCGACGCCTGCTTGCACCTTCGCGGGCGACCGGAGTACCGACTGATCGCGCCGTTCCCGATCCTCCTGGGTCTGCACCAGATCGACGAGACGTTCGTGTGGTGGCAGCTCCAGGGTCACGTGGCGCACGGCGTCGGCGTCGTGGCGATGTGGATCTACCTCCTCTTCGCCTTCGTGGTGTTGCCGACACTGGTGCCGACGATGGTGCTGCTCCTGGAGCCGCGCGCGCGACGAAGGGTGATCGTACCCTTCGTGGGCCTCGGCGTCGTCACGTCGGCCGTGCTGCTCGAGACGATGGTGAGCGGGCACCCCAGCGCCAAACTCGGCGCGTACCACGTGGCCTATTCGATCGGCCTGCAACACGGCGTCGTGATCATCGGTCTGTACATCCTCGCGACGTGCGGATCGATGCTCGCCTCGGGACTGCGCAACGTCGTGTGGTTCGGCGCGGTGAACCTCGTGGCGGTGATCGTGTTGGCGCGACTGTGCGCGAACGGCTTCGCGTCGCTGTGGTGCTTCTACGCGGCGCTCGCGAGCGCGGCCATCGCGCTGCACCTGCGCCTGGCCAAGGAGAAGGAGCCGGTCGCCGTCTAGCGCGTCCGGAGTCGCTCTTCCAGTCGGGCTCGAACGTCGGGCCACTCGTCGGCGAGGATCGAGTACATCGCGGAGTTGCGTGTGGCACCGTCCTCGCCGTCGACCTGGGCGGCCTGCCAATTGCGCAGGACACCCTCGAAGTGACCGCCGATCCGTTCGATCGCCCGCCGCGAGCGCTCGTTGCGTTCGTCGGTCTTGAGGTCGAGTCGGCGCACGTCCCAGACCTCGAAGGCGTGGGTCATCATGAGCAACTTGGCCTCGGTGTTGGCGGCCGTGCGCTGTGCCGCGGCGCTGAGGAAGGTACCGCCGATCTCGACGGCGTCGGGGTACTCGCGCCCGAAGAACCATCGCAGCGTGAGGAACCTCGTCATGCCGATGATCTCGGACGTCTCGCTCCGTCGAGTGACCAAGGGCACCGCCGTTCCCTGGTCGCGCTCGGCGAGCAGTCGCCGGACCACGACGTCCATCCCCGCAGCGGTGCCCGGCACGATCGACCACCCGAACGTCGAGCGGTCGCCCGAGGCGGCGAGGACCAGACCGGGCACGTCGTCGATCGAGAGCGGGGTCAGCGTGACGTGGCGACCGTGCAGGGTGACGGACAGCGAGGAGCCCATCGTTCAACTGTAGGGGGGCGTCCCCGCGAGTCTCGGGCGCTTACTGTTTAAGATTCGGCGCAGTCGGATGACTGGGTCGAGGGGAGGGGTGGACGTGTACGTCGTCGAGTACGTGGTGGGTCTCCTCATCGTGCTGGTCACCATCGTCAGCGTCCTGTTCATCCTCGTCCTGCCACGCCAGCCCCAGGGTCTCGAGAAGCTGACGTTGATCGTGAACAAGTCGGTGCACTTCTCGTTCGTCGCCTTCTCCCGGCTCGCGCCCAGTTACGAGGGCAAGGATTCGATCCTGGCGCCGACCGCGCCGGTGGCCCTCATCGCGCAGCTGTTGTTCTGGGCCGCGAGCCTGGTCCTCGGCTTCGCGCTGATGCTCATGAACACGACGCACTCGTTCGTGCACGGTCTGACCCAGGCGCTCACGGCGCTCTTCACGGTGGGCGCGATTCACGTCGGCGGTACGCCGAACACGGCGCTCGACATCGCGGCCGGCGCGACGTGGGTCGTCATCGTGGCGCTCCAGATCGCCTACCTGCCCTCGCTCTACAGCTCGTTCAGTCGTCGCGAGGCGCTGGTGACGATGCTCGAGAGCCGCGCCGGATCGCCGGCCTGGGGACCGGAGCTGCTCGCCCGTCACCAACTGGTCGGCATCACCGACGCGCTCCCGCAGCTCTACGCCGACTGGGAGCAGTGGGCCGCCGAGGTGACCGAGAGTCACACCACCTATCCGGTCCTGCTGCTCTTTCGTTCGCCCGAGCCGTGGCTGAACTGGATCATCGGTCTGCTGGCCGTGCTCGACGCCGGAGCGATGCAGCTGGCGCTCTGTCCGACGACCGCCCCCAGTCAGACGCGCCTGTGCCTGCGCATGGGATTCACGATGTTCAATCGGCTCGCCGCGTCCCTCGGGTACCCCGTCGACCCGGACCCGGACCCCGACGCGACGATCACGTTGTCCTACGACGAGTTCGTCAGCGCCGTCGACAAGCTGAACCTCATCGGCTTTCCCATGGAGCGCAGCGCCGAAGAGGCGTGGCCGCACTTCCGGGGCTGGCGGATCAACTACGAGAGTTCGGCCTACCGCCTCGCTGACGCCTTCACGGCGCCGCTGGCGCCGTGGTCGGGCACTCGGCGCAACCTGCGCGCCGGCGTCGTGGAGCCGAAGCGGCCGCCACACCGCGCGCCGGCCGAGGTCTCGAAACTGATCAGTTCTCGTCCGGCCGTCGTGAACCCGCCCCGGACGCACTCGACCCGTACGTGGATGCCGTCACGACACAAGCCCCAATGAATCAAGCCCCGCACCGGATGGCGCGGGGCTTGATTGGGTACTGACGTCCGTGCGGAGGAGATTGCGTCGGCCTCGGCACGCACCGATCAGAGCTGTTTAGTAGAGAATCGGTCCGCCTGGATTAATACCTCCTGATGACGAGGTGGATACTTGGATATAGGTCGGGTCGACGGCGATGGTGGACCAGGTCCCGGTGTAGGACGATCCGTCGGCGTTGGTGACGAGGCCGGTGTAGTTGTAGATCGGCAACATCCACACGGTGCCGTCAGTCAGTTGGTACGTCTGGTACGAGATGGTCTCGGCGTCGAGCGTGACGTCGACGATCGGCGGAGCCGAGGGCGTCGTGGTCGTGGTGGTGTCATCCGTGGCGGTCGCCGACGGCGGTGACGCGGGTGACGAACCGCTCGTGGCCGGAGGCGGCGTGGTCGAGGAGCCAGCGTCGCTGGCCTGGCCGGCCGCGTACTGCGCGGCGTACGCCTGCTGCTGGGACTCGAGCACCCCCACGCCCGCCGCGGGGCTCTGCAGCGGGTAGTTGACGGCCGGGTCGACGCTGAAGGCGGGACCGTCGGCCGAGACCACGTTGTTGTTCTGGTCGACCGTGAAGTCGAAGTACTGGTCGGTCATCTGGCCGTCGACCGTGACGCTGTAGGTCGCCTGCTCTTCATTCGTGGTCACCGTGGGCTGACCGGGGGAGGTCACCACGTTGTTCGAGGTCGAGAACTGGGGATCGGTCACTTGGTAGCCGTAGCCCAATTGGCTCAGGTAGTTCTGAACGTCGGCGTTGACCGTGGACTGACTCGGCATGGCGACGGTCGTGCCGTCAGACGTCGTCGACGAGGTACCGGCGGCCTGCGGGATCGCGATCGAGTACGACCACTGCGGCACCGTGTCGTAGGTCTCGTACTCCACGTAGTTGCCGGTGGGGTCGGTGACCGTGAAGTCCTGTCCGTCGCTGTTCACGTCGACCGGGGAGCCGGACACGTTGAAGATCCCGGCGATCCGCGACGCCTCGGCCGAGGCGCTCGCGGGCAGGGTCAGTTCGTACGCGGCGCCGGTGCCAGCGGTCGTGGCGAGGTCGGGACCGGCCGTGAAGTCGAAGTCCTCGAAGATCCGCATCACGCCGCTTCTGGGCACGACCGCGGCGGAGCCGTAGGTGGCACCCGGCGTACGGGTGCTGTGCGGCGCGGCCAGGGCGAAGACCGCGAGGCCTGGCGAGGCACCGTCGAGCGCGGCGATGCCGCCGACGGCCAGGGCCGCGGCGAGGGCGACGGATCCGGCCATCCGCAACTGGAAACTGCGCAGCACGTGGCGACGGGCGCGCGGCGCGCGGGCCATGATCCGCGAGATCATCGCGTTGGTGTCGGGGTGTTGGTAGCTGCTCGTCGCGGCCGGGTCAGCCGCGCGTAAGCGTTCTTCAAAATCACTCATGAAAGCTCCTCCGCCTGCATACCTAGTTCTTGTCGCGACCGGCTCGAAACTTTCAAGTGACTTGGGCGGCCGCGAAACGCTCGCGAAAACGGGCCTGAGCCCGGGAAAGCCGCACCGCGGCGGCGTTCGTCGTGATCGACAGCGCGACGCCGAGGGCGTGGGTGTCCAGGCCGTCCCAGGCGTTCAGCATCAGCACTTCGCGGTCGTCGTCGTTGAGTGAGATCAAGGCGTCGCGCACGCTGGCGTCCGCGATGACCAGGTCTTCGGCCGAGGGGTCGTCCGGCGCGGCGGGCAGGGTCGACTCGAAGTTCGTGCGCCGGTACTGACTGCGGCGGGCGTTTCGCAGCACGTTGCGCGCCACGCCGATCATCCAGGGGAGTTCGGCCTCTTCGGGCACGCTGTCGATGCGGCGCCAGACGACCAGGAGCGTCTCTTCGACCAGGTCATCGAGGTCGGCGAGCGTCAGCGGATAGAGGCGTCGCCGGAGATAGTTGCCGATCGCCGGCGTGTGGTCGTGGACGAGACGGCGGAAACGGTCATCTTGAGGTGAGCCCATTAACTACTTCTGTCCGATCGAGTCCGAAAGTTACCGCCGAGGAGGGAATCCTCGCGAAAATGTTAGGTCTCACACGTTGGTGCGAACCAGCATGGCCTCTTGCTCACGGGTGAGCCACCACGACGGCGCCTCACGGTCGTCCCACCAGCTGATGACGTCGTCCACGCTCTCGCTGAGATCGCGGAACGTCAGCCCGGCCGCGACCGCCTTGGCGGGGTCGACGGCCAACGCCGTCTCACTGGTCGAGCCGGACCAGAGGGGGAATCTCGAGTCGAGGTGGTGGCTCTTGATGTGGCGAGGGGAGATCTCGACGAGACGGGTGTCACTCGGTGAGACCTGGTCGCTGATGGACTGGATGACCTCGAAGAAGCGGCCCGGCGGGTAGGGACCGGCGGCGTGGAAGGCGCCGAGGGTCGACGTGGCCGCGAGCGTGACCACGAACTCGCCGAGGTCGCGGGCGTCGATGTACTGGAGGGCGTTGTCGCGGGGCCCGGGCACCGCGACGGTGCCGCCTCGTCGGAGCCGATCGACCCAATACGGGAAACGGAGCGTGGCGTCGTGGCTGCCGATGACAAAGGTCGGCCGCACGAACGTGAGCCGCTCGCCGAAGTGCTCCTCGGCCGCTCGTTCACAGGCCGCCTTGAGCGGCCCGTAGGTCTCGGCGGTCACCTCGGCGTCGCGCGCGAGCGTGGGGTCGTCCCACAGGACCGCGGAGTCCTCGGTCGCGCCCTCTTTCGGCGGGTCGTCGTACGCCGAGACCGACGAGATCTGGATGTGGTGCCCTCCGCGCTCGCCCAGGGCCTGGGCGAGGGCGTCGACGTCGACCGGGCGATAGGCGATGGCGTCGACGGTGACGTCGAAGGAGAGACCGGCGAGCGCCGACAGGTCGCCCTGTCGGTCACCGATGAGTCGGGTGACGGTGGCGGGCAGGTCACTCGCCGTCTGCCCTCGATTGATGACGGTGACGTCGTGACCGGCGTCCAGCGCGGCCCAGGCGACAGCTCGTCCGACGAACGACGTGCCCCCAACGATCAGAATTCGCATGCCCTGTCCTTCCGCGTAGTACCCGTCATGCTACGAGAAGTCCTTGCAAATTCTGGTGATTGCACGTCGTCGCGACCGCGCGGCGTGACCGCGACGACCCGTCAGTTGAGGTGGCGCTCGCTCGCCCAGTGTGAGAGTTGATAGCGGCTGGAGAGCTGGAGCTTGCGAAGGACCGACGAGACGTGGCTCTCGACCGTCTTGGTCGAGATGGTCAACTCATTCGCGATGTCCTTGTAGGAGTAGCCGCGCGCGATCAGTCGCAGCACCTGGCGTTCGCGCGCGGTCAACTGATCGAGGTCGGGATCGGCGATCACGACGGGTTGGTCGCTCTGCCCGGTGCTGAACGCGTCGAGGACGAAGCCCGCGAGACGGGGTGAGAAGACGACGTCGCCAGCGGCGATCCGGTAGATGGCGTCGATCAGGTCCGGTCCGGAGATGTTCTTCGTGACGTAACCCCGGGCGCCCGCGCGGATGACGCTGATGACGTCGGCCGAGGCGTCCGAGACCGAGAGCGCGAGGAACCGGGTGGGGATGTCGTGCGCGACGACCGCGTGAAGGACCGCCTGACCGCCACCGTCGGGCATGTGCACGTCGAGCAGCACGACGTCGGGCGTGCGCTCGAGGATCATCTCGATCGCCGCCTCGACCTCGTCGGCCTCGCCCACGATGTCGACGGACCCGGCGATCTCGGCGCGGATCCCGGCTCGGATCAGCTCATGGTCGTCGACCAGGAAGACGCGGGGTCGAGCGGACTCGGTCACGCGGAGCGCGGCATCACGAGCTGGACCTCGGTGCCCGAGCCCACCGCGGAGTTGATGAACGCCTCGCCGCCGAGTTGCGACATGCGCTGACGGATCGAGAGGGCGATGCCCTGACGGTCGGTCGGTATCGCGTCGAGGTCGAAGCCCACGCCCTGGTCGCGGATGAAGATCGAGATCGTCGAAGGCTCGACCTCGGAGAAGATCGAGATGCTCGCGGCGTGGGACCACTTCGCGGCGTTGATCGCGGCTTCACGACCGGCCGCCACCAGGGTCGTGACGCGTTCGTCGGGCACGCAGTCCCCGACCGTCACGAGTTCCACACGCACGCCGTAGTCGTTCTCGACGTCGTGTTCGATCGCCCCGACCAGTCCGACGAACGAGGTCGGCGCGTTGGTCACGGTCTCGGGACTGAAGAGCCACTGGCGAAGTTCTCGCTCCTGATTGCGTGCGAGACGCACGACGTCGGCCTCGTTGGCCGCGGCGCGTTCGATCAGGGTGAGCGTCTGCAGCACCGAGTCGTGCAAGTGCGCGACCATGCTGGCGCGCTCTTCGATACGCACCCGCTCGCGTCGCTCACTCGTCAGTTCACGCACGTTTTGCAGCCACCACGGAGCGAAGAGCACGAGCACACCGACGACTAGCAACGCCGTGCCGACGACCGCCAAGCCGGCCGAACCCCAGAAGCCGCCGATGTGGTGCAGCTGGTGCAGACCGATGAGGACCAGCGCGGCACCCACGACGAGGCGCAGTACCACGCCCTTGCGGCTCTTGGAGAACGCCCCGCCGATGAACGGCGCCGTGTTGAAGAACTCGGTGAGCCGGTTCTGCTCGTCGATCGAGGCACCGCGCCAGACCGCGAAGCCCGCGAAGGCGCTCAGGAGGAGCGGCCAGCCGAAGCCGGCGGTGGCGTCGGAACCCGTGGTCTGCAACGTGACGATCAGGATCACCGTCGCGATGAAGGCGACCAGTACCACTTGCGCCTCGCGCCGGTTCTGGAAGATCTGTTGGATGATCGAATGTTCCTCGCCCGAACGCGTGAGGACCAACCAGAACGTCATGTAGAGCAGGACGCCGAGTCCGAAGATCAAGGTGAGGAGCGCGAAGATGATCCGGATGTTGCGCTCCTTGATGCCGAGCCGCGTCGCGAAACCACCGCAGACGCCGCCGAGGATGCTGTTGTCGCGACCGCGCCGCAGGGGTCGCAGCGGCGTGCCGACGACGGCGTGGCTGGACGTGGTGATCGACATGGCGTTCTCCCTTCGACGACGTCGTGACGCTTGGACAAAGTCTGACACGAAGATTTCCCTTTGTATCTAAGGGGAAACCCTGACGGGTCGTGCACCCGCGCGGCCGTCCTGAGGGTTCATCCCCATAGCCCTTGATCAGCGAGGACCGTACATTTGAGTCATGGACGAAGAGCACCAGCAGTTCGAAGAGGCGACGTCGACGCCGCTGCCGCCGATGAAGCCCGGACCGGAAGCCGAACAAGAGACGCGGCTTCGACGCAGCACCAAGCGTCGGATGGTCGGGGGCGTGGCCGGCGGCATCGCGGAGCGCTTCGACGTGGACGCCAACATCGTGCGCGTCGTCTTCGTCGTCCTCTCGTTCCTCTACGGACTGGGCGTCGCGATCTACCTGGCGATGTGGGTCCTGATCCCGCAATCGGGCCGCCACGGCGACGACGCCGAAGAGGTCGACGCGCCCCCCGCGTCGAACGTGCGATTACTTCGCTACGTGCTCCTCGCCGCCGTCGTCGTCGTGGTGGTCATCGTGCTCGCCACCATTGGCGGCGCGCCCCAGGTCGGCAACGGCTTGGGCGCGCTGTGGCTGATCTTCCTCGCCGTGCTGGCCGTGCTGTCACTTCGGTCGTCCGCGCGCCAGCACATGCTTCGCCGGTTCATCGCGCTCGTCTTCCTGTCGTTCCTGACCGTCGTGATCTTGGTGAGCGGCGCGTTCCTCGGCTTCCTCGCCTCGACCGGGGTACCCATGACCGGGGGCAGCGGGGCCCGCGACTACCAGCCGAGCGACGTCGCGCAGGTCCAGCGCACGTACCGCACGCAGTTCGGGACCATGGTCGTCGACCTGCGACAGGTCCACTTCACGTCGACGACGACTTCGGTCAGCGCGAGCGTGGCCGTGGGTTCGTTGACGGTCGACGTGCCGGCGAACGCCATCGTCTACCTCAAGACGCACATCGGGGCCGGCGTCGTCGAGTACCTCGGACAGTTCGGTTTCGACACCCAGCCGTTCCGGGCGATCCCGCCGTCGCTCAAGACGGTGGCGAGCCAAGAACGCGCACCACATTTGGACCTGGACGTGCAGGTCGGCGTCGGACAGATCAACATCCGCCGGGGCTACGAGAACCAGGGCCTGAGGACCAACTAGGGATAGCGACCCGCGAGTCCCGTCGACGCGGCCGCCGAGCTCTGGGGTCCGCACGCACCCCGGTGCGCTAATGATGTTCGAGTGACTTCGACCCCGATGACCCTGGAGTCGCGGACGATCGGCGAGGCGTGGATCGCCGTCGCGGGACTGATCATGCGCGCGGGCGTCGCGAGCACCTACGACGGGCTCGCGATACGTGAGGTGCTGATGACGACCGTGGTCATCGAGGAGCCGAAGAGCGCCGACGCGATCATCGAGCGCTTCGCCGACGCCGAGCGCCTGGCGTGGATGCGCACGAACTTCATTTCGTATCGCGAGGTGAGCGAGCTCGGCGACGCCGACAGCTACGCCACCCGGCTCCGCAACTACGCCGGCGCCGGACTGGACCAGATCAGTTGGGTGGTCGATCGGCTCCGCGCCGACCCGCGCAGCCGGTCGGCCACGATCACGACCTTCCAACCGTTGAGCGACACCGCCTACATCCCCTGCGTCAGCCTGCTGGACTTCTTCCTCGCCGACGGCGCCCTCCACCTCGTCGTCTACGCCCACAGCATCGACTTCGGCGCCAAGGGCTACGCCAACCTGTTGGAGCTCGCGGTGATCCAGCACGAGGTCGCGACCGAACTGGAGCGGCCGGTCGGTTCGCTCACGATGATCGTGAAGTCGGCGCACGTCTATGACCGTGACGCGACCTACCTGAACTCGGTGCTCGAGCACTTCGTCGACTGAGACGAGTGTCGCCGAACGAGGCCGCCGGCAGCGGGCCGACGGTTCAGTCGGCGTCGCGGGCGCTCTTGAGGGCGCTCGACCACCAGAGCAACTCGTCGATCATCATCTCGAGGCGATCGTCCAACGACGCGAAGAGCGCGGGCGTGAACTCCTCGGCGGTCATCGCCGGACGCATGACGTCGGGGAAGACGTGCACGGCGTGACGAAGCGGCGCCATCTCGAATTCGACGCAGACCAAGCGAAGCTGCTCGATGGCCCGCGCGCCGCCGGCGTTGCCGTACCCGACGAACGTCATGGGCTTCTTGTTGAACTCCGGGAAGACGTAGTCCATCGCGTTCTTCAGCGAGGCGGGGTAGCCGTGGTTGTACTCGCTGGTGACCGTGATGTAGCCGTCGCCGGCGTCGAATCGCCGACCGAGTGCCGCCACGGCCTCGTTGGGGTACTCGCGCAGGCTCCGCGCCGGCGACATCGGACTGTCGAAGAGCGGGAGCGGGTGGTCGCGCAGGTCCACGACCTCGAGTTCGAAGTCGCCGCGACCGGCGAGGCGGTCCTCGAGCCACGCGACTGGCTTGTCGGCGAAGCGATTCGGTCGCGTCGAGCCGACGATGAGTTGGAGGTGGAGCGACACGGCCTAGAAGCCCGGGAAGACGCGCCGCAGTTCGTCCAGGTGCGTCGGATCGACGCCCGCGGGCGTGTGCTCCTCGTCCAGCCGGCCGTAGGTGAGGCGCAAGAACGCTTCGGCCGGGAGAACCAGGTCGAACTGCGTCACGCCCTCGACCTCGTCCAAGGTCACCGCGTCCGCTGACTGGGTGAGCGCGAAGTCCTTCTGCGGGTCGCTCGTGCGGACGTGCAGCGTGTGAACGTTCCCGGAGGGCTTGGCGGCGAATCGCATCAGGAATGCCAGGTTGCCGAAGAGGAAGGGCACGGCACCGGGCTGGAGTGTGACCTGGGGGTCGAACGCCTCTTCGATGTCCCAGGTGTGAAAGACGTGTTCCCCCAGGCGCAGCTGCACGGCCTGGTCGAAGTCGAGGGTCATCGGCCCCAGGTGCAAGGAGTAGCGAGCCTTCTCCTCGGGCGTCAACTCGAGCAGCCGGGTGAGCAGTGCCTGATCGGCGTCGAGGGCGTCGGTGACCTGCGCGTGCGGCGTCTTGGCATTCCACACGTCCCAGACCGACTGGTTGAACTGGGGCGGGGTCTCGCGATCGTCGAGGGAGTCATCGACGCCGCGCTTGAAGATGATCGCGGCCGACCCGATGTGGCTCATGACGTCAGCCACGGTCCACTCGGTCGGGTGGGCCGAGGCGACGTAGTCACTCTCGCTCAGGCCGGTGATGACTGAACGCAGATGGTCGACGGAGGACGCCAGGGCGTCGAGGGGAGTGGACATGGGACTCTTCTTTCGGGGGATCGGACGGGCTCGGGGTTACTCTTCCACCACGACTGTACGGTCGAGGTCGCGTACGTCGTTCACCCCGGTCAAGCCCAGGGTCACCATCATCTCGGCTTGGATGATCCGCAGGACGTGGTCGACGCCGCGTTGGCCCCGCGCGGCCACGGCGTAGGCCCAGGGGCGGCCCACCAGGCAGGCCCGGGCCCCCATCGACATCGCCTTGACGACGTCGAGCCCGCTGCGGATGCCGCCGTCCATCAGGACTTCGCACTGGTCGCCGACGGCGTCGACGATCGCGGGCAGGGACCGGATGCTCGAGGGGACGTCGTCGAGTTGTCGGCCGCCGTGATTCGACACGATGACCGCGTCGGCGCCGTGATCGAGCGCGTGGCGCGCGTCGTCGGGGTCGAGTATCCCCTTCAGCGCGATCTTCCCGCGCCAGTGCCGGCGCAGCCACGCGAGGTCGTCCCAGGTCACGCTGGGGTCGAACTGTCCGGCGACCCAGGCCTGGAAGTCCCCGGGCACGCTGGCGTCGGGCAGGGCCTTCTCGAGATTCCCGAAGGTGAGGGGCCGGCCCCCGAGGGCGACGTGGCGAACCCACTGGGTGTGGGTGACGAGGTCGAGGCCTCGTCGCACCCGCTTGGCGCGCGGGATCTTGCCGCTGATGCCGTTGCGCGCGTCGCGGTAGCGCTGACCGACGACGGCGAGGTCCACGGTCAGGACCAGGGTGGTGCACCCGACCGCTTGGGCGCGGGCCATGAGGTCCTCGGCGTAACTCCGGTCCTTCATCACGTAGAGCTGGAACCAGATCGGGCGTTGGATGGCGGCCGCGACCTCTTCGAGGCCGCAGATCGACAGCGTCGACTCACAGAAGGGGATGCCCGCGCGCTCGGCCGCCTTGGCCGCCTGGACCTCGGCGCGACGAGCGAGCATGCCCCCAAAACCGACCGGGGCCAGGATGACGGGCAGGGCGATCTCCTCACCGAGCACCGTCGTCGAGAGCGATCGCGCCGAGACGTCGCGCAGCACGCGCTGGCGGAACTGGATGGCGTGGAGGTCGTCGCGGTTCGCGGCGAGCGTCGACTCGGCGAAGGCGCCGCCGTCGACGTAGTCGAAGATCTGTCGAGGGAGCTTGCGCCGGGCCAACTCGCGGTAGTCGTCGATCGACGCCGGCGCGAGGTTGAGGCTGTGGTCGCGTTTGTTCTGGGGCACAACTCATTATGCAGCACCCATCGCGCGCCCTTGAAGGGCCAGTTGACGCTCCACGGTCCCTTGCGCCATGCTGCAGGAGTGTTCGAGACCCCGGATGAACTCGTCGAGCTGGACGCGTTGCTCGCGGCATCGTTCGTACGCGCCGGTGACCACCTGACCTCGATCATCTCGCCGGAACGACGGCTCTCGGGGGCCGACCTGGCTCGCTACCTCGTGGGGGTTCGCCACCTCGTGGTCGCCACCGTCACCGCGGCCGGTGAGCCGCGGTGTTCGGCGGTCGACGGACTCTTCTTGCACGGACATTTCTGGTTCACGACGAGCGCGGCGTCGTTCAAGGCGCGCCACCTGGAACAACGGCCCGCACTGAGCGCCGTCCACGTGGTCGGTGACGACGTGGCGGTCTTCGTGCACGGCCGAGCCCGGATCGTGCGCGGGGGACCGGGCGAGGCCGACGCACTGCGCCACTACTGGACCGAGGTCTACGAGTCGTCGCCCGAGGACTGGGTGAGCACGCCGAGCGACTCGCGCTACGTCGAGATCGTGCCGAGTTCGATGTACTCCTACGCCTTCTCTCGCGAACGATTCGAGGAGCTGTGCGAGCGACGCGAGCCCTGAGGACAGCGACGGTGTCAGCCCCGAGGCCGCGGTCGACGGATAGCCTTTGGCGAAGGTTTTTCGAGGGGGTTGAGAATGGGTCGAAAGTTCGCCGCGGAGCTGCTCGGCACCGCACTATTGGTCTTTTTCGCGGTGGGCGTCGCGACGCTCACGTTCGGCTTCAAGGCCGACGGCAGCTCCTTCATCGCCGGCGTCGTGGCGACCGCCCTGGCCTTCGGACTCACGCTGATGGCGCTGGCCTACGTGCTCGGACCGATCTCCGGTTGCCACGTCAACCCGGCGGTCACGCTCGGCGCGTTGCTGGCCGGACGGATCTCGTTGCGTGACGCGACGGGGTACTGGGTCGCGCAGTTCGTCGGGGGTTTCATCGGCGCCCTGGCGCTGTGGGGCGTGTTCTCGACCTCACCGCTCTATCACCGCACGACGACCGGTCTCGGCACCGACGGATGGGGCGCGGCGAGCTTCATCCACGTCGGGGCCGGCGGCGCGTTCATCGCCGAGGTGGTCCTCACGGCCCTCTTCGTCTTCGTGATCCTCGGCGTCACGAGCAAGACGGCGAATCCGTCGACCGCCGGCGTGGTGATCGGTCTGACGCTGACCGTGGTGCACCTGATCGGCATCCCGATCACCGGGACGTCGGTGAACCCGGCGCGCGCACTCGGACCGGCCCTGATCGTGGGGGGCACGTCCCTGCACCAGGTGTGGCTCTTCATCGTGGCGCCCCTCGTGGGCGGCGCCCTGGCCGCCCTGGCCCACCGGGCCCTATTCTCGACGAAGGAAGCCTCCCCGATCGGCTTCTCGTCGGCCCAGAGCTGACGATTCCCCAAAAATCCCCGCGCCGCCTGCCCTGACTGGCAAAATGGCGAAACGATGCGACTCCTCTTCTGTTCCACGGGCCTGGCGGGGCATTTCAACCCCCTCGTGCCCTTCATCGACGCCGCGAAGGAGCGCGGCGACGAGGTGTTCGTGGTCGTGCCACCGAGCCTGGCCGACGAGGTGGACGATCTCGGCGTCGATCACTACCTGAGCGACCCACCCGATCCCGTCAAGTCCAAGGAGTTGTGGCGACGTGCCGCGCGTCTCCCGCACGCCCAAGCGACGCGACTCTTGGACGGTGAGTTCTTCGGTCGGGTTTCGACCGAGGCGATGCTCGAGACCGTCGAGACGGCGTGCGACAAGTTCCAACCGGACCTCGTCCTGCGAGAGCCGTGCGCCTACGCCGGTGCGATCGCCGCGCACCGGCGTTCGCTCGAGCACGCGCAGGTCGCGATCTCGAGCGCGCGCACCGAGTGGAGCGTCCTGAAGCTCGTCGCCTCGACCCTGGACGACTTCGAGGGCGGCATGGAGGCGGTCCTGCGCCAGGCGCGCTACCTCTCGCGATTGCCGGCCAAACTCGACCCCTCGCCCTTCCCCCGGACCCTGCGCTACCGCGAGGACGTCGTGCCCGAGGTGGTCGAGCCCGGTCGCTGGGCCCAGGGCAGCGGACCGTTGATATATATGACGTTTGGCTCCGTGGCGGGGGGTCTGGACACCGCCTTTTCGACCTTCCAGCGCGCGATCGACGCCGTGACCGGCCTCGACGTGCGGGTCCTGGTCACGACGGGCAAGTCGTTCAACCCGAAAGCGCTCGGCGCGGTGCCCCCGAACGTGATCGTGGAGTCATGGGTCCCGCAGGCGTCGGTCTTCCCCTTCGCCTCGATGGTCCTGTGTCACGGGGGCTCGGGCACGACCTACGGCGCGCTCGCGGCCGGCCTGCCGATCGTCTTCGTGCCGATGTTCGCCGATCAGCGAACGAACGCGCAACTCATCACGGTCGCCGGGGCCGGCGTCGTCGTCGACGTCGGTTCGAAGTCCGAGCCGGGCTTTCGCGCGATCGAAGCGATCGACGTCCCGCGCATCCGCGCCGCGGTCAACGAGGTACTCGCGAAGAGTTCGTACGCGCTCGCGGCCCAAGTGATTGCTGAAGAAATAGTTTCGACCGGCTCGGCGCGCGACTGTCTCGAGGAGATCTTCGCGCACTGAGTGCCGCCGCCCGCGCGCGTAGCACAGAAAACGCGAAATGGTGAGTACACCCAAAAAGTGACTAGTTTTGCGTCGAGTTTTCACAACTTTTGGGCCTAGAGGCCTTTAATCCAGCGGTTTTACGCGCGAAAACGCATTTCCACGATTTTTTTGGGGCCGCCGGCCCTAAAATGGTACTTCCTCCGCTGAATCATCCAGAAGGTGGGCCGTTGGGCCACCTCGGCGGCAGGTCTCGAACCGTGGGCCACGAGTCCCGAGCGGTTCTCAAGTGTCGTCAAAGGCGACTCACACAATTTAGGCGGAGGATTTGAGATGGTACAGACACGCAAGCGATGGAGACACGTCCGAGAACATTCGAACGGCCTGCTCTGGGTCGGCGCGATGGCCTTGATCATCTCGCTCACCGCGATGCCGACGGCGTCACCGGCGGCCACGATGATCAGCCAACCGATTCGCGGCGTCCTCGCCGTACCGGGTGACGCCGCGCCAAAGACGTCGTCACCGGTGCGTCACGCGGCACCGCGAGCGCGTCGCCCGGTCGAGGCGGACGTGACGGCGGAGCTCGCGGACTTCACCAGCGCCCCGACGCCGAGCGAGACCCACGTCGTCACCCTCATTCACCAGGACTTTCCGGCCCGGGCGTGGCACGACGCCGAGGCCGTGGCGTGGTGCGAGTCGAAATTCCGGACGACCGACATCGGCTTCGACAGCAACGGCACCCACGATCGCGGCGTCTTCCAGTTGAACGACGGCGGCACCGAGCAGTACCTCATGGCCATGATCGGTCAGAACCCGAAGAACCTCAATCTCGCCTTCAATCCCGCGCTCAACGTGCGCGCGGCGGCGTTGCTGTACGCGCGCGACGGCTGGAGTCAGTGGTCCTGTGAGTCGGCGATCTGACGTCGCGAGCTCGTCCGTCTAGTTCCGGGGCCTGTTCTTTCGCGCGTCCAACGGCCGCGGCGTCGAGAGGTCGCGCAGATGGATATAGCCGGTCGGTTCACTGAACGGCGTCCACGCACTCGAGGTGTAGCCGGCGCTGTCGACGGCGTAGTTGTCCGAGACCAGGAAAACCGTGTGATTCAGCCAGTTCACGCGCTCGACGTAGGCCACGTGGCCCATCCCGGGGCCGTCGTACCAGGCGATCGCCCCGACGGCCGGCGTCCGGTTCGTGTCGGCCGCGAGCGTCAGACCCCACTGATCGGCGTAGCCCCACGAGCGACCGGGGTCGGCGAGTCCGTTGTGCGCGAGCATCCACGCCGCGAACAGCGTGCAGTTGTGCGGGGGAGTACCGATGCCGCCCTTCGTGTCACTCCCGTAGTACTTGGCAGCCCAACTGTCGTTCATGGTGGTGGCGTTGTAGCCGTCAATCGTGCAGACGTAGCCGCTGCTTTTGCAGCCCGTCGCCGCTCCCGCGACGCCGCCGGGGACGACGAAGAGCGTCACCACGAAGGTGGCGGCCAACGCGAGACGCCGAAGGGACGTCTCGGACGCCGCGCCACGCGACCGGGTGCGCAACCGTTCGGTGATCGCCATGAGCCCCCCTCAGCCTTCGGGTGACCGTACCACCGACCATTTTCTGGTTCAACTGGCCCTGAATATGCCCGAAAACAGGGGCAAAGCATCAATTCTGACCTCCGGGTGGACGCTCGAGGGTTCGGCGATAGGTCAGCGCCCTTTTCTCGTTCGTCGCGAGCGCCGTGACCGACGCGGCGGCGAGCGACGAGATTTCCGCGTGTTCGTCGCGGGAGTTCCGCAATACTGAAAAAATGTCGATTCCAAGTGGGACCGTGACGCTGCTCTTCTCGGACATCGAGGGTTCGACGCATCTGTGGGAACGGTCGCCCCAAGCGATGGCCACGGCCCTCGAACGACACGACGAACTCGTGCGTCGCGCGATGGACGCGCACGGCGGCTACGTCTTCAAGACGATCGGCGACGCCTTTTGCGTGGCCTTCGAGACCGGACACGACGCGCTGCGCGCGGCGCTCGACACCCAGGTCGCCCTGCACGCCGAATCGTGGCCGCCCGGGGCCGAGATCCGGGTGCGCATCGCGCTGCACACGGGGGTCTGCCAAGAGCGCGACGGCGACTACTTCGGTCCCACCGTCAACCGCACGGCCCGGCTCATGGCGACGGCCCACGGCGGACAGGTCGTGGTCTCCGGGGTCACCTTCGAGCTGCTCTCGGATTTCCCCCCTGACGAGGGGTTACTTCGTGACCTCGGGCAACACCGACTGCGCGACCTGGGTCGACCGGAACACGTCTGGCAACTCCTATCGCCCCTGATCCCATCGGAATTCCCGCCGCTGCAGTCGCTCGACAACCCCGAACTGCCCAACAACCTGCCCGAGCTCCTCTCCTCGTTCGTCGGCCGCGAGGAGGAGCTCGACGAGGTACGCACGCAGATCGACGAGAACCGACTCGTGACCTTGACCGGTGCCGGTGGCTCGGGGAAGACGCGCCTGGCCGTGCAGGCGGCCGCCGAACTGCTCGACGGCCAGGGCGAGGGCGTCTGGTTGGTCGAACTGGCCCCGGTCGCCGACGAGGCGCTGGTCCCGCTCGCGGTCGCCTCGGTCCTGGGCATCCAAGAGATGATGGACCTCTCGCCCCTCGAGACCCTGATCGACGTGCTCAGCAAGCAACACGTCTTGTTGATCCTCGACAACTGCGAACACCTGATCGGCGCGTGCGCCAAGTTCGCCGACGAGGTCCTGCGCAACTGCGCGCGCGTGCACATCCTCGCGACGTCGAGAGAACCCCTCGGAATCGAGGGCGAGCGGGTCTACCGGGTGCCGTCGATGTCACTGCCCAGCGACGAGGTCGAGACGTTCGACGACGTCAGCGCCTCCGACGCCGTCGCGCTCTTCCTGGGGCGCGCCCGCGAGGTCGACTTCGTGCCGAAGGACGACGACGCGGCCCTCGTGGCCTCGATCTGCGTACGCCTCGACGGCATCCCCCTGGCGCTGGAACTGGCCGCCGCACGACTCTCCTCGATGTCGCTCACGCAGCTGCACGACCGCCTCGACCAGCGATTTCGGTTGCTCACCGGGGGGAGTCGCAACGTCATGGCGCGTCAGCAGACCCTCCAGGCCCTGGTCGACTGGTCCTACGGTCTGCTCAGCCCCGCCGAATCGAGCGTGCTGCGCCGTCTGTCGGTCTTCGTCGGGGGGTTCACCCTCGAAGCGGCCGAAGCGGTCTGTTCGAGCGACGCCGTCGACGCCTTCGACGTCGCCAACGTCCTGCACTCACTCGTCGCCAAGAGCCTGGTCGTCGCCGACAAGGGCGTGGGTTCGGTGCGGTTCCGGCTCTTGGAGACGATCCGTCAGTACAGCGCGCAGAAGCTGCTCGACACCGAGGGCGACGAGGTCGCCCTGGAGGTGCGCGAGCGCCACGCCGACTTCTTCGTCGCGTTCGCCGTCGCGGGCGGCGCCGGGTTCTACAGCCCCCGCCACAGCGAGTGGACGCGGACCCTCGACGTCGAGGGCGAGAACCTGCGCGCGATGCTGTCGCACTGCGCGGCGTCCCCGTCGAGGACCGAGGACGTCCTGCGGGTGTTCGTGGCCCTCAACTGGTACCTGGTGTCGCGGGCCTCCTACGACCTGGTGCCCTATCTGTCCGGCGCGGTGAAGCGTTTCGGGGACTCCGACACGCCGCTGATGGCCGCGGCGCTCGTGACCCTGGGCCAACTGGAGATCTCGTTCTCGCTGCTGGACGACGAGAAGGTCGCAGCCGCGGCGCTCGTGGTGGAGCGCGGCCTCGAGATCGCGCGTGCACACGGTGCGTTGGCCCTGGAGTCTCGGGCCCTGGGACTGCTCGCGATGAACGCCGCGCGCGTCCACGACGTGGACCTCGCGGCCGACCTGACGCGTCGCTCCATCGAGGCGGCGCGGTCCTCGGGTGACGCCGGGGAGATCGCCATCGCGCTCTTCTCGTCACTGGGCGGACGCATCGGCGACGCCCTGTTCGACGACGGCGAGGTCGCCGCGATCATCGACGAAGTCCGGGGGATCTGGACGGCCGCGGGCTACAGCTCGGGACTCGCGGCGGTCGCCTCGCGCGCGGCGCACGAGGCGTTCGTCCGCGGCGACGTCGACACGGCCGCCCGGGAGTGGCGTCACGCCTGTGAAGTCCTCGACGCGAGCGGCGCCGTTTGGTGGGCCAGGTCGCCTCGCGTGAATCTCGCGATCACGCTGGCGGCCAGCGGGCAGTTCGAGGAGGCCGGACCGCTCCTGCGCCAGGGCCTGCGCGAGGCGCGCCGTTCCGGTTTCCGCCAGGACGTCGGTCCCCTCATCGAACTGGTCGGGTCCCAGGTGGCCGCCGAGGGCGACGCCGTGCGCGGCGCGCGCCTCTTCGGGGCCGGCCAAGCGCTCAGCGCGCACGGACTCGACATCGGGACCTTGAGCCCGAACACGGAGTTCGAGAACGAGTTCGAACGCGAACTGGTGGCGCGATTGCGCGACGCCCTCGGTGACGAGGGTTTCGAACGCGAGTACGCGATCGGGGCCGAGCTCTCGGTGAGCGCCGCGACCGACCTGGCGCTCCAGCGCCTCTAGACGAGCGTCCGGTCGGGGGCTCGGGCGCGTCGAGGTGTCCGGCGGATTCGTTACGCTGATGCGTATTGCGTGCCACTAACAGGAGTGAACATGGACAGCGAAAACGAGTGCCCGGTCTCAGACGGCTTTGACGCGACGCCGGCGGGACGACGCCCCCACCAAGACTGGTGGCCCAACCAGCTGAAGCTCGACCCGCTCGAGCGACGTCCGTCGGTGGGCAATCCACTGGGCGCGGACTTCAACTACGCCGAGGAGTTCAAGAGTCTCGACTTCGAGGCCCTGAAGAAGGACGTCCTCGCACTGATGACGGCCTCCCAGGCGTGGTGGCCGGCGGACTACGGACACTACGGTCCGTTCTTCATCCGCATGGCCTGGCACAGCGCCGGCACGTACCGCATCCACGACGGGCGCGGCGGTGGTGGCTCGGGCACGCAGCGCTTCGCACCGCTCAACAGCTGGCCCGACAACGTCAACCTCGACAAGGCCCGACTCCTGCTCTGGCCGATCAAGCAGAAGTACGGACGCAAGATCTCCTGGGCCGACCTGATGATCCTCGCCGGGACGCTCGCCCTCGAGTCGATGGGCATGACGACGTACGGATTCGGTGGGGGTCGCGAAGACGTCTTCGAAGGCGACGAGGACGTGTACTGGGGTCCCGAGGACGTGTGGCTCGGCGACGAACGCTACAGCGGCGACCGCGACCTCGAGCGTCCCCTCGGCGCGGTGCAGATGGGTCTCATCTACGTGAACCCCGAGGGGCCCAACGGCACACCCGACCCGCTCGCGGCCGCGATTGACATCCGCGAGACCTTCGGTCGCATGGCGATGAACGACGAAGAGACGGTGGCGCTGATCGCCGGCGGTCACACGTTCGGCAAGGCGCACGGCGCCGCTGACCCGGAGCGCTACGTGAGTGCCGAGCCGGAGGGCGCCGGCCTGGCCGAGCAGGGACTGGGCTGGAAGAACAGCTACGGCACCGGCAACGCGGACGACACCATCTCGAGCGGACTCGAGGGGGCGTGGACGCCGACCCCGATCAAGTGGGACAACAGCTACTTCGACACCCTCTTCGGACACGAATGGGAACAGACGAAGAGCCCGGCCGGCGCGACCCAGTGGGTCCCCAAGGGCGGTGTCGACGCGACCTTGGTGCCCGACGCCCACGACCAGACGAAGTCCCACGCGCCCGTGATGTTCACGACGGACCTCGCGCTACGGCTCGACCCGATCTACGGTCCGATCTCCAAGCGCTTCCACGAGAACCCCGATCAGTTCGAACTCGCCTTCGCCAAGGCCTGGTACAAGTTGACGCACCGCGACATGGGGCCGCGTTCGCGCAGCCTCGGTCCGTGGGTGCCCGCCGAACCGCAACTGTGGCAGGACCCGGTGCCCGAGGCCACGCACGAGCCGATCAACGCCGAGCAGGTGGCGTCGCTCAAGGAGCGGATCCTCGCGACCGGGTCTCACGGTGTCGCAACTGGTCGCGACGGCGTGGGCCTCGGCCGCGACGTTCCGCGGTACCGACAAGCGCGGCGGCGCCAACGGCGCGCGGCTGCGCCTCGCGCCCCAGAGGAACTGGGAGGTCAACGACTCGGCCGAGATCTCGATGGTGGTGCGCACCCTCGAGACCCTGCAGAGTGAGTTCAACGCCTCGAACGCCTCGACGCCGGTCTCGCTCGCGGACCTGATCGTGCTCGGCGGCTGCGCCGCCGTCGAGCGCGCGGCGAAGAACGCCGGTCACGAGGTCACGGTCCCGTTCGCGCCCGGACGCACCGACGCCCTCCAAGAGGACACCGACGTCGAGTCCTTCGCCGTCTTGGAGCCGACGTTCGACGGGTTCCGCAACTACCTGCGAGAGGGTCATCGACGGACCGCGGAAGAACTCCTCATCGAACGCGCGGAGCGCCTCACGCTCAGCGCGCCCGAGATGACGGTGCTGGTGGGTGGCCTGCGCGTGCTGAACGCGAACTTCCGTGCGTCAGACCTCGGCGTCTTCACGAAGCGACCACAGGCGTTGACCACCGATTTCTTCGTGAACCTGCTCGACACGAGGACGAAGTGGGAGGCGACGTCGCCCGCCGAGGCGACCTTCGAAGGTCGCGACCGCCAGACCAACGAACTCAAGTGGACCGGCACCCGTGTCGACCTCGTGTTCGGCTCGAACTCCCAGCTGCGCGCGCTCGCCGAGGTCTACGCGAGCGACGACGCCCAGGAGAAGTTCGTGGTCGACTTCGTCGCGGCGTGGGACAAGGTGATGAACCTCGATCGGTTCGACCTGCGCTGAGCCAACCGCGAGACTAGAGGTCGAACTGCTTGTTCGGTCGCACGACGATCTCACTGACGTGGACCTCGCTCGGCACGCTGAGCAGGTACATCACGGCGTCGGCGATGTCGTCGGGCTTGATGATGAAGTCGCTCAACACCTCACGGCCCTTCTCGAGGATCTCGTCGGGGAGTCGCTCGCCCTTCTTGATCTCGTGCGCGATGCCCGACATCGCGACGATGCCCTCGAGGACCTCGGGATTGTCGCGTCCGAGGTTCGTCGCGACGAGACCGGGCATCACGGAGGAGACCTGGATCGGATCGTTCTCCAGCTCGTGTCGCAGCGAGGTCGTGATGACGTTCACGGCGTGCTTGGTCGCGCCGTAGACGCCGGAGTCCGGACTCAGGGCCGCGACCGACGACGTGTTGATGATGTGTCCGGGCGTGCCGGTCGAACGCATGGCCCGCACCGCCGCCTGGCATCCGACGAGGAGCGCCAACACGTTGGTCTCCAACATCGCGCGCCACGCGTCGACGTCACCGTCGAGCACCGGGCCGAGCACGCTGTAGCCGGCGTTGTTGACGAAGACGTCGAGGCGACCGTCCAACGACACGGCCCGATCGACGAGGGCGCGCACGACGTTCGGGTCGCGCACGTCGCCGACGTCAACGGTGGCTCGACCTCCGGCGGCGGCGATCTTGGCCGCGCTCTCGTTCATCGGCGCCTCGGTGCGTCCGCTGAGGATGACGTGGGCGCCACTCGCGCCGATCCGTTCGGCGATGGCGCGCCCGATGCCACTCGACGCGCCGGTGACGACAGCGGTGTGACCGCCTAGATCTACCTGGATTGACATAGTGCACCCCGTTCGTCGTTGGTCGTGCAGCCTATCCTCACCGATTGACCGTCGGCCTCGTCGGATCACTCGGTCGCACCGCCACCGACGCGTCCTTCACGAGGGCTCTGACTCGATGATGTGACCTTGGTCCTTAGACCCGCGCCCGATTCGTCCGTAGCATCGAACTGCGGTGGCCGGGGTGTGCTCGGCGTCGAAACGAAGGAAGTTATGACCCACGTGACGGCCCACGGGTTCGCAAGGGGGCAGTTCAGCGATCGTCCGCTGCTCGTCTTCTGGGAGATGACCAAAGCCTGTCAGTTGGCGTGTTTCCACTGTCGCGCCAACGCGCAACTCACCGGTGGGCCGGATGAGTTGACCACGAAGGAGGGATCGGACCTCATCGACACCATGGCGTCGATCGGGAGCCCGCGTCCGATCCTCATTCTCACGGGCGGCGACTGTCTCATGCGCGACGACGTCATCGAACTCGCCGCCTACGCCCAATCCGTGCACGTGCCCGTCGCGATCGCCCCGTCGGTCACGTCTCGCCTCGCCGACTCGACGCTCGCGTCGCTGCGCGACGCGGGCGTGAAGAGTGCGTCACTGAGTCTGGACGGCGCCTCGTCGTCCACGCACGACGCGGTCCGCGGGATCGACGGGCACTTCGACGCGACGATCGAGGCCGTCACCCGTCTGCGTGAGCACGGATTCACGACGCAGGTCAACACGACCGTCATGCCGGCCAACCTCCGCGAGTTGGCCGACGTCGCGGCATTGCTCCACGAACTTCGCGTCGACGTGTGGGAGGTCTTCTTCCTCATCACGACGGGGCGAGGTTCCGAGATCGCGGCGACGTCGGCCAGTGAGAACGAGGCAGTCTGCAACTTCCTCGTCGACGCCTCTCGTTACGGATTCACGGTGCGCACCGTCGAGGCGCCATTCTTTCGTCGCGTGGCGCGCGAACGCGTCGACGGCGTCGCCACGTCGTGCGTGCCGGGAGGGGACCCGACGTACGAATTCCTTCACGACCGACTGCTGACGCTGCTCGGACCAAGCTCAGCGCCGGTCCGCGCGCCGAGTGCGTCGACTCGCGACGGCAAGGGGATCATCTTCGTCGGGTCGAACGGCGATATTTATCCGTCGGGGTTCTTGCCGATCGCGCTCGGCAACGTCAGGCGACAGTCACTGATCGACGTCTACCGGGACCATCCACTCCTGCGTTCGATTCGCTCGGCCCAGTTCGAGGGACCGTGTGGACGTTGCGAACATGCGGACCTGTGCGGGGGATCGCGATCGCGAGCCTTCGCGTCCTGCGGGAATCCCTTGGCGTCGGACCCCGGTTGCGTGCGCGTACGCCCGGCGTGGTCCGTCTCGCCGTCATCATGATCCGATCACGGACTACGGATCGACGTCGACCTTCCGACCGGTCACCTCGAGCGTTCGAATCCGAAGCGCCACCGGTGTTCGACCGTCGCCTCGAGGCGAGCCCTTCGCTCGATTGGACGCGACGCGTTCCGCGATGATCCCCAGGGCTCGCGCCGCGTCCTCGCCGCGCAGTTCTTCAAACACGCCCTGGGCGATGACGCTTCGCCACCCGCCGTCGGCGAGGTACTCGTCGACCTCGAAACAGACGCGATCGTTCGCCCGCATCATGTCGACCTTCTTGCCTTCGGTCGTGTAGACGTAGACGAAGTCGTCGTCCCACCCGTAGATGACGGGCACGACGTACGTCTCACCATCGGCGTGACAGCCGACGCGCCCGACCTTGTGCGTGCGCAAGAACTCATCGATCTCACTCGGTGACATCTCGAGGATCATCGCGCGGCTACTGCTCGGCCGAAGGGACGGACGTCGGGGGCGCGTCAACGCCGGAGCTCAGATGATCGAGGACGTCACGCGCGCTGTAACTCTCGCGGTCGACGAGCAAGGTGCGGATGTCGTTGAGGTAGTCGCCACTCGTGACGATGGGTGGCTCTCGACGACCGTCGGCGCGATACTGGCCGAGCCCGCACGTCGCCATCAGTCCGTTGCACAGGCACGTCGAACCGTCGGTCGCGTCGACGTCGCCACCCTTTCGGATGAACGCGTCGACCGGCTCGGCACAGCAGCGGTAGCCCGTCGAGCCGTTGGGCTTGCGGTACGCCTCGCGCAGGTAGCCGAGGTCGCACTTGCGCTCGCGCTGGTCGTACACGTCGGGCTCGGCGACCGTGTCAGGGACCGAGACGACCTTGAAGGGATAGCCCGTCGACGACGCGCGTAGCGACGTCTTCACCGCCACCGTGCCCGTCTTCACTTGGTGGAGTACCTCTCGTCGAAGGTCGGGGTCCATGCCCGACTCGTCGCAGTAGGCGAAGAGGGTGCCCACTTGGACACCGCTCGCGCCGAGGTCGAACGCGTCGCGCACGTCGCTCGCCGACGTGACGCCGCCGCCGATCCAGAAGGGCAAGCCCAGGTTCACCAGCGCCTCGAAGTCGACCACGTCACGCTCGCCGTAACGCGGGTTACCCTCGTCGTCCACGTCGAAGGTGCCACGCGGGGGCGCGTTGTGGCCGCCCGCGCTCGGTCGTTCCACGACGAAGCCGTCGACCGGACCATTGCTGCGCTTGGCGAGCGCCGCGGCGAGTACGTGCGACGAGACGATCCCGACGAACTTCGGTCGCCGGAGTCGCTGGGTCCCCAGGTACGGCGTGGGATCGAAGGGGAGCGAGGAGACCGGGTCGTCACTCGGCGCGCCCGTCACGCTGAGCGGCAGGACCACGGGCTCGCCGAGCGCGAGTTGACCGAGGACCCCGGGGATGTGGGTCGGGACGCCGGCGCCCATCATGACGTAGTCCACGCCGGCGAGAATCGCGCCGCACAGCGTCGCGGCCGTCGGGAGTTGGACCTTGGTGAGGAGATTGATGCCGACGACGCCGTCGTGGCCCATCTTGGCGAGCGCCACTTCGACGAAGGAGGCCAGCACGATCGCGTCGATCGAGCGGCCCCGGCTGCCGTGGGTCAGGGCCGGGAGGCTCAAGTACGGGGTCGTGCCGGTTCGTCGTGTCGAGCCGTACTTGCGCACGATGTCGTCGACGACGCGTTGGTCGGGGAAGCGCTCGAGTGCCGACTGCAGTTCGCTGTCGATGCCGTGGTCCTGGAGCCGGCGCACGAAGACGTTGTCGATCGCCGTGCCCGAGACGACGCCGAGCTGCCCCTGGCTCGACACGGCCCTCGCCAGCGGCCATCCGGAGATGGCGATGCCCATGCCGCCCTGGATGAGCCAGGGTACGGCGTTCGTCGGGGAGTGTGAAGTGGTCATGCCGCCTCGCTAGTACCAGCGGTTGTTCGTCTCCTCCAAGCCTTACCGGGCTGACGGGAGGACCCACAGTGCCGAAAGTCCCTTTGGGGCCATTCGCCCCGCAGGACCTGGGCCGTCGAGGTCCGGGCGGCGTTGTCGCCCGGCAGCGCGGCGACCGCGTTGGCGAGCACCATCGTCGCGGCGGCCACGATCACGACCGCCAGTGCCGGCACGGTCGGCTCGGGCACCGCGTCGATGTAGCGCGCGAACAGCGTCCAGAGCCAGCGCCCGAGCACGATGCCGATCGGCAGTCCCACGATGACGCCCACGAGACCGTTCACCGACGCCTGCCACGCCACGACGGCGCGCAACTGGCGACTCGAGAAGCCGAGCGCCCGCAGCATCGCCAGGTCGCGCCGACGCCGTCGCACGGACGCGCTGAGGGTGAGCCCGAGCGCCACCACCGCCCCGGCCGCAAGCGCGAGCGCGAGCACGCACCTTGGCGAACGCCGTGTTGCCGGCGCGCACGACCTTCTCCATGGACGCCCTCGCCGCGCTCGGGGACGATGGGCTCGCTGCACCTCGCCGCGGGGACGCTCCGTCGTCTCGACACGCCCGAGGAGCGAGCTACTTGGTCACTCGGCGCAACGTGCCCGCGCCGACAACGAGCGCCGCGACAATGTACGCCACCATGATCGCGAACTGTCCGACGTAGTACTCGTGGGACTGAAGGGGAGCGATGGCGTGGACCGCCGCCGTCATCGGCAGGACGTTCGCGATCGCGCGAAGGATGGTCGGGAGCTGACTGACGGGAATGACGAGACCGCACAGGAGCAACTGGGGCAGGATGAACGCGGGCATGAACTGGACCGCCTGGAACTCGGTGTGGGCGACGGCGCTCAACGCCAATCCGAAGGCGGTACCGAGGAGGCCGGCGCAGAGCGCCACGACACTGATGCGCCAGGGCACGCCCTGGTGGGCGAGACCGTACCAGGTGTAGGAGAGAACTGAGACGAACAGGCTCTGGAGGAGAGCGAGGCCCCCGAAGGCGATCGCGTAACCCGCGACGAAGTCCGCCTTGGTGAGCGGCAGCGTGAAGAGTCGCTCGAGTGTGCCGACGGTTCGTTCGCGCAACGTGATGACGGAGGTCACGAGGAACATGACGATGAGCGGGAAGACGCCGAGGAGCTTCGGTCCGACGGCGTCGAACGTGCCGGGGTGGTTGGACAGGGACCACGCCAAGAGTCCGACGAGTGCCGTGGGCACGAACAGCAACATGGCGAGGGTCCGCGGGTCGTGACGTAGCTGTTGGAGAATGCGTCGCGTCGTGAGGAGCGTCCGACGCATGCTCATAGGTCGCCTTCGATCAAGTGCTCGAAGGCTTCGTCATAGCTGGACGAACCGGCGCTCGTGAGTAGCGCCGCGGGCGTACCGTCGAAGAGGAGCGTGCCGTCACGTAGGAGGAGCAGTCGCGCGCAACGAGCCGCCTCGTCCATCACGTGGCTCGACACGATGACGGTCACCCCGGTCCCGGCAAGCGACTCGAAGGTGCGCCAGAGATCGCGACGCAGTATCGGATCAAGGCCGACGGTTGGCTCGTCCAGGATGAGTGCGGGCGGAGACCCCAGGAGGGCAACACCTAATGAAACACGTGCCCGTTCACCTCCCGACAGTGATGAGACCAATCGGTGGGAGAAGGGGGTGAGCGCGACGACGTCCAGTACGCGAGTCACCTCCGAATGCGGTTGCACCAGCACGCCGGCGAAGTAGCGCAGGTTCTCTTCGACGGTGAGGTCGAGGTAGACGGCCGAGCTCTGAGCCATGTACCCGAGTCGACCGCGGAGGGATGGCGAACCCGCGGCGACGTCCATGATCCTCGCCGATCCTCCGGCGATCACTTGCACGCCCAAGAGGGAGCGCATCAAGGTGCTCTTGCCGCTACCGCTGGGACCGAGCAGCCCAATGAGCTCACCGGGATCGGCTCGGAACGAAATCGATTTGAGGACTTCGTTTCCCTGGCGCACGACTCGGAGATCCGACACTTCGAATGTCGATCGATCGGAGTTAGCCATTTGTGACGACCCTACCGTCGCCGAAGTGCGCAACGTCTTGTCGGACGGCGAAACAGCCGGATGGAGTCGAACCGACTGGCGCCGACGTTAGGGGAGGTCTCTTGGTGGGCGAGGGGGGACTTGACGTCCCTCTGGGGCCCTTTCGGACCCCTCGACCACTTCTTGAACAACACGCACCCGGTTAGGGGTGTGGTTGGTCATCGCAGATGAGTGATCCAGCGCAGTGACGCAAGAGCTACAAACCGCACACGTGCGACCCAGACTCACTCATCACGGCTCCATCTGGGCACGGGTGTAGTCGAATGACATTTCGGCGCGGTGCGCTGATGGATGGCACATTCCCGAACTTGGAGTAGGTCACCGTTTCACCGGCAAGCCTTCTCGCGGTGATGGACCTGATGCGGCCCCCGGGAAGGTTCTTGAAGGAAGGCAGAAACCCGTAGAAGACGGAGTGAACGTTGACGACGTGTCCGTTGTCCACGTGGACTGCGGTCACCACAAGAACCTGGCCAGTGAGCAGTGCGTCCACATTCTCAGCGGGCACGACCTCACGGACGGTGAAGACGCCTCGGTTCTTCGTGACACTTGGCTGATCCATTAGGTCCTTGAGCCATGAAAGTGCGCTCTCTGGACCTTCAGTTCGGTTGAGCGCTGGCACGAGCGGACCCTCGCCCCATTGCGTCACGGTGTTGCCATCAGCGCCTAAGGAGAGGTATGCAGTGTGACCGATGATGATGTCCCCGAGGGGTCCGATGCCTTGAGTTCGGTTGGGAGCTTGGTAGTCGGTCACGTCAACTCCGAACCGAAACTGAAAGCTCGGGGCCGACAGCGTTGCAAGTAGGGCCTCACGGAGTTCCTTCACGACAGCGGGCTTGCCAGGTCTTGGCGTGGCGAAGTAGGCGGCACGCGGGGTCGTATTCAGGCTGAGAACCATCGCAGCCACGGTTAGACACGTGAGGACACCAATGGGTATGAAGCTCATCAACCTGCGCACAGTGCTGAAGTATCCCACCCTCGGCGACGCTCGATGCACTCGAGGACAGGGTCACATCGAACTCGTCGTCGGCGTCATCGAGCGGGGTTAGTGGTGCGTGTGCACCGCAGTGCGAGCCGTCCTTGACCGTTGGGTCCTTTTGGACCCCACGTCGTGGGCGAGGGGGTC
>CAVOWM010000003.1:0-10322 GCA_963700135.1 uncultured Acidimicrobiaceae bacterium | reverse complement strand
GCTTTCACGCGTTCGGCGATGTAGTGCTCTTTCTTGTTCGGCATCCACGAGGTCAGTTCCTCGGACGACTTCGCTTCCAATTTGAACATTCGACGACTCTAACGGCGACGCGCTCATCCAACGGGCACGCCGGCACCCGCCGACTCACCCGTCGATCGATGAAATACCCAGTGTTAGCCTCGGCGTCGTCGAGGAGGATCATGTCACTTTCGGGTACCGAACTGTACGACGCCACGGCACTAGAACTGGCCGACGCCCTCTCCTCGGGCGCGACGTCCTCGGTGGTGATCGTCAGCGCGTTGACGGAGCGAATCTCGCGGATCGACACGCCGGGCAGCGACATCGAGTTGCGCAGCGTCCTGGCGCTCGCGCCCGACGCCCCCAGTGAAGCGAGGCGCCTCGACGAGGAGCGCCGTCGTGGGGTGCTCCGCAGTCCACTGCATGGTGTACCGATTCTCATCAAGGACAACGTCGAGGTCGTGGGCCTCCCGGGCAGCGCCGGCTCGACGGCGTTGCTCGGTCGACCGGTCTCGCGAGACGCGCCGCTCGTCACGAAACTCCGTGACGCCGGGCTCGTGATCCTCGGTTCGACCAACCTCTCACAGTGGGCCAACATGCGCTCACCCTTCTCGACCAGCGGATGGTCGGCCGTGGGAGGACTCACCCTCAACCCCTATCGGCTGGACCGCTGCGCCGGCGGTTCGTCATCGGGTTCCGGCGCCGCCCTCGCGGCGCGGCTCGCGCCACTCGCGATCGGCACCGAGACCGACGGCTCGATCACCTGTCCGGCGTCACTGAACGGGGTCGTCGGCATCAAACCGGCCGTTGGCACCGTGCCCGGCGAGGGGATCGTGCCGATCTCGTCGAGCCAGGACAGCGCCGGTCCGATGGCGCGCACGGTGCGCGACGTCGCCGCCCTCTACGAGGTCCTCACTGGCCTCGACCGCGTCCTCGAACGTGTCGACCGCGGGTTCGACGGCGCGCGCGTCGCGGTCGCGACGAACTTCACGACCGGCCATCCGGCGACGGACCAGCTGTTTCTCGGTGTCATCGAGTCGGCACGAAGCGCCGGGACGCCGTTCGCCGAGGTCGTGGTCGCCGAGGCCGACGCCGCGGTCGAAGCCGATGAACTGACGGTACTGCTCAGCGAGATGAGCGACGACCTGACCGCGTTCCTCCAGCGGCGAGGTGGTGTGGGACCATCGACCCTCGCGGAGTGCATCGACTTCGAGAACGAACATCGCGACGCCGAACTCGCGTTCTTCGGACACGAGTTCTTCGACCAGGCGTTGGCGACGGGAGGACGAAGAGGTGACAGCTATCGCGACGCGCGGTCGAGAAACCTGACGTGGGCGGTTGACGAGTGCCTGACACCAGCACTCATCGACGTTGATTGCTTCATCGCGCCGTGCTACAGCCCGGCCTGGAAGAACGACCTCGTGTTGGGAGGCAGCGGGAGCGCCCGCTGGTCACAAGTGAAGAAGGCGTCATCGATCGCCGGATGGCCGATTGCCACCGTGCCGATGGGCGTGATCGACGGACTCCCGGTTGGACTCTCGATCGTCGCTCGGCCGGGTGACGAGACGATCATGCTGGCCGTCGCGGCCGGGTTCGAACGTGTCGTGGACCTCGTTCGCGGCGACGCCCTCATGCCGAGGTTCATCCGACCCCAGCGGGGTTGAGCCGGACGTCGCTCCCGTGTCGGCCCTCTTCGGGTCACAGGGTTTTGCTACGTTGAGCGAATGGCAACTCAACTACGTGGTCTACGCACCCTCATCTACCCGACGACGGACCTCGCCGCCGCCAAGTCGTGGTGGAGTGCGTACCTCGGTGTCGACCCCTACTTCGACGAGCCGTTCTACGTCGGCTTCGAGGTCGCCGGCTACGAACTCGGTCTCGTGCCGACCGAGGAGACCGACGCGAGCCCCACGACCTACTGGGGCGTCGACGACGTCGCACAAGCCGTGGCGGATGCCGAAGCGAACGGGGCGGTCCTCCTGGAAGCACCCCAGGACGTGGGCGACGGCATCATCGTCGCCTCGGTCGAGAACCCGAGTGGACACGTCGTCGGTCTGATCTACAACCCGCACTTCGTCGCCCGCTGACGACGAACGCCTACTTGCGGGCCAGCACCTCTTCGTGGACGACGACGAAGATCCCGTCGTCGCTGTCGGACCACGCGCGAAACGCGTCGCTGATCTCGCTGAGCTCCTCACTCGTCGTGAGTCCGTATTCGAGACCCTGTCGAGCGAACTCGCTGTAGAGGACGCGGTCGGCCCACAGGTCGGCCCACCATTCGCGCTCCTCGACGCTCTCGTAGATCCAATCCGACCTCGAGCGTTCCAGTGACCCGAACTCCGCGGCTTCGACCCACTCGGCGAGATAGCGACCGGCGTCCGCTTCGGCGTCGTTGCGACGAGTGATCTGGTGGTACAACTCCATCCACCGGGTTAGACCGTCACTCGGTGGCGACCACGTGAACTCGCCGTAATCCCCGTCGCGAACCGCGAGCCATCCGCCGTCGCGAAGGACGCGACGCATCTCGCGCAGCGCGCGCGTCGGATCACTCAGGTGCTGGAGTACTTGGTGGGCGTAGACAACGTCGAACGAGTCGTCCTCGAACTCCAGGTGGTAGACGTCACCGACCTCGAACGAGAGGTTCGCCAGCGCCCTCGCCTCCGCCGCCTCGCGCGCGCGTTCGATGACCTCGTTCGATCGGTCGATGCCGACGACGTGACCCGGGGCGACGAGTTCGGCTAGGTCCATCGTGATCGTCCCGGGCCCGCAGCCGACGTCGAGCAAACTGTCGCCGCTCTTCAGATGCGGGAGGAGGAAGCCGGCCGAATTCTGCGCGGTGCGCCACGTGTGGCTGCGCAGGACCGACTCGTGGTGACCGTGCGTGTAGCGATCAACTGGTGTCATGTCGTCAAGATACATTCGAACGGGCCCGCGCGCCAACGCCAAGGATCTGAACGCCTCTGACGATACGATGCGTCGATGAGTTCGGATCGCCACGTCGTGTGCATCTTCCGGTCCCGGCGAACCGGCCACTCTGACGCGCAGTACGAGGAGTGGTCCGCTCGCATGGACCGGCTGGTCGCCGCGGCCCCGGGCTATATCGGCCACACCAGTTATCGCGACGCGGCGTCCGGGCGCGGGGTCACGATCTCCTACTTCGAGTCCCTGTCCGACCTCGAGGCGTGGAAACAGGTGCCCGAACACCTCGAGGCGCAGGCCCTCGGTCGAGCGGCCTTCTACACCGAGTACGAGATCGAGGTCGCCGAGATCGTCCGCCACTACGAATGGACGTCATCGGACTGATCACGCCCGCGAGTTGTGAGCGCACCGCTTCGCTCACCTATGGCAACATGAGACCCGTGAACGACGAGCCCGCGAAGGACGTACGGATCTGCGACCACTGCGGTTTCTCCTGGGCGCCGCTCGCCCGCGCCGAGGTCGCGACCCGGATGAGCACCGCGGTGGAGGACCTCGTGGCGGTCATCGCCAGGGCCGGCGCCTCCGTGGACCGACGACCGAGCGACGACCGTTGGTCGATCCTCGAATACGGCGCGCACCTGCGTGACGTGATCTTGAGCATCCGCGAGAGGATCGTGCTGGCGTCGATCCTGGACGTGCCGGTGGGTACGCCGATCTACCGCGACGAGCGCGTGAACATGGGGTTCTACGCACACGACGCGGCCTCGGACGTCGTGGTCGAACTGCAGGTGGCCACCTATCTGTTCTTGAAGACCGTGGCGAGCTTGCCCGAGGGCTTCGAGGATCGCCACCTGATCTACAGCACGCAGTCGCCGCTCAAGATCACGATCACCGGAGCGATGTTGAACGCGCTCCACGAGTGCGAGCACCACCTCGGCGACGCGCACGAGAACCTTCGACTGCTCGCGTCGCTCCACTGAGGTCGTCCCAACACGTGCGCCACGTCATCGATCGGTGACACGTTGTCCCTCGGCGGCGACGAGTGGACACGATCCGTTCGTCGCTCGCCGATCGACGAGAGTGGACGGTAAGTTGCAGGTACGAACGCGGTCCGAGGAGGGTCGATGAAGTTCAACGTGGCGGCGGTGCAACTGTCCTCCGGCTCGGATGTCGCGGCCAACGTCGAGGCAGCGGTGGGACTCGTCAACGACGCGGCGGACCGCGGCGCCCAGTACGTCCAAGTGCCGGAGTACTTCAACTTCCTCGGCCCCTTCTCCGGATTCGAGACCGCGGCCGAATCGGTGCCGGGCGACACGACCCGCGTGATGGCCGAGGTCGCCTCGGCTCGCCACGTGACGCTGCACCTCGGCAGCCTCCTGGAGCACTCCCCGATCGCGGGGAAGTTCTACAACACCAGCGTCGTGATCGGCCCGGACGGCGCAATCATCGCCACCTATCGCAAGGTGCACCTGTTCGACGTCAACGTCCCCGGCGCGATCGTCCATCGCGAGTCCGAGGTCATCGCCCCCGGCGAGGAGATCGTGGTCGCCCGACTCGCCGGCTTCGCGCTCGGTCTCTCGGTCTGCTTCGACGTGCGCTTCCCCGAGTTGTACCGAAAGCTGGCCCTCGCCGGCGCCGACGTGATCGCCATCCCGGCCGCCTTCAACGCCGTGACGGGGCTCGCCCACTGGGACGTCTTGGTGCGATCGCGCGCGATCGAGAACCACGCGTTCGTCGTGGCGGCGGCCCAGTCCGGCACCACCGCCGAGGGTATCGCCACCTACGGGCACTCGCTCATCGTCGATCCGTGGGGCGAGGTCCTGGCCCAGGCGACCAGCGACGGCCCCGAGGTGGTGACGGCCACGCTGGAACTGGGAGAGGTCGCTCGGCGCCGGTCGCAGATCTCGGTGATGGACTTTCGTCGGCCCGACGTCTACGAACGAGAGACCCGCGTCACCGAGAGCTGAATCCGGATTTCACGTTCGTAGTTCGAGTTCGCGCAGCAGTTGCGCGACGGAGACCGGTCCCTCGTCCAACGTCCCCCGGGGACGGGCCGCGACGCCGCGTCCGCGACGTGCGACAGGCCTAGAGTCGGACTCCGTGAGGTGGCCCAGCGCGGAAGTCGACGTGAGCGCGGATCTCGTTCGAGAACTCGTGCGTCGCCAGCACCCGGACCTGGGGGGCGACGTCCGTGAGATGACGCCGGGTTTCGACAACTCGATATGGCGGCTCGGCGCCGACTTGGTGGTCCGTCTGCCGCGACGTCAGGTGGCGGTCGCGCTGATCGAGAACGAGCAACGTTGGCTGCCCGAGTTGGCGCCCCGACTGCCACTTTCGGTTCCGACGCCGATTCGAGTCGGGCGACCGAGCGAGCTCTTCTCGTGGCCCTGGACGATCGCGAAGTGGATCGAGGGCACGCCGGGCAACCTGGTCGAACCGCGGGTCCTGGGCGCGGCGGCGGCCGATCTCGGCGGTTTCCTTCGCGCGTTGCACCGCGACGCGCCAGCCGACGCGCCCGCGAATGAGTTCCGCGGTGTGCCGCTGCGTTCACATGAGGAGAACTTTCAACACCGCCTGGATGACGTCGGCGCGTCGATCGACCGGGACCGCGTCCTCGAGGTATGGGAGACGTCGATTGCCGCGACGGCCCGGGGCGCGAAGCCACAATGGATCCACGGTGACCCGCACACGGCGAACCTGATTCTGCGCGAAGACGCACTCGTCGGCGTGATCGACTTCGGTGACCTGTGCGCCGGTGATCCGGCCACCGATCTGGCCGGCGGCTTCCTCTCGCTACCGATCGAGACAATCGACGCGTTCTTGCACGCGTACGGCGAGGTCGACGACGCGACGATCCGACGGACCCTTGGGTGGGCCGTCCATTTCGGTCTCATGTTCATCCTGCTCGGCGAGAGCGACGAGCCCACGTACGGTCCGATCGGCTACCGAGCCATCGAGAACGCCCTCACCTTCGCCAGCGACGGCGCGTGACGGTACCCATTCAGCGCGCGGCGGCCGCGGCGTCGAGGAACCGTCGAACCTCGCGCACGCTGGTGAGCACCACGACGCGCTCGGTTCCGACGGACTCGCGAGCCTCGGCGGGGACCGCGACGTGATATCTCGAGTGCGTGTTCCACGACCACAGGACGATGTTGCGCAGGGGGTCGCGTGACAGCGCGTTGCTCCACGACTCACGGTTGCCGTTCCACAACTGCTCTCGCTTAAGGATTCGTAGGAACGTCCGCTTGATGACCCGGGTCATGACGATTCGGCGCGGCAGATCGATGATGACGATCGACGTGGCGCGGGGCCAGATGATGTCGCGAACCTGGCTGTAGTTCCCGTCAACGACCCAACGCGGTTGCTCGACGAACGAGCCGGCCTGACGTCGGAACTCACCGAGCTCGAGTGGCGTCCAATTGGGTTGCTGGAAGATGTTGTCCAGCTCGAGGTACGGCACTGCGAACGTGTTGGCGAGTGCCGCGGCCAGGGTCGACTTCCCGCTTCCCGACGTACCCTGGACGTGCACTCGCGCGAATCGCCCCTCGGTCACTCCACGGTCATCGGACACTGGTGCAGCCTACAAATTGGTCGCGACGACCGTCGCGAACCTCGGCCCTTCGGCGACGACAATCGAACCCACTCGACGGTCCTCAACGAGTCGACTGCGCGGTTCGTGATGCCCGGTCGGACGAACTCGTCGGGTTACAATCCTCGTGAGGAATGGACGATGGTCGCCCGAAGGGTTCCGGTGTAGGGAGATTGCGACGATGGGTCACCTGACACCGATTGGCGCCTTCGTAACGTCGGTGTCGGCTGGCACGTGGATCGAACTCCTCATCGCCATTGGCGTCGTCGCCCTCAACTACTACGCGATGAGCCGGATTATCTCGCAAGCGGGATATTCGTCAGTGTGGATACTCCTGCCGCTCGCGCCACTGATCTTGACCATCATCGCGTTCATCATCTTCTGGCACGACGTCAACGCGATATTCTTCGGCGACTCCGTCGGCTTCGTCGGGATCACCACCATCGGCATCGTGTGGCACTTGGATCAGCTGAGTTTCTTGGCGAACTGGATCTTCTTCCTCGTGTTCGCGTTCTCTCGTTGGCCGGTGTCCGAGGGCCGTCGCGCGTCGAGTGACGGTCCCCCTCCTCCGCCGGCGTCACCGACCAGGCCAACCGGACGGTGGTCGCCGAACGATCCCACGGCGAGCGCCGCGCGCGTGATGCCCCCGTCGGGCGCGAGCCCCGGCAGCGGACCGGTCGCCGCGCCGGTCGTCGCGGCCAGCCCTCCCCCGACGAGGACATCGGGACCCAAGATCTGCGGATGGTGCGGCGAAGCGCTGCCCGGCAACCGCGCGCTCTTCCACGATTGCGGTCCGAAGGATCGGCCGGAGACGTTCTGCAAGAGTTGCGGCACCGCGTTTCCCGCCGGGACGTCGCAATGCACTTCGTGCGGTGCGCACTGACGGACCCTCGACGGCCGCTCGCTCAATCGAAGGCGGAGTGCGACAGCCAGAAGTCGACGAGGCCTGCGTCGCCGATCACGCTCGCCCCGCCCGTCGCGACCCCCCGGCGCCCCAAGATTGTGAGGAGCAACTCGACCGGCGACGCCACGAGTTCGGCATCGAACGCGCCGTCGACCTTCGAGACGCTGAAGCCGTCCGGGTCCAACGTGACCGACCAGAGAGTCTCGGGTTCGCGCACTCGAAACGCCAGCCTCTCTCCATGACCCCGAAGCTTCGATAGGTCGGGCGAGCGGCGGGCCACCTTCTCGACGTTGGCGAGGTACTCGTCGATGGCGTCAGTAGCGACGGTGGGGTTCGCGTCCGGTTCGATCCCGGCCGCGAGTTCGAGGTCCATGCGATGGACCAAGGTCTCGTGCAACTGACGGCGAGACCAGAAACGGACGTGCTGATCGGGTCCCCACGCCCACATCTCATCGTTCGGGTTCGCGTCGAGCAGCGTCGCGACCAATCGCGCGCCACCCGCGCTGATCCACCCGGGGTTCACCTCGGACCTCACGGCGTCGGAACTCTCGCGCGCGATCCTGACCGGCGAGCGACGTCGGACCAACTCTTCGGCCCAACGGTGGATCACGCCGAGGTGTTCGGCGAGGTCGAGTACGCGCCAGCCGGGACACGTCACGACATCCTGTTCCAACGGCAGCTCCGACATGACGTCCGCGAACCGAGCGACCTCCACGGTAAGGGCATCGCAATACGCAACGTGTTCCACGGTTCTCCAAGTGTTCGTCACCCGGCGCCGTCGACGTTGATGTCGCCTCGGGCGTCATCGTAGTGGCGCGGCACGACGGCCGGCGTCTCGTCGACCAGGCTCGAGGACTACCCGGGCACGACGCGACGCAGGTCGTCTTCCGACGCCGTCGCGAGCCGTCCGCCGGAGTACGCGTCGTCATGGGTCACCTCGGCCGCCGCGTACTCCGGGTCGCGCACGCGTTGATCGTCCTCGCCCAGTTCGATCTCGGCCAACACGAGACCGGCGTGTCGCCCCTTGAACTCGTCGACCGCGTAGCGCACGCCATTTGAGCTCCAGGTCCACCTACTCTTCGAGATGATCGCGGCCGGCGTCACGGCCAGGGCGAGGAACTCCGCCTCGCTCAAGTAGATATTGGTGATCTTCACCACTTGCCGGGTCATCGTCGTCGAGTCGTACCTTTTGGCACAGCTTGTAATGCACACCGTCGCGCTCCTCGACACGTCGGAGGCGCAGCGACGTGCCACTCCAGTAGTGGTCGAGAATGACGCGCTCGTGCGTGAGACCCGGGGGCAGCCTCGTCAGCAACCACCGCTGTTCACGCTCCAACTTCGCGTAGCGGCCGTGTCCGGGGCGGCGGTCGGTCACGACTCGAGTCTAAGGACGATCGGTGCCGTCGCCGTGATGACCAGCGTGAATGAGTCGACTCAATGCGGATGCGTGTGCTCGGCGCCGCGATAGGTCCCGAAGGACCAGCGGTTACCTTCGGGATCCTTCACCGCGAACTCGCGCGATCCGTAGTCCGTGTCGTTCAGTGCGCGTACCAGCGTCGCGCCGGCGGCCAATGCTCGGTCGTGCAGCGCGTCGGGATCGTCGGTCACCACGTAGGCGCCGAACGTTCCCGGGCGCAGCTCCAATTCGTCACCCTCGCCGCCGCGATAGTCACCCAGCATGATGCCCCCGCCGAGGGGCCACAGGATCTCGCAGTGATCGACGTGGTCGCCCTCGCCGTAGAGCGCCGAGATAGTGAAGCCGAACGCCTCCACGTAGAAATCGATCAGGGCGCGAGCGTTGCGCGCCGACAGCGACGGCCATACGTACGTCGTCGATACCTCAGGTGCCATGGTCATCTCCCTCTCGTGGCGTACAACGTTCGACGGGTCGCTCCGCTCGGTGAGCGCCGTGCGCTCACGGCGCTCGGGGCGGGGCGCGCAGCACGATGCCGTTCCCGTCCGGATCGTCAAAGCTGACGACGCGTCCCCAGGGCTGTTCGTCGATGCCGCCGTCGATGACGAACCCCCGCGACGCGAATTCCGCGATCGTCCCTTCCAGGTCCTGGGTCTCGAGCACGAGTCCCTTGAGCGACCCGGGGGGCATCGACGGGAACCACGTCACCAGGGTGATCGACGCCTCCGAGCCGGACGGGCTGACTTGGACCCATCGTGTCGACTCGTCCATCGGCACGTCCGAGATCAGATCCATGCCCAGGGTGTTGACGTAGAAGTCCTTCGCGCGATCAGGATCGCTCACGGGTACCGACACGACTTGGACCTTGGAGATTGTCATGTCCGAATACAAACACAGCGTCCCTATCGTGTCAACCGATCGACGCGCGTCGCTTACGCGTGCAGTCCCACCACCCGCTCGATCGTGTTCCAGTTGCGGGTGGTCGCGGCGCACGAAAGTGCCCGTTCGATCATGCGGTTGACGTTCCCACCACGTCCGTCGACGAGCCGGGTGACGGAGTACCAGTCCGTGCCGACGGCGTCGAACACGTAGGCGTCCTCGCGGACCGAGACGACCGGCAACTCGACGCGAGCCAAGGACTCGGTGAAAGTCACGCAGCGATGACCGACGTCCACGATGGGGGTCACCCGGAAGGGCTCGGACTCGATGGACGCCCGAAGCGCCGCGACGCTGCGCACGAAGACCGGTTCGAACCGTCCCATCGTGCGCTCGATGCCCGCCTGGGTCTGGTCGATCAGCGCGGTGATCTCACCACCGAGCCAGTCGAAGGAGACATTGCCCGTGGCCAGGTGCGACCGGGGATCCACGGCACCGGCCTCGGCGAAGATCGAGAGAAGGACGTCGCGGGAGAGACCGGCGCGCCCGATCATCACATTGCGAATGAAGGCGACGTGTCGCGACGCGTCAGACACCGCGTC
>CAVOWM010000002.1:0-11858 GCA_963700135.1 uncultured Acidimicrobiaceae bacterium | reverse complement strand
CGCTGGAACTGACCGAGGCCCTCGCGTCGGGCGCGACGTCGTCGGTGGCGATCGTCACGGCATTGACGGAGCGAATCGCGCGGATCGACTCGCCGGACAGCGACATCGCACTGCGCAGCGTGCTGGCGCTCGCCCCCGACGCGCTCAGTACCGCGAAGCTCTTGGATGACGAGCGCGCCCGTGGCACACTGCGAAGTCCACTGCACGGCGTGCCAATCCTCGTCAAGGACAACGTCGAGGTCGTCGGTCTCCCCGGCAGCGCGGGGTCGACGGCGTTGCTCGGTCGACCGGTGCCCCACGACGCACCACTCGTCACGAAACTCCGTGACGCCGGTCTGATCGTGCTCGGTTCCACCAATCTCTCGCAGTGGGCGAACATGCGCTCACCCTTCTCGACCAGTGGGTGGTCCGCCGTGGGTGGTCTCACCCTCAATCCCTACCGACTCGACCGATGCGCCGGCGGGTCATCATCCGGCTCCGGCGCCGCACTCGCGGCTCGGCTCGCGCCGCTCGCCATCGGCACCGAGACCGACGGTTCGATCACCTGTCCGGCGTCGCTCAACGGCGTCGTCGGTCTCAAGCCGGCAGTGGGCACCGTGTCCGGGGAAGGGATCGTGCCGATCTCGTCGAGTCAAGACAGCGCCGGACCGATGGCGCGCACCGTCCGCGACGTCGCCGCCCTCTACGAAGTCCTCACCGGGCTGGACCACGTCCTCGAACGAGTCGCCCGGGGATTCGACGGCGCGCGCGTCGCGGTCGCGACGAACTTCACCACCGGCCATCCCGCGACGGACCAACTGTTTCGCGACGTGATCGAGTCAGCGCGCAACGCCGGCACGACGTTCTCCGAGGTCGTGGTCACCGAGGCCGACGCGGCCGTCGAGGCCGACGAACTGACGGTGCTACTCAGCGAGATGAGCGACGACCTGACGGTCTTCCTGCAGCGCCGAGGTGGACCGGGGCCCTCGACGCTCGAGGAGTGCATCGAGTTCGAGGACGATCACCGCGACGTCGAACTCCCGTTCTTCGGGCACGAATTCTTCGACCAGGCGCTCGCCTCCGGAGGTCGGCGTGGTGGGAAGTATCGCGACGCGAGATCGAGGAACCTAACGTGGGCGGTTGACCAGTGCCTGAAGCCGGCGCTCAGCGACGTCGATTGCTTCGTCGCGGCCTGTTACAGCCCCGCCTGGAAGAACGACCTCGTGTTGGGAGGAAGCGGCAGCGCCCGTTGGTCACAGGTGAAGCAGGCATCGGCGATCGCCGGATGGCCGATCGCCACCGTGCCGATGGGCGTGATCGACGGCCTCCCGGTCGGACTCTCAATTGTCGCCCGGCCCGGCGACGAGGCGATCACGCTCGCGGTCGCGGCCGGATTCGAACGCGTCGTCGACCTCACTCGCGGCGGCGCCCTCACACCGACGTTCCTCCGTCCTCAGACGGGCTGATCGCTCGCCGTCACACGCCTCGGCGGTCCCCGTGACGGACCGGTTCCGGTCACAGGGTTTTGCTACGTTGAGCGCATGTCAACTCAACTACGTGGTCTACGCACCCTCATCTATCCGACGACCGACCTCGCCGCCGCCAAGGCGTGGTGGAGCGGCTACCTCGGCATCGCCCCCTACTTCGACGAACCGTTCTACGTCGGCTTCGAGGTCGCCGGCTACGAGCTCGGTCTGGTGCCGACCGAGGAAGTCGACGCGAGTCCCACGACCTACTGGGGCGTCGACGACGTCGCCCAAGCCGTCGCCGACGCCGAGGCGAACGGAGCCGTCCTCTTGGAAGCACCGCAGGACGTGGGTGACGGCATCATCGTCGCCTCCGTCGAGAATCCGAGCGGACACGTCGTCGGACTTATTTACAATCCTCACTTCGTCGCCAAGTAGCGACGCGCCCGCCGCGACCCTCGCCTACTTGCGGGCCAGTACCTCTTCGTGGACCACGACGAAGATCCCGTCGTCGCTGTCGGACCACGCTCGAAAGGCGTCGCTGATCTCGCTGAGTTCCTCGCTCGTGGTGAGCCCGTACTCGAGACCCTGTCGCGCGAACTCGCTGTAGAGGACGCGGTCGGCCCAGAGGTCGGCCCACCATTCGCGTTCTTCGACGCTCTCGTAGATCCAATCCGACCTCGAACGTTCCAGTGACGCGAACTCGGCGGCCTGCACCCACTCAGCGAGGTAACGACCGGCGTCGGCTTCGGCGTCGTTCCTTCGCGTGATCTCGTGGTACAACTCCATCCACCGGGTCAGGCCGTCACTGGGCGGCGACCACGTGAACTCGCCGTAGTCCCCGTCGCGCACCGCGAGCCAACCCCCGTCGCGAAGGACGCGACGCATCTCACGCAGCGCGCGCGTCGGATCGCTCAGATGCTGGAGGACTTGGTGGGCGTAGACCACGTCGAACGAGTCGTCTTCGAATTCGAGATGGTAGACATCGCCGACTTCGAACGAGAGGTTCGACAGCGCCCTCGCCTCGGCCGCCTCGCGCGCGCGTTTGATGACCTCGCTCGAACGGTCGATACCCACGACGTGACCCGGGGCGACGAGTTCGGCCAAGTCCATCGTGATGGTCCCGGGTCCGCAGCCCACGTCGAGCACACTGTCACCGCTCTTCAGATGCGGGAGAAGGAAGCCGGCCGAATTACGGGCCGTGCGCCACGTGTGACTACGCAGCACCGACTCGTGATGACCGTGGGTGTAGCGATCAACTGGTGTCATGTCGTCAAGATACATTCGAACGCGCCGTCGCGCCAGCGCCAATGATCCGGGCTGCTTCGGCGACGATACGATGCGTCGATGAGCTCGGATCGCCACGTCGTGTGCATCTTCCGGTCCCGGCGAACCGACCACTCCGACGCGGAGTACGAGGAGTGGTCCGCCCGCATGGACCGGCTGGTCGCCGTGACCCCGGGCTACATCGGCCACGCCAGTTTCCGCGACGCGGCGTCCGGACGCGGCGTCACCATCTCCTACTTCGAGTCCATGTCCGACCTCGAGGCGTGGAAAGAGCTGCCCGAGCACCGCGAGGCCCAAGCCCTCGGTCGAACGACGTTCTACACCGAGTACGAGATCGAGGTCGCCGAGATCGTGCGTCACCACGAGTGGACGGCATCTGACTGATCACCCTCGCGTACGAGTGCGCCGAACCGCCCTCGCGTGGCAACATGAGACCCGTGAGCAACGAGTCCGCGAACGAGGTACGAACCTGCGAACACTGCGGCTTCACGTGGACGAACCTCTCGCGCGCCGAAGTCGCGACCCGGATGAGCACCACGGTGGAGGCCCTCGTGGCGATCATCGCCACGGCCGGCCCCTCGGTGGAGCGACGACCGAGCGCCGAGCGTTGGTCGATCCTCGAATACGGCGGTCACCTGCGCGACGTGCTCCTGAGCATCCGCGAGCGGATCGTGCTTGCGTCAATTCTGGACGTGCCAGTGGGCACGCCGATCTATCGCGATGAGCGAGTCAACATCGGGTTCTACGACCAAGACGCGGCCTCGGACGTCGTGGTCGAACTGCAAGTGGCCACCTTTCTGTTCTTGAAGACGGTGGCGAGCTTGCCCGACAAGTTCGAGGATCGACACCTGATCTACAGCTCGCAATCGCCGCTCGAGATCACGATCTCGGGAGCGATGTTGAACGCGCTCCACGAATGCGAGCACCACCAGGGCGACGCCGAGGAGAACCTTCGACTGCTCGCGGCCCCCCATTGATCTCGACCGACGTGTGCGGCGCGTTATTCGCCCTCAGCGAGGAAACCGTCCGCGCCCACGAATTGCCACCCTCAACGCAGTTGGCCGCTCGCGGGTCACGAAGAGTGGACGGTAGGTTGCAGGTAGGGACGCGGTCCGAGGAGGGTCGATGAAGCTCAACGTGGCGGCGGTGCAACTATCCTCCGGCTCGGACATCGCGCGCAACGTCGAAGCGGCGATTGAACTCGTGCACGAAGCGGCCGACCGCGGCGCCCAGTACGTCCAGGTGCCCGAGTACTTCAACTTCCTCGGCCCCTTCTCGGGCTTCGCTGACGCGGCAGAACCGGTACCGGGCGACACGACCCGTCGCATGGCCGAGGTCGCCACGGCTCGCCACGTGACGCTGCACCTCGGCAGCCTCCTGGAGCGCTCGCCAATCGAGGGGAAGTTCTACAACACCAGCGTGGTGATCGGGCCGAACGGCGCGATCACCGCCACCTATCGCAAGGTCCACCTCTTCGACGTCAACGTCCCGGGCGCGATCGTCCATCGCGAATCCGAGATCATCGCCCCCGGCGAGGAGATCGTCGTCGCTCGGCTCGACGGCTTCGCGCTCGGCCTTTCGGTATGCTTCGACGTTCGATTTCCCGAGTTGTACCGGAAATTGGCCCTCGCCGGGGCCGACGTGATCGCCATCCCCGCCGCCTTCAACGCCGTCACGGGGCTCGCCCACTGGGACCTCCTGGTCCGCTCGCGCGCGATCGAGAATCACGCCTTCGTCGTGGCGGCGGCGCAGTCCGGCACGACCGCCGAAGGCATCGCCACCTACGGACACTCGCTCATCGTCGACCCGTGGGGCGAGGTTCTGGCCCAAGCGACGAGCGACGGCCCGGAGGTGGTCACGGCCACGCTGGATTTGGAAGAGGTCGCCCGACGCAGGTCGCAGATCTCGGTGATGGACTTTCGTCGACCTGATGTCTACGAGCGCGAGACGCGCGTCACCGAGCGTTGAGTTCGTCCGTCAGCTGCGACCGTCCAGTTCCCGATGAAGTTCCGCGACCGTGACTGAACCCGGTGCGAGACCCTCGCGTGCCATCTCGTTCGCGCGACGCACCAGCAGTTCGTTCACCGGCGTGGCGATCCCGAAGCGTCGTCCGAGCTCGACGATCTCCCCGTTCAGGTAGTCGGTCTCGACGCTGCCCGTTCCACGCAACACGCTCTGCCACGATGAACTTCCGACCCGACGAATACCCGCGATCGAGTGGTAGATGATGAGTTTCGAACGCTCAGTCGCGAGCGACCGGGCGCGCGCGACGTCGACGCCGTTCGCCACGAGACAGGTGGCGGCCTCATCACGGATCCGCTCTTCTAGTTCGTCGTCGCGCGCGGCCGTCCCGCACAGCACCTCGAAGGCGTTCATGACGTTGGAGAGCAACTTTCCCCACTTCAGCGTCTCGATCTCCTCGGTGGCCATGGAGGCGAACCCGGAGTCCTCGAGCATTCCCGACATCACGCGGGCCGTGTCGTCAACCCCGCGGGGCCAGCGACCGACGTCCAGGACGCCGATGAGCGGGGCGGAGAAGACCTCGATGCGACCCGGTTCGAGGTACGAGGCCGGCGACATCACGCACACCCCGTAGGTATTCACGAAGTGCTGGGAGACGAATCGCTCGTTGGCGACACCGTTTTGCGCACAGAACACGGCCGTCGCGGGCGAGGCGACACCGAGCAACTCCTCGAGGACGCCGACAGTATCTTGACTCTTCACGCACAGGACGACGACGTCGTCGGGTTCCAGGCGCAACGCCGAGACGCCCTCGACGATGTCGATCTCCACGCTCAGGGTTCGATCGGGGGTCGCGACGCTCACGCCGTGCTCGGCGATGGCGTCGAAGTTGGCGCCGCGCGCCGCGAGCACGACGGGGTATCCCTGTTCACCCAGTAGTGCCGCGATCGGCGCGCCGATCGCGCCGGCGCCAATGACCGCAACCTTCATGGTCCGATACTTGCACGAGCACGTCCGATGATTCGGCGCGGCGGCGAAACGTCGACGCCGCGAGCGTCCTCGCGACCTTCGCCGTGGCGTTGCGTCTGCGACCCGCGACGGCTCTAGAGTCGGACTCCGTGAGGTGGCCCAGCGCGGAAGTCGACGTCAACTCGCAACTTGTCCAAGAACTCGTGCGTCGCCAGCACCCGGATCTGGGGAACGACGACGTCCAAGAGATGACGCCGGGCTTCGACAACACGATTTGGCGGCTCGGCGCTGACCTGGTGGTTCGTCTGCCGCGACGTCAGGTGGCGGTGCCGCTGATCGAGAGCGAGCAACGCTGGTTGCCCGAGCTGGCGCCCCGACTACCGCTGTCGATCCCGACACCGATTCGAGTCGGGCGACCGAGTGAGCTCTTCTCGTGGCCCTGGACGATCGCGAAATGGATCGAGGGCACGCCGGGCAATCTGGTCAGCCCACCGGTCCTGGGCGCGGCGGCGGCCGATCTAGGTGGCTTCTTTCGCGCGTTGCACCACGACGCGCCGGCGGACGCACCGACGAATGAGTTCCGCGGCGTGCCGCTGCGTTCCCATGAGACGAACTTTCGGCGCCGCCTGGATGACGTCGGCGCGTCGGTCGATCGCGGCCGTGTCCTCGAGCTATGGGAGACGTCGCTCGCCGCTGCGCCATGGACCGCACCTCCCCAATGGATCCACGGGGATCCGCACACGGCGAATCTCATCGTTCGCGACGACGCGCTCGTGGGGGTCATCGACTTCGGTGACCTGTGCGCCGGTGATCCGGCCACGGACCTGGCCGGTGGCTTTCTCTCGCTGCCGCTCGATTCCATCGAGGCGTTCTTGCGCGCGTACGGTGAGGTCGACGACGCGACGATCAGTCGAACCCTTGGGTGGGCCCTGCATTTCGGACTCATGTTCATCCTGCTCGGCGAGAGCGATGAGCCCACGTACGGTCCGATCGGCTACCGGGCCGTCGAGAACGCCCTCGCCTTCACCCGCGACGGCGCGTGACGGTGATCCGATCAGTGCGTGGTGGCCGCGGTTTCGAGGAACTGTCGAACCCCGCGCACGCTCGTGAGGACGACGACGCGCTCGGGACCCACGGACTCGCGAGCTTCCGCGGGTACCGTGACGTGGAATCTCGAGTGCGTGTTCCACGACCACAGGATGATGTTGCGCATCGGGTCACGCGACAGCGCGTTGCTCCATGACTCGCGGTTGCCGTTCCACAACTGCTCTCGCTTGACGATTCGTAGGAACGTCCGCCTGATGACCCGCGACATGACGATTCGCTTGGGGAGGTCGATGATGACGATCGAGGTGGCGATCGGCCAGAGGAGGTCGCGAACCTGGCTGTAGTTCCCGTCGACGACCCAGCGAGGATGTTCGACGAAGGAACCGACCTGTCGCCGAAGCTCTTGGAGGTCGAGTGGGGTCCAATTGGGTTGTTGGAAGATGTTGTCGAGTTCGAGGTACGGGGCTTTGAGCGTGCTGGCGAGTGCGGCGGCCAAGGTGGACTTCCCGCTGCCCGACGTACCCTGGACCACCACTCGAGCGAATCGACCCTCAATCACCCCACGCTCATCGGACACCGCAGCAGCCTACAAAGTCGATTCCACGATCGTCGTGAACTCCCAGCGACGGCCCGCGACACCCGAACGCGTTCGACTGTTTTCGACGCGAATGCCACCATCGTGATGCCGAGTCAAACGAACTGGTCGGGTTACAATCCTCGTGAGGACCGGACGATGGTCGCCCGAATAGGTTCCGGTGTTGGGAGATGTCGACGACGATGGGTCACCTGACGCCGATTGGCGCGTTCGTAACTTCGGTGGGGGTCGGCACGTGGATCGAACTCCTCATCGCCATCGGCGTGGTCGTGCTGAACTACTACGCGATGACCCGCATAATTTCGCAGGCGGGATATTCGGCCATGTGGATTCTCCTGCCGCTCGCACCACTGATCTTGACGATCATCGCGTTCGTCATCTTCTGGAGCGACGTCAACGCAATATTCTTTGGCGACTCCGTCGGCTTCGTGGGTATCACCACCATCGGCATCGTCTGGCACCTGGATCAACTGAGTTTCTTGGCGAACTGGATCTTCTTCCTCATATTCGCGTTCTCTCGTTGGCCGGTGTCCCAGGGCCGTCAATCTACCGGCGACGGCCCCGTGCGACCTCCCGAGTTGCCAACCAGGCCTTCCGGTCGGTGGTCGCCGAACGCACCCACGGCGCCCGCCGCGGGTGCGATGCCGTCGTCCGGCGCGAGCCCCGGCAGTGGACCGGTTGCCGCGCCGGTCACCGCGGCGAGCCCTCCCCCGACGAAGACAGCGGGACCAAAGATCTGCGGGTGGTGCGGCGAAGCGCTCCCCGGGAATCGGGCGCTCTTCCACGATTGCGGGCCGAAGGACCGACCGGAGACGTTCTGTAAGAGCTGCGGAACCGCATTCCCCGCCGGGACGACGCAATGCACTTCGTGCGCAGCGGGCTGACGAACCGTCGACGCCGTTAATTCACTCGAAGGCGGAGTGAGTCAACCAGAAGTCGACGAGTCGTGCGTCACCGATCACGCTCACGCCGCCCCTCGTAACCGCCCGACGTCCCAAGATCGTCAGGAGCAACTCGACGGGTGGAGCGACGAGTTCGGCATCGAAGGCGCCCTCGGCCGTCGAGACGCTGAACCCGTCCTCATCGAACGTGATCGACCAGAAGGTCTCGGGCTCGCGAACTCGAAACGCCAACCTTTCCCCACGACCTCGGAGCTTCGACAGTTCGGGGGAATGCCGGGCGACCTTCTCGACGTTGGAGAGGTATTCGTCAACGGCGTCGATGGCCAACGTCGGGTCCGCCACCGGGTCGATCCCAGCCGCGAGTTCGAGGTCCATGCGATGGACCAAGGTCTCGTGCAACTGACGGCGAGACCAGAAGCGAACGCGTTGATCGACGCCCCACGCCCACATCTCGTCGTCCGGGTTGGCCGCGAGCAGCGTCGCGACCAGTCGCGCGCCACCCGCACTGATCCACTCGGGACTCACCGCATCCCTCACGGCATCGGAGCTCTGGCGCGCAATCCGGGCCGGCGAGCGCAGTCGGACCAATTCTTCGGCCCAACGGTGGATCACGCCGAGGTGTTCGGCGAGGTCGCGCACGCTCCAGCCGGGGCACGTCGCGACGCCTTGGTCCAATAACAGGCCCGACATCACGTTCGCAAATCGAGCGACCTCGACGGTCAACGCATCGCAGTACTCAACGTGCTCCACGGTCCTCCAAGTGTTCGTCACCCGGCGCCGTCGACGTTGATGTCGCCTCGGGCGCCATCGTAATGGTGCGACGTAACGGTCGGCCTGCGGACGTCGCTCGCGTGGACTACCCGTGCACGACGCGGCGCAGTTCCTCGTTCGACGCCGTCGCAAGCCAACCACCAGAGTACCTATCGTCATGGGTCACGTCGGCCGCCACGTAGTCCGGGTCGCTGACGCTCGGATCGTTCTCGCCCAATTCGACTTCGGCCAACACGAGACCGGCGTGTCGCCCCTTGAACTCGTCAACGGCGTACGGCACGCCGTGGCAGTTCCACGTCCACCGACTCTTCGAGATGATGGCCGCCGGCGTCACGGACAGGGTGAGGAACTCCGCTTCGTTCACGTAGATATTGGTGATCTTCACCATCGCCGGGTCATCGTCGTCGAGTCGCACCTTCTGGCACAGCTTGTAGTGCACGCCGTCGTGGCCCTCGATCAGGCGGAGGCGTAGTGACGTGCCGGTCCAGTAGTGGTCGACGATGACGCGCTCGCCCGTGAGACCCGGGGGCAGTTGCGTCAGCAACCACCGTTGCTCGCGCTCCAGCTTGGCGTAACGACCTTGTCCGGGGCGGCGGTCGGTCACGTCACGATTCTACGGACGGTTCACGTCACCGCGGTGAGAGGACTTCAGTGCGATCGCGCTGGTTCAATGCGGGTGCGAGTGCTCGGCGCCGCGATACGTCCCGAACGACCACCGGTTGCCTTCGGGATCCTTTACGGCGAACTCGCGCGATCCGTAATCGGTGTCGTTGAGCGCGCGCACCAGTGTCGCGCCCGCGGCCAACGCACGGTCGTGCAGCGCGTCGGGGTTGTCGGTCACCACATAGACGCCGAAAGTACCCGATCGCAGCGCCAATTCGTCACCGTCGTCGCGTTGGTCACCCAGCATGATGCCGCCGCCGAGGGGCCACAGGATCTCGCAGTGATCGACGTGGTCGCCTTCGCCGTAGAGCGCGGAGATCGTGAAGCCAAAAGCCTCCACGTAGAAGTCGATGAGGGCGCGAGCGTTGCGCGCCGACAGCGACGGCCACACGTACGTCGTCGATACGTCAGGTGCCATAGTCATCACTCCTTCTCGTAACGTTGGTCCCTTTCGAGGTGACGCCGTCCGCTCCAGGGACGCCCGTCCCTCACGGCGTCCCTCGAGGCGGGGCGCGAAGCACGATACCGTTCCCATCGGGGTCATCAAAACTGACGACGCGGCCCCACGGCTGTTCGTCGATGCCGCCTTCTATGACGAAGCCCCGCGACGCGAACTCAGCGATCGTCCCCTCCAAGTCCTGGGTCTCGAGGACGAGTCCTTTGAGCGAACCGGGGGGCATCGAGGGGAACCACGTCACCAGCGTGATTGACGCCTCCGAGCCAGCCGGACTGACTTGGACCCATCGCGTCGACGCGTCCATTGGCACGTCCTGGAGCAACGCCATGCCCAGGGTGTTGACGTAAAAGTCCTTCGCGCGATCGGGATCGCTCACGGGAACCGACACGACTTGGACCTTGGAGATTGCCATGGTGGAATCCAAACACAACGACCCAATGGTGTCAACCGATCTAGGCCCGGTTTAGACCTGTAGTTCCACCACCCGCTCGATCGTGTTCCAGTTGCGAGTGGTCGCGGTACACGACAGCGCTCGTTCGATCATGCGGTTGACGTTCCCACCCCGTCCGTCGACGAGACGGGTGACGGAGTACCAGTCCGTTCCGATGGCGTCGAACACGTAGGCGTCCTTTCGGACTGAGACGACCGGCAACTCGACGCGAGCCAAGGATTCCGTGAAGGTCACACAGCGATGACCGACGTCCGTGATCGGTGTCACCCGGAAAGGCTCGGACGCGACTGATGCTCGAAGGGCCGCGATGCTGCGCACGAACACCGGTTCGAACCGGTCCATCGTGCGCTCGATGCCTTCCTGGGTCTGGTCGATCAGCGCGGCGATCTCGCCGCCGGGCCAGTCGAAGGAGACGTTGCCCGTGGCCAGGTGCGACCGCGCGTCCACCGCACCCGCGTTGGCGAAAATCGAAAGAAGGACGTCGCGAGAAAGTCCGGCCCGCCCGATCATCACGTTGCGAATGAACGCGACGTGTCGTGACGCGTCAGACACCGCAACACCGTGCGACGCGGCGGTCAGGGACGCGCATCACGCCGGACGTGACACGCGATACGTGAGATGCGTCACGCCAGGTGCCTCGACGACGTCAGTCTGCTCAAGGGCGATGACGGGCGACGCCGCGTCCTCGAAGAGCCGCACCCCTGCGCCGAGCAGTACCGGCACCAGATGGATCATGAACTCATCGACGAGACCAGCAGCGAGGAACTGACGTGCCACACCCGCGCCGCCGGAGATTGCGACGTCGCGACCCTGGGCTCGTTCTCGCGCCATCGCCAGCGCCGAGTCCAGCCCCTCGGAGGTGAAGGTGAACGTTGTTCCCCCCTCGCACACCAGTGGTTTGCGAGCAAAGTGGGACAGCACGATGACGGGCATATGGAACGGTGGATTCTCTCCCCACCAACCGTTCCACGGAACCTCGGGCCAGGGTCCCGGACCACCACCGAACATGTTTCGACCCATGATGATCGCCCCCACGTTCACGTCCTCGCGTTCGAGGATCTCGGTGCTCGCGTTGACCACGCCGCCCTCCAATCCCGCTTGCGCTCGCCAGACCGCGAGTTCCCGCATCCATCCGTGCAGCAGTTCGCCGCGGACGCCCAATGGATGCTGCGGACTCTGATGGGGACCCGCGACGAAGCCGTCGAGCGACATCGATGTCGTGTAACGAAGTTGGCTCATCGGGACCTCATAAAACGCAAAGTGTATTGCCAGTCACTCTCCACCGCCACGGCCCGACACCCGCGAGCGT
>CAVOWM010000001.1:0-299791 GCA_963700135.1 uncultured Acidimicrobiaceae bacterium | reverse complement strand
TGTCGGTGGAAAGAAAGGTCAGGGTCTCGATTTGAGAATCGTAGGTGAACCGAGAGGAGCGAGTTCCGGACTTCCGATCAACGTCCCAGTTCCGACATCGTGGGTACGACTTTCGACGCGAAGTCGGCGACCCACGCGGCGGGGTCGTCCGCGCGCGGCGTGACCTCGATGAGATCGACGCCGATCGCGGCGTACTCCTCCATGGTCTTCAGGAATTCGCCCGGGTCGTCCAGGTTCATGAACGAGCTTGAAATCGTCCGTTCAATTGAGGCCGGATCGCGATCGAGGTCGGCGCAGTGTCGGTCGAGGACATCGAACTTGTGACGGACCTCTTCGATGCTGGTGGCGAAGATGTTGCAGGCGTCGGCGTACTGCGCGACCATGCGCAAGGTCTTCTTCTCGCCGCCGCCGCCGATCAGGATGCCGGGACGGGGCTTTTGGATCGGTCGGGGGACACAGATGGTCTCGGCGAGCTGGTAGTAGCGTGCCGTCGAAGGGACCGTCGTCGTCGCTCCACATCTGTTGGCAGATCTGGAGCGTCTCTTCGAGTCGCTCGAAGCGTTCCTTGAGTGGGGGAAAGGGCACGCCGAGTCCCAGGTGTTCGCGTTCGTACCACGCGGCGCCGATCCCTAACTGCGCGCGCCCCTCCGACAGGACGTCGAGGGTCGTCACGATCTTGGCGAGGAGTCCCGGATGGCGGTAGGTCGTGCCGGTGACGAGCAGACCGAGTTGCATACGCGAGGTCTGGCCGGCGAGGAAGCCGAGCGAGGTGTAACCCTCCAGCATCGGATCGAGCGCCGTCGAGAAGAACTCCATCTGGAAGTAGTGGTCCATCAAGGTGAACTTCGTGCAGCCGTGATCTTCGGCGGCCCGCGCAGTGTCGGCGAGCGTCCGTCCGAGTCGTTCCGGGCCGCCGGGAAGATTGAAGTTTATGAAGTGCACGCCGAGTCGCATGAGGCGAGACTAGTTGTCGAACGTGGGAGCCGACGGCGGCGTCGAGCGTGAGGAAGAGCAGCCCGCGCGCCGAGAGAAGTCAAATGGCGGTCGATGACCGAAGCCACCGACCGCCACTTGGGACGACTAGGTACTGAGTCTGGTTGAGTTCTTACGAACCCGTGTACCCACCGGTCGCGAGGCCGATGATGCTGGCATCGTACGCGGCGTAGGACAGAGCGATGTTCGCGTCAAGAATCTGGTGGTTCTGGGCGACAAAGACCTTCGTGTTACCGGGGTAGCCCTGGGGTGTCTGGGCCAGAACAGTGCTCTCCACGTTCACGATCTTCGTCGACCAGTTCGAAAGACGGGTGACGTAGTTGTTGTAGTGGTTCAGCGCATTCTTGTAGCCGGGCAGCCCGACGATCGACGTGACCTCTGACTGGAGCGTCGACTCGTTGCCTTGCATCACGGTGACTTGGTTCGCGACGACCGAAGCCTCGATCATTTCGAACACCTGCGGAGACATCACGGCGTAGACGCGGTTGTCCTTCAGCATGGCGGCACGGTCGGCGTTGAGTTCCGCCTTGGTGGTGTCGGTGGGGACCTTGGCGATAAGGGCGTTGATGCTCGTCTGTTCGGTCAACAGCCGTGCTTGGAGTACGGCCGACGTACTGGACGACAGCGACGTCGCCGCCGTCACGTCCGCGACCAAGTGCTGCAGTTGCGTCGCACGGTTGGCCAGCTGGAGCTCGAGCGCCTTCTGTTGCGCGATGAAACTGGCGCTCGGGACGGTGGTCGTCGTGGTCGTCGAATCGGCGTACGCGACGGTGGGAATACTGACCCCCATGGCGGCGACGAGCGCGAATGCCGCGATGGATCGTGTGGTTAGGTGCTTCATGAGTTCTCCTTTCAAAGGAACACTTCCCAAAGTAGAAAACGCAATTGTGAGAGTCATGTGAAGGCGTTGTCAGTTGCCTGAGATCTACTTCCGAGGTCGATGGGAGCCCGTCGAGGCGTCGTCGCCGCGAAGGGACGCGGGTCAGCGACCATTGCGATGAGGCCATGTCGGACTGTCCCGGCCCTGACGCATCGACTGACGTGGGAACCCACCACCCAGCGCGTCACTGACTTAGCCTGGCGACAGGGTTCGTACTTGAAGAGGACGATGAAAACGCGCCACGCAATCTCATTCACCGCCTCTGCCCTCGTCGTCGCCACCGGTAGTGTCGTCGCGCCGGCTGCGGCGTGGGCGAGTGCCGCGCACAAGTATGGTCCGTCCACTCGCCAGAGCGAAGTCGTCGCCGAGCGAGACGTCAAGTGGACGTCGAACGTCTCGACCACGGTGGGCCGGGGATCATGGACGTTCAAATCCGACGGTCTTCCGGCGTCGAACTTCGTGGCGACGAACTACGCGGTGCCCTCGAATCCGTTCGACGTGAGTGCGACGGGGGCCAGCGTGATCGCGTCGGCGTCGGTCCTGCAGGACCAGAACTACGACTACACGCTGCCGACGGTCCCGGTCTATTCGAAGAGGGTGACGACGACGAATCAAGGGCCGATCGGTTTCCTGCTCGATGGCGCGGCGCTCTTCAATCCTTACGAGGCCAACCACTCGACGGTGGCCACCAGCGACAACTTCATCGCCACCGTCAACGGAGTGTCCGCTTCGTTCCTCGATTCCTGCGACGGACATCCCGGCCCGGGGGGCCAGTACCACTATCACGGGCTGCCCACCTGTCTCGTCTCGTACGCGACGGGCGGCGCGACGAGCGTGAGCTCCGTGACCGCGCTCTCGGGAACGACCACGAGCGCCGTGCAAGAGGTGAACGCCGCGTCGAGGCGACCCGTCATCCTCGGCTTCGCCTTCGACGGCTACGGGATCTACGACAACGTCGCGATGAACGGAAAGACGATTCCGGTCGCCTCGCTCGACGCCTGCAACGGGATCTTCTCGCCGGTGCCGGGCTATCCCCACGGGGTCTATCACTACGTGCTCGAGAACGTGAAGGGTGCCCGTTCGTCGATCGGCTGCTACCACGGAGTCGTGTCCTCGGCGTACACGCAGGCGCTCGAGCAGCTCCTCGGCGGCGGTGCGGCGTCGACGCCGCACGTGGCTCAAAACATTCCGCAAAGCGCACGTTCCCTCGCGGCCAACCGCGCTGAAGACGCGCTGCTGATGACGATGTTGCGACTGAGCGGCCGGATTCGCGACTGCTGAGGACCGAGGCTGGGGGCGCTGTTCGCCGAGGCGTCAACGGAGTGCCGCTAGTTCTCCTTGTGCGACGACGACGCGACGTCGTCTATCGCGGCGATGACGCTGAGCGCGTCAGCACCCGACCACCCGTCCGCCCCGAGTTCTCGGGCGAGGCCCTCGTCGGAGACCGCGCCGCCACCGAAGTAGATCGGCGCGGTGACTCCGTCGGCGCGCAACGCGGCCGCGATCCCCGCGAGTCGCGCGACCGCGTCGTTCGAGGAGGCGCCGACGAGTACGGCGACGAGTCGGTTCGCGCCGCGCGCGGACTCGACGAACGAGCTGACCGGCGTGTTGGCACCGAGGTCGAGCACGTCGAATCCACGACCCCGGAGCAGGTCAGCGACGATGGCGCTGGGGAGCGCATGGAGGTCACCTTCGGGCGCTCCCAGAACGACAGTGCCGCGCGACAGTCCGCGCCGGGCGAACATCGGCCCGAGACGCCCGACGAGTCGGGTCGCGACGGCACTCGCACGGTGTTCGGCGGCGACCGAGAGCTGACCGTGCTCCCACTGCGCACCGATCACGCGCAGTGCCGGGGCGAGGACGTCGAGGTAGACCTCGGAGGCCGTCGTGCCCGAGGTCAGTGCCTCTTCGACGATCGACCAGGCGCCCGCCTCATCGCCCGCGACCATGCGGTCCAACAGTCGCGTCGGGCGGAGTTGGCCGGTGGCGCGGGTCCTCGAGGGCCTCGGGTCCGGCGCGCGAAGGCGTTCGAGGTCCGTGATCGCGACGCGCCACGTGGCCCCGTCTCGTCGCGCGGGCAGCCGGCCCGTGCGCACGTAACGGTAGATGGTCATGTAGTGGACGCCGAGCCGCTCGGCCGCGTCGCGCAGGCCGACGTACGTCTCGCGGGGCATCAACGAATCCTGTCACTCGGTGGCTGTTGTTCACCACGCGCAGCGTCGGCGACGATTCCGGCGAGCATCCGTGGGAAGACCCATCGATGGAAGGGCGCGACCACGAACCAGTAGACCAGGCCGAAGAAGCCCCGCGGACGGAAGTCGGCGCGCTGGACGATTCTCGTCCCGGTGTCCACGGATTCGAGATCCCAGGTGAGCCAGGCCTCCCCGGGCAGTCGCATCTCGGCGCGCAGACGCAAGCGAGTCGGTCGTCGCAACACCTCCACGCGCCAGAAGTCGAGCGGGTCACCTTCGGCGAGCGCCGCGGCGCGTCCGCGACGAAGTCCCGGACCACCCACCAGCTGGTCGAGCAACCCCCGGAGCCACCAGAGCCACCCGGACCCGTACCAACCGTTCGCGCCGCCGATGCGCTCAAGCACGTCGAATACGAGCGTCGACGGCACGGGAGTCGTGGCGGTGCGCTCGTCGGAGAGGACGGTCGGGCCCGACCACGCAGGATCCGTGTCGAGGCGGGCGAAGGCGTCCCGGCTCTCCCTCTCATGGGCGTTCGCGTTGACCGCTCGGTCGGCCGCGTAGGCCCGCCGCATGGCGTCGCGAATCCCGATCGGCGTGACCGAGAGCACGTCGCACGCCGACGGACCCGCGACGACGACCTCGTTGACGAGCGATTCGACGAGCTCGCGCGCGAGGGGCACCGGCAGCGGGGTCACGAGCCCGACCCACAGCGAAGAGAGTCGCGGCGTGAGCAGCGGTACCTTGAGTAACCATCGGCGCGGGAGACCCGCCACTTCTGCGAACATCGCGATCATCTCGCTGTACGTGACGACGTCAGGGCCTCCGGCGTCGTAGACACCCGGTGGCAAGTTGGTCGAGGTTGCCGCTCGAACGAGCAGTTCGATGACGTCGGTGATGGCGATCGGCTGACACCGGGTCTCGACCCACTTGGGGGTCACCATGAACGGAAGTCCTTCGACCAGCTTGCGCAGCATCTCGAAACTGGCGGAGCCCCCTCCGATGATCACGCCGGCGCGCAGTTCGACGACCTCGATCGAGGTGGTGGCGAGTGCGCGCCCGACGTCGTGACGCGTCTGGAGGTGCAAGCTGAGCGAGTCGTCGTCGCGGCCAAGTCCGCCGAGGAACACGATCCGGCGAATCCCCGCGGCGTCGGCCGCGCGCACGAAGTTGGCCGCGTCGAGCAGTTCCGTCTGCGCCCATCGGGGACCGGCGCCGATCGAGTGGACCAGGTAGAACGCGACGTCGACCCCGCGCATCGCCGCGGCGAGCTCGCCGCCGATGTCGCCGCCGATCACTTCGACGTCATCCCTCCAACGGGCGACGTCGAGCTTCGCCGGGGTTCGCGTCAGGCAGCGGACCGCGAAGCCCCGATCCAGCAGCGACGGGACGAGGCGGCTCCCGACGAAGCCCGTCGCCCCGGTGACGAGCACCCGGGTCGACGTCATCGGTGGGCCCGATTCGTGTCGTGTGATCGGCGTGCGGTCGACGGCACGGCGTCGGGCCCGCTCATTTGGCGTTCACGGCACTCCTCGCACCGCGTCGCCAACTCGCGCAGCGCCGCCGCGGTGTCGACGACGCCCGTGGCGGCGGTCGCGTCGAAATCACGCGGTAATGGCGACGCGTGCCGGTAGCCACGTCGCTGCATCTCGGCGGCCAACAGATCGTGTCGGCGCGCGAGCTTTCGAGAGTCCAGGAGGCCGGCGTCAAGGAAGCCACGCAGTGACGTCCCCTTGTGCAGCGAACCGCGGAACATGTGGCACTCCACGTGTTCGCCGAGCAGGTGCTTGCGACACAGGAGCCGGGGGTCCACCATCCACATCCTCATGACGTCGACCCCGACGGGGCGTCAAGTCCACTTCGCTCGTGACAGAACCGCCACAAGCGCTCGAGCTCTTCCTCGGTGTCGCTGCGTCGCGTGCGACGCAGGCGATGGGCAGGTCGGACCCGGCGATCCAGCCACAGCTCGCCGGGCGGCGTCTGGTCCGTCGACGTCGAAATCAGCCAGAGGATGGTGTCGACGCCCTGGGCGGGGGTTCGAAGCAGGGGTCCCATGAGGCGACCGAAGGCTGGCAGTGATCGGCGAAGGCCCGGGGTGTCCACCCAACCCGGATGCATCGCCGTCATGGTGATCCCCCACGGCGCGAGACAAGGGGCCCACGACGCGCACAGGGACACCTGGGCGCGTTTGACCCTCGCGTAGGCCCGCACGCCGTCGTAGTCGTTCGCGGGCGACTCGAGCCAGTCGACGTCGAGCGCTTCGGTGTACATGCCGCCCGACGTCACCCACACGACGCGTGCGCATCCGGCGCGCAGTTGGTCGCGAATAAGAGTCGTGAGCAAGAACGGTCCGACCAACTGGACCGCGGCCGTACGCTCGATCCCCTGCGCGCTGACGTCGAAGGTCGTGGACAGGGCGCCGGCGTTGTGGACGAGGACGTGGACGGCGGACAGTCGACCCAACGCCTGCGCCGCGCGCCGCACGCTCTCCAGGTCGCCGAGGTCACAGACCATGGTCGAGACCTCGTCGTTACCGGTCGACGCCGCGATCCGCGCGCACACGCGGGCGCCGAGTTCGGCGTCTCTCACGAGCAGGATCACTCGCGCGCCCAGTCTCGCCAGGGCGGTCGCGCACTCGAGTCCGAGTCCGGACGTCGCGCCGGTGACGACCGCCACCTGGCCGCGTACGCGCTGGTCGTCGATCGGTGTCCACTCGAACAGGCGCCGGCGAATCGCCGGGCCGACGCGCGAGAAGCTACCCACGACGCTGAACTCGAGGGCGGCGTCGACGGCGTCGCGGGCGACGTCACGCGGCGTCACGGGGTCCCCCCAAGACCTCGCGCAAGGAGTCGCGCGCGCGATCGCCGAGACGACGGAACAACAGTCCGAGCACCGGGTTGGCCATCGCCGCCACGCCGTTGAACCGAAGTTCCGCGCTGTAGGTCATCTCACAGCCCTGGGCTCGGGGCTCGAAGGTCAAGGTGTCGGTCGACACGAGCGTCCCCGTCGAGGACGAGAAGGTGACGCTGCGCGGTGGCTCGAGCGACGTGACCCGGTAGCGCAAGGTCTTGTCGCGCCCGGCGAAGCGCACGGTCAGGTCGAACTGGGAGTCGCGCGCCACGTCGCCGTCGTCGACGCGGCGCGCGGACACCACGCTCGGATCCCATCGCCGCGCGTTCGCGAAATCGCTCATGTACGAGAACGCCTCGTCGACGCTCCAGGGGGAGTGAATCGTAGTGGTGTAGCGCGGCACGGCGGTCCTTTGTTCGCGGTTCGGTCTTCCTTGCTAGAGTTTAGTACTAAATCTACGGCTCCCGGGCCAATGGAGTGAAAATGGAACGAATCGCCATCATCGGTAGCGGGGTGTCGGGTCTCGTCACGGCGCACCACCTCCACGCGCGCGCCGAGGTTGTCGTCTTCGAGGCCGCCGACAGAATCGGTGGCCACGTGAACACGGTCGAGGTCGACGACGCCGATCGGACGTTCGGCATCGACACCGGGTTCATCGTCTACAACGAGCGCAACTACCCGGGCTTCAGCGGTCTCCTCGACCAGTTGGGCGTCGCCACGCAGCCGAGCGACATGAGTTTCAGCGTCTCGTCGTCCGTCACCGGGCTCGAGTACCGAGGCACCAACTTGAACACGCTGCTGGCCCGTCGCGGGAACGCCCTGCGTCCCTCCTTCGTGCGGATGATCGCCGACGTCCCGCGGTTCAACCGCGCCGCGCGCGCGTTGCTCGATCACGACGACGTCGCCATTTCCCTGGAGGACTTCTTGCAACGGGAGCGATTCTCGCGCCCCTTCGTCGACGACTACCTCATCCCGCTCGGCGCGGCCATATGGTCGGCGAACCCGCAGGAGTTCTCGGCCTTTCCCGCCACCTCACTGGCTCGATTCCTTGACCAGCACGGCCTCCTCTCACTCGGGAATCGACCACCGTGGAGGACCGTCGTGGGAGGCGCTCGCAACTACGTCGAGGCGTTGACCGCGCCGTTGGGCGATCGGGTCCGCACGCGGTGCGCGGTGCGTCTGGTCGAACGCGATGACGACGGTGTACTGGTTCGCTCAGACGCGCGACCCGAGGGCGAGCGATTCGACCGCGTCGTCTTCGCGACGCACGCCGACACGTCGCTGGCGCTCCTGGCGGCGCCCACGGCGAGCGAGGCCGCGATCCTGGGAGCGTTTCGATTCCAGCGCAACCGCGCCACGCTGCACACTGACGCTCGCCTCCTGCCGCGACGGCGACGTGCGTGGGCCAGTTGGAACTACCGACGCACGGGCGACGACCAACGGGTGCCCGTCCTCACCTACTACGCCAATCGCCTCCAAGAGCTCGAGTCCGAGACGAACTACTGCATCACGCTGAACGCCGACGACGCCATCGATCCCTCGAAGGTCATCGCGTCCTTCGACTACGCCCACCCGACCTTCGACGAGGCCGCCATCCGTGTGCAGCGTCGACACGACGAGATCGACGGGCTACTCCACACGCACTACGTCGGTGCGTACTGGGGCTACGGCTTCCACGAGGACGGCGTCCAGAGCGCCCTACGGGTCGTGGCGAGGACGCGCGACGCCGACGAGGTCGTGATGGCGCGATGAGGACAGCGTCGATCTACGAAGGGACCGTGGTCCACGAGCGCCGGGGCGAGCACCGCCGGCGCTTCACCTACCGTGTCGCCATGCCGATGGTCGAACTCGACGACGTCGCGTCGCCCGCGCTGGCCCCGTTCTGGCGCGCCGAAGGGCGTGCGCCGATGAACTTTCGCCGGCGTGACTTCATGGGCGACTCGGCGCGACCACTCGCGGCGGTCGTACGCGACACGGTGAGCGAGCGCTGCGGCTTCCGCCCCGACGGGCCGATCCTCCTCCTCGCCCAACACCGTACCTGGGGCTGGTGCTTCAACCCCCTCGCTCTCTACTATTGCTACGCGTCCGACGGTGAGACGCTCCAGGCCGTCGTGGCCGACGTCACGAACACGCCGTGGGGTGAATCGCACGCGTACGTGCTCGACACTCGAGGGGGGTTGCAGCGCCATGAACAGCCCAAGCAGATGCACGTCTCGCCGTTCCTCCCGATGGACCTGTCCTACCGATTCCACGTGGCCCCGCCGGGCGCGCGCTGTGGCGTCTCGATCGTGGTCGTGCGTGGCGAGGACGTCGTCTTTCGCGCGTCCCTCGCACTGGTGCGCCGCGACATGACGCGGCGCGAAGTCGTCCGGGTGCTGTTGCGACATCCGTTCCAGACCCACCGCGTGTCACTCGCCATCTACCTGCGTGCGCTCGCCCTTCGCGTTTCGCGCGTGCCGTTCTTCGTGCATCCCTCGCCGGTGCCGTGAGTCAACGCGACGGCACCAACGGCCGCCTCATGGCGTGGCGCACGAAGTTCGCGCGTCTGGTACTGAAGTCGATGGCGCGCCGAGTTCGTCACGGCACGCTCACCATCACCGACGGCGACGACGCGCGCACCTACGGGACCGCCGGGGAGTCGGGGCTCGTCGCCGAGCTCGTGGTCCTCGACGAGCAGGTCTGGCGCCGCGTCCTCTCGGGTGGCGGGGTCGGGCTGGGCCAGTCCTACTTCTTGGGCGAGTGGGACAGCCCCGACCTGGTGGCGGTACTGCGCCTCCTCACCCGCAACCTCGATCGGATCAACCGCGTGCCTCGGCGACTCGCGCCGATCACCCGAGCGCTGCGGCGGCCATTGCGCGACCTCGGACGGCCGTCCAAGTCCCAGGACCGCGCGAACATCGCGGCCCACTACGACGTGGGCGACGAGTTCTTCGCCCTCTTCCTCGATCCGTCGATGGCGTACTCCTGCGCCGTCTTCCCCTCCGCCGACAGCACCCTCGCCGAGGCGTCGATCGAGAAGTTCGATCGGATCTGTCGCAAACTCGATCTCGGACCGCAGGACCACGTGATCGAGATCGGCACCGGTTGGGGTGGCTTCGCGATCCACGCCGCCACGCGCTACGGGTGTCGCGTGACCACCACCACCATCTCGCACAAGCAGTTCCTCTTCGCGACGCGCGCCGTGGCCGAGGCCGGGCTCAGCGAACGCGTCACCGTCCTCAACCGCGACTACCGCGACCTCGACGGGCAGTTCTCGCACCTGGTCTCGATCGAGATGATCGAGGCGGTCGACTGGCGCCTCTACGAGACGTTCTTCGCCGCGTGCGCCAATCTCTTGCGCCCCGACGGACGGGCCGCCCTCCAGTGCATCGTGATCGACGACCACGAGTTCGAGCGGTACAAGACCCGACAGGATTTCATCCGTCGCTACATATTCCCGGGCGGTGGCCTGCCCTCCATCACGGCGATCGCGAACGCCGTGACCCGGGCGACGGACTTTCGCCTCACCGACCTGGAGGATCTCGGACCGCACTACGTGCGGACCCTCGACGAGTGGCGCCAGGCGCTCGACGCGCGCTGGCCCGACGCGCGCGCCATGGGCTTCGATGACGCGTTCTTGCGGCGGTGGCGGTTCTACTTCGCCTACTGCTCGGCCGGCTTCGCGGAACGCCACGTCTCGGTTATCCAGATGGTCCTCGCGCGATCGCAGTGGCGAGGGGACCTGGTCCTCAGGTCCTCGTAACGACGACGAGCAGGTGGATGTTCGTCACCTGCCTCGTGCCCGTGTAGTTTGGTCTTCCCGCCCCAGGCAGCGTTCGAGTGTCGCTCGAACTAGACACCGGAGTGCGTAGTAAGAAGATGGCAGGCGGCTGTAGCTCAGCGGATAGAGCATCGGTCTTCGGAGCCGAGTGTCAGGGGTTCGTCCCTCCAAATCCCTTCGGCTCGCAGCTCGATACGATTAGAAAAGTATCTCGTCCATTCCGCTCAGACCCGCGCGTAGTCGTCGATGTCCTGTTGGAATTCCTCGATTATCCGGGTGCTCAGGGTCGGTCGAGTGTCGTGTATGCAGCTAAGGATGAGTTCGGTGGTCGCCGAATCCGCACCTTTCTCCATCAGTGCTTCCTCGAAAACGGCTTGAGCGGTGCGCCGTGCGGCAAATTCGATGTCGGCCGGGGTGAAGAGCGACGAGGCGGACACGATTGCGTCGAGATCGATGTCGTCGCTGGGAATGGAGGAGAGGTATCGAATCCAGATCGCGCGCCGAGCATCAGAGTCGGGAGGCCCCACAGGTATGACGTAGTCGAAACGGCCGTGGCGCAGGAACGCGGAGTCAATCGCTCGCACCGAATTGGTGGCGCATACGAGTAGCCGGCGGTCCTTCTCGCGGAAACTCGGAATCAACTTCAGCATTTCGTTAGTGACGCCGTGGGCTGCCGACAAGGTGCGCTGTTCGCGCGCGCTCGCAATCTCCTCCACCTCATCGATGAAGACCACGACTTGATCAAGTTCTCCAACAAGACTGAACGTCTCGCGCAGCGCACTGGCTAGGCCTGCCGACGATTCCCCCGCCAACCTGCTCGGAAAGAGCTCGACGAATGGCCAGCCCAAGCGTGACGCAATACCCTTGGCGAACGAGGTCTTGCCGGTCCCCGGCGGACCGAAGAGCATGATGCCTCTGGGTGGGAAGAGCCCTACGCGCTCAGCAAGCTCCTCGTTGGCCAGCGGCAAAATCACGCGACGCTCGATCAGCTCCTTCTCTCGGACCATGCCGCCGAGTTCCTCCCAGAGGCTCGAACCGAGCATGCGACCGCCGACTTCACTAAGGATGCCTATGTCCGAAGTGGCAACAGACTCGACCTTCTCGTAGAGCAACAGTCCTGGTCTGACGTTGAAACCCCTGTGCTCAAGCGCCGCTGCGCCAACCTCCTCGCTGTCGGCGAAGAGACATGAGATTCGGCGCACTCCGAGGGTCACGAGACGGTTCTCGAGCGTCTCGAGTAGCGCGCTGCCTACGCCCTGTTTGCGCCAGGAGCCCGCGAGGCTTATCCGCATGATCCAGGCGTGGTCACGGTCAACCATCGCCACGGCACTGCCGATGAGCTCACCTCGGACGACCGCAACGACCGAGGGCTGACCCGCGCGGATAGCGGCGATGATCTCGGAGAGTCCGAAAGCGGCCGCTGCGCCCGCCGTAGCGGGGTCACCCCACAACGGAATCGCCATGTCGAGGTCGTCATCGTGAAAGTCGCGAATCCGCCAAGTCGTCACGATCACTACCTCCCGCGCAAAGGCTACCGAGCAGGTCTGCACGAGTGGGGACCTACCTGACCCCACCAGATTAGAGCGCATCTCGCCGTGGCATTATTGAGCGAGTAGTAAGAAGTTGACGCGCGGCTGTAGCTCAGCGGATAGAGCATCGGTCTTCGGAACCGAGTGTCGGGGGTTCAAATCCCTCCAGCCGCACCAGCATCGACTCGAGAATCTGCGTACCAACCACGAATCGAGGCTCTCATTCGAGGCCACGCATCGCATCGAGCCACGTCATAGTATTTGTCCCATTCTGATCAGCGCGTGCGCGTGATGGAGGGGGCAGGGTGTCATTGATCGTTGAACCGGCGGACCGAGCGCCGGAAAAAGGTCTTAAGAGCGGGGCACTGGGACTGATCTCCAGCACGGTCATCGGCATCGCGTCGACGGCCCCCGCGTACAGTCTCGCCGCCACGCTCGGCTTCGTCGTGGTGGCGATCGGCCTGCAGTCGCCCATCGTGACGGTGCTCGCGTTCATACCGATGTTCTTCGTCTCACTCGCCTTCCAGCAGATGAACAAGGCCGATCCCGACTGTGGCGCCAGCTTCACGTGGGCCACTCGCGCCTTCAACCCCCGCGTCGGATGGATGGGTGGTTGGGGCGTCCTCGCCGCCGACATCATCGTCATGGCGAGCCTCGCTCAGATCGCCGGTCAGTACGTCTTCGACCTCTTCAACGCCAACGGCATCGGGCATGACGCGTCCAGCGTGTGGGTCCTCCTCGTCGGCATCGCCTGGATCATCGCGATGACCTGGATCTGTTACGTCGGCATCGAGATCTCCGCGAACTTCCAAAAGGCGCTGTTGGGCGTGGAACTGACCATGCTGATCGTCCTGTCGGTGTGGGCGCTGATTCGCGTGGGCAACGGTTCGGCGCCGGTCGGGCACCTCGCGGTCTCGGCGTCGTGGTTCAACCCCTTCGCGATCAAGCACTTCAGTTCCTTCGTCATCGGACTCTCGGACATGCTCTTCATCTACTGGGGCTGGGACACCGCGCTCAACTTGAACGAGGAGTCGAAGGACGCGGACACCATTCCCGGCAAGGCCGGCGTCTATTCGACCTACATCCTGCTGGCGATCTACGCGCTGGTGATCCTCTCGACCCAGTCCTTCGCGGGCATCGGCACGCACGGCATCGGACTCGGCAATCCGGCTCACACGAACGACGTGCTGTCCATCCTCGGTCCGGCGATCTTCGGTCACTCGACCTTCGCCTCGATCCTGAATCACCTCCTGCTCTTGATGGTCCTCTCCTCGGCCGCGGCCTCGACGCAGACGACGATCTTGCCGACGGCCCGCACGGTGCTCTCGATGTCGGTGCACAAGGCGCTCCCGGACGTCTTCAAGAAGATGCATCGACGATTCCTCACCCCCACGGTCGCAACGGTGACGTTCGGGCTCGTCTCCATCGCGCTCTACATCGTGATGAACTCGATCTCCGCGGGCCACGTCATCGCCGACTCGGTCGACTCGCTCGGCACGATGATCGCCTTCTACTACGGCCTCACCGGATTCTCCTGCTTCTGGTACTACCGCAAGCAACTCACCCAGAGCGTCCACAACTTCTTCATCCAGGGCCTCGCGCCGCTCATCGGGGGACTCATCCTCTGGTCCATCCTCGGTTGGACCTTCTGGTACTACTGGAACCCGGTCAACAGCTACACGCACTTCAAGCTGTTCGGCCGCGAGATCGGCGGGACGTTCACGCTCGACGTGGGCGCCCTCGTACTCGGGTTCATCTTGATGTTCACCATGAACGCGTTGCGCCCGGCCTTCTTCCGCGGCGAGACATTGACGCGCGACTCGCCGACACTGGTGACCGAAGAGTTCGTTACCCCGGCCGATCCGGTCGACTGACGCGAGAAAGCAGGGACCATGACCACCAACCCACGTATCGTCGCCGGCGTCGACGGATCCGACCTCTCGATGAACGCCCTCGAATTCGCCATCGAGGAGGCCCGGCTTCGTCAGGGCCATCTGCACGTCACCTACGCCTACCCGGTCATGGAACGGCACGTCACCGGTTCGACGGGCAAGGACTACTACGACCAGGTCGAGGCCGACGCCCGCACGTTCATGGAGGGTCTCATGTCGAAGGCGCCGTCGACGGACGGACTCGAGGTCGAGTGGTTGGCCGTGCCCGGCAACCCGGCCGAGGTCCTGATCGAGGAGAGTCGCGGCGCGACACTGCTCGTCGTCGGATCACGCGGCGTCGGGGGCTTCATGGGCCTCATGATGGGTTCGGTCTCGACGCAGTGCGTCCACCACTCGCACTGTCCCGTGTTGGTCGTGCGCGAGGACCACTAGGACGTCGCGCGAGCCTGGCTCGCTCGGCGCGAGTCGGTCAATCCGATCGTCGATCGTCGCCGGCGACCAACTTCGCGATCTCGAGTTTCGTGGCCTCGATCGACTGCTTGAAGTAGTCGATGAGGAAGTGGAGCTGGTCGACGGTGTACTGGGCGAGCAACGTGCGAAAGGCGTCGCCGATTGAGTCATAGACGTGGCTCAACTTCTCGAGGCCGGCGAGGTCCACCTCGACGATGACCTTGCGCCGGTCCTTGGGATCGGCGACCCGTCGCGCCAAGCCCGCGCGCACGAGACGGTCGATGACGTTCGTGATCGCGCCCGTGGTGAGTCCGAGGCGCTTGGCGATCTCGCCCGCGGTCATCGGGCCCTCTTGCATCAAGGTGGAGATCGTCTTGGAGTCGGTGATGCCGAGGCCGTTCGCCGCCGCCGCGTGGTGGTGGAAGAGGGCCGACTCGGTGCTCGACATCTGGCCGAGGAATTGGAGTTCGTCGATGAGTGCGGTGCGTGGGTCGGGCTCCGTCTCGTTCTGCGGACTGCTTGACATCAATTCCCTTAACTATTAAGATACTCAATCACTGTACATTCTACCGCTTTTCGCGGAGAATTCAACGATGTAGGAGGTTCACATGAGTGACGTTATCTTGCGGACGCGAGATCTGCAGAAGTCCTTCACCGTGAAGAAGGAGCGAGTTGCGGCGGTCGCCGGGGTCGACCTCGAGGTCGGTGCCGGCGAGATCTTCGGATTCCTCGGCCCCAACGGCGCCGGCAAGACCACCACCCTGCGGATGTTGGCAACCCTCCTACCGGTCGACCACGGTGAGGCCACGGTCGCCGGATTTGACGTGAAGAAGCGTCCCAAGGAGGTGCGCAAGCGCATTGGCTACGTCAGCCAACTCGGAGGTGCCGACAACGAGGCGACCGGTTACGAGGACCTCATCCTCCAGGGCCGTCTCTACGGGATGTCGCTCGGCGACACGCGAAGCCGCGTCGAGGAACTCGCGAGGATGCTCCAACTCGAGGAGTTCGCCCACCGCAAGACCAAGACGTACTCCGGAGGTCAACTGCGACGCCTCAATGTCGCGTGCGGCATCGTCCATCGACCGGAGGTCCTCTTCCTCGACGAGCCGACGACCGGACTCGACCCGCAGAATCGCGCCAACCTCTGGGTGCTCTTGCGCGAACTGCGTGACGCCGGCACCACGATCTTCCTGACGACGCACTATCTCGAGGAGGCGGACGTGCTGAGCGATCGCCTGGCGATCATGGACAACGGCAAGATCGTGGCCGAGGGGACGCCGCGCGAGCTGAAGGCGCAGATCGCCGGTGACGCGATCGTCGTGCGACCGAGCATCGAGGTCCTCGACCTCGATGGCGTACGGACGCTGCTCGCGGCGCAGCCCTTCGTCTTGGACGCGCTGGTCGAAGACGACGGGGTGCGTCTCTACGTGCGCGACGGTTCCAAGGCGCTCCCGCAACTGTTCGCGGTGCTCGAAGACGCTCGCGTCGTCGTCGAAGCGGTGTCGCTGTCACAACCCTCACTGGACGACGTCTTCTTGTTGCAGACCGGCCGTTCACTTCGTGACACCCGGCAGAACGTGGGGGCCTGACCATGAAGACCCTCACCGACATGCGCCTGTTGTTCCTGCGTCTGTTCCTGCAGTACCTGCGCAACCCGATGTTCATCATCGTGAACCTGACGACGCCGATCCTCTACCTCGTGCTCTTCATGCCGCTGCTGAAGAAGCTCTCGGGTCCGGGATTCAACTCGAGTCACGTGGTCCAGATCTTCCTGCCCGGGATCATCTCGCTGCTGTTCGCGATGGCCGGCCTGTTCTCGGTGTGGCCCACGATCTTCGAACTCAAGGACGGACTGATCGAGCGCTTCCGCGTCACGCCGGCCAGTCGATTCGCGTTGTTGATCGGACCGATCCTCATGTGGAACGCGTGGACCCTCATCTCCTCCGCGCTGATCGTGGTGATCAGCCTGGCGTTCGGGTTCCACGTGCATATCGTCGGACTCCTGCTCTTCGCGGTCCTCCTCGTCTTGTTGTTGACGCTCTTCGAAGCGTGGGTCACCGCGATCGCGATCATCATGAAGGGCGAGATAACCAGCATCAGCGGCGTCGTGACGGGGCTCAACCTCCCGATCCTGCTCACGGCCGGCGTGATGTTGCCGCTCAGCCTGGCGCCCGGTTGGATCCAGGCCATCGCGCACTTCAATCCGCTGTACTACGTGGTCGACGCCGGTCGTCAATTGGCGGCTGGGAGTCTCGCCACCTTCCAGGTCGGCGTCGGCTTCGCGGTGCTCGTGCCGCTCACCGCACTCGTGCTGTGGTGGTCCACTCGCGTCTATCAAAAGGCGATCGCCTAGTCCTCGCCGCCACGACCCGACCGGCACGCTCGCCATGAACATTGTCTATGGTTCTTTCTATTCGAGGACGCCGTCGTCCGCGCGAGAGGGGGCAGCATGTCCGACGTGGTGAGAGCAGCGTTGGTGCAAACGGCGTGGACCGGTGACAAGGCGTCGATGATCGAACGCCACGAGCACCACGCCCGTGCGGCGGCCTCCCAGGGGGCCCAGGTGATCTGCTTCCAGGAGTTGTTCTACGGACCGTACTTCTGTCAGGTGCAAGACGCGACCTACTACGACTACGCCGAGGCCGTGCCGGAGGGCCCGACCACGCAGCGTTTCATGGCGCTCGCGCAGGAGTTGAACATGGTCATGATCCTCCCCGTCTACGAGATGGAACAAGAGGGGGTGCTCTACAACACCGCCGCCGTCATCGACGCCGACGGGACGTACCTCGGCAAGTACCGCAAGACGCACATCCCGCAGGTCAGCGGCTTCTGGGAGAAGTTCTACTTCCGCCCGGGGAACCTCGGCTACCCGATCTTCGACACCGCGGTCGGACGGATCGGTGTCTACATCTGTTACGACCGACACTTCCCGGAGGGGTGGCGCGCCCTGGGCCTCGCCGGCGCGAAGATCGTCTTCAATCCCTCGGCCACCAGCCGGGGACTCTCGGCCTACCTGTGGCAACTGGAACAGCCGGCGTCGGCCGTGGCGAACGAGTACTACGTCGGCGCCATCAACCGCGTGGGCGTCGAGGACCTCGGCACGAACGACTTCTACGGCCAGAGCTACTTCGTCAATCCCCGCGGACAGTTCGTCGGGGAGGTGGCGAGCACGACCGACGAGGAGTTGGTCGTGCGCGACCTCGACATGGACCTCTTGAAGGAGGTCCGCGAGCAGTGGGCCTTCTACCGCGACCGCCGTCCCGACATGTACGAACCCCTCACGGACTGGTAAGCGATGACGCGCCTACTCATCACCGGCGGTCGGGTGCTCTCGGCGACGGGCGCCCAGGACTACGACGTCCTGATCGACGGCGACGAGATCGCCGCCCTGGGCACGCCCGGCTACTTCGAGAGCGTGCAGCCGACCTGTGACCGGGTGATCGACGCGACGGGGAAGTACGTCATCCCCGGGGGCGTCGACGTCCACACCCACATGGAGCTGCCCTTCGGTGGCACGAACGCCTCGGACACCTTCGAGACCGGCACGATCGCCGCGGCCTTCGGCGGCACGACGTCGATCGTCGACTTCGCGGTGCAGCGCACCGGCGAGGACGTGCACGACGGACTGGCCGCGTGGCACGAGAAGGCCGACGGCAACTGCGCGATCGACTACGGGTTCCACCAGATCATCGGCGGCGTCGACGACGAGGCCCTCAAGGCGATGTCGGACCTCACGAACAACGAAGGCGTCACCAGCTTCAAACTGTTCATGGCCTACCCCGGCGTCTTCTACTCCGACGACGGTCAGATCCTGCGCGCGATGCAGACCGCGTCGGACCTGGGCGCCACGATCATGATGCACGCCGAGAACGGACCGGCCATCGACGTCCTCGTGGCCCAGGCGCTCGAGCGCGGGCAGACCGACCCCCGCTACCACTCGCTCACGCGACCGGTCGAGTTGGAAGAGGAGGCGACGCACCGCGCGATCATGCTGGCCCGGGTGGCCAAGGCGCCGCTCTACGTCGTGCACGTCAGCTCTCGTGACGCCGTCGAGACGATCGCCCAGGCGCGGGGCCTCGGGGCCAACGTCTTCGCCGAGACCTGTCCCCAGTACCTCTACCTGAGCCTGGAGGAGCACCTCTCGAAGCCCGGCTTCGAGGGCGCGGCCTACGTCTGTTCGACGCCGCTGCGTTCGCGCGCCGAAGGACACCAGGACTCACTGTGGCGCGCGCTGCGCACCAACGACGTCTCGGTCGTCAGCACCGACCACTGTCCGTTCTGCATGAAGGACCAGAAGGAACTGGGACTCGGCAACTTCTCCAAGATCCCCAACGGCATCGGCTCGGTCGAACACCGGATGGACCTGCTCTACCAGGGCGTCGTCACCGGCGAGATCACGCTGTCGCGCTGGGTGGAGTTGGCCTCGACGACGCCGGCGCGCATGTTCGGCCTGTACCCGCGCAAGGGCGTGATCGCGCCCGGCTCGGACGCCGACGTCGTGATCTACGACCCCAAGGGCACGACCGACATCAGCGTGACGACGCACCACATGAACATGGACCACTCGGCCTACGAGGGCACCCACGTCGACGGACGGGTCGTGACCGTACTCTCGCGCGGTCGCGTGATCGTCGAGAACGACACGTTCACCGGCACCGTGGGGCACGGAACGTTCCTGCGACGGGGCCTCAGCCAGTACCTGGTGTAGTCCGCGGACCATCGAAGGAGGGAGTGAAGATGGAATTCGGTGTCGTGCTGCAGACGAATCCGCCGGCCTCGCGCGTGGTGGAGTTGGCCGCGCGCGCCGAGCAACTCGGCTTCCACTACGCCTGGACCTTCGACTCCCACATCTTGTGGGAGGAGCCGTTCGTCATCTACAGCCAGATACTCGCCTCGACGCGCGCCATCAAGGTCGGCCCCATGGTCACCAACCCCGCCACCCGCGATTGGACGGTGACGGCGAGTCTGTTCGCGACCCTGAACGAGATGTACGGCAACCGGACGGTGTGCGGCATCGGTCGGGGCGACTCGGCCGTTCGCGTCACCAATGGCAAGCCGACGTCGCTCGCCACCCTGCGCGACGCGATCGAGGTGATCCGCGAACTCGCCAACGGTCGGTCGGTGCAGTACCACGGTTCGACGCTGCGGTTCCCGTGGGTCGTCGGCAGTGAACTCGAGGTCTGGGTCGCGGCCTACGGACCCAAGGCATTGACGCTCGCCGGCGAGGTGGGCGACGGCTTCATCCTGCAACTGGCCGATCCCGACATCGCGCGCTGGATGATCGCCGCGGTGCGCGAAGCCGCCGCCGCCGCCGGGCGTGATCCCTCGTCGCTGACGTTCTGCGTCGCGGCGCCGGCCTACGTGGGGGAGGACCTCGCGCACCAACGCGACCAGTGTCGTTGGTTCGGCGGGATGGTCGGCAATCACGTCGCCGACATCGTCGAGCGCTACGGCAGCGACCCCGGCGCAGCCGTTCCGGTCGCGCTCACGGACTACATAAAGGGGCGCGACGGCTACGACTACTCCGAGCACGGTCGCGCCGGCAACACCCACACCGAGTTCGTGCCGGACGAGGTCGTCGACCGGTTCTGTCTTCTCGGTCCGGTGGAGCGTCACGTCGAACGACTGGAGGAGCTGCGCGAGATCGGCGTCGACCAGTTCGCGCTCTACCTGCAGCACGACGCCAACGCCGAGACGCTCGAGGCCTACGGCACTTCGATACTCCCGCGGTTCAGTTGACGCAGTCGACACCCGGGCATCACTTCCTTAATGCAAACCGTTCCTAGTAGCACCGTGCGAAATCGGGACATTCATTGGGCCGCTGGTAGAGTTCGATGGTAAAGATTCCCCTCAATCGGGGCTTCGATACTTAATTGAAGCCGTCGTGTCGGCTTCGAATGAGGAGAATTGTATGAAGGTATTGGTACTCGGCGGTGACGGATTCTGTGGCTGGCCCACGACGCTGCACCTCTCCGACAAGGGCCACGACGTCATCGTCGTGGACAACCTCAGTCGTCGCGAGATCGACCTCGAACTCGAGGTCGAGTCGCTCACGCCGATCCGCCCGATGGGCGAGCGAATCCGGACCTGGAAGGAGTTGACGGGCAAGGACATCGGGTTCGTCCACCTGGACCTCGCCGAGGAGTACGAGCGCTTCCTCGAACTGCTGCGCGACGAGCGTCCCGACGCCATCGTGCACTTCGGCGAGCAGCGCGCCGCGCCCTATTCGATGCGCAACGCCACGGCCAAGCGCTACACCGTGGACAACAACGTGCGCGGCACGCACAACGTCCTCGTCGCGATCGTGGAGACCGGTCTCGACATCGCGTTGGTGCACCTCGGCACCATGGGTGTCTACGGCTACGGCTGGTCCGGCTCGGCGCCGATCCCCGAGGGCTACCTGACCGTGAAGGTGCCGACGCCCGACGGCGAGATCGAACGCGAGATCCTGCACCCGGCGAACCCCGGCTCGGTGTACCACATGACCAAGACGCTCGATCAGCTGCTCTTCGCCTTCTACGCGAAGAACGACCAGTTGCGCATCACCGACCTCCACCAGGGCATCGTGTGGGGGACCCAGACGCCGCAGACGGCGCTCGACGAGCGGCTGATCAACCGCTTCGACTACGACGGCGACTACGGCACCGTGTTGAACCGTTTCCTGATGCAGGCGGCCATCGGTCACCCGCTGACGGTGCACGGGACCGGCGGACAGACCCGCGCCTTCATCCACATCCGTGACACGGTGCGCTGCATCCAGATCGCATTGGAGAACCCGCCCCAGCGCGGCGACCAGGTCAGCGTCTTCAACCAGGTCACCGAGACCTACCGCGTGATCGAGTTGGCCGAGCTGATCGCCAAGGAGACCGGCGTGAAGATCGCGAACCTGCCGAACCCCCGCAAGGAGGCGGTCGAGAACGAGCTCAACGTCAGCCGCGAACGCTTCATCGCGCTGGGACTCGATCCGACGACCCTGACCGAAGGTCTGCTCGAGGAGATCCGCGACATCGCGAACAAGTACAGCTACCGCGCCGACACGACGAAGATCATCGCGCGCTCCGTGTGGAATCAAGGTATGGAGACCTCTCCCGACCTGGTGGGCTGATCGTCATCGAGTACCAGCGCGCGCGAAGGGACTAGCCGATGACGACAATCTTCGAAGACGAGATCCGCTCGCAGGGTGCGATCCTGCGTCGCCGCGCCGAACTCGGGGGACACCAAGCGAACGACGCGGCCGCCGCGTGGCGCGACGTCGACTACGCCCTCGTCGCCGCGCGTGGCTCGTCGGACAACGCCGCGGCGTTCTTCCAGTACCTCGCCGGTCGCGAACTGGGATTGGTGGTCGCCCTGGCGACGCCGTCGCTCTTCCAAGACGAGAGCACGATGAAGGTCGACGGCGCCGGCGTCGTGGCCATCTCCCAGTCGGGGAAGTCCCCGGGCATGATCGACGTCGTGCGACTGGCGCGCAACCAGGGCCGCCCCAACGTCGTGTTCACCAACGACGCGCGCTCGGCACTGGCGCTCGAGGCGGACCACGTGGTCGAGCTCTCCGCCGGTGCGGAACGCGCGATCGCGTCCACGAAGACCTTCACGTCGAGTTGCCACGCGTTGGCCCAGTTCGTCGCGGCGCTGAGCGGACGGTCGCTCGACGGACTCGACACGTTGGCCGACGTCATCGATCGCGCCGCCGACTGGGCGCTGGCGAGCGACCTGCCGACGTCGTTGTTGAACGCGGCGGGCGGACTGACCGTCGTCGGACGCGGCATCGGCTACGCGAGCGCCGCGGAGATCTCGCTCAAGATCCGCGAGGTCACCGGCATCCGTGCCGAGGCGTACTCGGCGCCGGACTACCTCCACGGACCGATCGGCGCCGACGGACACGGCGCGACGTTGCTCGTCGTCGTCACCGACGAGATGGACCACGACGTCGCCGCGAGTCTGGTCGAGCAGTGCTCGGCGCGCGGTATGCGGACTGTTATTTTGCGCTCTTCCGAACATTCCCCACAGGCGAGTGACGACGAGATCGTCGTTCCGGATTCGATGGAGAATTGGTGCGCCGGCTTGGCGTTGGTCGTGGTCGGACAGGTTTTGTCGTTGCGTCTGGGCGAACTTCGCGGACGTCCGATTGACACCGCGCCGGGACTTAACAAAGTCACACTCACGGCCTGACGCGCGCGGGAATTTGAGAATTTTCCTGTACTAGGTTTCTGGCAGGTGCATTCTGGGAGGGGAGCGATCAACATCGATTTCGCGACGTCGTGGGACGCAAACGCAGCTTCGCGACGACGTCATCGTTGTTGGTTCGATCGAAATCACCAAAGTGAATCGAAAAGGGATTCATCGACGAATCGTTCGATGAAAAAATGAACCTTCGGGTTCTTAAAGGAGTTGCAATATGAGAAGGAAGTCCAGGGTAGGTCTTCTCGCGGCGACGCTCGCGCTCGTGGGATCGACGTGCGTGATGGGCATGCCGGCCATCGCCGGCGCGTCCGGTCAAGTGCCGTTGAACCTCGACAACGAGCAAGGCGAACTGTGGCCGTGTGCGTTCACTCCGTTCAACGGCTTCGACGCGATGTTCTCGGTCGGCACGATCTACGAGACGCTCGATTTCGTGAACGCCTTGCAGAACTCCAAGGTGACGCCGTGGCTCGCGACGGCGTACGCGTGGAGCAACGACAACAAGACGTTGACCTTCACCATCCGTTCCGGCGTGAAGTGGACCGACGGCACGCCCTTCAGCGCGGCCGACGTCGTCTACACCTTCAACCTGTTGAAGAAGTACCCGGCCCTCGACCTCAACGCGGTGTGGTCGGTGCTCTCGAGCGTCACCCAGAGCGGCTCGAACAAGGTCGTCTTCGACTTCTCGAAGTCGGCCGTGCCGTACTTCTACTACGTGGCGGACCAGGTTCCGATCGTGCCCGAGCACATCTGGAGCAAGATCAAGAACCCGGTGACCGACCCGATCTCCAAGCCGGTCGGCACGGGTGGCTACGAGCTCGCCAGTTGCACGCCGCAGAACATCAAGTGGACCGCCAACCCGAACTACTGGCAGAAGGGCCTGCCCACCGTCAAGACGTTGAACATGCCGGCCTTCCTCTCCAACAACACGGCGAACGAGTACCTCGCTCAGGGTGACTCGGCCTACGGCGCGCAGTTCATCCCGGACATCAAGAGCTACTTCGTCGCCAAGAAGGCCGGCAACGGCTACTGGTTCCCACCGGTCGCCAACGTCTCACTCTTCCCGAACCTGAAGAGTGGTCCGACGGCCGACGTCGCGGTGCGTGAAGCGATCAGCTACGGCATCGACCGTTCCGCCATCTCGCAAAAGGGCGAGTACGGCTACGAGCCACCGGCCAGTCAGACCGGCGTCGTCTCGCCGACGTTCTCGAGCTGGAGCAGTTCGGCTGCGGTCGCGTTGGCCGGCAAGAGCTACGACCCCGCGAAGGCGAAGGCCGTCCTCAAGGCCGACGGCTACAAGATGGGCAGTGACGGCTTCTTCTCGAAGGACGGTAAGGAGCTCAGCCTGACCATCGTCACCAACGGTGGGTACTCGGACTGGGTCGCGTCGATGCAGGTCGTGAGTCAAGAGCTCGCCAAGGTCGGCATCAAGGTCACCGTGAACGGCGCCGCGGCGTCGAACTTCACCACGGACGTGTTGAACGGCAACTTCCAGTTGGCCTACGACGTGGAGACCGGCGGTCCGTCACCGTTCTACGAGATGCGCCAGTGGCTGTACTCGAAGAACTCCGCGCCCATCGGCACGGCGGCGGCGTCGAACTGGGAGCGTTACTCGAGCCCGGCCGTCGACGCGTTGTTGAACCAGTACGGTGCGACGACGAGCGCGGCCACCCAGCACATGATCATCGACAAGCTGCAGACGATCATGGTCCAGCAACTGCCCGTGATCCCGGTCCTCGAAGAGGTCGACTGGTTCCAGTACAACTCGGACGAGTACTCCGGCTTCCCGTCGGCGTCGAACCCGTACGCGCAGCCCGGCCTGTACAACGTGCCCGACTGGGGCGTTGTCGTACTGCACCTGAAGCCAAAAAGCTAGTTAATTGTCGGTCTGAGTCGGGGAGATGAGGTTCCTAGCTCGCCGTCTGGGTTTTCTGCTCATTGCACTATGGGCGGCCATGACGGTGAACTTCCTCATCCCTCGACTCATGCCCGGCAACCCGGCCGAAGAGATGCTGGGCCGGGTGCACGGCCACATCAACCCGGCCTCGTTGAAGGCCCTGGAAGTCGCCTTCGGGATCAACAACCACCAGAGTCTGATCTCGTCGTACTTCCAGTACCTGAACAACTGCGTCCACCTCAGTTTCGGTATCTCGCTCGGCACGAACTTCCCCGAACCGGTCAGCAAGGTCATCGCCGAAGCGTTGCCGTGGTCGCTCGGGCTGGTGGGGCTGAGCACGATCTTCGGCTTCCTCATCGGCACGGCGTTGGGGGCCATCGCCGCGTGGCGGCGCGGGGGCGCGCTCGACAGCGTCCTGCCGCCGGTCTTCATCGTGATCTCGGCCTTCCCGTACTTCTTCCTCGGCCTGCTCTTCATCTGGTTCTTCGGCCTGACGTTGGGCTGGTTCCCGATCCTGGGGGGCTACACCGAGACGGTGACGCCGACGCTCTCATGGTCGTTCGTCTGGAACATCCTCGACCACTCGATACTGCCCGCCTTCACGATCTTGATCACGTCGATCGGCGGGTGGATCCTCACGATGCGCAACAACATGATCACCGTGGTCGCGGAGGACTACGTGAAGATGGGCCGCGCGAAGGGTCTCAAGCCGCGCCGGATCCTCTGGCAGTACGCCGGTCGCAACGCCCTCCTGCCGAACCTGACCGGCTTCGCGATGTCGCTTGGTTTCGTCATCTCGGGCGCCATCCTGGTGGAGTACGTGTTCAACTACCCGGGGCTCGGGTTCTTGCTGTTGCAGTCGGTCGAGAACGAGGACTACCCGACCATGCAGGCCCTCTTCTTGCTCATCACGGTGGCCGTGCTGGTGGCGATATTCCTCGCTGACATCGCGACGGCGCTGTTGGACCCGCGCACGAGGAACACGTCGTGAACGCGCTCCGGATGATCGCGAGCGTCGCCGGTCGGGCGTTCCGGTTCCTGCGCCGGGACAAGAAGGCCGCCGCCGGGGCCATCATCTTGTTCATCCTCCTGGTGCTGACGGCGTTCCCGTCGTGGTTCACGCCGCACAACCCCGCCTCCGAGGCCTACCAGTCGGGCGCCGGGCTCTCGTGGTCGCACCTGTTGGGCACGACGTCCTTCGGACAGGACGTCTTCTCCCAGGTGATCGCCGGCACGCGTCAGTCGGTGCTGATCGCGTTGATCGTCGGCTTCCTCTGCACCGTGATCTCGGTCACGGTCGGCATCACGGCGGCCTACATGGGCGGCTTCATCGACGACGGTCTGTCGCTCCTGACCGACGTCATCCTCGTCATCCCCACGTTCCCGCTGATCATCGTGATCGTCGGCTACCTCAAGAGCGCGGGCTTCTGGCTGATGGTCTTCGTGCTGGTCTTCACCGGTTGGTCCTACGGGGCGCGCCAACTGCGCGTCCAGGCGCTGTCGCTGCGCAATCGCGACTACCTGCTCGCCGCCAAGGCCCGGGGGGAGTCCAGTTGGTACGTGATCACGGTCGAGTTGATCCCGCCGATGACGTCGCTCATCGTGGCCAACTTCCTCGGCGCCGCGCTCTACGCCGTGCTCGCGTCCGCCGGTCTGCAGTTCGTCGGGCTGGGCAACATCAACACCGAGTCGTGGGGCACGATGCTCTACTGGGCGCAGCAGAACGAGGCGTTGCAGATCGGGCTCCCGCTCTGGGCGTTGGCGCCCGGCGTGGCGATCGCGCTCCTCGGCAGCGGTCTCGCGTTGCTCAACTACGCCTTCGACGAGGTCGCCAATCCGGCGCTGCGACCGGTGCGCTCGATGAAGAAGCGGAGGATGGCGTGAGCGAGCCGATCCTTCAGGTGCGCGACCTCATGGTCGAGTACGCGACCCCGTCCGGCCCGGCCCAAGCGGTCAGCGGCGTCTCGTTCGACCTCGCCAAGGGTGAGTTCCTCGCGATCGTCGGCGAGTCCGGGTGCGGCAAGTCCACGCTGCTCTTCGCGGTCGCCCAACTCCTGACGTACCCGGGGCGCCTGGCCGGCGGTCAGGTGCTCTTCGACGGGATCGACTTCACGACGTTGAAGCCCGAGGAGTTGCGTCTGCACCGGTGGCGCGACATCTCCGTGGTGATGCAGAGCGCGATGAACGCGCTGAACCCCACCCTGACGATCGGCGCCCAGTTGGAGGACGCCTGTCGGGCCCACACCGACTGGAGCGACGAGCGGATCGCCGATCGCTCCGCCGAGGTGCTCGCCATGGTCGCCATCGACGCGGCGCACCTGAGGAGCTACCCGTACCAGCTCTCCGGGGGCATGCGTCAGCGCGCGATGATCGCCATGGCGTTGTTGCTCGAACCGAAGTTGGTCATCATGGACGAGCCGACGTCGGCGCTCGACGTCGTCGCACAGCGCTCCCTGATGCACCAGGTCGAGACCCTGCGCCACCAGCTGGGTTTCGCCGTCATCTTCGTCACCCACGACATGAGCGTGGTGTCGCACTACTCGGACCGCCTCGCCGTGATGTACGCCGGCGAGGTGGTCGAACTCGGACCGACGCGCGAGGTCTTCGACCGACCGGAGCACCCGTACTCCCACGGGCTCATGGAGGCCTTCCCGTCGCTGCTCGGCGAGTCCAAGCACCTCACCGGCATCGCCGGCAACCCGCCGTCGCTGGTGGACCCGCCCGACGGATGCCTCTTCGCGCCGCGCTGCGCCTTCGCCGACGACGAGTGCCGGACGGTTCGCCCGCAGCTCGTCTCCTACGGCGACCACCAGGTGCGCTGTCACCTCGTCGCTCGGAGGAAGAAGAGCGATGCCTGAGGCGATCTTGAAGGTCAACGACCTCACGCGGCTCTTTCGCGTCGGGGGATTCCGGTCGCGCGGCCAGTTGCACGCCATCGACGAGGTCACCTTCGACGTCGCGCCCGGGGAGATCGTGGCCCTGGTCGGCGAGTCGGGCTCGGGCAAGTCGACGATCGCGCGCGTCCTGGCGGGCCTGTACCCACCGACGTCGGGCTCCTTCGAGTTCGAAGGCAAGGCGATGGGGCGGCGCGAGGTCCGCACCAGTCGAGGTGACATGCCGATGGTCTTCCAAGACCCCTTCGGATCGATCAACCCGGTCCTGCGCGTCGGGCACGGGCTCCTGCGCTCCCTGAAGCTCCACCGGCCCGACATCAAACGGGCCGATCGATTCGCCGAGGCGGTCGCGTTGGTCGAGAAGGTCGGGCTCACGCCCGGTGACGAGGTGCTGCGCCGCTACCCCCATGAGCTGTCGGGCGGACAGCGCCAGCGCCTCGGCTTCGCCCAGGCCCTGGCGTCGCGCCCGTCGCTGATACTCGCCGACGAACCGGTCTCCATGCTCGACGTGTCGATCCGCATCGGTCTGCTCAACGTCATGCGGGAGCTGCGCGACAACGAGGGCGTCTCCATCCTCTACATCACCCACGACCTCGCGAGTGCTCGTTACGTCGCCGATCGCATGATCGTCCTCTACGCCGGACGGATCGCCGAGGAGGGTCTCACCGACGAGGTGATCGGCTCGCCCCAACACCCCTACACGCGACTGCTGATGTCCTCGGCGCCGGACCCGCTGCTCGCGCCGACGGCCTTCGACGGTGACGACCTGGGTGAACCGCCCAAGGTGATCAATCCCGGACCGGGGTGCCGCTTCGCGCCGCGCTGTCCCCTCGCGATGGACCAGTGTGTCGTCGACACCCCGCCGATGGTGACGCTCTCGGCGACACACCGCGCGGCCTGTTACGCAGTGAAGCCGTAGTGGGCGTCGCGCTCGTCCCTCGGCCCCGCGCGCTGGAACTGCGACCGGGTTCCCTGACGCTGCGCGCGCCCCTGCGCGTCGCGCTCGAGCGCGAGTGGACGTCGGTCGTCGAGACCTTCACGAGCGACCTGGCGGCGTCCATCGGCTGGGACGTCCAGGTGGTGGACGCGGCGGCGTCACCCGACCTCGTCATCCGAGTCGCCGACGAGTTGGCCCCGGAGGCGTATCGATTGGCGATCGAGGACCACGTCACGATCGACGCGAGCGCCGCGGCCGGCGCCGCGTACGCGCTGACGGTCCTTCGACAGCTCGGACCGGACGAGCTGTGGTCCACCGGCGCGCCGCTCGACTCGATCGAACTCCCTCGTCTCGTGATCGACGACGGCCCCCGATTCGCGTGGCGCGGCGTCCACCTGGACGTGGCCCGGCACTTCTTCGACGTCGCCACGGTCTGCCGGTTGATCGATCAGATCGCGGCGCACCGACTCAATCGACTCCACCTGCACCTCAACGACGACCAGGGCTGGCGGGTCGAGGTGCCGCAGTGGCCCCGACTGGGCGAGGTCGCCTCGACGCGTCGCTCCTCGCCGATCGGTCACGAGCGCGACGGGCTCGACGACGACGTCCCCCACGGGGGCTGCTACAGCGCGCGTGACCTGGACGTGATCCGCGACCACGCGCGGCGCCGTTTCGTGACGATCGTCCCGGAGATCGACCTGCCCGGGCACGCCCAGGCGGTGATCGCCGCGTACCCCGACCTCGGCAACGGTGACGAACCGTTGGAGGTGTGGACGCGCTGGGGGATCAGTGAGCACGTGCTCAACGTGGGCGAGGGCGCGCTGGCCTTCGCCGAGGACGTCGTGCGCTACGTCGCGAGTTGTTTCCCCGACAGTCCGTTCCATATCGGCGGCGACGAGTGCCCGACGACGGAGTGGGAACACAGCGAACTGGCCCAAGCCGTGATGGCCGAACACGGGTTCAGCGACGAACGCCAGCTCCAAGGGCTCTTCAGCGCCCGACTGACGGCGGCGCTGCGCGAGGGCGGACACGAGGTGCTCGCGTGGGACGAGGTGATGGACGCCGACGTCGATGATGACGTCGTCATCTGCGCGTGGCGCCACTCCTCGCGCGGCCGTCTCGCGGCGGAATCGGGCCACGACGTCGTCATGGCGCCCATGCAGTTCCTCTACTTCGATTGGCTGAACAGCGACGCGGCGAGCGAGCCAATCGCGCTCGCCGCGCCACCCGCCGTGACGACGTGGGAGAAGGTCTACCGGTTCTCGGTGATCCCGCCGGGGCTCGAGGAGCGGCATTGGCGGCACGTGCGCGGGGCGCAGGTCCAGCTCTGGAGTGAGTACATCGCCACGCGCGAGCACCTCGACTACATGGCGTTCCCCCGGACGGCCGTCTTCGCCGAGGTCGCGTGGGGCACCGAAGAGGCACTGGCGTCGTTTCGCCCGCGCCTCGCGCGTCACGTGGATCGGTTGGCCGCGATGGGCGTCCACTACCGGGCACTCGAGGACTGATGGGCGAGGTCGACGTCACGCTGGACGTGATGCGATCGTTCCTGGCGACGCCGTCGACGAGCGACGAACGACGGGTGCGCGAACTCCCGTCGAAGGACCTCGAACGAACCCTGACGAGCGTCGGAGTCCCCGCCGACGTCGTCGAGCGCGCCCTCGCGCAGTGGGCGGCGTTCCGGTCCGACGACGCGTGGGTGTCATTGTTGGCGTCGCTTGTCGCGTGGGTCGAGCGCAGCCGCGGGGACGTCGACGTCGCGATCCCGATCTGGGACGACCTCGACGACGCCGGCGAGAGCGGACGGTTCTTCTACTTCTATCTCTTCGCGCTCTGTTACGACGACGCGTGTGCGTTCCTCCGGGAGGGACGCTGCCCGCCGGACGTCATCGACACCACGATGGCCGTCATGCCGCGACACGTGGCGATCCATGAACGCAAGCGCGCGAGCGTCGGCTTCGAACCGGGTTGGTGGCTCCTGCCGATCCTCCGCGGCGAGATGGTGCAGATCGGGAGTCTGCAGTTCCACCGCGTGAACCTCGGTGTCGGCAACCTCTCGCCCGAACCGTGGTACTCCAGTGAAGAGGCTCTGGCGCGTGGCGTGGGATTCCGACGCGGCGACCCGTCGGTCGGCGTCCACATCCCTTACGGCACCGCGCTCGCGCCGAGCGACCTCGACGCGACCTTCGCGCGCGCCCGCGACGTGCTGGGCGCGATGTGGCCGGTCGAGCAGCGTCGCCTGGCCACGTGCCAGACGTGGCTGCTGGACGATCAGCTCGCGGAGTTCCTCGATCCCGACAGCAACATCATGAGATTCCAGCGGCGCTTCACGCTGCTCGACGGCTGGTACGACAACGACGTGGAGACCATCGGTTTCATCTTCCAGACGGTCGGCGTCGCGCTGGCCGACCTGCCCCGCGACACGACGCTCCAGCGTGGCGTGCTCGACCTGCTCGAGCGTGGCGGGCACTGGCGCGCCCGCCCGGGCTGGCTCGACTTCGACGGGGCCTGAGGTTCAGTCTCGGCTCAGGGCGCGTCGATCACCGGGAGGAACGCCCGCCACGGGCCGACGGCGACCCGGTACTGCTTGGCCATCGTCTTGACGATCTGGTCGAGATGGTTCAGGTCGTGCACGACCCACGACGCGAGGAGCTGACGCAACGTCACCTCGCCGAAGCTGGGATGGACCGCGAGTCGGCCGAGGTCGTCGGGCGACACGAGCGACGCCAGTTGTTCGAGGTTCGCGGCGCGCACGGCGCCGAAGTGGTCGAGGAGTTCGCCCAGCGTCCAGCCGTCGTAGCGGACGAAGCCGGCTTCGCGGTCGATCGGCTCGAACGCGCGCGGCTCGCTCGCCGCGAGGATCGTGACGGTCCGGTCCATCCAGTCGGACTCCTCGACGTAGGTCATGTGCCCCAGCACCTGGTACGGCGACCACGTGCCGGGTCCCTCGTCGGACGTGGTCCACTCCTGCGGCAGACCCAGCAGCAGTGCGCGGAGTGTCTCGGGGGTGCGCGACAGTACGGCGGTCGCCGACGCGAGTGAAAACTCCATTCGGCCATCGTCGCACAGCGCGTTCGCACCGGTCGCCACGCCCTCGGCGTGCGGCCCAAACGTGTGAGAATTCCGGTATGCCGAATATCTACGACTACGTCCGTCACCCGTGGCAGGAGGAGAGGAAGCTGGCCGGTCCGACCAAGACGCGTGACCTGCGCCACCTGGACCATCCGAACCCGTTCGTCCGCTTCAACGCGAGGTTCGGCCTTCGCATCACCCTCGTGGTCGGGACCATGTGGATGGCCTACGTCTTCACGGTCATCGCCCTGTTCGCCCTCCCGGACGCCATCAAGCAGGGGACGTACTTCATCATCGTGTGGCTCTCGAGTTCGTTCCTGCAACTCGTGTTACTGCCGATCATCATCGTCGGCCAGAACATCCAGGCGCGCGCCGCGGACAAGCGGGCCGAGGACACGTACAAGGACGCCGAGGCGGTGCTGAAGGAGTCCGAGGAGATCCAAAAGCACCTCCTCGCCCAGGACCTGGCCATCTCCAGCATCCTCGAGCGCCTCGAGACGTTGATGGCCCAACAGGAGAAGAAAGCGCAGTAGGGCGACTCGACCCCCGAGTCGAGGCGGCGACCACACCAAAGGAGACATCGCAGTTGAGCGGACTCATCCAGGCCTTCACCACCACGACGACCATCGTGAGCGTCCACCGGGGCGTCGTGTTGCCCGAGGCGCGGGTCATCGTCATCGCCGTGCCGGTGACGGTCTTTTGCGTCTACTGGTTCGTCCTGCGAAAGCGCGGTCGCGCGTGAGTCAGTTCCCGTACCTCCCGCTCGAGCCCAAGGGCTGGCGAATGGCGATGGGGCTTCGACCACTCGACCTCGATCGCTGGCTCGAGGTCGACGGACGACGGGCGAGCGAACTCGAGCAGAAGCGCCAACTCCTCGAGAGCGCCTACGACGTCGTCGTCGCGACGAACCCCGCGGGAGACGCGGGGAGTCGAGAACTGCTCGACGAGGTGATCCGCTTCCTCGACGAGCATCACCCGGACCTCGCGCGCGACGTGCGCGACGGGGACCACCCCGTCGTCGCGGCCGCACGGCTGGTGCAAGAGGACCTCTGCGTGCTCGTGCGCTCCGACGTGTGGCGACTGCAGGCGGCCTGCGTCTGTTTTCCCTCGCGCTGGGACCTCGCGTCCAAACTCGGCACGACCCTGGACGACATCCATCGGCCGGTGCCGATCTACGACGTCGAACTGAGCCGACCGACCAACGCCTTCTTCGAACGACTGAAGCCGGAGCGCTCGTTCTGGCGACTCAACTGGACGCTCATCGACTCCCCGGCGCTGCATCAACCGACGATCGTCCGACGCAGCCCTCACGGCGACCTGGCCGACTGGTTCTTCCGGGTGGAGCGCCAGACGTTACGCCGTCTGGCGCGCAGTGACGCGATCGTCTTCACGATCCACAACTACGTGGCCTCGGCGAAGGAGTTGTGCGACGCGCACGAGGAGTTCGGACCGACGCTGCTGTTGAACCTCGATACCGCGCCCGAAGCGATGCAGTCGTACAAGGGGTGGATCGGGGTCGCCGACCGGCTGCGCGCCTCATTGAGCGCGACGTCGTCGGACTAGTCGCGCACGAGGTCCCTGGCGATCGCGATGACTTGCATCTCGTCGGTACCGGCGTAGATGCGAAGGACGCGTGCGTCGCGGCTGAGTTGTTCGACCCGGTACTCGGCGATGTAGCCGTTGCCCCCGAAGATCTGGATGGCGTCGTCGGCGACCTGGCAGGCCGCCTGGGCCGAGTACAGCTTCATCGCCGAGGCCTCGGCGAAGGTCGGGACCGCGCCGTGCGTCGAGCGCTCGATGTGGGCGAAGACCATGTTGCGCACGTTGACGCGCGCCACCTCCATCTGGGCCAGTTTGAGTTGGATCAGTTGGTACTCCGCGATGGCGGTACCCCAGAGACGGCGGTGCTTCGCGTAGTCGATCGAGAGCTTGAGGCACTCCTCGATGATGCCGAGGGACATCGCGGCGACCCCGGCGCGCTCGGCGACGAAGTTGTCCCGCGCGCTCTGGCGGCCCCCGCCCACGGGGTCCTCGCTCTCGCCGAGCAGGCGGTCTCGACCGACGCGCACGTCGCTCAAGAACACCTCGCCGGTCGGCGAGCCGTGCTGACCCATCTTGCGCATCGGCGCGGCCTGGACCAGGCCGTCCATCCCCTTGTCGAGCACGAAGGTGAGGACCTTTCGGTTGCGCACAGCCTCACCACTGCCGTCGTCGAGTTTGGCGTACATCACGATCGTGTCGGCGTAGGGACCGTTCGTGATCCAGGTCTTCTGGCCGTTGAGCACGTAGTCCTCGCCGTCGCGCTTTGCGCTGGTGCGCATGCCGCCGAGCGCGTCCGAGCCGGAGTCCGGTTCGGTGATGGCCCAGGCCCCGATCTTGTCCAGCGTCATCAGGTCGAGCGCCCAGCGTTCCATCTGCGCGGGCGTACCGAGCTTGTTGATCGTGCCCGCGGCGAGGCCGCTCGACACGCCGAGTGAGGTGAGCAATCCCGGACTGACCCGGCAGAGTTCGATCGTCGAGATCAACTGCGCGGCCGGGTCCGACCCGCGGCTCTCGCGTGTCGGCGCCTCCCCGGCGACCTTGCGCTTCAGTTGGCGCGCGAAGTTCTCCTTCGCCATCTCCTTGAGTCCGAACACGTCGTACATCTTTCGAAGGATCACGTAGGGCGGCACGCCGTTGTGTTCGAGGTCGTCAAGGTGCGGACGGATCTCCTCGTCGACGAAGCGTCGCATGACGTCGATGATCGCCTGTTGTTCGTCCGTCCATTCGTACATCGTGTGGTCCCTTCGATTAACGACCTGTGCTGCAGTGATCGACGCCGCGCGTCACGAGGCGGCCGACGTCGGCGACGACGAGATCAAGAGGTGGTCGATCAGCGTCGCGATCCACTGCGATTGGCCGACCGCGACGACGACGGGCGCGACGCACAGCCAGAACTCGGCGTGGAACTGGGCGATGAAGAGCGCCATCAAGACGGCTTCGGCTCCCACGCGCCGCAGCGGCTGGCCGCCGAGTCGTTGGGTGACGATGACGTTGACGGCGAACAGGTTGACCCCCGGGATGAAGGCCCACGGCGTCCAGTGTCCCTCGAGCTCTCTCGCGGCGAACGCGAAGCAGGCCGAACCGATGAGGAGGAGCGCCACCGCCACGTTGCACGTCGCGACCGCGAAGAACGTGGAGACCGGGTGCGCGGTGCCGGGCCAATGGGCCAGCACACTCACCAGGATGCTGATGCCCGCGAAGTCGCCCGCGATGCCGTAGCGCACCAGCCGATGCAGCGCCTGGATCAGGGCGAGGTCGCCCGCGATGCTGGGCGCGGGCGCCACGTCACCGTAGGGCCGCGTCAATTCGGACCACTTGGTGCCGGTCCAGACGCGCCACTGGCGTTCGCCCGAGGGATCGGGGTACCAGCCGGAAGGGACGGGGGTGCTGCTCGAACTCACGTAACCAGCCTCGCACACGAACCGAAAGAAGGCGACAACGGGTCCAGACGCGCTGGCAGCCCTAGGGGCGGAGCGTCATCACGGTCGTGACGCCGATGGCGGCGCAGATCGTGGTGCCGCACGCGACGTCGTCGATCTGTGACGGTACGTACTTGAGTTTCACCGCGGTGACCGCGCCGGCGACGACGGTCGAAAGCGAGGGCAGGGACGATTGGAGGTTGGTCATCCCGCCGACGACGCATCGATCGAGATCGGTGCAGGCGAGGGTCAACGTCGAACCGTGCAGCGACGCCACCTTTTTCCACGATCGCCCGAAGTTGTCGGTGCGTACGAGCTTCGAACCGGTGTCGAGTTTGGCCAGCCCGAGACACTTCTTCTTGACGCAATTGAGCGACGTGAGCGCCGCCCAGGTGACGGTGGACGACGTCGGCTGCGCCGTCCACGCGCCGCCGTCGATCGACGTGAGCACGAGGATCCCGTTCGACGCGTTGACGAAACTGGCGATGCATCGACTCGGGGCTGAACAGTCGAGCGACGAGACGGTGTCCGAGGCCGGGACGTCGGGGGACGCCGGTGATGACCAGGTCAAGCCACCGTCGTACGTTGTGAGCACTCGCGCGCCAACCTTCGACGCGTCGATGATGACGCAGGTCATCGACGCGTAGCAACTGACCGCGTCGATGCCGAGTCCTCCCGTGGGCGGGGTCTCGGGGCTCATCGCGTGCGACGTGGCGTCGTAGCGCCACACGAGGTCGCGGTTCGACTGCGATCCGGTGAAGAGGCAACCGTCACTCCAGCACGACGAGGACAGCACGTACGTCGAGGGATCGGCGGTGGGCACGGTGAGCGCCGTCCAGCGTCCGTTCGCCGATCGATACTCGCCGACCGACGTCGGGCTCACGTCGAAATCGGACGTGCCGAGGGCCACGCACGAGTTGTTGGTCGTGCACGCGACGTTCGACAGCGGCACCGAGATGCTGACCGCGGGAAGACCGGTCACGTGCGGCGCCGTGGTCACCGTCGAGGTCGCGCACGACGCCAACACCAGGCCCGCGACCGAGCACGTCGCCGCGATCCGCACCAGTGAACGGACGTGGACTGCTGCTCGAATCATTGTTTCCTTGCGATCGTGACGACCGTTGTCGCTGTGTTGATGTTACTTATCGTGACGGCGAACTCTCTTCGTTCCTCGCGAGGGGGCGGTCTAACTTGGAGTCCATGAACTGGGTCGACGTGCTCATCGTCGCCATCGTCATCGTGGCGGCCATCCGGGGCTGGTTCCAGGGGGCTATCCGCCAGGTCCTGGGGTGGATCGGCCTGATCGCCGGCTTCTACGTCGGCATCGCGATCGCGCCGTCGCTGTCGACGAGGATCACGCACGCGGCGTGGCGACCGATCCTCGCGCTGGCCATCGTCGTGGTCGCCGCCTACGTCGGGCACCTGCTCGGTCACCTCGTGGGGGCGTCCATCCGAAAGACCGTGAAGATGGTCAAGCTCGGTCTCGTCGACTCGGTCGCCGGCGTGGTCGTCGGCGTCGCGGGCGCGCTCATCACGGTGTGGCTCGTCGCGGCCCTGTTGGTCGCCACGTCGTGGTCGGCGGCGGCGAGCGGGATCCAGGGTTCACGGATCATCGGCGACCTCGACAAGTCGATGCCGACCATCCCGTCGGCCGAGGCCCGTCTGCAGACTCTGCTGCGGAACGCCGACTTCCCGAGCGTGTTCGCGAGCATCGTCTCGCCGACCATTCCGTCGTCGGGCGCCACCCCGAAGCTCGGCCGGAACACACTCTCGCCTCGGTCGCCGAGCCAGATCGTCAAGATCCTCGCGATGGGCTGTGCCGACACGCACCAGGGAACCGGGTTCTTCGTCGCGCCACACCTCGTGGTGACGAACGCGCACGTCGTGGCCGGCGCGACCAGCGTGACGGTCGGCGGTGTCGCCGCGCAGGTCGCGTACTTCGATCCGGTCAACGACGTCGCGATCTTGCGGGTCGCGGCCCTGGCGAGTTCGTCCCCGATGAGCTTCGCCTCATCGGTCCCGTCCTCGGGCGCGCACGCCGAGGTGATCGGCTTCCCGCTCGACGGGACGCGCACGATCAGTCCTTCGATCATCAGTGGTGAGATCACCGCGCAGTCGAGGGACATCTATGACAAGGAGACGTTCGATCGCACCGTGCTCGTCGTCTACTCGAACATCGAACCGGGCAACTCGGGCAGCCCGGTGTTAGTGGGCGGCGACGTCACGGGCGTCGTGTTCTCGAAGTCGCTCAGCCAGGACGAGACGGCCTACGCCATTCCGGCCGCCACCGTCGAGCGCGACATCGCCAAGGCGCCGGCGAACGGCACGCAGTCGACGCAGAGCTGTTTGGACTAGCTCGCGGCCCGTACGGCGGCGCCGAGGACGTCGAGTCCGTCGGCGAGCTGTTCGTCCGTGATCACGAGTGGCGGCAGCAACCGGACCACGTTGCCGTAGGTGCCGCACGAGATCGCGATGACGCCGTTCTGGTTGCAGTAGCTAACGATGGCCTTGACGGCGGCGGGGTTCGGGTCCTTGGTGCCGGGCTGGACGAACTCCATGGCCACCATCGCGCCGCGTCCGCGCACGTCACCGATGATCGCGACGTCCTTGGCGAGCGAGTGCAGATTCGCGAAGAGGGTGTCGCCGATCTCGCGCGCTCGCGCCACCAGGTTGCGGTCGCGCAGCGTCTTGATCGTGGCGAGGGCAGCGGCACAGGCGACCGGGTTGCCGCCGTAGGTCCCGCCCAGCCCGCCTTCGTGGACCGCGTTCATCAGCTCCGCGCGACCGGTGACCCCCGCGAGCGGCATGCCGCCCGCCAGGCCCTTGGCGGTCGCGACGATGTCGGGGATCACGCCTTCGTGGTTGACGGCGAACCAGTCACCGGTTCGACAGAAGCCGCTCTGGATCTCGTCGGCGATGAAGACGACGCCGTTGGCCGTCGTCCACTCCGACAACGCCGGCAAGAAGCCGTCGGCCGGCACGACGAATCCGCCCTCGCCCTGGATGGGCTCGATGAGGAGTCCGGCGACGTTCTTCGCGCCGACCTGGGTCTCGATCATCTTGATCGCGACCGCGGCCGCCTCGGCGCCGCTCAGTCCGTCGCGGAAGGGGTAGCTCATCGGCACGCGGTAGATCTCGGGCGCGAAGGGGCCGAAGCGGTCCTTGTAGGGCATGTTCTTCGCGGTGAGCGCCATCGTCAAGTTGGTGCGGCCGTGGTACGCGTGGTCGAAGACGACGATCGCCTGACGGCCGGTGGCGAGGCGCGCGATCTTGACCGCGTTCTCGATCGCCTCGGCGCCGGAGTTGAACAGCGCCGACGTCTTGGCGAACGTGCCGGGCGTGAGGGCGGCGAGCTCCTCGCAGACCTCGACGTAGCTCTCGTAGGGGTTCACCATGAAACAGGTGTGCGTGAAGGCCGCGACCTGCGCGCTCACCGCCTCGACGAGTTCGGGCACGGCGTGGCCGATGGTCGTCACGGCGATGCCGGAGCCGAGGTCCAGGATCTGGTTGCCGTCGACGTCGACGAGGATGGCGCCCTCGGCGCGCTCGATGTAGATCGGGAAGCCCTGGGTGAGTCCCGCGCTCACGACGGCGTGACGACGCTCGTGCAGCGCGCGTGACTTCGGACCGGGCAGTTCGGTGACGACCTTGCGCTCGGTTCCCACTGATGTATCGACTGACGAGACCATGGCGTGCTCCTGAGATTGGGCGGCTCGCGCCGCACGAATCCAGCGTACTTGCACCACCCGCGGCGCTTCCCAGCGCAGAGAACGGGTGACCGAAGTCACCCGTTCTCTGCTGGCGGAGGAGGTGGGATTTGAACCCACGGTGCCCGGAGACACAGCAGTTTTCGAGACTGCCCGATTCGGCCGCTCTCGCACCCCTCCGTCGAGCAGTCTACAACGCACCTCGACGATCACTTTTGGTCGCGGCGGTGGCATCTCGTAAGTTCGTGGTCGTGGATGACTTTACGAACGACGAGCTGTTCATGCGCGCCGCGCTCGACATCGCCATCGTGGCCGCCCAGCACGAGGACGTGCCGGTCGGCTGCGTCTTGGTCGAGCACGACATCGTGATCGGCGTGGGCGAGAACCGTCGCGAGCTCGATCAAGACCCGACGGCGCACGCCGAGATCATCGCCCTGCGCGACGCCGCGTTCTCGCGGCCGTCGTGGCGGATGGATGACGTCACGGCCTACGTCACGTTGGAGCCTTGCGTCATGTGCGCCGGGGCGCTGCTCAACGCGCGCGTTCGCCGGGTCGTGATCGGCGCGCTCGACGAGAAGGCCGGCGCGGTCGGCTCTCGCTACAACGTCTTGAGCGACCCGCGCCTCTTGCACGAGGCGTCGCTCACCTACGGCGTGCTCGCCGAGGAGTCGGCGGAGCTGCTGCGCGAGTTCTTCCAAAGTCGCCGCGGCGATTCGTGAGCCCAAAGAGTTGTGCCGATGACACCCACTCGTCACCGTCGCGAAACGTCCTCGACCTAACTTCGCGACCGTGCTGAACGACCTGGCGACGACGCTCGAAGGCCAGCGCGTCGTCGTGGTCGGCGGCGGCGTCTTCGGCACGATGCACGCGCTCGTCGCGTTGGCGCGTGGCGCGAGTGTGGTGCACCTCGAGCGCGACCTCGTCCCGAGCGGGGCCACGGTGCGCAACTTCGGGCTCGTCTGGGTGAGTGGCCGCGCGGTCGGTCGTGAACTGCAGCTGGCGCTTCGCGCTCGCGAACTCTGGGCGGACGTCGCGCACGACGTCCCCGGTGTCGGCTTTCGCCCGAACGGCTCGATCACGCTGCTCAACGACGAGCGCGAACTCGAGGTCGCCGAGCGCGCCCTCAAGAGGGACGACGCCGACGAGCGGCAGTTCGAGCTGCTCTCGGTCGATGAGGTGACGGCGCGCAATCCGGCGTTGCGCGGATCGTTCATGTCGGGTCTGTACTGCGGACGCGACGCGGCGGTCGAGTCGCGCGCGGCGCTCGGTGCACTGCGCACGTACATGGAGAACACCCGGCGCTACGAGTTCCTCCCGGGACACGAACTCGTGGGCGTCGCCGAACACGCGGCGATCGACCATCGCGGCGTGCACTACGGCGGGGACCACGTCGTGCTCTGTCTCGGGGCGACCCTGAGCGGCTTCGCGGCGGAGCTCTTCGAGGGCGATCCGTTGCGCAAGGTGCGTCTCTACATGGCCGAGACCGAACCGCTGGCCGCGACGTTGACGACGTCGGTGGCCAACGGTGACTCCTTTCGCTACTATCCGGGCTTCGCCGAGATCGCGCGCGACGTGCTGGACGAACAGCCGGCGCCGGCGGCGCAGTACGCGATCCAACTGTTGTGCCAACAACGCCTTCACGGCGGCCTCACCATCGGCGACACGCACGAGCCCGAGGTGCCCGGCCTCTTCGAGACCCTCGATCGACCGATGGACATCATCGAGTCAGCGGCCCGATTGGTCATCGGGGACGCAATGCCCCGCGTGGAGCGACGTTGGAGCGGCGTGTACCACCAGCTCGTCGACCCGACACCCAACGAGATCTACTTTCGCAAGCAGGTCGCGGACGGCGTGAGCGCGGTCACCGGCGCCGGGGGACGGGGGATGACCCTCGCCCCGGCCATCGCGGAGGAGAGTTTCCAATGAACGACGTCGAACTGATCTGTTTTGACATGGCCGGCACCACCGTGCTCGACAACGGACTGGTGTTGGAGGCCTTTCGACGCACGATCGAGGACCTGGAGGTCGGCGCCGAGGAGTCCGCGACGGCCGAGGCGTACGTGATCGAGACGATGGGCCAGTCGAAGATCGAAGTGTTCACCGCGCTGTTCGGCGAACGGGCGTCGACCGCCAACGAGGCCTTCGAGCGGAACTTCGTGGAGTCGGCCCAAGAGATCGGCGTGAGCGAGATCCCGGGCGCTCGCTCGACGGTCGAGACACTGCGCGACGTCGGCCTGCAGGTGGCGCTCACGACCGGCTTCTCGCCGGAGACCCGCGAGGCGCTGATCGACGTCCTCGGTTGGGGTGACCTCTTCGAGTTGCGCGTCTCGCCGGCCGACGCCGGTCGGGGCCGCCCCGCGCCGGACATGTTGTGGCTGTGCGCGCTCAAGTCCCAGATCACCGCGGCGAGTTCGCTGATGGTGGTGGGCGACACGGCGTCGGACATGGTGGCGGGGCTGCGCGCCGGCGCCGGGTACTGCGTGGGCGTGCTGTCGGGCAACGACGACCAGGCGCGGCTCATCGCGAACGGCGCCGACGACGTAATCGACTCGGTCGTCGATTTGCTCAGCTTCGACCTTCTCGTCACGCACTAGTCACGCAGACGAGGCGTCGCGTCACTGACCGGCGTCGAACAGCTCCACGTGATGACAGCTGGGGCAGTGGTACGCGTTGACGATCCAGTTCTTCTCCTGCATCTCGGCCAGCTGACCGAGGAAGAACTTCGCCGCCGGCCCCGAGCCGCCGGTGACCAACGTCTCCTGGCCCAGGGGCACCAGATCGCTCTGACAACGCAGGCACTTCAGGGCGGGGACATCACTCATGCATCGCTCCTCTTCTGCTCCGAAACGTTCGCGAAGAATCCGTGAACCCGTCACGTTCGTTGCTCCGTAGCGTCACACTCGGCTAACCCTCGCAACTTACTCTCGTCGCGAGTCACCAACCCGGTGCACTCACCTTTAGGAGGACGACGAGTGTCGACAAAGAAAATGAAGGTGGCGGTCGCCGCTGGACTGGTGAGCACCATGCTGGCAGGTGTCTCACTGGTGAGCGGCGGTGCGAACGCATCCACCATGAAGGTCAATTGGGCGACCGTGACGTCGGCCAAGGCGGGCGGTGGGATGACCGCGTTGATCAAGGCCGCGAAGAAGGAAGGCCACGTCAACGTGATCACCATCCCGCTCGCGGGCTGGGCGAACTACGGCTTGATCATGAAGGACTTCACGAAGAAGTACGGCATCCACATCAACGACGCCAACCCGAATGGATCGAGCGCCCAAGAGATCACGGCGATCCAACAGGACAAGGGTCGCGCGGACGCGCCGGACGTCGTCGACGTCGGCACGAGCTACGCCACCTCGAACCTGGGCCTGTGGGCTCCCTACAAGGTGGCGACGTGGAGCTTGATCCCCGCCGCGTCCAAGGACCCGGACGGGCGCTGGTTCGATGACTACGGCGGCTACGTCGCGATCGGCTGTGACACGAAGATCGTCACGACGTGCCCGACGTCCTTCGCCGACCTGACGAACCCGGCCTACAAGAACGAGGTCGCCATCAACAACGACCCGACCTCGGCCTCGGCCGCGTTCTACGCGGTGTGGGCGGCGGCGATCGCCAACGGCGGTTCGTACAGCAACATCGAACCGGGCATCACGTTCTTCGCGAACCTGAACAAGATCGGGAACTTCGTCCCCGGTGGCACCGCGGCGACGGCCGCGTCGGGCGCGACGCCGATCCTCATCTGGTGGGACTACCTGCAGAACGGTGTCGCGGCGAGCGTCCCGGGCTGGAAGTCTGTCATCCCGACCGACGGAACGATCGCGGCGTACTACACCCAGGCGATCACCAAGGACGCACCGGACCCCGCGGCCGCTCGCCTCTGGGAGGAGTTCCTGTACTCGTCGCTCGGCCAGAACCTGTTCCTGCAGGGCTACGCTCGTCCAATCGAACTGCCCGGCATGATCGCGAACCACACGGTCAACCAGGGCTTCTTGGCGAAGCTGCCGGCCGCTCCCAAGGGCGCGCTGACCTTCCCGACGCCCGCGCAGGTCACCGCCGCCGGCCAGACGGTTGACTCCAACTGGCCCTCGGCAATCAGCGGTAGCTAAGTAGTACCTCACCAGCATGTCTGATCTCATCACTGACACCAGTCCTTCCCTCTCTGGTGTCAGTGATGAGGTCGGCCGCAGGAAAGTAACACCGGGCGCACTGTTTCGGTCTCTCCGAACCGGTGTGCCCGTGTTGCCGTTTCTCATCTACATCACCCTCGGACTGATCCTCCCGACGATCGCGATCATCAACCTGGCGTTTCGTTCCAACAAGGGCAAACTGACGTTGTCCAACATCCGTACGATCCTGTCGGCCGGTCACGTGCAGGCGGGGATCTTGATGGGGGGCCAGTACCGAGCGGGTTTCGAGAACAGCTTGAAGCTCGCGCTCGTGACCTCGATCGTCCCCGGAATCCTCGGGACACTCCTGGCCTACGCCATCGCGACGTCGAACCACGCGCTGTTCAAGCGCTTGACGGCGGCGTGCTCGGGCGTGCTGGCGCAGTTCGGCGGGGTGAACCTCGCCTTCATGTTCATCGCGGCCCTGAACGCGACGACCGGTGTCGCCACGCACTGGCTGAGTGAGATCGGCTTCGATCCGTGGGACCACGGTTTCAGCCTCTTCAAGTTCTGGGGCGTCGCCTTCGTCTACATGTACTTCCAACTCCCACTCATGGTGCTGATCATCACGCCGGCCTTCGCCGGGCTCAAGGAGTCGTGGCGCGAGGCCGCGGAGAACCTCGGCGCGTCGTCGTGGCGCTACTGGCGACACGTCGGTTTGCCGGTGTTAGCGCCGGCCGTACTCGGCGGGATGTTCCTACTCTTCGGCAGTGGCTTCTCGGCCTACGCGACGGCCCAGGCGCTGACCGGCGGCACGATCGCCATCACGCCGATCCAGATCGGGGCCATCTTGAACGGCAACGTGCTCGCCAACCAAGCGAACCTCGGCTACGCGCTGGGCTTCGCGATGATCGTCATCTTGCTGATCTCGGTCATCGGCTACGCCCTGTTGCGCCGAAGGACGTCACGATGGCTTCGGTAGAGCTCGGCCCCGCGCTCGAGGGCCACGTCGACGAGATGGGGGACTACTCGTACGGCAACCCGTCCCAACCCTGGATCCGTCGGGTCCACTGGGGTCGAGGTGCGGTACTGCTGATCGCGGCCCTGTACTTCATCGTCCCCTTCTACGCCGCCATGCAGTTCTGCCTGCAGAACGTCGACGGTCACTTCTCGCTGCAACCCCTGACCCAGATCGGTGACGCGGCGGGATTCACCTCGGCGCTGTGGCTCTCGACGGAGTTGGCGATCGTCACGATGGTCATCGTGATGGTGCTCATGGTCCCCACGATGATCTACGTGCACCTGCGCATGCCGCGCTTTCGCCGGGTCATGGAAGTCATCACCATCTTGCCCATCGTCATCCCACCGATCGTGCTCATCGTGGGCGTCGACGGCGTGACGCCGCAGTGGCTGAAGGCCTCGCAGTGGCTCCTGGCGTTGATCTACGTGGTCCTCGCGATGCCCTACGTCTATCGATCACTGGACGCGGGGCTCGGCGCGCTGGACCTGAAGACCTTGGTCGAAGCGGCGCGTTCGCTCGGCTCCGGCTGGGTGTCGATCATCTGGCGAGTGCTCGTCCCCAACCTGCGCAGCGCGCTGCTGTCGGCCTCGGTGCTCACGCTCGCCCTGGTCTTCGGTGAGTTCACGATCGCCAACCTCGACGGATGGCAGACGGTGCCGGTGTGGATCTATCTCGCCCCGACGGACAACCCGCGCATCAACACGCTCGTCGCCATGATCGCGCTCCTGGGCACGTGCCTGGTGCTCATGCTTATTGTTTCACTCGACCGCAAGTCGCACTCCAGGAGGAGCTGATGTCCATGGACACGCAATCACCGTCCATCACCTCGACCGAGACGTCCCCACCGAAGAGCGGGGCGCCGGTCGTCCTCGAGAACCTCACCCGCCTGTTCGGCACGACCAAGGCGCTGGACGGCTTCACGCTGAAGATCGAGCCGGGTGAGTTCGTCGCGTTGCTGGGTCCGTCGGGCTGCGGCAAGACGACGGCGCTGCGCGTCCTGGCGGGATTCGAGCGACCGGACATCGGACGGGTCACGGTCGACGGCGCTGACGTCGTCCACATACCGGCCCAGAAGCGCGACATGGGCATGGTCTTCCAGAGCTATTCGCTGTTCCCCAACATGAGCGCCCGTGACAACGTGGCGTTCGGGCTCCGGCTTCGTCATCAGCGCGGTGCGGCGCGCCGCGCGCGCGCCGACGAACTCCTGGGACTCGTGGGACTGGCCGAGCACACGACGAAGTACCCGCACCAACTCTCCGGCGGTCAACAACAGCGCGTCGCCCTGGCGCGCGCGCTGGCGATCGAACCGCGCGTCCTCTTGCTCGACGAGCCGCTCTCGGCGTTGGACGCCAAGGTGCGCGCCGAACTTCGCGATCAGATCCGAGCGCTCCAGCAGCGCTTGATGATCACGACGGTCTTCGTGACCCACGACCAAGAAGAGGCCCTCTCGATGGCCGACCGGGTCTGCGTCATGTCGCGCGGCCGCGCCGAACAGATCGCCACACCGGCCGAGCTCTACTCGCGGCCCTCCACCGAGTTCGTCGCGCAGTTCGTCGGCATCTCGAGTCGCGTGGGCGTCGAGCGCACCGGCGACACGGTGGCGCTGTTCGGTCGCGACGTCAAGATCCGGGTGCGGCACCACAGGACGCCACGTCGCTCGACGCCCTGTTGCGTCCGGAGGACGTCGACGTGGTCGTCGCGCCGACGGGCCTCGGCATCATCACGCACAAGAGTTTCCTCGGCGCCACGACCCGACTCGAGGTCGGGATTGGCGGCGCGTCGGTCAAGGCCGACGTCCTCAGCAGCGCGGCCGACGTCTTCGAACTCGGCACCCGCGTCGAGCTCGTCGCGAACGCGCGCGACGTGTTGGTCACCGCGTCTCGGCCAACGACCTGACGAGCGGCTCCCAGTCGCGCAGCGCGCCGACGTCGAGTCCTTCGATCTTGCCCTCGTCGTCCCACGTGCGCAGGGCGAGCGCGTCGTCGAAGCCGGGGTGTCGTTCGAAGCGCTGACACTCCTCTTCACTGAGGAGTCCGCCCTGGGCGAGCAGCGTCGCGCGTGACGCCGGGGAGAGCCGGTCGTGATACGCGGGCTCGCGCGTGCAGCGCCATCGTTTGGCGAGGACGTGCATCGCCACAGGTTGGGCCACCCGCGCGCCGAGAATTGGCGCGAGGATTCGTGCGCCGTGCGCTTCGTGGTCGTCGTCGTCGCTCGCGAGGTCGAAGTCCGCGTCGCCCATGACGTCACTCGCCAAGTGCCCGACGTCATGGAAGAGCGCCGCGGCGATCAGCGCCTCCGCGGCGCCCGCGTCGCGCGCGAGGGCCGCGCATTGGAGCGCGTGCTCGTTCTGGGTGATCGACTCGCCGTAGGACTGGTCGCCGAGTCGTTCGTAAAGCTCGAACAGTTCGTCGACGGTGGTGGGGTCGCTCATGGGCTCATCGTAGAAGGGCTCGATTACTCGGCGGTGACGTCCGCGTCGGTGCTCGCGGGTGCAGTCGTCACCTTCGGGTCACGCGCGGTCTCACTCTTCGCCCGAGAAGCGCTCCCACGCGGACTGGCGCGTCATGCCGAGTGACGATCCGATCTGGGCCCAGGTCGCACCACGCTCTCTCGCCTTGAGGACGTAGCGCGCGAGGCTGCGTTCGACCTGGGCGCCCACGGCGGCCATGCGGGGAAGGTTCGAGAGGATCTCGTCGAGTTCGAGGCCCTCTTCCCAGGACGTGACCTCCGGCGGCAGTGCGGGCGGACTCTCGATAAGGGTGCAGCACAGACTGACACACTCGTCGCAGATATAGACCCCGGGACCGGCGATCAGCTTCGCCACTTCGCTGTCGATCTTGATGCAGAACGAACACGCGGGCGATGTCGTCTCTTGGGTAACCGTCACGATCCTCTCCTTGCGCTCAGATGTCAGGCATCACCTTACAGCGTCAGGTGATGCCTGACAAGGGCGAAGCGCGATGGCTACGAACCCTTGAAGATCGGGAGTTGGATCGTGAAGATCGAGCCCTTGCCCGGCGTGCTGTCGAAGGTCAAGGTGCCGCCCATCGCCTCGGTGAGGTTCTTCGAGAGGGCGAGCCCGAGCCCGGTGCCCTCGATACCGGTCGCCTCGACGTTCAGTCGGTCGAAGGGGATGAAGAGGCGCTCCACCATCTCGGGACTGATGCCGAGACCCGTGTCGGCGACCGAGAGCCGGACGTGGTCCCCGGTGAGTTCCGTGCTGACCACGACGCGCCCCTGGGGCCGGTTGTACTTGATCGCGTTGGAGAGCAGGTTCAACAGGACCTGTCGCAGGCGCTGCTTGTCGGCGCGCACCAGGGCGTCGGTGATCTCACCGATCTCGACCTCGAGGTCGCGCTCGCTCGCCTGCGGGGAGATGATGCCGACGCAGTCGCGCACGAGGTCGTCGAGGGACACCGCGCGCAGGGTCACGATGACCCGTCCCGATTCGATGCGCGAGATGTCGAGGATCTCGTTGATCAGGTTCAAGAGGTGTTGGCCGGAGTTGTTGATGTGACCGAGCATCCGCAGGACGTCGGGGTCGCTGGACTCCATCTGGAGGAGTTGGGAGAACCCGATCACCGAGTTGAGCGGCGTGCGCAGTTCGTGGCTCATGCGCGACATGAACTCGCTCTTCGCGGCGTCGTGGCGTTCGGCCTCGGCCCGCGCGATCTCCAGCGCGTGCTCCAGGGCGATCGACTCCGAGATGTCGCGCGTGATCACGACGGCCGCCACCGGGGGCTCGCCGTCGTTGTCGAGGGCTCGGCCCTTGGACTCCACGGTGATCCAGTGACCGTCGTCGTGTCGCACGCGAAAGCGGGCCGTCGACGCCTGTCCCTCTTCGAAGATCTTCTTGATGGCGTTCAGGACGACCGCTTGGTCGTTGTAGTGGACGAACTCGAGCACGGAATGTCCGCGCCGGTTCTCCTCGGGGATGCCGTACATCGCCTCGCTCGCCGGACTGACCTCGAGGATCGTCGCGTCGCGGTCGATGACGGTGATCGCGTCGACCGCCGTGTCGATGATCGCGCGCATCTTGGCGAGGTTGTCGGCCAGCGCGTGTTGGGTCTGGGCGGCGCTCGTGATGTCGCGGGTGATGAAGACGGCGCGCTCCGGTGGGCCGTCCGGATTGCGCAGGGCGCGCCCGCGCGTCTCGAGCGTTATCTCGTGGCCGTCGGCGTGGCGGGCGCGAAAGCGCACCGTCGTCACCTCGTCGATCTCGAAGGTCTTGCGCAGGGCCGCCTCGACGACGGGCCGGTCCTCGGGGTCGATGATGCTGAGACCGGTGTGACCCCGTCGACCCGTCTCGGGGTACCCGTAGATCCGCTCGCTCTCGGGGCTCGAGCCGACGATGTGGAGGTCGCGGTCGATGATGACGATGGAGTCAGCGGCCGCCTCGAACATGGCTTCGGCGATGGCCGTGCTCTGGCTCAGTCGATGCTGCATCTCCTCGCGGTCCGTGACGTCTTGACCCGTGGCGCAGATCCAGCCGTCCTTGCGCAGCGAACTCCACTGGATCGTGCGGTAGGTGCCGTCACGACAGCGCTGGCGGTTGATGAAGCCGCGCCGCGTCTCGTCCGGGCCGTGCAGGACGATCTGGAACTCGTCCTCGGTCGCTCGCACGTCGTCGGGATGCACGAGGATCGAGAACGGCACGCCGCGCAGGTCGTCGTAGTCCCAGCCCAGGAGGTCGTGCCAGGCCGGGTTCACCTGGATAAGCTCGCCGTCCTTGCCGAAGACCGACAGAAGGTCGGGCGAACTGTAGAAGAAGTCGCCGATGTCCGGGACCGTCGACTGGTCGTCCTTCACGAACTACTACCCCCTGCCTGTGGCCGACCTTTCCAAGGAAGCGAAGCACTGTCGTCGTCTCGGCGTGTGGCATCCGTCGGGTGACTCGCTCACCCAGTCATGAACCTACTTTGTCGACGATGGCCGGCGCGGTACTGACAACGCCGTCACACGTCGAGGTCAAGCGGTGCCGTGGGGTGGCAAAGTTCCTTGACATCGACCCGAAGTTCGCTGTTGAATTTGCCGAAGTGGTTCGACGTAATGATGAAGGCGATAAGGCGTCGCCCGAAGGGAGAGCCACCATGGCTGAATACGCAATCCTGCTGTACGCGCCGCTCGACGGGGACGACGTCGACGACGGGGGCGCGGCGCGCGCCGAACACGACCAGCATTCCCGCGACCTGCAGAACGACGGCTCGATGATCGCGGCCTTCGCGCTCGAGCCCTACACGATGTCGACCTCGATCCGCGGTGAGGTGATCACCGATGGACCGTTCCTCGAGACCAAGGAGGTCATCCTCGGGTTCTGCATCATCGAAGCGGCCGACCTCGACGAGGCGCTGAAGATCGCCGGGACCAACCCGATCTGTCATCAGGGCGGTGGCGTGGAGGTGCGTCCGATCGAGGGCTGGGTCATTCCGACGCGTGACCCGAAGCACGACTGAGTCGATGACGCCCGGGTTCGACTGAGTGCGATCACCGACGCCGCTCGAGGTCGAACACGCGATCGCCGACGCGCACCGTCGCGAGTGGGCCACCGTGCTCGCCGCGACGGTGAGCACGGTGCGTGACCTCGACGTGGCGGAGGAGTGCGTGCAGGAGGCGTTCGTGACCGCGCTCGACGCGTGGACCCGCGACGGCGTGCCGCGAAGTCCCGGCGCCTGGTTGACCACCGTCGCCAAGCGCCGGGCCGTGGACATGGTCCGTCGAGAAGTGACACTGCGTACCAAGCTGCCCTTGCTGGTCGAGACCGACGGCGACGGCGACGACGTTCGAGGAGAACTCATTCAGAACGAAGCTGCGAACATCGTGAAGGACGAACGACTCCGCCTCATCTTCTTGTGCTGTCACCCGGCGCTGTCGCCCGAGGCCCAGATGGCGCTGACGCTGCGACTGGTCTGCGGGATGTCCACCGAGGACATCGCTCGGCTCTTCTTGGTGTCCGAGACCACGATGGGGGCCCGGCTCACGAGGGCGAAGCAGAAGATTTCGACCGCCCGTATCCCGTTGCGGATGCCGACCGAAGCGGAGATGCCCGATCGTCTGCGCGCGGTGCTCGGCGTCATCTACCTGCTCTTCACCACGGGACACACCGCGACCTCGGGTTCGTCGCTCATGCGGCCAGAACTGGTGGACGAGGCACTGCACTTGACCAACGTCCTGTGCGATCTCATGCCCGACGAACCGGAGGTCCGAGGCCTCCTGGCCCTCCTGTTGGTCACCGACGCCCGACGCGCGACGAGGGTCGACGCGCACGGCACACCGATCCGACTCGAGGATCAGGATCGTTCGCGCTGGGACGCCGTCGCCATCGTTCGGGCCAACGACTTGGTCGAGGAGGGGCTACGAAGGGCTCGACCCGGGCGCTTCGTCCTTCAGGCCGCCATCGCGCTCGTCCACGCGAGCGCGCCCTCGTATGAGGAGACCGATTGGGAGCGGATCGTTCGCCTCTACGACCGACTGTTGGTCGCGTGGCCGTCGCCGATCGTCGCGTTGAATCGCGCCGTGGCGCTCGCGCAGGTCGAGGGGCCCGAGATGGCGTTGGTCCTGGTCGAAGAGCTCGAGCGCGATGATCGACTTCGTGACTACCACTACGTCCCGGCCATCAAGGCCGATCTGCTGCGACGACTCGGGCGTGGAGACGAAGCGCTCGTCGAGAGCCGGCGCGCGCTCGAACTGACCCGCAACGACGCCGAGCGGGCCTACCTCAACGCTCAGATACAAGAACTCAGCGATCTGGTGGACTGACTCGTTCCTCCGGCGAACTACGTGCGGCGCGAACGAACGACGAAGACGCCCGCGACCCCGGCCAGACCGAGGGCGAGCAGTCCCGCGGGCCAGAGGAATGACCCGACGGTTCGCGCCGACCCTCCCGCACCGGTCTCGGGCGCGCCGTGGGGCAGGACGAACGACGGTGTCGTGGTGATGCCCAGCGTGCGAGTGGGCGTCGAGGTCGTCGTCACGCCCGCCCCACCGGCTGTGGTCGTGGTGGTCGCACCGGTGACCGCCGTGGTCGTCGTGGTCGCACCGGTCACGGCGGTGGTCGTCGTCGTGGCAGTTGCGCTCGTGGTCGTGGTCGTGGAGGCCGGTGGTGGCGCGAGCGAGCACGTCGGCACGGTGATCGTGTTCGTGTCCATCGTGACGGCCCCGTTCAGGGCGAGTGCCCGACCGGTGATGGTGGCGTTGGTGTCGAGGGTGATCGACGTCGTGGCGATGATCGTCCCGGCGAAATTGGTCGTGGTCCCGAGTGTGGCGGAACTCCCGACCTGCCAGAACACGTTGCAGGCCTGGGCGCCGTTCTCAAGGGCGACCGTGCTCGACGTGGCGGTCGTCAGCGTCGTTCCCGCTTGGAAGATCCACACGGTGTTCGGGTCGCCGCCACCGTTGAGGGTGACGGTACCGGTGAGACCCATGGAAGACGCGGACTGATAGACCCCGCCGACCAGTGTCGATCCGCCCAGGTCGCCGGACACGACGGTGAACGGCGTGCGACCGGCGGCGTCGTTGGACGCGATGATGAGGTCGTTCTCGGCACCGAGGGCCGCCCCGTCGGCCACCTGCGTGGTGCCCGAGACTTGATTGCCTGGTGGGAAGCCGGAGATGGACGTGCCGGGGGAGAGACCGATGTCGCCGGCGATCGTGGTCGGACCGGTGTTGGTGATGGTGCTCCCCGCCAAGACCGCGTAGGTGGACGACGTGCCGAGGTTCACCGCGGCGGTGGCGGCCATGGCGGCCTGGGTGCCGAAGGCCGCGAGCGTGACGAACGCGATGCCGGTCACCAGCAGGGTGCTGAAGGACAGTCGCAACGCGCGCCGAGCAGGACGGCGCTCGGACGAGCGACGTGACGATCGCACGGTCGTTAATGGGAGACGATTCGGAGTTGTTGCGTTGGTGGACATGTCTGCCCTTCCCAAAGTTCGCCAAACTTCATCAGTGGGAGTGACAAAAGAAGACAAGCCTCATAAGTACTGCTGTAACCACCGTAGGGGCGCCAACCTGCACTGCTCCCAATTCGTGCACAACACCCGCCGGGTGATTCGTGTACCAAGTGGATACTTCAACCCGCAACAACGCCGGCGACCAGGTGTTGTGGTTCGGTTGTCTACGACGCGATGGCCCGCCACGTTCGGCCTCCGTCCCTCGAGATGACCAACATCGACGTCGTCGGCGTTCGTTGGACGATGGCGTAGCCGAGACGCGACGACGCGAACGACACGTACTGGATGACGGGGAAGAAGGACGTCAGCGGCGAGGCGTAGACGGAATGCCAGCTCTTGCCGTCATTGAGTGTGAGGTAGAGGTGGTCGCTTTGCTTGCGATCGCGCGACACGTCCTTGGCGACGAGGATTCGTCCCGGCGCGGGCGACGCCGGCAGAGAGGTCAGTTGATCGAGATACTCCGAGGAGCCGTCGACCATGACGCGGGCGGTGGGATGGAAGGCGAGTCCCGCGTCGTGCGAGGTATAGACCCAGTTCGACTGGAGTTTCAAGGAGCGAGGAGTACCGGGAGCGACGTCGTCGCCGAACCCACCGATCGTGCAGTCGTCGACGAGCGTCGCGGCACTGTTGGCGACGGGCACCGAGAATCCGTTGCCCACCTTGTCGCACGGACCGTTCCACTCGACCCACCGACCCGAACTGGTCAGGCGGGCGCTCGCGGTGGTGCCGCGGTCGTTGCCCAGCATCAGCCAGCCGTTGGCGCCCTTGAAGATCAACGCCCCTTCCATGTTCGATCCGCCGGCCGCGGGGTAAAGGGTCGGGGTCTTCGCGCGTCGCCATGAACTCGTGGCGGTCGATGAGCGCCAGAGTCCGAACGTGTCACCGCGCCACGCGAGGGCGTAGACCGATCCGCGGCTCGCGGCCATCGTGAGGACGTCGTACTTCATTCCTAGTGATGTCGTGTCCAGCGCCGACCACGTCGCGCCACCGTCGTGGGTCGCCCATATCTCGGCGTCGGTGGTGTCGTTCGTGGCGCCGCGGGGTAGTACCGGTCCGTAAATCCAGCCGTTCCTCGCGTCAGCGAAATAGATCTGTTGTTGCACGAGGGGGAAGAAACTCGCTGCCGATGGATTCGCCACCTCGCGCAGGCCGGAGGGCAGGGTCAGCGTCGTCCACGACCGTCCGTCGTTCATGGTCCGCTGTACTTTGATGCATATGCCGGTGGGGCAGTGGTACCCCGACAAGATCCAACCTTCCCCCGAGGCCAGGAAGGTCGCTGATACGGGCGAGGTCGAGGGCACCGTCGACGATCCGGCACTCGGCGCGGCCGCGATAGCAGCTACGGGCAAGAGGAGCAACGCCAACGTCGCGAAGACGTGCACGTGCGTTCTCTTGACGAGGGTGAAGCCCATCTCGTCAGTATCGCAGTGGCGCGCCGGTGAGCAACTGTCACGCGGCGATTGGTCGAGGATGACGTCACGCGTGACGACGGTACGTCTAGTTGATCGGCGCAATCTTGTAGTGCGGATTACCGGGCAAGAGCTGGGCGCTGTTGTTGCCCCCGAACATGCCGGAGAAATTATCGAACTGCTGAAGCCACTGCTGGGAGGCTGCCTCACAGCCGCTCAGGTATTGCGGCTGGCTCGCCACGCTAGGGGGAAGTCCCAGCGCCGTGCACTGCGACGATCCATCGAGATTGGAGTTGTAGCCCCGGATGTAGGACGGTGAGGGACCACCGGCGCACCCACCAAGCGCCAACCCTCCTGCCAGGAACACGGTTGCCACGACGATTCTTCGCACGCTCCTTCTTACCCCGGGGCGTGGTGCCGCGCTCGCGAATGGTCGCCAGATTGCGACCGACCCACGCGGCACGTCGTCATACGGTGATGATGACCTTGCCCCGTGCGTGACCTTCTTCGACGTAACGCAGCGCCTCGGGCGTGTCACTCAGCGAGTACCTTCGATCGATGAGAGGGACGACGTCCCCCGACGTCACGAGCGCCGACAGCGTCTCGAGGTTCTCCGTCGTGACGACGGCCATGAAGCCCCGGATCTGCTGGCGAACGAACGGTGCGACGATGACCGCCCTCAACAACAACGCAATCGGTTGAAACCACTTGCCTCTACCACCACCGGCGATGACGAGCGTCCCTCGCGGCTTCAGTGCGCGGCGCAGGTCACCGAGCGAACGGTTCCCGATCGTGTCGACGACGACGTCAAAGTGCTGTTGACGTCGCGCGAAGTCTTCGTGTTCGTAGTCGATGGCCTCGGCAGCGCCGATCGACTTCACCAGTTCCACGTTCCTCGCACTGCACACGCCGGTCACCACGGCACCCAGTGACGTGGCGATCTGCACGGCGTAGGAACCAACGCCTCCGGACGCACCGTTGACGAGGACTGACATTCCCGACTCGACCTCTCCCTTGTCTCGAACTGCCAGGAGCGCGGTGTTGCCGGCGCACGGAAGTGACGCCGCCGCCTCGAACGTGATCGCGTCGGGCTTGGCCGCGAGACGCTTCTCGTCGGCGGCGGCGTACTCGGCGAAGGCGCCCCGCGCGAGACCGAAGACGTTGTCGCCGGTCGTGAACCGCGTGACTTTCGCGCCGACGGCGACGACGGTGCCGGCGACGTCGATGCCCATCTCTTCGTCCTTCGGACGCCGAACGCCTGAGCTAATTCGCAGTAGGTAGGGCTCACCGCGCAGAAGGTGCCAGTCGTACGGGTTGACGGAACTCGCGTGCACCTTGATGAGCACGTCGCTCTCGCCGATCGCCGGCATTGGAACCTCGTCGAAGGAGACGCGCTCGGCGGGCCCGTATTCGGCTCTGGTGATTGCCTTCATTGTTGATCCCTTCATGCTCTAGGCCTCGTTTACATTGTATCCTTACAGCGTAAACTTAACCATACTGTGTAAGTATGTCAAGCGTGCCACGAGTACCCCGAACGCACCGAACGAGAACCCCGCTCAACAGGGAGCGGATCCTGCGCACCGCGCTCGAGATGGCGGACAGCGCCGGCATCGACGCACTGACGATGCGTGCGCTCGGTCAGGCCCTCGGCGTCGAGGCGATGTCGCTCTACAACTACGTGGAAGACAAAGACGATCTCCTCAGCGGCATCGTCGAGCTCGTGCTCTGCGAGATCGATCTCGCGCCCACCGCTGACGACTGGCGATCGGACATGCGAGCGACGGCGGTATCAGCGCACGAAGCGCTGCTTCGCCACCCCTGGGCGTGTCGCCTCGTCCTCACTCCGACCTCAGCACGCATCCTGTCGGCGCGAATCGGCTACATCGAGTCCATCCTCGCGAGACTCCGACGCGCGGGATTCACGCCGGAGGGCGCGTCGAGGGGCTATCACGCCCTCGACAGTCACATCCTGGGATTCACGATCTGGCAGCTCGGTCACACGCTCCCCGCGGACGCCCCCCCGGACTTCCTCGACACCCTGATGCTTCTGGTCGATCCCGACACACACCCTTATCTCATGGAGCACGCCGCGGTGCACATGAAGGCATCCGAGGGCGAGGAGGAAGGCGAGTTCGAATTCGGGCTCGACCTCATCCTCGAGGGGCTCGAGCGATACGTCGCCACTCGATCAACCAGAGGGTCCTGACGCACAGCAGTGCTGTCGTCGCTTGCGACGACGGGTCACCTGCGGTGTTTAGGTTTGGACCGATGGCGTCGGTTAGACAGATCCAAATCACCTTCGATTGCGCAGAACCTGAGCGCGTCGCTCGCTTCTGGTGCGACGTGTTGGGGTACGTCGTGCCTCCACCACCGGAAGGTTTCTCCACCTGGGAACGTTACGAACGCACACTTGCGCCGCAGTATCGGGGTTCTTGGTTTGCGTGCATCGACCCTTCCGGTGCGGGCCCGCGACTCTACTTTCAGCGCGTTCCGGAAGGCAAGGTAGTCAAGAATCGACTACATCTGGACGTGCGGGTCGGTACCGGCCTCGTGGCTGAGGCGCGCCTGGCAGCACTTGAAGCCGAGTGCGCCCGACTGGTCGCGCTCGGCGCGGTACGGGTGCGACTCTTGCCCGCCGACGACGACAACGAGTCGTGCCTAGTGATGCAGGACATCGAGGGCAATGAGTTCTGTCTCGACTGAGTTCATAAGCGGCTGGGGTCCAGTTTCGTGAAGAACCTGTTGGCTGTGGCGCTGGCGTGGAATGGCGGAGGAGGTGGGATTTGAACCCACGGAAGGTTTCCCTTCACACGATTTCCAATCGTGCCGATTCGGCCGCTCTCGCACTCCTCCAGAATCTCGGTGCTCGTTTTGTGAAACGAATACCGGCTCGCAAGGCTACCTGAGTCGACCAACTGACTCGTCCGGTAGCCTTTTCAACGCCGAGGTTCACAGCAGTGGTCGGGTCCCGTGCGACGACCGTTTGTGAACCGAGTCAGGGGTGGAAGCCAGCAGCTCTCAGCAAATCGTGTTGGGTGCCACGGATCGCCTGACCACTGCTTTGGACCTCGGCCTCTGACAGGGTCCAATTAGCATGCGTGCATGGCTACCGCGTCGACGACCCCCACCTCGATCGACGGCGTCACCTCGCTCTATCGCCGCTTTCGACCCGGCCGTTTCGTCGAACTACGGGGCCAGGACCACGTGGTGCGCGCTCTCCAGGGGGCGGTGAAGAACGAACGCGTCTCGCACGCGTACCTCTTCTCCGGGCCCCGCGGGACGGGCAAGACGACCACCGCGCGGATCCTCGCCAAGGCGCTCAACTGTGCGAACCCGCTCGAGGGTGACGCCTGCAACGTGTGCGCCAGTTGCGTGGCGATCACCAAGGGAACGTCCTTGGACGTCACCGAACTCGACGCCGCGTCCAACAACGGCGTCGACGACATCCGCGACATCACCGCCGGCGCATGGCACGGCACCCCCGGGAGCTGGAAGGTCTACATCTTCGACGAGGTCCACCAGCTCTCCAAGGCCGCGTCCGCCGCACTCTTGAAGACGCTCGAGGAACCGCCCTCCCACGTGGTTTTCGTGCTCGCGACGACCGATCCCCACAAGGTGATGCCGACGATCCGTTCGCGCACGCAGCACCTCGAGTTCCGTCTCTTCAACGGCGAGACGCTGAGCTCGTTGCTCCACGAGGTCGAACACGCCGCCGGACTCAGCGCTGACGAAGCGACCATCGAAGCGGCGGTGCGACTGGGTCGAGGGTCTGCGCGCGACGCGCTGAGCGCCCTCGACCAACTCATCGCCACCGGTTCGATCGTCGAGACGCAGCCGGAGTTCGATGGCCTGTTTCGCGCCCTCGTGGAGGGCGACGCCGTCGCCGCGTTGCGATCCTTGGCCGAGTTGGCGAGAGAGGGCTGGGACCCCGAGCAGCTCGCCGAGAACTTCGCGGCCGAGGTCCGACAGGTCTTCTTGCTCCAGGTCGCGCCCGAGGTCGCCGACGCGGTCGACAGCGATCGTGAGCGACTTCTCGAATGGGGCAGACAGCTCGGACTGCCGCGCACGGTGCGGATCTTGGAGACCGTTGGGCGCGCGATGCGCGAGATGAAGAGTGCCCCGGAGAAGATCGTGATCCTTGAAGTGGCCATGGTCCGTCTCATAAAGCCGGAGTTGGACAGTACGATCGACGCCCTCGACGAGCGGATCACCAAACTCGAGCGCGACGGCGTTCGCGTCGAGCCCGCCTCGCCCGCGCCACCCGCGGTGTTGCGTCCGATCGGTTCTTCCGCACCGGCCTCGCCGGTGAAAGCACCCGCGCCGGCGCCGATCGCCGAGGTCGCGCCCGAGTCGCCGACGCCCGTCGCGACGCGAGCCGGGGCGATCGTCCTTCCCAGCGATGATCAGGAGCAACCGGTCCTCGACCTCGACGACGTGCGCACGAGGTTCGCGGAGCGGGTCGTCCCACGCACGTCGCGTGGGGCGCAGTTGTTGTTGAAGTCGGCCTTCGTGCGCTCGTTCGACGGTCAGAACCTCACGATCGCCTTGCCGAGCGAGGAGATGCGCCAGAACACCGAGATGATCGCACAGGGACTGCGCAGCGCCATGGAGCACGAGTTCAAGGCGCCGCTGCAGATCACCTGGGCCGTCGATCCGACGTTGGCGAGCACCACGCCCGCGCCGAGCGCGTCGCCGCGTCACATCGGCACCGTCGAACCCGAGGTCGAGGAGTACTCGTCGGACGAGTCCGTCATCGTCGTCGACTCGGCCGGGGAACACCTCATCACCGAGATGTTCCCCGGTGCGACGGAGGTCACGTGAGCTACCCGCCGCCCCTGCAGGCCGTGGTCGACGAATTGGGACGTTTTCCCGGCGTCGGACCCAAGTCGGCCCAGCGCATCGCGTTCTGGCTGATGCGTCAGCCCGGCGAGGACGTGGCGCGCCTGGCGCAGTCCATCGAGGAGATGAAGACGAAGCTCTCGTTCTGCGAGCGATGCTGCAACATCGCCGAGACCGGCGGTCTCTGCCCCATCTGCGCCGACGACCGGCGCGACCAGACCACGATCTGCGTGGTAGAGAACCCGCCGGACGTCGTCGCGGTCGAACGCAGCGGCGCGTTCCACGGCACGTACCACGTGCTCCACGGGGTCTTGAACCCGCTGGAGGGCGTGACGCCGGACCGACTGCGGATCCAGGAACTTATCCTGCGACTTCGCGGTCCGGTGAAAGAGGTGATCCTCTGTTTCAACTCCAACGTCGAGGGCGACGCGACCGCGATGTACCTGAGCCGGTTGCTGCAGGTGCCGGGTCTCGTGGTCTCACAGCCAGCGAGCGGGCTGCCGGTCGGCGGCGACCTGGAGTTCGCTGACGACCTCACGCTCGGGCGTGCGATCGACGGCCGTCGCGTCTTGAGCGACTAAGCGAAGCGGATCACGCAGAGCAGTCCGGCGACGAGGCTGTAGAAGCCGAAGGGGATCAGCGTCTTCGTCGTGAACCACTTCGTGAGGAACTTCACCGAGATCAGGGCCGTCACCATCGCGCACAGCGCGCCAACGAGCGTCTGGTAGCGCACGCCGTCACCGAGCGGTCCCATCAGGTCGGGCAGTTTCAGGATCCCCGCGAGGAAGATCACCGGCGTCGCCAACAGGAACGCGAAGTTCGCGGACTCTTCGTGGTCGAGTCCGTCCATCAGGCCCGCCACCATCGAGATGCCACTGCGCGAGATTCCGGCGAAGAGGGCGAAGATCTGGGAGCACCCGATGGCGAAGGCGCCGCTCGGTGTGAGCCGGTCGAGTTTCTTGAATTGGACGTGGCGGCCGCTGTTGCGACGAAGGCGCTCGCCGACCAGCAAGATGACGCCGTTGATCGTGAGGAAGATCGCCGCGGCGAGCGGCTTGGCGAAGAGGACGCGGAGCTTGTGCTCGAGCAAGATGCCCGCGATGCCGACCGGCACCGTGGCGACGGCGAGCACGAACAGGAGTCGGTAGTTCTTGTCGGTCTCGGGATCGTTCAGGTGCCAGAGCGACGAGACGCCGGCACTCGGCACGGCGGCCAGTTGTCGACCCAGCCCGCGAAACAGCGCGATCCAGGTCTTGCGATAGAAGACCAGGAGTCCCAGGGCGGTGCCGACGTGTAGCCCGACGATGAAGGCGAGGAAGAACGACTCCGACGCCGACTGGGAGTTGACCAGGTTGTGCCAACCGAGGAGTCCGGGCAACAAGACGCTGTGGCCGAGGCTCGAGACCGGGAAGAGCTCGGTGATGCCCTGCGTGAGTCCCATGATGATGGCCTGGAAATAGGTCAGGGACGCGTGCACCCCCCAACGCTAAACGACCGCGGCGGTGGTCTCGGTGACGGATTTGGGCCAGAATTCTCACATGCGCTATCTCACGGTGGTACGCCACGGGAAGTCGTCGCCGGCCAAGCCCGGCGAGTCGGACTTCGCGCGCACGCTGAACAAGCGCGGGCGCGAGGAGTGCGAACGGCTTCGCGAGTGGGCGAGTGACCCCGATGAACTGGGCCGTTTCGGACCGACGACCGCGCTCGTGAGTGCGGCGGCGCGCACGCGCGAGACCTTCCGGCGGGCCTTTCACGGGACGCCGTTCGTCGAGCACTGCGAGTTCAGTGAGCTCATCTACAACGGGCGCCGCGAGGTCAGCGCCGAAGACCTGCTCATCGACCTCGCCGCGATCGACCCCGTGACGACGTCGTTGCTGGTGGTGGGGCACAACCCCACGGTCCACGAGGTGCTGCTCACCCTGGCCCGGGAGTTGCCGAAGTCCCTGCGCGGCGACCACTATCCACTCGGCGGCGCCTACGTGCTGGCGCTACCCGACGACCGACCGGTCGGGCTCGAGCGCTACGAGGTCGTCGCGAGCTACATCCCGGTCTAGAGGGAGCGAAGGATCGCGGCGTCGCCCTGACCGCCGCCGCCGCAGAGCGCGACCGCGGCCACGCCGCCACCGCGCCGACGCAGTTCGGTCAACGCCGAGAGCGCGATGCGCGTGCCCGACATGCCGACCGGGTGACCGAGCGCGATCGCGCCGCCGTTCACGTTGACCTTCGCCTCGTCGACGCCGAGGTCGTCGACCGACGCGAGCCCGACGGCCGCGAACGCCTCGTTGATCTCGAAGAGGTCGAGGCCCTTGACGTCGAGGTCGGCCTTCTTCGCCGCCTGGAGGATCGCGTGGGAGGGCTGGGTGAGCAGCGAGGCGTCGGGTCCGGCGACCTGGCCGTAACTGACGAGCTCACCGAGGGGCGTGAGGCCGAGCTGCTCGCAGCGCTCCTGGGACATGACCAGCACCGCCGCGCCGCCGTCGGAGATCTGCGAGGCGTTGCCGGCGGTGATCGTGCCGTCCTTCTCGAAGGCGCCCCGCAGCTGCGCGAGTGACTCGGCGGTCGTCTCGCCGCGGACCCCTTCGTCGATCGAGACCATGAGCGGGTCGCCCTTGCGCTGGGGCACCGCGACGGCGCACGATCTCCTCAGCGAACTTGCCGGCCGCGATCGCCGCTGCGGCGAGTTGGTGGCTGCGCGCGGAGAACTCGTCTTGACGCTCGCGCGAGACGCGTCCCTGGTTGTAGCGCTCCGTCGCCAGTCCCATGGCGCACTGGTCGAAGGCGCACGTCAGTCCGTCGAACATCATCGAGTCGACGACCTTCTGGTCGCCGAGGCGGTAGCCGGCGCGCGCGCCGGGCAGCAGGTACGGCGCGTTCGTCATCGACTCCATGCCGCCGGCGATGATGACGTCGGCCTCACCGGCGCGGATCATGAGGTCGGCGAGGTAGATCGTCTGGAGTCCCGAGAGACAGACCTTGTTGATGGTCGTCGCGTGCACCGTCATCGGTATCCCACCCTTGACGGCGGCCTGGCGCGCGGGTATCTGGCCCTGGCCAGCCAACAGGACCTGACCCATCAAGACGAGGTCGACACTGGCGGGGTCGACGCCGGTGCGCTCGAGCACCCCTTTGATCGCCGCGCCGCCGAGGTCGGTGGCGCTGAGCGAGGCGAAGGCGCCGGACAACTTCCCAATGGCCGTTCGTGTGCCGGCGACGATGACGCTTCGTGACATGGTGACTCCTTCGTGCAATCGGATGCAACGAGTCGACTCTAGACGGCGATTTCCCCGGGTCGGTTCGACTCGGCGACGCCGCTGGCATTCTCAGTGCTCGGACGGAGCACCCGAGCGCGCCAACTAACCTCGCTCGGATGAGTGAGATTCTCGACGCCGTGCTCTCCGGCGCCTCCGCCGAGGAATTGGCCGCGACGCCGATGCCGCCCACGACCCGAGCGGCCTTCGTGCGACGCGACGAACAGACGATGTTCGACGGTTTGGACAGCCGCGACAAGGACCCGCGACGCAGCCTGCACGTCGACGAGGTGCCTATTCCCGAAATCGCCAACAACGAGGTCATCGTCGCGGTGATGGCGTCGTCGATCAACTTCAACACCGTCTGGACGAGCATCTTCGAGCCCCTGTCCACGTTCGGGTTCCTCGACCGACTGGCCAAGGAGTCGTACTGGGGCAAGCGCCACGCGCTGGACTACCACGTCATCGGCTCAGACGCGGCCGGGGTGATCGTGCGCGTCGGTTCGGCGGTGCGCAACTGGCACGTCGGCGACGAGGTCACCGTGCACTGCAACTACGTCGACGACCAGGACCCGTCGAGCCACGACGACTCCATGCTGGCGAGCAATCAGCGGATCTGGGGCTTCGAGACCAACTTCGGTGGACTGGCTGACTTCACCGTCGTCAAGGCCAATCAACTGATGCCCAAGCCGACGCACCTGACGTGGGAGGAGGCCGCGGTCAACGCGCTGTGCAACTCGACGGCCTACCGGATGCTGGTGTCGCGCAACGGTGCGCCGGTGACCCAGGGTGACGTCGTGCTCGTGTGGGGCGCGTCGGGGGGACTCGGATCCTTCGCGGTCCAGCACGTGTTGAACTCCGGCGCCACGCCCGTCGGCGTCGTCTCCAGCGAGAACAAGGTCGAGACCCTGCACGAGCTGGGATGTGAGTTCGTGATCGATCGGCGGGCCAACGACTACCGGTTCTGGAAGGACGAGCACACCCAGGACGAGGGCGAGTGGCGCCGCCTCGGCAAGGACATCCGGGCCCTCGTCGGCGTGGACCCCGACATCGTGTTCGAACACCCCGGTCGCTCGACGATGGGCGCCAGTGTCTTCGTCGCCAAGCGCGGCGGGACGATCGTCACGTGCGCGGCCACGAGTGGCTACATGATCGAATACGACAACCGCCACCTCTGGATGAAGCTCAAGACGATCAAGGGTTCGCACTTCTCGAACTACCGCGAGGCGTGGGCGGCGAACCAGACGATCATCGACGGCAAGGTCGTGCCGCCGCTGTCGGCGGTCTTCCCCCTCGAAGAGACCGGTGAAGCGGCCTACGAGGTGCACCACAATCGCCACGAGGGCAAGATCGGCATCCTGTGCGCCGCGCCCCGAGAGGGCCTCGGCGTCTCCAACCCGGAACTTCGCGCGCGTGTCGGCGAAGATCGCCTCAGCATCTTCCGACGACATGACCTGGAGCTCTCGTGACCTCCCAACTCACCGAGATCGACCACGTCGCCATCGCCGTCAACGACCTCGACGCGGCGATCGCCTGGTACGAGTCGGTCTTCGGCGCCGTGGTCGTGCACCGCGAGGTCGTCGAATCCGACGGCGTCGACGAGGCCCTCGTCAAGGTGGCCGAGTCCTACATCCAACTGCTGACACCCACGCGCGACGACTCACCGGTCGCCAAGTACCTGGCGAAGAACGGCGAGGGACTCCACCACGTCGCCTACCGCGTCGACGACTGCGCGCAGGCGCTCGAAGCGGTGAAGGCGAGCGGCGCGCGGGTGATTGACGACACCCCTCGCCCGGGTTCGCGCGGGACGACCGTGGCCTTCGTGCACCCGAAGACCTCGTTCGGCACGCTGATCGAGCTGGTCCAAGAGGGCCGCTGAGCGTTGCCCTTCTAGGCGGACGGCCCGGCGTCGTCGACGCCTTCGGCCGGAGCGGCGTCCGCGCCCCTCGCCCGGCCGAGATCCGACTCGGCGTCGGCTATCAATTCGTCCGTGGACTTCAGGTTCTCGGCGTCCAGGACGGCGAGCCCCGCGCTCACGGTGAGAAACCCGTTCGGCGATCCTTCGTGGGGGATGGCCAGTTCCTCGATGCTCTGACGAATGCGGTTCACGGCGAGTGAACCGGTCTCCAGGGACTGTTCGGGCAGCAGACAGAAGAACTCGTCGCCCCCGACGCGATAGACGGAGTCGCCCGAGCGCGAGCGGTTGGCGAGCCGTTCGGCGATGGCGACGATGGCCTTGTCGCCCGCTTCGCTCCCGTAGCGGTCATTGAAGTTCTTGAAGTCGTCGATGTCGATGAGGGCGACGCAACTGCGCATCCCGTATCGAGCGATCTGGCCCTCGTACACGGCGAGGTCCTTCTCCAGCAGTCGTCGATTGCCGAGGCTCGTCAGCGGGTCGGTGAGCGGGATCACGGAGTCCCCTCCCTCAGGATGCCCGGAGAAAGCGGGCGCGTTTCACTGCGGGGGTGTCGAATCACGGCGGTCATCTCCTTCGATCGAATCGGTGTCGGGATTGCGGGCGTGATACAGCGCCGCTTCGGCATCCTTCAAGAGCTCGGCCGCGGCCTTCAGGTGTTCGGCGTCCAGGAGCGCGAGCCCCGCGCTCACCGTGAGGATCCCGCTCGGGGACCCTTCGTGGGGAATGGCCATCTGCTCGATGTTGCGACGCATGCGATTCACGGCCAGCGCCCCGGTCTCCAGCGACTGCTCGGGCAACAGACAGATGAACTCGTCACCCCCGACTCGGTAGACGGCGTCCCCCGACCTCGAGGTGCTCGCCAAACGCTCGGCGATGGCGACGATGACGTCGTCACCGGCTTGTCGACCGTAGTGGTCGTTGAACGACTTGAACTCGTCGATGTCGATCAGGGCCACACAACTGCGAAGTCCGTAACGCGCGACCTGACCCTCGTAGACGGCGAGGTCCTTCTCCAGAAGCTGTCGATTGCCCAAACTGGTCAGCGGGTCGGTGAGCGTGGCCACCGGGCGACCGTCGGGAACGCCCGGGTCACTCGACGTCGTCTCCCTCGCCGCAACGCCGCGGACGAACGCGCGAAAGCCGCCCGCTTCACTCGCCCAGATCATCATCTCGACCGTGAACTCGTGGCCGTCACGGTGGAGCGCGGCGGTCTCGACGCGTTTGCCCACGATGGCCGAATCGTGTCCGGCCCGGTAGTTGGAGAGGCCGTTGGCGTAGGCCTGGCGATGCAGCACGGGAATGATCGTGTCGCTCATCGCTTGGCCCAGGACATCCGCTGCGCTCCAGCCGAAGAGTCGCTCCGCGTGCGAACTCCAAGACGTGATGAGACCGTTGGCGTCGAAGGAAAGAAACGCCTCATCGGTCGCTTCGATCAGTTGGGCGAGTTCGCGCTCGAGACTCGCCATCGTTGCTTCGGCGGCCAATCGGCGCGACCGCGACGCGACGCCGTACCACACGGCGACGATGACGACGAGTGCTACGAGTACCGCGATGAGCGCGTCCACCCCTCGATTGTTGCACCTAACAGGGAGAATGAGCGGCTCTTGTCCTGGAGTTGTGCGCCGGGTGGGGCTCGCGCCGAGAACCCGGGTGCAACACGCCGAGTCGGGGCACGCCGCGTCATTCCTCCGTCGTGATCCGTCGTGGTGCGTGGTGACCGGTGAGCCCTCGCGCCCGGTCGTCACCGCTCCTTCGACGGCGCGAGCCGACTCGTCGACCTACTGGAGGGTAAGTGAACCGGAGGGAGCCAACAGGACGACCGTGACCGAGACGCACGCCCCGGAACGTCGTCGCCGTCATTTGGGTAGCCTTGCTCCTCATGGAGCACTCAATGGCGGAACGGCTGGCTGAGCTGAACGCGCGCAAGGCCGAGGCCCGGGTGGCCGGTGGCGAGAAGGCGATCGAACGACACCAGGCCAAGGGCAAGATGACCGCGCGCGAGCGCATCGAGTACCTGCTCGACGAGGACACCTTCCAGGAACTGGACATGTTGAGCCGCCACGTCGCGTCGGGCATGGGACTCGAGGACACTCGTCCCTACACCGACGGCGTGATCACCGGCTACGGCAAGATCGACGGACGCAAGGTCTGCGTCTTCTCCCAGGACTTCACCGTCTTCGGGGGCGCGGTCGGCGAGGCGCACGGCGAGAAGATCCACAAGATCATGGACATGGCGACCGACATGGGTCTGCCGATCATCGGGCTCAACGACGGCGCGGGCGCGCGCATCCAAGAGGGCGTCGCCGCGCTCAACGCCTACGGCGGCATCTTCATCCGCAACGCGCGCGCCTCCGGCGTCGTGCCCCAGATCTCGGTGATCCTCGGGCCGTGCGCGGGTGGCGGGGTCTACTCACCGGCGCTGACCGACTTCATCTTCATGGTGAAGGACACCAGCCACATGTTCATCACCGGTCCCGACGTCGTGAAGACCGTGACCGGCGAGGACGTCACCCTGGAAGAGCTCGGGGGCGCCCTGACCCACGCCACGAAGTCGGGCGTCGCGAACTTCGTGATGCCCGACGAGAAGAGCGTCCTCGACGAGGTGCGCTACCTCTTGTCGTTCATGCCCTCGAACAACATGGAAGAGGCGCCGCGCATCTTGAGCGGCGACGACCCGGACCGGCTCTGTGAGGACCTGCGCGACATCCTGCCGTCGTCGCCCAACCTGCCCTACGACATGAAGAAGGTCATCGCCTCGGTCGTCGACGGCGGCGACTACATGGAGGTCCACGCCACCTTCGCCCCGCAGATCACCTGCGGCTTCGCGCGCATCGACGGCCACAGCGTCGGCATCGTGTCGAACCAGCCCAACGTGCTCGCCGGCGTGCTCGACATCGACTCGAGTGAGAAGGCGGCGCGCTTCGTGCGCACGTGCGACGCGTTCAACATCCCGATCGTGACCTTCGTGGACGTACCCGGGTTCATGCCCGGGACCGATCAGGAGTACGGCGGCATCATCCGCCACGGCGCCAAGCTGCTCTACGCGTTCTGCGAGGCGACGGTGCCGCGGATCTCGGTCGTCACCCGCAAGGCCTACGGCGGCGCGTACGTCGTCATGAACTCCAAGTCGATCGGGGCCGACCTCGCCTACGCGTGGCCGACCGCGGAGCTGGCGGTCATGGGATCGGCCGGCGCCGTCGAGATCGTGCACCGCCGCGACCTCATGAACGCCGACGACCCTCAGACCCTGCGCAAGCAGCTGATCGAGGAGTACGAGGAGAAGTACGCCTCGGCCTACATCGCGGCCGAGCGCGGCTTCATCGATGACGTCATCGACCCGGCCGAGACGCGCCGGGTCCTGTGCCGGTCCCTCGAACTCCTGCGCGGCAAGCGCGAGGACCTGCCGAAGCGCAAGCACGGGAACGTCCCCCTGTGAGCTACGGCCTCACGCCGCGCCCGCAACTCGCACCCGACGAGTTGGCGGCGCTGGTGGCGGCGGCCGAGGAGATCCTGCGAAACGAGCGGACCGCGGTCGTCGTCGATCACGTGCCGAACTGGCGGTTCTCGGGGCGTTGGTTCAACGCCGCGCCGTTCTCTAACCGTCGACCCCGACTGGGCTGAGCGACTCGACGATCCCCAAGAGGTCGTCCATGATGGCGCCGAGGGAGAAGTCCTTGGGCGTGTAGACGGCCACGACGCCCTCATCGAGCAGGGTTCGGGCGTCCTCGCTGGGCACGATCCCGCCGACGACGACCTTGACGTCGAGGTCGTTCGCGCGAAGACGTCTCGAGGATCCGCGGCACGAGCGCCAGGTGCGATCCCGAGAGGATCGACAGACCGATCACGTCGACGTCCTCGTCGCGCGCGGCCGCCACGATCTCCTCGGGGGAGAGACGGATCCCCTGGTAGACGACCTCGAAGCCGGCGTCGCGCGCGGCGACCGCGATCTGCTCGGCGCCGTTGGAGTGACCGTCGAGCCCGGGCTTGGCGACCAGCAGCTTCGGCGGTCGACCGCGCCGGTCCTGGACGGCCCTCGAGCGTGCGACGAGGGCGGCGAAGCGCTCGCCGCGTTCGCCGACCCCGGCTCGAACCCCGGTCGGGGCGCGGTAGACACCGAAGACCTCGCGCAGGGCGTTGGCCCACTCACCGGTCGTGCCGCCGGCCTTGGCCAGCGCGATGGTCGGCACCATGATGTTGTCGTGGCGCTCGTCGCTCGTCGCCACCCGTTTCAGTTCGTCGAGCGCCACGCGCACGGCGACGTCGTCGCGCGTCGAGCGCCACCGCGCGACGTCGTCGATCAGCTGACGTTCGACGGCCGGGTCGACGGTCATGATCGTCTCGACGGCGCTGTCACTGGTGAGCGGCGACTCGGCGGTCTCGGTGAAGCGGTTGACGCCCACGACGACCTGCTCACCGGATTCGATGCGCGCCACGCGCCGGGACTGGCTCGCGACGAGACGGCTCTTCAGTTCGTCGATCGCGGCGAACGCACCACCCAGGGCCAGGACGTCGTCGAGTTCGTCCTGCGCGCCGGTCGTGAGTTCGCGCACCTTGGCCTCCATCACCGAGGAGCCGGCGAAGATGTCGGGGTACTCGAGGAGGTCGCTCTCGTAGGCGAGGACCTGTTGCATGCGAAGGCTCCACTGCTGGTCGGCCGGGCGCGGGAGGCCGAGCGCTTCGTTCCAGGCCGGGAGTTGCAGCGCGCGCGCTCGCGCGTCGGCCGAGAGCGTGACGCCCAGCATCTCGAGCACGATGCGCTGCACGTTGTTCTCGGGCTGTTGCTCGGTGAGACCGAGTGAGTTGACCTGCACGCCGTAGCGGAATCGACGCAGGCTGGCGTCCTGCACGCCGTAGCGGGTGCGACAGATCTCGTCCCACATCTGCGTGAAGGCGCGCATCTTGGCGATCTCTTCGATGAAGCGCACGCCGGCGTTCACGAAGAAGGAGATCTGTCCGACGACGTGGGGCATCTCGGACGGCTCGATCTTGCCCGAGTCGCGCACCGCGTCGAGGATGTCGATCGCCGTCGCGAGCGAGTACGCGATCTCCTGGACCGGCGTCGCGCCGGCCTCTTGGAGGTGGTAGCTGCAGACGTTGATCGGGTTCCACTTGGCGACGTGGTCGTGGCCGTAGGCGATCATGTCGACGATGAGCCGCTTGGAGGGCTCGGGCGCGAAGATGTACGTGCCCCGCGAGAGGTACTCCTTCACGATGTCGTTCTGCGTGGTGCCCGCCAGTCGGTTGAGGTCGACGCCCTCCTCTTCGGCCAGGGCCAGGTAGAGCCCCCAGAGCCACGCGGCCGTCGCGTTGATGGTCATCGACGTGTTCATCTCGGCCAGGGGGAGTCCGTCGAAGAGCTGTCGCATGTGACCGAGGTGCGCGACCGGTACGCCGACCTTGCCGACCTCGCCCGCGGCGGCCGGATCGTCCGGGTCGTAGCCGGTCTGGGTCGGCAGGTCGAAGGCGATCGAGAGCCCGGTCTGACCCTTGGCGAGGTTCGAGCGGTAGAGCTCGTTGGACGCGACGGCGCTGGAGTGTCCCGAGTAGGTCCGCATCACCCACGGCTTGGAACGTTCGGCCATCACTCTCCTCGATCCCCTAGCGACGGTAGTCGTAGAAGCCCGAACCGGATTTCCGCCCGAGTTGGCCGGCCGAGACCATGCGTCGCAGCAGTGGCCGCGGCGAGAAGTTCGGTTCCGCGAACTCGGCGAACAGCGCGTCGAGGATCGCGAGCGACGTGTCGAGGCCGACGAGGTCCAACAGCGCGAACGGCCCCATCGGGAAGCCGCAGCCGCCCTTCATGGCGGTGTCGATGCCCTCTTTGGTCGCCACGCCCTGTTCGAGCAGGCGGATGGCGTTGTTGAGGTACGGGAACAGCAGCGCGTTGACGACGAACCCGGCCTGGTCCTTCACGTCGACCGGCTCCTTGCCGCACGCGAGCACGAAGGCGGTGACGCGCTCCATCGTGTCATCGCTGGCACAGAGCGGACGCACGACCTCGACGAGGGACATCGCGGGCGCGGGGTTGAAGAAGTGGAGACCGCAGACGCGCTCCGGTCGCGACGTCTCCATGGCCAACTCGATCACCGACAGGGTCGACGTGTTGGTCGCGATGATCGCGTCCTCGTGCACGATGGCGTTCAGATCGCGAAAGACCGCGCGCTTCACGTCGAGGTCCTCGATGACCGACTCGATGACGAAGTCACACTCCGCGAGTTCCGCTAGGTGCGTGGTCGCCGAGACGCGCGCGATGATCGCGTCGGCGTCCTCGGCCGTGCGTTTGCCCTTTTCGACCTGTTTGGCGAGTGACTTCGCCATCGTCTCGAGCATCGCGTCACACGGTCGCGTGGCTGCGCGAACGCACGATCACCGTGGCGCCGGTGGCGGCCGCCACCTCGGCGATACCACTGCCCATGATGCCCGAACCGAGTACGCCGACTTTCTGGAAGACCATTTAGAGACAATAGTTGTCTCTCTCACGTGCCCCGGATGCGAGACTCGTCGGATGGGGACCTCGACGTTCGCGGTCGGATCGCTCGAGGCGTTGCGCACGCTCGTGCTCGACGGACCGCTCACGCTGGGACGCGACGCCGCCGTGGTCATCGTCCCGACGGCCGCGGCCTTCATCGGCTTCACCGAGGCCGCGCTGCGCACGAGCGCGGTGTTCGACGGGTTCGACGTGCGCGCCGAGGCGTTGATGGTGGCCGATCGAGCCGCGACCGGTGACGCCTACCTCGTCGAGCGACTGTCGAACGCCGACCTGGTGGTGCTGTGTGACGGTTCGGCGCTGCACGCGCGCTCGGTGTGGCGGTCCAACGCGTTCGGCGACGCCATCGACGCCGCGTCGACGCTGGTCGCCGTCGGCGAGGTCGCGTCGGTGTTGGGTGAGGTGATGATCGATCCACGCGGCGGCGCGCCGACCACCGGGCTGGGCTATCGACACGGCGCGGCGCTCTCCACGCCGTCGAGCGACGAACAGATGGCGCGCACGCGCTCGCTCCTGGGCGACGAGTTGCTGGTCGTGCTCGGTGCCACGGGCGTCGTGCACCACGACGGCGCACGGTGGCGCGTGGTGGCCGGTGACGTCGTCGTGACGCGGGGTCACGACGTGGTCGAACTCTAGGACTCGGTGATCGTCACCGACTCGATGACGACGTCCTCTTTGGGCTTGCCCGAGGACGTGCCAATGGCGTTGATCGCCTCGACGACGTCGAGACCCTTCACGACCTTGCCGAAGAGCGCGTAGAGCGGCGGGAGTCGGATGCCGTCGGGACCGGAGATCACGAAGAACTGCGAGCCGTTGGTGTTCGGACCGGCGTTGGCCATCGCGAGCGAACCGAGTTCGTAGCGACCGGGCTTGGGCAGCTCGTCGTCGAACCGGTAGCCCGGACCGCCGGCGCCGGTCCCCGTGGGGTCACCACCCTGCAGGACGAAGCCCGGGATGACGCGGTGAAAGACGATGCCGTCGTAGTAGTGCCAGCGCGCGAGGTAGACGAAGCTGTTCACCGTCGTCGGGGCGCCGAGGGCGTCGAGGACGATCTCCAGGGTGCCCTTCGAGGTCACCATCGTGGCGGTGTAGTTCTTCGCGGTGTCGATGATCATCGGCGGGGCGGCGCTGAACTTCTGTCGCTTCTCGCTCGAGCCGTCGGGGTTGGGGATGTGGTCGCTCACTTGGTCACCTTGAGGAGGTCGATGATGAAGACGAGGGTGTCGTTCTTCGGGATCCCCGAGGGTGGCGTGGCGCCGTAGGCGTCGGCCGGGGGCAGGATCAACTCACGACGACCGCCGACCTTCATGCCGACCATGCCGTACACCCAGCCGGAGATGAGTCCGCCCGGCTCGAGCGGTTCGGAGAAGGCCTGGGAGGTCCAGGAGGTCTGGAGCACCTTGCGCGACGCGTAGTCGGCCAGCACGTACTGCGCGGTGAACGTGTCGCCGATCTCCACGGTGGCACCGGTGCCGGTGATCAGGTTGGCCTCTTCGGCCTTGGTCGGCGGCGCCCCGGGCGGCACGACGAGCGTCGGTTCCTTGCCCCAGACGCCGGCCGGCGAGGGATCGGCGAGGGGTGAGAAGGACACCGGTTTGGCGAGGGTCGTCGTGGTGACCGGGACGGTCGTCGACGTCGTCGTCGTGGTCGTCGTCGTGGTCTTGCCGGCGAACAGCAGGGCGCCGGTGCCGAGGACGAGCACCGCGACGATGGCGACGATCACGCCGCGGCGGATGTTCTGGCGCCGCTTCGCGCGCTTTTGCATCGCTTCCATCTTGAGTCGGCGCGCGGCCTTTTGACGTTCCCGTTTCGAAGTTGCCATGGGTGCGACTTTACTCGGCCCACTTAGGGGCTCCGAATGCCTCAGGTAACGTTGATTCATGGCGTTGATCGTTCAAAAGTTCGGTGGCACGTCCGTCGGCGACGCCGATCGCATCCGAGCCGTCGCCGATCACGTCGCGCGGACCCGGGCGGCGGGAAACGACGTCGTCGTGGTGGTGTCGGCCATGGGCAAGTTCACCGACGACCTCATCCGCTTGGCCGACGACGTCTCGCCGACGCGGCCGCCGCGCGAACTCGACATGCTGCTCACCGCCGGCGAGCGCATCTCCATGGCCCTCGTGAGCATGGCGCTCGGTTCCTGTGGGGTCGAGTCGGCCTCCTTCACGGGCAGCCAGGCCGGCATCATCACCGACACCGACCACACCCGCGCCAAGATCCTCGAGATGCGCCCCGACCGGATTCGCGAGGCGCTGGACTCCGGGCTCGTGCCGGTCGTCGCCGGCTTCCAGGGCGTCTCGACCGATCGCGACATCACGACCCTGGGCCGCGGCGGCTCCGACGTCACGGCCGTCGCGCTCGCGGCGGCGCTGAAGGCCGACGTGTGCGAGATCTACACCGACGTCACCGGCGTCTTCTCGGCCGATCCCCGCGTCGTCGCCAAGGCGCGGCGCATCCCGAAGGTCTCCTTCGACGAGATGATGGAGATCGCGGCCACCGGCGGACGCGTCTTGATGCTGCGTTCGGTCGAGTTCGCGCGGCGCCACGGCGTGCCGCTGCACGTTCGTTCGAGTTTCACCTGGGAGCCAGGTACCTGGATTGTGGAGGAGGACCCCACCATGGAAGAGGCCGTCGTTTCGGCAGTGACCGATGACACGTCGGAGGCGAAGATCACGGTGGGGGGCGTGCCCGACCGACCGGGCGTGGCGGCGCACCTCTTCCGCCAACTCGCCGATCGCGGCATCAACATCGACATGATCGTGCAGAATACGAGTGCCAAGGGCATCACCGACATCTCTTTCACCGTGGCCAAGACCGACCTCGCCGTCGCGAGTGAGACCTGCGACAAGGTGAAGGGCGACATCGGGGCGACCGAGGTGACGAGCGACGACAACATCGGTCGCGTGTCGATCATCGGGGCCGGCATGAAGTCGAACCCCGGCGTCACCGCGCTGATGTTCGAGACGCTGTCGGAGAACGGCATCAACATCGAGATGATCTCGACCAGTTCGATCCGGATCTCGTGCGTGATACGCGCCGAGAAGGTCGCCGAGGCCGTCCGTCACCTCCACACGGCCTTCAATCTCGACGCGGTGTAACACCGAAAACGTCGTGCCGTAGACTTTGCGCATGCGAGTCGCCGTCGTCGGAGCCACGGGCCAGGTGGGAACCGTCATGCGCGAGATCCTTCGCGAACGCGCGTTCCCGGTCGACGAGGTCCGCTTCTTCGCCTCCGCGCGATCCGCGGGCACGACCCTCGACTGGAACGGCACCGAGGTCGAGGTCGAGGACGCGGCCACGGCCGACTTCTCCGGGCTCGACATCGCGCTGATGTCCTCCGGCGCGACGTCTTCGAAGGTGCTCGCGCCGCGCCTGGCCGCGGCCGGCGCGATCGTGATCGACAACTCCTCGGCGTGGCGGATGGACCCGCTCGTCCCCTTGGTCGTCGCCGAGGTGAATCCCCACACGCTGCGCACCATCCCCAAGGGGATCGTGGCCGACCCCAACTGCACGACCATGGCCGCGATGCCGGTGTTGAAGCCGCTGCACGTCGCGGCCGGTCTTCGATCACTCGCCGTGGCGACCTATCAGGCCGTCAGTGGCGCCGGTCGCGAAGGCGTCGACGAGCTCGCGAACCAGCTCGAGAAGACCCAGGGCGGCGAGCGGAGCCTCACCTTCGACGGGGCCGCCTTCCCCTTGGACTCGGGCGTCAAGTTCCCGGCCTCGATCGCGCACAACGTGATCCCGATCGCCGGGGCCATCGTCGAGGACGGCGCGCGCGAGACGAACGAGGAGAAGAAGTTCCGTGACGAGAGCCGCAAGATCCTCGAGATCCCGGGACTGCTCGTCGACGTGACGTGCGTGCGCGTCCCGGTCTTCACCGGTCACTCCCTCGCGATCACGGCGAGCTTCGAGCGAGCGCTGTCGCCCGAGGAGGCGACGCGGCTCCTGGCCGCGGCGCCGGGCGTCGAGGTCTGTGAACTTCCCACGCCGCGCCTCGCCGCCGGCAAGGACCCCTGCTACGTGGGTCGGCTACGGCGCGCCGAGACCGTCCTCAACGGACTCTCCTTCTTCATCAGCAACGACAACCTCCGAAAGGGCGCGGCGCTCAACGCCGTGCAGATCGCCGAAGAGCTGCTGGTCCTGCGTTAGTCGGGGCCGTTGCGTCCGACCTGCCGGCGCGCGAGGTTGACGCAGTGGTCACCGAATCGTTCGTAGAAGCGCGCGAGGAGCGCCAGTTCGACCGCGACGGGCAAGGTCATCGAACCCGAGGTCAGTTCCGCGGTCAGTGAGACGTGCAGGTCGTCGAGTTCGTCGTCGATCTCCTCGATCGCGCCGGCCGCTTCGAGTTTTCCGTCGATGATGACGTCCGTCGCCTCGCGCCAGATGGTGGAGGCGACCTCGCCCATGCGCTCGACCAGTCCGCGGCTGCGCGGGGACATCTCGACGCCGAGTCCGCGCGCCGCGCGCCGCGCGATGTGCTCGGCCAGGTCGCCGCTTCGCTCCACTTCGGGCAGGATGCGCAGCAGCGTCAGGAGTCGGCGGCGGTCCGCGATGTTGAGCGTCTCGTTCTCCACCAACTGCATCTCGGCCGCGTTGACGATGGCGTTCACCAGCGTGTCGATGGCAATGTCCTTGTCGACCACGGTCTTGGCGAGTTCGCGGTCACCCGAGAGCAGGGCGTGCGTGGCCCCGGCCATCGCCTCGCCGACCAACGCGAAGATCTGCACGATCTGGGGACGCAGATCCTCGTCGGCGGTGGCGACCAGCGGGACCTCTTCGTCGGGCTCGGAGCGGTTGCCAAATAGCCGATTCATGGCCAAAGGTTACCGCCGGGTCACAGGCCATATCTATGGTGGAGGTGTCCGTACGAAAGGGATCGAATGGTTGCAGTGATCAGCGCCGTCGTCGGCCTCGCGCTCGGCGTGGCCCTGACGTGGGCGCTCATGGTGAAGCGTTCCCAGTCCCTTCGCGAGGACGTCCTGCGCGCCGACGCCGACGTCAAGGTGCGCGACTCGCAGCTGCTCGAGGCCAGTCAGCGACTCGAGCGTCAGCGCGTCGAGCACGAAACGGCCCTGGCCCAGATGGGACAGACGTTCAAGGTCCTCTCCGCCGAGGCACTGGACGAGACGGTGCAACGGTTCAACCAATCACAGGAGGCGACGCACAAACTCCGCGAGTCGAAGCTGGATTCGACCCTGAAGCCCCTCGAGGACCTGCTCGGTGAGTACAAGCAGAACCTCGCCGACTTCAACATGGCCAACGCCGGCGCGCTCTCCGACGTCAAGAACAAGGCGGCCGAACTGCTCGACGCCCAGCAGAAGACCCAAGAGGAGACACGGCGCCTGAACCAGCTCCTCGGGCGAAGTTCGCAGCGCGGCGCGTGGGGCGAGATCCAACTCGCCAACGTGATGAACGCGTCGCGACTGCGTCAGGGCATCGACTACGAACTGCAGGTCTCGGCGACGAACGAGGAGGGGCGATCGGTCCGCCCCGACTGCGTCGTCAACCTGCCCAATGGCATCAAGCTCGCGGTTGACGCGAAGTTCCCCTACGACGCGTTCGAGCGATCGCTGGACGAACAAGACGCCGACGCGCGGCGCGAGTTGCAGGCCAAGCACGCTCGCGACCTTCGCGGTCACGTGAAGACGCTGCGCGAGAAGAGCTACTGGGAGGCGGTCTCGCCGGCGCCCGAGTTCGTCGTCTGCTTCATCCCGAGTGACTTCGCGATGTCGGCCGCCCTGGACGCCGATCCCGACCTGCTCGCCTTCGCGGCGAACGAGCGCGTGGTGATCGTCGGACCGACGAACCTGCTGTCCCTGCTGTGGTCGGTCGGGTTCATGGTGCGTCAACAGCAGATCGTCGTGAACGCCGAACAGATCGCCCAGAACGCGAGCACCCTGTTCGACCGCATTCGCAACGTCGCCGAACCGGTCGGGAAGATGGGCAAGTCCCTCGACAACGCCGTCCGCGACTACAACGCGATGTTGGGGTCCATCGAGGGACGACTCATCCCGATCGCGAAGAACATGCGGACCTTCGGTGGCGCCGAGCGCGCGAAGGACTTGCCGCAGTTGGCGTCGATCGAGCGGATGACGAGTCCACTGAACGAGGACCGCTGGGGGATCGACGGCGAGAACGCGCTGCCCGAGGGCACGGCCGAGATCCTCGAACTCGACATCTTCGACGACGAGTAGGAAAATCGACGGAGACTAAGTTTCCTGTTTGTGGCCCGGACCCGCGCGCAACGACGCCGACACTCGTTGTTCCTCACGATCGCGCTGGTCGCGACGTTGGTCGTCCTGGTCTTCGCCCGGGACATCTCGCGTTCGGCGCACAGCGCGATCACGAACCAGCGCAGTGAGAACCGAAGTTTCGCGGGCCTCGCCAACGCCCTGATCGTGCAGGAGAACAACTTCGACACGCGCCTGGCGCGACTCCTGCAAGACGGCGCGACGCTGTCGCGCCCGGTCTTCGACGCCCGACTCGACCAGCTCGACCAGCAGTTGTCGTACTGGTCGACGACGGCCAGTTTGCTGCGGCGACCGAAGCTCGAGCACGACGTCAACGACAAGATCGCCGACCTCACCGACACCCGCGTCGACGCATACGAAGAGATCTTCGCGCAGATCGCGAAGGACCTCACCTTGCCGGCACCGTCGCCGAGTTACGACGGTACGCCGTTGGCGGAGCCGGCGCACGTGCTCGACGCGACAGCGTTGACCTGGAACCGCGAGCGCTTCGTCCTGCGCCACGATCCCGGGACCGTGCGGCTCGACGCCCTGACGCGCACGAGCGCGACGCTGTTCGCCTCGAGCGGCGATAGCGCCCTCACGGCGTCGAGCTCGCTCGCGGTCGTGCGCGGCATCGGCATCGCCGCGGTATCGGTCGCGCCGGCGCCGTTGCCGGCGGCCAGCGGCGTCATCCTCTTGCCGCCGGTGAGCACGTTCAAGCTCGGTGTCTCGGTCGCCAACGCCGAATTCGTCCGACAGCGCGTCACGCTCGTGGTGTCGATGAAGCCCTTCAACGGGCCGCTGCCGGCCTTCAGCCGGACCTTCCACGTCACGCTCGCACCCCTGCAGTCCTACGCCTTTACGTCCCTGGAGATCGCCGTGGTGCCGAGCGAACGCGCGACCCTCGAGCTTCGACTGACCGGGGCGCCGGCGTCGCCCACCCTGACGCGCTCCAAGCGCTACCGAGTCGAGATGTCACCCTCCGGTCACTCATGAGTTGACGGCGTTACCGGCGAGTTGGCATACGATGGACTCGCCCCCACAAGGAATCGAGGAACTGTGTCTGAGTCCATTACCGTGACCGACAACCGCACTGGTGAAACTCGAGAGATTCCCATCGACAAAGGCGGCGTGGCCGCCGCCGAGTTCTCCAAGGCCGTGCCCGGAGTCTGGTTCTACGACCCCGGGTTCCTCTACACCGCGGCCGCGGAGTCGGCCATCACCTTCGTCGACGGCGACCTCGGGATCCTGCGCTACCGCGGCTACCCGATCGAACAGCTCGCCGAGCACTCGACGTACCTCGAGGTCGCCTACCTGCTCAACTACGGCGAACTGCCCAACGAGGCCCAGGCGGCCGAGTGGGAACAAGAGGTCACGCTCCACACGTACATCCACGAGAACGTCCGTAAGCGCTTCCTCGAAGGTTTCAACTACGACGCGCACCCGATGGGCATGTTGGTCTCGGCGATCGCCGCGCTCTCGACGTACTACAAGGACGCGAAGATCCTGGACGATCCCGAGATCCTGCACCGCCAGGTCGTGCGCCTCATCGCCAAGATGCCGACGCTCGCCGCGGCGGCCCACCGGTTCTCGGTCGGCATGCCCTTCGTCTACCCCGACAACAACCTGGGCTACACCGAGAACTTCCTCTCGATGATGTGGAAGGTCGCCGAGCCGCGTTACGAGCCGGACCCGGTCCTCGCGCACGCCCTCGACGTCCTCTTCATCCTGCACGCCGACCACGAGCAGAACTGCGGCACGACGGCGATGCGCGTCGTCGGCTCCTCCCACGGCGACCCGTACTCGGCGACCGCCGCCGCCACGGCCGCGCTCTACGGCCCGCGCCACGGCGGCGCCAACGAGGCCGTCTTGAAGATGCTGACCAAGATCGGCAGCATCGACAACATCCCGGCGTACATCGAGACGGTGAAGCAGGGTAAGGCGCTGCTCGAAGGCTTCGGACACCGCGTCTACAAGAACTTCGACCCGCGCGCCACGATCATCAAGAAGACGGCCGACGACGTGTTCCAGGTCACCGGCAAGAACCCGCTGCTGGACATCGCCTTGAAGCTCGAGGAGATCGCGCTGGCCGACGACTACTTCATCTCGCGTCGGCTCTACCCGAACGTCGACTTCTACTCGGGACTGATCTACCAGGCGATGGGCTTCCCGCTCGAGATGCTCACCGTGCTGTTCGCGATCCCGCGCACGTCCGGGTGGCTCGCGCACTACCAAGAGCTGCTGGCCCAGGACGTGAAGATCGCGCGACCGCGCCAGCTCTACATCGGCGAAGAAGAGCGCAAGTACGTGCCGATGTCGGCTCGAACCTGATCTAGGCGTTCACCGCTTCCAGCAGTTGCGCCGCGTGCGCGTGGGGGTGCTGGGTGTAGACGTCCAACCACGTGGCGAGCGTGTAACGACCGGACTCGGAGTGTTCGCCGTAGCGTTCGAGGTCCGATTCGCGCAGTCGTCCGAGCACGTCGAGTGACGCGAGTCGCACGGCCTTGAAGACCTCCAGCGAGTGCGCGACCGGCAGGTCCCGGTAGCCGAGCTGCTCGCACTCGGCCCAGGCCGCCTCGTCGTACCCCTGGATGACCGAGCCGAGCGGTTCGGCGAGGAGTCGACGGAGTCGCGCGTAGGACTGGGCTTCGGAGTCCGCGACGTGGTGGATCACCTGGCGCGCGCTCCAGCCGCCCTCGACGTGGCGGTCGAGGTTGTCGTCGTTCACGACGGTCGCGTCGTGCAAGAACTGCGAGGTGGCCATGCTGTAGGCCGCGACGGCATCACTGAGACTCATGAACTCTCCTTCACTCTGTTGGCATCGACGACGCGGGTCAGTCCCTCTTGGACCATGGAGGTCATCAGCTGGCCCGCCTCGTTCCACAGGAAGCCGCGCGCGACGCCGCGGCCCCCGTGGGCGATCGGCGAGTCCATGTCGTAGAGCAACCACTGGTCGGCGTGGAGCTCGCGGTGGAACCACATGCAGTGATCGAGGCTCGCGACCATGAGCATGCCGTCATCCCAGCGCACCGAGTGCGGGGCGAGGACCGAGTCGAGGAGGCTCATGTCGCTGGCGTAGGTGATGACGCACGCGTGCAGCAGCGGATCGTCGGGCAACGTCCCGTCGGCTCGGATCCACACCCGTTGCCGGGGCTCTTTGCTGCGACTGGGACTCCACGGAAGCTCGCCGACGAATCGCTGATCGATCGGGTGCTGTCGTTTGAACCACTCGTCGATGTTGCCGCCCTCGTCCTTGATCCGTTCGTCGAGGCGACCGATCGTCTCGGGTCCGGCGACGTCGGGTATCTCGAACTGGTGCTCGAGGCCGGTCTCCTCGGTGTGGAAACTGGCCTGCATGTTGTAGATGGCGCGGCCGTGTTGGATGGCGACGACACGGCGCGTGGTGAAGCTGCGGCCGTCGCGGATCCGGTCGACTTCGTAGAGGATCGGGATACGGGGATCGCCCGGTCGAAGGAAGTACGAGTGGAGCGAGTGCACCGCGCCGACCTCGACGGTTCGGCCCGCCGCCATCAGGGCCTGGGCCGCCACCTGGCCGCCAAAGGTGCGCTGACGCTCCTCTTCGGGGTGGCGTCCGCGAAAGGTGTTCACTTCGATTCGTTCGAGGTCGAGCAGATCGACAAGCAACGCAAGGGCTTCGGACATGGTCCATTCTTGCATCTCGGGTCCTTCGGCCCACCGGGTCCGCGCCGCGACGAATTAGACTGGCGTCAATGCGTACTCGAATTGACTCGTTCTTGGCGTGGTCGAAGACCCACCAAGGGAAGAAGCTCATTCGGTACACCGCCAGTTCGGTCATCACGACGGGCGTCTCGTTCACGGCGATCTTCATCCTCTACGGGCTCAAGATCATCCCCGGGGTCATCTGGGCGACGCTCGCGGGCAACGTCATCGCGACCCTCCCGTCGTACCACCTGAACCGACTGTGGGCCTGGGGCAAGCGCGGACCGAGCGCCTTTCGCAAGGAGATCGTCCCGTACTGGTCGCTCGCCTTCGCCGGCATCGCCTTCAGTCAGATCGGCGCGTTCACGGCGCGCGGCATCGTTCGTTCGCACCACTGGAGCCACCTCGCCAACACGGCGCTGGTCTCGTTCACCAACCTGATCTGCTTCGCGATCTTCTGGGTCCTCAAGTTGATCGTGTTCAACAAGATCTTCCACTTCGACAAGCTCAAGGTCATCGACGAGGAGCTGGTCGCCGAAGAGCTCTCCGCCATCCCCGACGCGACCGTCGACCCCATCTGGACCGACTGAGCGGTATTTCGCCGCGTCCGCCGCGAACGCGGTCCGTGCCCGGGGATTCACCAGGGCGAAAGTAGGGTTTAGTCAGTGCGCACCCGTCTTTCCTCGCTGCGAGCCTGGTCCAAGACTCACGAGGGCCGCAAGCTCATCCGCTACACGCTGGTCTCGGGCACGTCGACCATCGTCTCGTTCGTCGCGCTCTCGGCCTTCTACGGGCTCAACATCATCCCGAGTGTGATCTGGTCGACCTTGGCCGGCAACCTCGTCGCGTCGATCCCGGCTTACCAGCTCAACCGGCGCTGGACGTGGGGCAAGCGCGGCAAGAGCCAGTTCCGTCGCGAGGTCGCGCCGTTCTGGGCGATGACATTCCTCGGCATCGGCGTCTCCCAGCTCGGGGCGCTGTGGGCGCGCCACGAGGTGCGCGCCCATCACTGGAGCCATCTGCTCAACACTGGACTCGTCGTGTTCACCAACCTGGCGAGCTTCGCGATCTTCTGGGTCCTGAAGCTCATCGTCTTCAACCGGATCTTCCGCGTCGAGACCATCGAGGAGATCGACGAGCACCTCAACATCGAAGAGGCGACGGGGAACTAGTCCCGGAAGTTGGTGAACTGCAGGGGGACCGCCAGGTCGGACTCCTTGAAGAAGGCGATGGCCTTTTGCAGGTCGTCGCGCTGCTTGCCGGTGACGCGGACCTGATCGCCCTGGATCGAGGAGCTGAGGTTCTTCACGCCCATCTCCTTGACCATCTTGTTGATCTGCTTGCCGACCTCCTGGCTGATGCCGGCCTTCAGGGCCACCTTCTGGCGGGCGCTGCCCTGGCTCGCCTCTTCGATCTTGCCCGGGTCGAGGGACTTGAGCGACACCGATCGCTTGACGAGCTTCTCTTCGAGCAGTGAGTAGAGCGCGCGCAGGCGGTCCTCGGTCGAGGCCGACAGGCGCAACTCCTTGTCGGAGAACTCGATGACCGGGTTCGTGTTCTTGAAGTCGAATCGCGTGCCGGCCTCGCGGTTCGCTTGGTCGACGGCGTTGCGCACTTCTTGGAGATCGAGTTCGGAGACGATGTCGAAACTGGGCATGGGCAAATGGTAGACGGGAGCGCTTGGAACCGGTCACGGCGACTCAACTATGATTTTCCACGGGTCAGTGCCCGAGTGGCCAATGGGATCTGGCTGTAAACCAGACGGCTTACGCCTACGGGGGTTCAAATCCCTCCTGGCCCACCAAGGCCAATCCAGCGCGACTGGATTGGCCCTGCCCGCGATGGCCCGAAGGAAATAAGGTGACGAAGGGCGGGGAGGAGTGGTGTGAACCGGCTTAGGTCGACAGCGAGCTGGGTGCGCCGCAACTACGAGCGCTTCGCCGAGCGCTTCGAGACCGGTGTCTCGATGCTCGAACGCCGCTACACGCCGCTGGGCCGCTTCACGCCCGGTCCCTTCGAGGGCTGGCGGTTCCTCTGGCAGCCGGCGCTGCTCGGTTTCGTCGCCATGTCCTTCATCCTGGCCGGGTGTTCGTTCACGAACTCACCGTTCAAGCTCGACATGCCGAGCACCTGGTTCTACGGCGAACCGTCGGCCAAGTACACCGTCACGCCGAGTGAGACCAAGTACATCCTGTCGGTCGTCCTCGTCTACGGCGGGCTGTTGCTCTTGATGCGCGTCTGGCTGCGCCTGGCCGAGATCATGAAGCTGCACCCCGGCGCGAAGCTCAAGTCGCTGTGGTGGATGCTGTTGGCCTGGGCGGCGCCGATGGTCGTGGCCCCGCCGCTCTTCAGCCGCGACGTCTTCAGCTACGCGGCGCAGGGCGAGATGACCTTCCACCACATCAGCCCGTACCTGTACGGGCCGTTGACGCTCGGCTCGGGCCCCTACGTCAACCCCGTCGACCCGCTCTGGTGGAACTCGCCCGCCCCGTACGGACCGTTCTTCCTCTTCCTCGACGGCAAGATCGACTGGATCTCGGCCCACCACGAACTGTGGACGGTCGTGGGACTGCGCCTGCTGGAGACCTTCGCCGTCGCGATGATCGGCTACGGCGTCGTGCTCTTGGCCCGCGGGATGGACCGCGACCCCGGCGAGGCCTTCGTGCTGTCGGCGATGAACCCGCTGATCCTGCTCACGTTGATCGGCGGGGCGCACAACGACGCCATCATGGCCGGCTTCCTCGTGGTCGGCATCGCGCTCGCGGTCAAGAAGAGACCCGTCTGGGCGCTGGTCTTCTGCTCGTGCGCGGCCGCGATCAAGGCCCCGGCCGCGATCGGCCTGGCCTTCGTCGCCTGGACGTGGCTCGGACCGAAGGCCTCGATCAAGGACCGCCTGAAGCCCATCGCCATCGCCGGCGTCGTCGCCGCGGCGACGCTCGGCGTGTGGACCTGGCTCGCCGGCTTCGGCTTCGGCTGGGTGCAGAACCTGCTCACCAACGGGACCGTGCGCTCCTGGGCCGCCCCGGCGACCGCGGTCGGGTTGGCCCTGACGAACACCCTGCACGCCGTCGGTCTCCACGGGGTCCAGGTCGGATCGGTCCTCTCGGTGACGCGCCTCATCGGTCTGTTGACGGCCGCCGGCTTCGCGATCTGGCTGCTCTGGCACGCCGAGGAGCGCGGCTGGGTGCGCTCGTTGGCGCTCTCGCTGATCCTCTTCGTCGAACTCGGTCCGGTCGTGCAGCCGTGGTACCTCGCGTGGGGACTGGTCCTGCTCGCCGCGAGTTACAAGGGCCGTGAGCACTTCTGGCTCCTGGCGCTCTCGATCACCGGGCCGTTCATCGGACTGCCCGGCGGCCGCGCGCTGTTGGCGGACCTCGTGCACTCGAATCCGCTCCTCATCGCGGTCGCGGTCGCGATCCTCGGCGGGGTCCTGATCATCCCCATGGGCCGCTGGACGCAGTGGTCGTGGCCGGCGCGCGCGATGGCGCCGGCCGACTCGATGCCTACCTTGTCGGACTAGGCATCACGTACTGGTACTCGACCACGTCGAGCCAGACGCCCTGCTTGCGACCGACCTCGATCTCCGTTCCGACCAGGGTGAACCCGCACTTCTCGTGCAGTCGGATCGAGCCCGCGTTCTCGCCCACGATCCGCGCGATCAGCGAGTGGAAGCCCGACTCGCCGGCCAGGGCCATGAGTTGGCGCAGCAGCACCTCGCCGACGCCGCGCCCGCGCGCGGCGCGACAGACGTAGACCGAGTTCTCGACCGTCGTGGCGTAGGCCGGGCGGTCGCGAAAGGGCGACACCAGCGCGAAGCCGAGGATCCGCTCACCCCGCGCGCCCACCTCGCCGACGTCGTCGTCCTCGTTGACCGCGACGATGCAGGGGTGCGTGTCGAGGTGGCGGCGGATCCACTCCTCTTGCTGGGGGAGCGTGCGCGGCACGAGGTCGAAGCTGATGGACGCCTCGTTGACCTCGGGGTTGTAGATGTTCATGACCGCCGTGGCGTCGTCCACTTCGACCAGGCGCGTTCTCATGAGAGTCAAGGGTAATGGCGCCCGGGTGGAAGCCATAGGCTTGGCCGGAGTACAATTTTCTCCGCGCCAAAGTGGACGCGAGCGCCCTCTTAGCTCAGTGGTAGAGCACTTCCATGGTAAGGAAGGGGTCGTCGGTTCAATCCCGACAGAGGGCTCGCCAGGCGGCGTAGCTCAGGTGGTTAGAGCACACGGCTCATAATCGTGGTGTCGCGGGTTCGACTCCCGCCGCCGCTACCAGGCAGGACGCGAGTCCAACGGCAGTACCAAGGAGAGAACGATGGCGAAGAACGAAAAGCGGATACAGGTCACACTGGCGTGTGAGGACTGCAAACGCCGTAATTACATCACGATGAAGAACAAGGTCAACGACCGCGAGCGCATCGAGATGAAGAAGTACTGCCAGTGGGAGCGCAAGCACACCACGCATAAGGAGACGCGCTAGAGCATCCTCGGGGAGGGTGGTAAGATTCATCTTCCCTACGGCCTCAGTCACGTTGTGACTGGCGTCACGAAGGGCAGTGGCTCAATTGGTAGAGCACCGGTCTCCAAAACCGGTGGTTGGGGGTTCGAGTCCCTCCTGCCCTGCGCGAAGAGTTTCTTCGAATGGAAATGATGTGCGAACGAGAGACGTGAGATGAACCGCGAACAGAAGCGATTGATGCAGCGACAGGGCCAGGTGGGTGCCGACGGCACCCCGGCACCGCGTCGCACCTCGACGCAAGACGTCCAGCGCCGCCGTCGCCAGCGCACCGGCCCGCGCCAGTTCTTCCGCGAGATCCGAGAAGAGATGCGCCAGGTCTCGTGGCCGACGCGTCCCGAGGTCATCAACTACACCATGATCGTCTTCTTCGTCCTCGTCTTCATGACCTCACTCATCTTCGGACTCGGCTACGGCTTCTCCAAGTTCGTCACGTTCCTCTTCCAGAAGTAAGGCGACCATGAGCGACATCGAGACCCCCACCACCGAACACGACACCGCCCCCGAGGCAGAGATCCTGGACATCGAGATCCTCGAGGAGGACTTCGAGGAGCCCGTCGCCGAATCGGCCTTCGACCGTCCCGGTCGCTGGTACATCGTGCACACCTTCGCCGGCCACGAGCAGAAGGTCATCGGCGCCCTGCACAACATCATCAAGAGCCGCGAGCTCGAAGACCAGATCTACGAGATCTACCTGCCCGAAGAGGACGTCACCGAGTTCAAGTCGGGCAAGAAGGTCACCGTCTCCAAGCGGATGTTCCCGAGCTACCTGCTGATCCGCTGCGAGCCGGACCCCGAGATCTTCTACGTCATCGGCTCGACGCCCGGCGTCACCGGCTTCGTCGGCGCCGAGAAGACCCGCCCGACGGCACTCACGCGTCGCGAGGTCGACAACATCATCCGACCGCACGTCGAGGGCGTCGAACTGGCCCCGACCAAGCGCCGCATGCCGACCCACGAGTTCGAGGTGAACGACACGGTGCAGATCAAGACCGGTCCCTTCGCCACGTTCTCGGGCCACGTGGCCGAGATCAACGAGGACCAGCTCAAGGTCAAGGTCCTCGTGGACATATTCGGACGAGAGACCCCGGTGGAGCTCGACTTCACCCAGGTCACCAAGCTCTAGATCGCCAAAGGAGAGAACCATGGCCAAGAAGATTGTCGCAGTCGTCAAGATCCAGCTCGAAGCGGGCGGCGCCACGCCGGCCCCGCCGGTCGGCACGGCCCTCGGGCCGCACGGCATCCAGACGATGGAGTTCTGCAAGCAGTACAACGCCGCCACCGAGTCCATGAAGGGCACGGTCATCCCGGTCGACATCACCATCTACGACGACCGCTCCTTCTCGTTCATCTTGAAGACCCCGCCGACCCCGGTGCTGTTGCGCCAGGCCGCCGGCGTCGCCAAGGGCGCGCACCTGGCCGGTCGAGAGACCGTCGCCTCGGTGACGATGGACCAGATCGAAGAGATCGCCAAGACCAAACTGAAGGACCTCAACACCGATGACATCGAGATGGCGAAGCTCCAGGTAGCTGGCACCGCGCGCTCGATGGGCATCTCGGTCGCGAGCTAGGAGAGACATGAAGCACGGCAAGAACTACCGCAACGCCCTGGCCCAGGTCGACCGCGAGGAGCTCCTCAGCGTCACCGAGGCCATCGAGAAGGTGAAGGCGCTCTCGAGCGCCAAGTTCGACGAGACCGTCGAACTGGCCATCCGTCTGGGCGTCGACCCCCGACGCGCCGAGCAGATCGTGCGCGGCACGCTGTCGCTGCCCGCGGGCACCGGCAAGACCAACCGCGTGGCGGTCTTCGCCGCCGGCGAGGCGGCCCAGGCCGCGCGCGACGCCGGCGCCGACGAGGTCGGCGCCGAGGACCTCGTGGCCAAGGTCGCCGGGGGATTCCTCGACTTCGACGTCGCGATCGCCACCCCGGACCTGATGGGCCAGGTCGGGGGACTCGGTCGAGTGCTCGGACCGCGCGGTCTGATGCCGAACCCCAAGACCGGGACCGTCACCATGGACGTCGCCAAGGCCGTCACCGAGTTCAAGGGCGGGCGCGTGGAGTACCGCACCGACAAGATCGGCAACGTGCAACTGCGCGTCGGCAAGGTCAGCTTCAGCCGGGACGACCTGGTCAAGAACGTCCGCGCCGTCGTCGACGAGGTCGTGCGCGTCAAGCCCGCCAGCGCCAAGGGCCGCTACATCTTGAGCATCACGGTCTCGTCGACCATGGGCCCGGGCGTGAAGGTCGACCCCACCAAGGTGAAGGAAGTCGAAGAGGTCGCCGTCTCGGCCTAGCGATTTGGCCGGGGTCGCCCTCGCGCGTATGATGGTTGTCCGCACGAAACCTGTGCCACAGATGTAGAGAGAACGCCGAAGACATCCGGTGGGGGAACCCATAAGGGCCAGTGGTCCGCCTGACGAGGAGTTCGAGTCTCGACTGAGACTCGTTCGCTTGGATGTCCCGGCCCGAACCGGGCGGTATCCGGCGAAGGAGCAGTATGAGCAAGGTTCAGCCGGCCAAGGTCGCCACGATCGACGAGGTCAAGTCGCGCATCGCCGCCTCGACCACCGCCGTCGTCACCGAGTACCGCGGCCTCACCGTCGCCCAGATCTCGTCGCTGCGCCGCCAGTTGCGCACCCTGGGAGCCGACTACAAGGTCTTCAAGAACACGCTCGTGCGCCGCGCCATCGCCGGCACCGACGTCGAGTCCCTGTCGGAGTTCCTGGTCGGTCCGACGGCCATCGCCTTCGTCGACGGCGACGTCTCGGCCGTCGCCAAGGCGCTGCGCGACTTCGCCCGCGAGACGCCCAAGCTGATCGTCAAGGGCGGCGTCGTCGACGGCAAGACGCTCACCACGAAGGACCTCAGTGCGCTGGCCGACCTGCCGAGCCGCGACGTGCTCCTCGCCCAGATCGCGGGCCTGCTGGCCTCACCGCTTCGCACCATGGCCGGCCTGTTGAAGGCCGTCCCGCAGAACTTCGCCTACGGCCTGTCGGCCTTGATCGAAGCCAAGGGCGGCACCGTCGCCCCGGCCGAGGACAAGGTCGAAGAGGTCGCCGAGACTCCGGCCGGGGTCGAGGAAGCTGCTCCGGCAGCGAGCGACGACGACGCGACACCCGTCGCGGAGGTCGCAGTCGAGGAGGAGGCCCCCGCGGCCGAGCCCGAAGCTGACGCACCCGCCGAGGAGGAGGCCCCCGCGGCCGAACCCGCGGCGGAGGCTACCGAGGCGCCCGTCGAGGACGCCGCGGCCGAACCGGCCGAATAACCAAGTCCACGAAGTACGAAGAGAAGAGAGGAATCACCATGGCTGCAACATTGACCAAGGAGCAAATCCTTGACGGCATCGCAGAGCTTTCCGTCATCGAGCTGAGCGAGCTGTTGAAGGAGTTCGAAGAGAAGTTCGGCGTCACCGCCGCGGCCCCGGCCGCGGTCGCCGCGCCCGTCGCCGCTGGCGGCGGTGCCGGTGCCGACGCGCCCGCCGCGGACGAGAAGAGTGACTACGACGTCATCTTGACCGCCGGTGGCGACAAGAAGATCCAGGTGATCAAGGAAGTGCGCGCACTCACCAGCCTGGGTCTGAAGGAAGCGAAGGACCTCGTCGACGGTGCCCCCAAGCCCGTCCTGGAGAAGGTCTCGAAGGCCGACGCCGACAAGGCCAAGGCCTCGCTCGAAGCCGCCGGTGCGACGGTAGAAGTCAAGTAATCAAAGGCTTTTCATAGGGTTGCCCCGGCCGCGACGTCGGCCGGGGCAATTTCTTTGCCCGGTGTACTTGACCTTGCGCCGGAACCTGCCTAGGGTTACCGCAACCGCTCTAGCGGCCGCGCGTCTCCATTAGGAGGAGCGTCAGTTGCGCATACCCTGAATTTCCCGCTAGAGTTGAGAGACCGTGTCCTTGCACCTAACTTTGTCATCCCCTGACGCCGTTTTGTACGTGTTCCCGGCATATGCCAGCAGTAATCACCCACCTACACGGAGGAGAGACCGTTGACGTCTCGGTCCACTAGCCCAGAGCGATTTAACTTCTCGGCACTTGGTGAAGCTCACCCCCTGCCAAACCTTCTCGAGATCCAGCGAGACAGCTTCGACCTGTTCATGAAGCAGGGTCTGCGCGAGGCCTTCGAGGCCATCTCGCCGATCACCGACTTCACGGGACGACTCTCGCTCGAGCTCGAGTTCGACCCCGACGACGCGGACCTCAAGTCCCCGCCGAAGTTCACCGTCGAGGAGTGCCGTCAGCGCGCCACCACGTACTCCCAGCCGATCTTCGTGCGCGCGCGGTTCCTGAACTCCGAGACCGGCGAGATCAAAGAGCAGACCGTCTTCATGGGCGACTTCCCGATCATGACCGAACAGGGGACCTTCATCATCAACGGCACCGAGCGTGTCGTGGTCAGTCAGCTCGTGCGTTCACCGGGCGTGTTGTTCCAGCCCGGCAAGGACGAGAAGGTCGCCTTCGAAGGCACCATCCACCCGAGCCGCGGTGAGTGGCTGCAGGTCGACCTCGAAGAGAAGAAGAACAAGGCGGCCAACGCCGGCGCGCGCATCGCGCGCAAGCGCCGCATCTCGATCTTCACGCTGCTGCGCGCGCTCGACACCGTCATGGACGAGGCCTTCTTCGAGAAGTTCGTCGCGCACTTCGACTTCCTCGAGGACCAGTTCCACGCGGACTGGAAGAAGGCGCACCTCGAGATCGCCAAGCACATGGACAAGTACAACCTCGAGGACACCCCCGAGAACTTCCTGCGCGCGTCCCAAGAGACCGCGTGGCTCGAGATCTACCGCCGCGCTCGTCCCGGCGAGGTGCAGACCATCGAAGCGGCCCGGCAGTACTTCGAGGGCGCGTTCTTCTCCGAGAAGCGCTACGACCTGAGCCGCGTCGGTCGCTACAAGCTCGACCGCAAGCTCGGCGACGAGGTCGCCAAGAACGTCGAACTGTTCGGCGACCTGCTGGAGCGTCCCGACGTCACCATGCACGTGCTCTCCAAGGCCGAGGTCCTGGCGACCGCGACGTACCTGTTGAACCTGGCGCGCGACCGCACCGCCAAGGAGACGACGTACCACATCGACGACCAGGACCACTTCGCCAACCGCCGCATCCGCAGCGTGGGCGAACTGATCCAGAACGCGCTGCGCACCGGCCTCTCGCGCATGGAGCGCGTCGTGCGCGAGCGCATGAACACCCAGGACGTCGAGGCGATCGCGCCCCAGACGCTGATCAACATCCGCCCCGTGATGTCGGCGATCAAGGAGTTCTTCGCGACCTCCCAGCTCAGCCAGTTCATGGACCAGAACAACCCGCTGTCGGGACTGACGCACAAGCGTCGTCTCTCGGCGCTGGGACCAGGCGGACTCAGCCGCGAGCGCGCCGGCCTCGAGGTCCGTGACGTCCACTCCTCGCACTACGGGCGCATGTGTCCGATCGAGACGCCCGAGGGTCCGAACGTCGGGCTCATCGGCTACCTCGCGAACTACGCGCGCATCAACGAGTACGGCTTCATCGAGACGCCGTACCGCGTCGTCACGTCCGGCAAGGTCACCGGTGAGATCAAGTACTTCACCGCCGACGAGGAGGAGCGCTTCGTCATCGCCCAGGCCAACACCGAGGTCGATGAGAAGGGCGTCATCCGCGCCGAGCGCGTGCTCGTGCGCCGCGGCCCCGTCGGCACCGGTCTTCGCGTCGGTTCCTCCAACAAGTCGTCCTCGACGACCTCGGAGATCGACTTCGTCAAGCCCGACGAGGTCGAGTTGATGGACGTGTCGACCAAGCAGATCATCTCGGTCGCGACCTCGCTCATCCCGTTCGTCGAGCACGACGACGCGCAGCGCGCGCTCATGGGCGCCAACATGCAGAAGCAGGCCGTGCCGCTCATCATGCCCGAGGCGCCGTTCGTCGGCACCGGCATGGAGGCGCGCGCCGCGCTCGACTCCGGCGACGTCTTGATCGCCGAAGGCGACGGCGTCGTGAAGCTCGTCTCCGGTGACCGCATCGTCGTCGAGTACGACAAGGACGTCACCGACCGCTACGGCAAGGCGCTCGGCAAGAAGCAGTACAACCTCAACAAGTTCCGCCGCTCCAACCAGGACACGTCGATCAACCAGAAGCCGTTGGTCTTCGGGGGCGAGACCGTCAAGGACGGCGACCTCCTGGCCGACGGCACCAGCACGTTCAACGGCGAGCTCGCGCTCGGCAAGAACCTGCTCGTCGCCTACATGCCGTGGGAGGGCTACAACTACGAGGACGCGATCATCTTGAACGAGCGACTCGTGCGCGACGACGTGCTCACGTCGATCCACGTGAAGGAGTACGAGATCGACGCGCGCGACACCAAGCTCGGTGCCGAAGAGATCACCCGGGACATCCCGAACCTGCCCGACGACATCCTCGCGGACCTCGACGACCTCGGCATCGTGCGCATCGGCGCCGAAGTCGAGCCCGGCGACATCCTCGTCGGCAAGGTCACGCCCAAGGGTGAGACCGAGCAGTCGCCCGAAGAGCGACTGCTGCGCGCGATCTTCGGTGAGAAGGCGCGCGAAGTGCGCGACACCTCCTTGAAGGTCCCCCACGGCGAGTCCGGCAAGGTCATCGACGTCAAGGTCTACAGCCGCGACGAGGACCACGAGATGCAGCCCGGCGTCAACCAGCTGGTGAAGGTCTACGTCGCCCAGAAGCGCAAGATCTCCGAGGGCGACAAGCTCGCCGGACGCCACGGCAACAAGGGCGTCATCTCGAAGATCCTGCCCGAAGAGGACATGCCCTTCATGTCCGACGGCACGCCCGTCGACATCATCTTGAGCCCGCTCGGTGTGCCGAGCCGAATGAACGTCGGCCAGGTCCTCGAGAGCCACCTGGGCTACGCCGCGCGTCACGGCTGGGAGGGCATCGAGGTCAACTCGACCGTCGGCACCTCCGGTCACGCCGACCAGGCCGACCCGGCGACGCGTCCGTACCGCAAGACCCGTCCGCGCACCGAGCCGGCCGTCTACGTCGCGACCCCGTCCTTCGACGGCGCGCACTGGGACGAGACCGAGCGCGCCAAGGACAAGCCGACGATCCAGCAGACCTTCGCGACGCTCAACGTCGACGGACAGAACGGCAAGCGCCTGCTGGCCGGGGACAACGACGGCAAGGTCACGCTCTACAACGGTCGCACCGGCGAGGTCTACGACAGCCCGATCTCGGTCGGCTACGCCTACATCTTGAAGCTCGCCCACATGGTCGACGACAAGATCCACGCCCGCTCGACCGGCCCGTACTCGATGATCACCGCCCAGCCACTCGGTGGCAAGGCGCAGTTCGGTGGTCAGCGCTTCGGGGAGATGGAGGTCTGGGCCCTCGAGGCCTACGGCGCCGCCTACGCGCTCCAAGAGCTCCTCACCGTCAAGTCCGACGACATGAAGGGCCGCGAGCGCGCCTACGAGGCGATCGTCAAGGGTCAGAACCTGCCGGAGCCGGGCATCCCCGAGTCCTTCAAGGTCCTCATCAAGGAAATGCAATCACTCTGTTTGAACGTAGAAGTGCGCGACAAGGTCGGGGCCCACGTGGACCTGGCCGACACCGAAGAGGACTTCTTCTCCGTGACCCGTGAGCTCGGCATCGACATCAGTCGACCGGAGCGCGGTTCCGACGAAGAGGACGCTCGACGCGCCGCCGAAAGGAAGTTGTCATGAGCCCGTTAGACGTCAACCAGTTCGACGAACTGAGCATTGGACTCGCCACGGCCCAGAACATCCGCAGTTGGTCCTCGGGCGAGGTGAAGAAGCCCGAGACCATCAACTACCGAACCCTGCGTCCCGAGAAGGACGGACTGTTCTGCGAGAAGATCTTCGGGCCCCAAAAGGCCTGGGAGTGCGCGTGCGGCAAGTACAAGCGCGTCAGGTTCAAGGGCATCGTCTGCGAGCGCTGCGGCGTCGAGGTCACCAGTGACAAGGTCCGTCGTGACCGCATGGGCCACATCGCCCTGTCGGCCCCGGTCGTGCACATCTGGTACCTGCGCGGCACGCGGTCGTGGCTGGCCTACCTCCTCATGGGCACCGCGCCCAAGGAAGAGTTGAAGGCCAAGCAGCTGGAGAAGGTCATCTACTTCGCCGCCCACATGGTCACCTTCGTCGACGTCGACAAGCGTCACGAGGACCTGAGTGAACTGCGTCAGGGTCTCGCCGAGGAGATCCTCGAGATCGCCGAGCGCGAAGTGAAGGCGCTCGACGCCAAGCTCAAGGAGATCGAGGCCCGCGCCGTCAAGCTCGAGAGCGACGGCGCCAAGGAGTCCGAACTGCGCGCCCTGCAGCGCGGCACCGAGAAGGAGCTCGACGGCGTGCGCTCGCGCTTCGCCGAGGAGCGTGAGTTGGCCAAGCAGGCCTTCGACACCTTCGAGGGGCTGCACTCGCGCCAGATCATCGAAGACGAAGTGCTGTACCGCGAGATGGACTTCCGCTACGGCGAGTACTTCGAGGGCGGCATGGGCGCCGACGCGATCCTGCAACTGATCGACCGCATGGACCTCGACCAAGAGGAGAAGGTCATGCGCGAGATGATCGACGCGAAGGACGGCCGCAAGCCGCTCAGCGCGCAGCGTCACGCCAAGTTCTTGAAGCGCCTCGCCATCGTGCAGTCCTTCAACCGCCGTGACGACCAGGGCCGCCGTCTGAACGACCCGCGCGCCATGATCTTGGAGGCCGTGCCCGTCATCCCGCCGGACCTGCGCCCGATGGTGCAGCTCGACGGTGGCCGCTTCGCCACCTCGGACCTGAACGACCTCTACCGTCGCGTCATCAACCGCAACAACCGCCTCAAGCGGCTGCTCGACCTCGGGGCGCCGGACATCATCGTCAACAACGAGAAGCGCATGCTCCAAGAGGCCGTCGACGCGTTGTTCGACAACGGCCGTCGCGGACGTCCGGTCGCCGGCCAGTCCGGCCGACCGCTCAAGAGCCTCTCGGACATGTTGAAGGGCAAGCAGGGCCGGTTCCGTCAGAACCTGCTCGGCAAGCGCGTCGACTACTCCGGCCGTTCGGTCATCGTCGTGGGCCCGCAGCTCAAGCTGCACCAGTGCGGCCTGCCCAAGATGATGGCCCTCGAGCTCTTCAAGCCCTTCGTCATGAAGCGGCTCATCGAGACCCAGATGGCCCAGAACATCAAGAGCGCCAAGCGCATGGTCGAGCGCCGCAAGGCCGTGGTGTGGGACGTCCTCGAAGAGGTCATCCGCGAACACCCGGTGCTGCTCAACCGCGCCCCGACGTTGCACCGTCTCGGCATCCAGGCCTTCGAGCCCGTGCTGGTCGACGGCAAGGCCATCCAGATCCACCCGTTGGTCTGCAAGGCGTTCAACGCCGACTTCGACGGTGACCAGATGGCCGTGCACGTGCCGCTGTCGGCCGAGGCCCAGGCCGAGGCGCGCATCCTGATGCTCTCGACGAACAACATCTTCACGCCCGCGACCGGTCGACCCATCACCGAGCCGGCCCAGGACATGGTCTTCGGCGCGTACTACCTGACGTTGCCGGCCGAGGAGGAACTCGAGAACCCGCCGGTCTTCCGTCACGTGTACGAGATCGAGAACGCGCTCGCGGACAAGACGATCGGCGTTCGCACGCAGATCCAGATCCGACCGAGCGAGGGTTCGTCGCTCGACACGCGTCTCGAAGCCGCCGGCGTCGAGGTGAAGGGCGCGAGCCGTTCACTGATCACGACGGCCGGACGGGTCTTCTTCAACGAGGCCCTGCCGTTCAGCTTCCGCTACGTGAACGAGTTGATCGGCAAGAACGCCACGCCGATCGGGACCATCGTCGAGGAGATCTCCGGCAGCTTCAGCCGCCAGGAGGTCGCCGAGTCGCTCGACGCCATCAAGTCGTTGGGCTTCCGCTACGCGACGCGTTCCGGTCTCACGATCTCCATCGACGACGTCGTCACGACGTCGGAGAAGGCCGCGATCCTGAACAAGTACGAGGAGCAGGCCGCCAAGGTCGAGACCAACTACCGCCGCGGGGTCATCGTCGACGACGAGCGTCGCCAGCAGGAGATCGAGATCTGGACGAACGCGAACAAGGAGGTCGGTGACGCCACCGACCGCGCCATGAACGCGACGTTCGACAACCCGATCCGCATGATGGTCGACTCCGGTGCGCGTGGTAACTCACAGCAGATCCGTCAGATCGCCGCCATGAAGGGCCTCGTGTCCAACCCGCGCGGTGAGATGATCCCTCGTCCGATCAAGTCGTCCTTCCGCGAAGGCCTCTCGGTCCTCGAGTACTTCATCTCGACCCACGGCACCCGCAAGGGCCTCGGTGACACGGCGCTTCGCACCGCGGACTCCGGCTACCTGACCCGTCGACTCGTCGACGTCGCCCAGGAGCTCATCGTCAAGGAGTTCGACTGCGGCACGCAGCGCGGCATGTGGATCGAGCACGTCACGCCCGACACCCGCGGTCAGCGCGCGCACCTCGAGACCAAGCTCTGGGGACGCGTCTTGGCCGAGGACGTCACCTTGTCCAACGGCACGACGATCGCGACCGGCACCATGTTGATGGTCGACGACGTCGAGGTCCTGCGAGAGGACAGCGCGGTCGAGCGCGTGCGCGTGCGCACGACGCTGACCTGTGACGCCGTGCAGGGCGTCTGCGCCTACTGCTACGGCCTGTCGCTCGCGACGCACCAGTTGGTCGAGCTCGGTGAGGCGGTCGGCGTCATCGCCGCCCAGTCCATCGGCGAGCCCGGCACGCAGCTCACCATGCGCACCTTCCACTCCGGTGGTGTGACCGAGAGCGACATCACGCACGGCCTGCCGCGCGTCGTGGAGCTCTTCGAGGCCCGCACGCCCAAGGGCGCCGCCAAGGTCGCGGAGTTCTCCGGTGTCGTGCGCGTCGAGCTGGTCGGCCGTGAGCGCAAGGTCACGGTCGTCGGCAACGACGGCGAGGTCCAGGAGGAGTCGATCTCGATCGCGCGCCACCTGCTCGTCGAGGACGGCCAGGAGGTCGAGGTCGGGACCCCGCTGCACGACGGACCGCTGGACCCGAAGTTGATGATGAAGTTCCGCGGCACCCGTGAGACCCAGCAGTACCTGGTCGAAGAGGTCCAGAACGTCTATCGCGACCAGGGTGTGTCGATCCACGACAAGCACATCGAGCTGATCGTTCGTCAGATGACGCGACGCGTCCAGATCGTCGACGCCGGTGAGTCCCCGTGGCTGCCCGGCGCCATGGTCGACGTGAAGCTCTTCAACGACACCAACGACGACATCGAGGCCAACGGCAAGGAAGCGGCCGACGGTCGTGCCCAGTTGATGGGTATCACCAAGGCCTCGCTCGCCACCGACTCGTGGCTCTCGGCCGCCTCCTTCCAGGAGACGACCCGCGTCCTCACCGAAGCGGCCATCGAGGGCAAGCGCGACCACCTGGTCGGGCTGAAGGAGAACATCATCATCGGCAAGCTGATCCCGGCCGGTTCGGGGCTCGAGTACTACAACCAGCGCGAACTGCGCCTGGACATGCCCGACGCCGAACTGCTGCCCGCCTGGGCCCAGGTCTCCGACGACGACCTCGACCTCGCGAGCCTGCTCGGCGAGCTCTCCGGTGACGACTCGACGTTCTCCGCCGACCTGTCGGCGTTCCAGAACATCGGGACCGCCACCTACGACGAGTCGGCCCTGCCCGAGAACGACCTGTCCAACCCCGAAGACGAGTTGGGCGGTCGAGCGATCTAGCGCGACGCCCGCTCCCGCGCTGGCGGGGGCGGGCTTGCCGTTAGGCACTGTTTTGTCGTAGGATTGATAGTCCGCGTGCCGAGTTCTTCGGCGCGCTAGCAACGAAGTTCAACTAGAAGAGGTTCCGCGTGCCCACAATCGCACAGTTGGTCCGAAAGGGCCGACAGGACAAGGTTTCCAAGACCAAGACGCCGGCCCTGAAGGGGGCCCCGCAGCGTCGTGGTGTGTGCACCCGCGTCCACACGGTGACCCCCAAGAAGCCGAACTCGGCCCTGCGCAAGGTCGCGCGTGTTCGCCTGACCTCGGGCGTCGAGGTCACGGCCTACATCCCGGGCGTCGGCCACAACCTCCAGGAGCACTCGATCGTCCTCGTGCGTGGCGGCCGTGTGAAGGACCTCCCCGGCGTTCGCTACAAGATCATCCGCGGCGCGCTCGACACCTCGGGTGTGCGCGACCGCAAGCAGGCCCGTAGCCGCTACGGCGCCAAGAGGGAGAAGTAGACAATGCCCCGTAAAGGCCCCGCCCTCCGTCGCGAAGTCCCGGTCGACCCGATCTACAAGTCGGTCCTCGTCACGCAGCTGACCAACAAGATCCTCGAGCGCGGCAAGCGCACCATCGCCGAGCGCATCGTCTACACCGCCCTGGAGCAGGTCGAGCAGAAGACCGGCACCGACCCCGTCGCGACCCTGAAGCGCGCCCTGGAGAACGTCCGACCGGAACTCGAAGTGAAGAGCCGCCGCGTGGGTGGCACCACGTACCAGGTGCCGATGGAGGTTCGCCCCCGTCGCGCCACTACACTGGCTATCCGCTGGTTGACGGATTTCGCGAAGAAGCGCCGCGAGAAGACCATGGCCGAGCGGCTCGCCAATGAGATCATTGACGCGAGTAACGGTGTCGGTGCTGCAGTGAAGCGTCGTGAGGACGTGGCCAAGATGGCCGAGTCCAACAAGGCCTTCGCGCACTACCGCTGGTAATCAAAGAAAGCTCGAAATGACCGCTCGCGATATCGCCCTGGACAAGGTCCGCAATATTGGGATCATGGCGCACATTGACGCCGGCAAGACCACGACGACCGAACGCATCCTCTTCTACACCGGCAAGAACTACAAGATCGGCGAGGTCCACGACGGCGGCGCCACCATGGACTGGATGGTCCAGGAGCAAGAGCGCGGGATCACCATCACCTCGGCCGCCACGACCGCCTACTGGAACGGCCATCGCATCAACATCATCGACACCCCGGGCCACGTCGACTTCACGGTCGAGGTCGAGCGCTCGCTGCGCGTCCTGGACGGCGCGGTCGCGGTCTTCGACGCCGTCGCCGGCGTCGAGCCCCAGACCGAGACGGTCTGGCGCCAGGCCAACAAGTACAACGTGCCGCGCATCTGCTTCGTCAACAAGATGGACCGCATCGGCGCGGACTTCTTTCGCTGCGTCGACATGATCGCCGACCGCCTCGACTGCGTCCCGGCCGTCATCCAGCTCCCGATCGGCTCCGAGGGCGGCTACCTCGGCATCATCGACATCGCCTCGATGACCGCCACCATCCACCACGACGAGCACGGTGAGCGCGTGGAGATCATCGAGATCCCCGACGAGTACAAGGCCCAGGCCGCCGAGTACCGCGAGAAGCTGCTCGACACCCTCACGACGTTCGACGACAACCTGATGGAGAAGGTCCTCGAGGGCCACGACGTCTCGGTCGAGGACATCCGCGGCGCCCTGCGCCACGGGACCCTCGAAGGACTCTGCGTGCCGATCCTCAATGGTTCGGCCTTCAAGAACAAGGGTGTCCAGCCCATGCTCGACGCCGTCGTCGACTTCCTGCCGTCCCCGATCGACCTCCCGCCGACCCAGGGCACCAAGCCCGGCAAGGACGAGGTCATCGAGCGAAAGCCCTCCGACGACGAGCCCTTCGCGGCCCTCGCCTTCAAGGTCCAGACCGACCCCTACGTCGGCAAGCTCACCTACCTGCGCGTCTACTCCGGCACCCTGGAAAAGGGCGACACCGTCGTCAACACCACCAAGGGCATGAAGAAGGAGCGTCTCGGACGCCTCCTGCTCATGCACGCCAACAACCGCGAGGACCTCGACACCATCCGCACCGGCGACATCGTCGCCGCCGTCGGCCTCAAGCAGGTCACGACCGGTGACACGCTGAGCTCGATCGACCAGCCGATCCAACTCGAGACGCTGGTCTTCCCCGAGCCGGTCATCCACGTCGCCGTCGAGCCCAAGACCAAGGCCGACCAGGACAAACTGGGCCGCGCGCTCTACTCGTTGTCCGAAGAGGACCCGACCTTTCGCGTGCGCACGGACGAAGAGACCGGTCAGACCGTCATCTCGGGCATGGGCGAGTTGCACCTCGAGGTGCTCGTCGACCGCATGCAGCGTGAGTTCGCCGTCGACGCCAACGTCGGCAAGCCCCAGGTGGCCTACCGCGAGACCGTGCGAAAGACCGTCACCAAGGTCGAGGAGAAGTACGTGCGCCAGACCGGTGGTAAGGGTCAGTACGGCCACGTGGTGATCACGCTCGAGCCCACGGGCCCCGGCGGCGGCTACGAGTTCGTCGACGAGATCACGGGCGGTGTCATCCCCAAGGAGTACATCCAGCCGGTCAACCAGGGCATCACCGAGGCGCTGACCTCGGGCGTCCTGGCCGGGTACCCGGTCGTGGACGTGCGCGTGCGCCTCACCTACGGTTCGTACCACGACGTCGACTCCTCGGAGATGGCCTTCAAGATCGCCGGTTCGATCGCCGTGAAGAAGGCCGCCCGGTTGGCGAGCCCGGTCCTGCTCGAGCCGATCATGGCCGTCGAGGTCGTCACGCCCGAGGACTACATGGGCGACGTCATCGGTGACCTGAGCTCGCGACGCGGTCGCGTCGAGGGCATGGAGCAGAAGGGCAATAGCCAAGCGATTCGGGCCCTTGTGCCGTTGGCCGACATGTTCGGCTACGCTACTGACCTGCGTTCTCGCACCCAAGGGCGCGCGACGTACACCATGCAGTTCAGTAATTACGCTGAAGTTCCTGACGCGATCTCGAAGGAGATCGTGGCCAAGGCCACTGGCGCGTAACAAGCTGGGAGACCAGTGAAAACAAGGTCCAAACCGTAGTCGGGGCGGGCCGAAACAACCAAGACGGGTCCATTCAACCCGTCGCTAGACAGAAAGTTAGTCCCCGACAATGGCAAAGAAGAAGTTCGAGCGCACTAAGCCGCACGTAAACGTTGGAACGATGGGCCACATCGACCACGGCAAGACCACCCTCACCGCGGCCATCACCAAGGTCCTCTCGACCCGCCTGCCCGGAACCTCCTTCACGCCCTTCGACCAGATCGACAAGGCGCCCGAGGAGAAGCAGCGCGGCATCACGATCTCGATCGCCCACGTGGAGTACGAGACGGCGAACCGTCACTACGCCCACGTCGACATGCCCGGCCACGCCGACTACGTCAAGAACATGATCACGGGCGCCGCCCAGGTCGACGGGGCCATCCTCGTCGTCGCGGCGACCGACGGTCCCATGCCCCAGACCCGCGAGCACGTGCTGCTCGCGCGCCAGGTCGGCGTGCCCTACATCGTGGTCGCCCTCAACAAGGTCGACCAGGTCGACGACGAGGAGCTCCTCGAGCTCGTCGAGATGGAGATCCGCGAGCTCCTCACGAGCTACGGCTTCCCCGGCGACGACACCCCGATCGTGCGCGTCTCGGCCCTGAAGGCCCTCGAGGGCGACGAAGCGGCCGGCGACCAGATCATGGAGCTCATGGACGCGGTTGACTCGTTCATCCCCGAGCCCGTGCGCGCCACCGAGAAGCCGTTCCTCATGTCGATCGAGGACGTCATGTCCATCACCGGCCGTGGCACCGTCGTCACCGGCAAGGTCGAGCAGGGCGTCGTGAAGGTCGGCGACGAGGTCGAGATCGTGGGCCTTCGCCCGACGACCAAGACCGTCGTGACCGGCATCGAGATGTTCCGCAAGCTCCTCGACCAGGGACAGGCCGGCGACAACCTCGGCGCGCTGCTGCGCGGCACCAAGAAGGAAGAGGTGGAGCGCGGCCAGGTGCTGTGCAAGCCCGGCACCATCACGCCCCACACCAACTTCGAGGCCTCGGTCTACGTCCTCACCAAGGAAGAGGGCGGCCGTCACAAGCCGTTCTTCGCGAACTACCGTCCGCAGTTCTACTTCCGCACGACCGACGTCACCGGCACCATCGAGCTGCCCTCGGGCACCGAGATGGTCATGCCCGGGGACAACACCGAGATGACCGTGACCCTGGGCAAGCCGATCGCCATGGAAGAGGGTCTCACCTTCTCCATCCGCGAGGGTGGCCGTACCGTGGGTTCCGGTCGCGTCGTCAAGATCCTGAAGTAGTCCGGTCATGGCCGACAACCGACAAATGATCCGCATCCGGCTGAAGGCCTTCGACCACGGCGTCCTGGACCAGTCCACCGCGAAGATCGTCCAGACGGTCGAGCGAACGAACGCCCGCGTGCAGGGACCGGTTCCCCTGCCCACCGAGAAGCACCGTTACACGGTCGTTCGGGGACCCCACAAGCACAAGGACAGTCGCGAGCACTTCGAAATGCGCGTGCACAAGCGCCTTTTGGACATCGTGGACCACACCGCCAAGACCGTCGACTCGCTCCAGCGACTCGACCTCCCGGCCGGCGTGGACATCGAGATCAAGATCCGCCAAGTCTGAGACACCGCCGGACCCGCGCCGCTTTGCGTGCGCGGGTCGCGGTGGTGTACTGTGAATAGCCCCCGTAAAGCAGTTTTGGGGTCAACAAACGAAGTGTTCAGTTGCCTTTCGGGGAACGCTGAACCAAACCAGTCGAGCGCTCCGTTCGGGTTTTCTGACCCGGCGGAGCGTCTGTGTGTCGGCAACCGACGCACAGAGGAAGAGAAGAGGCACACGTGGCGACCAAAGCGATCGTCGGCGAGAAGGTGGGCATGACCCAGGTCTGGGACGACCAGAACCGGGCCATCCCGGTGACGGTGGTCCGCGTCAGCCCCGCTCGCGTCGTCCAGGTAAAGACACCTGAGAAGGAGGGCTACTCGGCCGTCCAGGTGACGTGGGGGACCCGTCGCACCTCGACGCTCTCCAAGCCCGAGCTCGGCCACTTCGAGAAGGCCGGCGTCACGCCCGGCAAGAAACTCGTCGAGCTGCGCCTCGATGACGTCTCGGGCTACAGCGTCGGCCAGGAGATCCTCGCCGACGCCTTCGAAAAGGGCGAGATGATCGACGCCACCGCCGTCGCCAAGGGCAAGGGCTTCGCCGGTGGCATGAAGCGCCACAACTTCTCCGGCCAGGGTGGCGCGCACGGGAACCACAAGCACCACCGCGCGCCCGGCTCGATCGGCGCGTGCTCCACGCCCGGCCGTGTCTTCAAGGGCACCAAGATGGCCGGTCGCATGGGCGGCGGCCAGGTCACGACCACCAACCTCGAGGTGATCTCGGTCGACGTCGAGCGCCACCTGGTGCTCGTCAAGGGCGCCGTGCCCGGCCCGCGCGGCGGCACCGTCGTGCTGCGTACGTCCGTGAAGAACCCGATGAAGGCCGGAGGTGCGCGATGACCGACGTCTTCACCCTTCGCGGTCCGATCAAGAAGGACCGACCCGAGCCCGCCAAGCGTTCGGTGACCCGCAAGTCCCTCGACGGCACCGCCCTCGGCAGCGTGGACCTCGAGCCGACGTTCTTCGGCATCGAGCCCAACATGGCCGTCTTGCACCAGGTCATCAAGGCCCAACTCGCCGCCAAGCGCGCGGGCACCCAGTCGACCAAGACCCGCAAAGAGGTCCGCGGTGGCGGCAAGAAGCCGTTCAACCAGAAGGGCACCGGCGGGGCCCGCCAGGGCACGATCCGCGCGCCGCACTACCCGGGTGGTGGCATCGCGCTCGGGCCCAAGCCGCGCAAGTACGACCAGAAGACGCCCAAGAAGATGATCCGCCTGGCGCTCTACTCGGCGCTGTCGGACCGCGCCGCGCTCGAGCGCGTCGCCGTCATCGACGGCTTCGCCAAGTGGGAGACGCCCCGGACCAAGGACGCGATCGCGGCCCTCGAGGCCCTCGGGCTCGACGGCAAGGTCCTGGTGGTGCTCGGCACCGAGGACGCCACGGCGCTTCGCTCGTTCCGCAACCTCATGAACGTGAAGACGATCGACGCCGGCGAGCTCAACGCCTACGACGTCCTCGACTGTGACTGGATCCTCTTCACCGACGCGACGTTGCCGACCCTGAAGGAGAACAGCTGATGCGCGATGCCATGAGCGTCCTGATCCGCCCGGTCGTCTCGGAGAAGACCTACGCCCTGATGGACAAGGGCACCTACGTCTTCGTGGTCGATCCGCGTTCGACCAAGGTCGACGTGCGCAACGCCGTCGAGCGGACCTTCAACGTCAAGGTCACCAACGTCAACACTCTCAACCGCAAGGGTAAGACGACGCGCAACCGTCGCACCGGTGTCGTGGGCGCCAAGCCCGACACGAAGCGGGCCATCGTCACCCTGCGAGCCGGTGACACGATCAACCTCTTCGAGAACTAAGGAACGCCATGGCGCTACGTCAACGCAAACCCACGAGCCCCGGTCGCCGCTTCCAGACGGTCTCGGACTTCGCCGACATCACGAAGACCCTGCCCGAGAAGTCGCTGCTGGACGCCAAGCCCAAGACCGGTGGCCGCAACAACTACGGCCGCAAGACCTCGCGTCACCGCGGCGGCGGTCACAAGCAGCAGTACCGCATCATCGACTTCAAGCGCAACAAGGACGCCATTCCGGCGCGCGTCGCGGCGATCGAGTACGACCCGAACCGCACCTGTCGCATCGCGCTGCTGCACTACCTGGACGGCGAGAAGCGCTACATCCTCGCGCCCAACGGCCTCAAGGTCGACGACATGGTCGAGTCCGGTCCCAAGGCCGACATCCGCACCGGCAACTCGCTGCCCATGCGCTTCATCCCGACCGGCTCCACGGTGCACAACGTCGAACTGCGCCCCGGCGGCGGCGGCAAGATGGCCCGCAGCGCCGGCATGGGCGTGCAGATCGTCGCCAAAGAGGGCGCCTACGCCACGTTGCGCCTGCCCTCGACCGAGATGCGCCGCGTGCCGATCGACTGTCGCGCCACGCTCGGCACCGTCGGCAACTCCGAGCACGAGCTCACCTCGATCGGCAAGGCCGGACGCAACCGCTGGAAGGGCATCCGCCCCCAGACGCGTGGTGTCGCCATGAACCCGGTCGACCACCCGCTCGGTGGTGGCGAGGGCAAGACGTCCGGTGGACGTCACCCGGTCTCCCCGTGGGGTCAGCCCGAAGGTCGTACACGCTTGCCGAAGGCATCGGACAAGTTGATTATTCGTCGTCGCCGTGGACGCGGCGCGCGGAGGTAGGTAGAGAATGTCACGAAGTCTCAAAAAGGGTCCGTTCATCGACGCCCACCTCCTGAAGAAGGTGGACGCCATGAACGCGGCGAACGAGAAGAAGGTCATCAAGACCTGGAGCCGTCGTTCGACGGTGATCCCCGACATGGTCGGGCACACCTTCGCCGTCCACGACGGACGTCGCCACGTCCCGGTCTTCGTCAACGAGTCGATGGTCGGCCACAAGCTGGGGGAGTTCGCGCCCACGCGGACCTTCCGCTTCCACGCCGGTCAGGAAAAGACGGGTAAGCGATGACCGGTCCCAAGCTGAACGAACGCCCCGGCACCCGCGCCACGCTGCGCGGCTACCACATGTCCGCGAGCAAGGCCCGCGTCGTGTTGAACCTCATCCGTGGTGAGGACATCACGACCGCGCGTGAGATCTTGGCCGGCACCAACCGCGAGGCCGCCGACGTGATCGGCAAGGTCCTCGCCTCGGCCGTCGCCAACGCCGTCACCAACGACGCCATGCAGGCCGACGAGCTCTTCGTCTCGGCCGCCTACGCCGACGAGGGCATCACCATGAAGCGCTTCACGCCGCGCGCGCGTGGACGCGCCGGCAAGATCCGCAAGCGCTCGTGCCACATCACGGTCATCGTGAGCCGCCTTGATGACGAGCGCCTCGCGACCCTGCGCAACGCGCGCAGCGCCCAGGCCGCCGTGTCGCGTACGCGCCGCGTCGCCTCCTCGCGCCGCCGCGCCGATCAGCAGGCGAGCCTGAACAAGCGTGAGACCGCCGCCGTCGAAGCGGCCGAGAACGAGGCCCTGGAGGCCCAGGCCAACGCCGACGCGCAGGTCGAGGACGAGTCGACCGAGACCGACGTCATGGAGTTCGACACCGTCGACACGCCGGTCGAGGACTTGGAAACCAACCCCGCCGCCGAAGTTGAGATACCGGCCGACGAGGCACCGGTCGACGAGGCAGTGACGCAAGAGCCGGCCGAGGAATCGACCGACGAGAACGACGACGACACCACTGAGGAGACGAAGTAATGGGTCAGAAGGTAAACCCCTACGGTTTCCGACTTGGGATCACGACGGACTGGAAGTCGCGTTGGTTCAAGGAGCGCGGCTACAAGGACCTCGTCATCGAGGACTGGAAGATCCGCGACTACCTGACCAAGCAGCTCGAGAGCGCCGCGGTCAGCCGCATCGAGATCGAGCGCAACTCGGACCGCATCCGCGTGGACATCCACACCGCGCGTCCCGGCATCGTCATCGGCCGCCGCGGCGCCGAGGCCGAGCGTCTGAAGAAGGACCTCGAGAAGATCACCGGTCAGAAGAACAAGATCTCCTTGAACATCCAAGAGATCAAGCAGCCCGAGCTCGACGCCGCGCTGATCGCCCAGGGCATCTGTGACCAGTTGCTGCGTCGCGTGGCGTTCCGACGCGCCATGAAGCGCGGGATCCAGACCGTCCAGAAGGCCGGCGCCATGGGCGTCAAGATCCAGGCCTCGGGCCGCCTCGGCGGCGCCGAGATGTCGCGTCGCGAGTCCTACCGCGAGGGTCGCGTCCCGCTGCACACGCTGCGCGCCGACATCGACTACGGCTTCCGCGAGGCCCGCACCTCGACCGGCCGCATCGGCGTGAAGGTGTGGATCTACAAGGGCGACATCCTGCCGTACCAGTTGACGAACGACGAGAAGATCGTGCGCGAGGCGGCCATGGCCGCGGGCGACGCCGTGCCCGTCGGTGCGACCGGCGTGTCCAGTGCCCCCAAGGGCGTGGTCCGAGCCGGTGGCGGACGCCGCCGCGTCGAGGCCGAGCCGGTCGTCGATGAGGTCGTCGAAGAGGTCGTCGTCGACGGTGACGAGGTCGAGGCCGTCGACCTGTTGGCCGTGACCCCCGAGGTCGAGGCCCAGCTGAGCGTCGAAGAAGAGATCGAGCGTCGCACCGCCCAGGAGCACAACGACACGCCGCACTTCAGGAAGGACGCCGAGTAATCATGTTGATGCCCCGCAAGGTAAAGCACCGCAAGCAGCAGCGCGGACGTCGCGCCGGCAACGCCAAGGGCGGCGTCGAGCTGAACTTCGGCGACTTCGGCATCCAGGCCCTCGAACGGGGCTGGATCACCGCCCGTCAGATCGAGGCCGCTCGAATCGCCATGACCCGCCACGTGAAGCGCGGTGGCAAGGTCTGGATCCGCGTGTTCCCGGACAAGCCCGTCACGCAGAAGCCGGCCGAGACCCGCATGGGTTCGGGTAAGGGCAACCCCGAGTTCTGGGTCGCCGTCGTGAAGCCCGGGCGCATCATGTTCGAGCTCGGTGGCGTCGACGAGGCGCTGGCGCGCGCCGCCATGGAGCGCGCCATCCAGAAGCTGCCGATCAAGGCCAAGTTCGTCATTCGTCCCGGCACGCACGGGACCCCGGAAGTGAGTATCTGATGCCCAAGACCCGTGAACGAATCGCCGAGATGCGCCTGCTGGGCGACCGCGAACTGCTCGAGCGACTGGCCGAGTCCCGTCGCGAGCTGTTCAACATGCGCTTCCAGCTGGCGACCGGTCAGCTCGACAACTCGGCTCGCTTGAACGAGGTCCGTCGCGACATCGCACGCCTCACGACGTTCGCGCGTCAACGTGAGATCGCGGCCGCCGAGGCGCTAGAAGAAGGTGGGCAGTCATGACTGACTCCAACGAAGTGAACGACACGAACGAGACCCGCTCGAACCCCCGCAAGGTCCGCGAGGGCATCGTCGTCTCGGACAAGATGAACTCGACGTTGGTCGTCGCGGTGAACGAGCGCGTCAGCCACCCCCGCTACGGCAAGACGGTGCAGCGCACGAAGAAGCTCTACGTGCACGACGAGAAGAACGAAGCGAAGATCGGCGACAAGGTCCGCGTCCAAGAGACCCGGCCGCTGTCGAAGCTCAAGCGCTGGCGCCTCACCGAAGTCGTGGAGCGTGCGCGATGATCCAGCAGGAGAGCCGACTCAAGGTCGCCGACAACAGCGGGGCGAAAGAGGTGCTGTGCATCCGCGTGCTCGGTGGTTCGCGTCGTCGCTACGCCTCGATCGGTGACGTCTTCATCGGCACCGTCAAGGAAGCGATCCCCGGGGCCGCCGTGAAGAAGGGCGACGTGGTGCGCTGCGTCGTCGTTCGCACCTCGAAGGAGAAGCGTCGTCCCGACGGTTCCTACATCAAGTTCGACGAGAACGCCGCGGTGCTGATCAACGACCAGCTGCAGCCGCGCGGTACGCGCATCTTCGGCCCCGTGGGCCGCGAGCTGCGCGACAAGAAGTTCATGCGCATTATTTCCCTGGCACCGGAGGTGCTGTAATGAAGATCCGTAAAGGTGACGAGGTGTACGTCTTGGCCGGCAAGTTCCGCGGCGAGCGCGCCAACGTCGAAGAGGCGTTGCCGGGTGCCAACAAGGTGATCCTCGACGGCCTCAACATCGCCAAGCGTCACACCAAGCAGGCCGGCTCGACCATGCAGGCCGGCATCATCGACAAGCTGATGCCGCTCGACGTGAGCAACGTCGCGCTGTGGTGCGACGGCCACAAGGGGCCGGCCAAGGTCGGCTACAAGACCGAAGACGGCGTGAAGCACCGCGTCTGTCGCAAATGTGGAGAGGTACTATGACCACCGCCACCCGACCCCGCCTCAAGGTGCGCTTCGACGAAGAGATCCGTCAGTCGCTCAAAGAGGAGCTGGGCCTCGACAACATCATGCAGGTCCCGCGCCTCACGAAGATCGTCCTCAACTCCGGGGTCGGCCGCGCCACCCAACAGGCGTCGCTGCTCGAGGGCGCCCAGCGCGACCTCGAGCTGATCACCGGCCAGAAGCCGGTCGTGACGCGCGCCAAGAAGTCGATCGCGAGCTTCAAGCTCCGCGAGGAGCAGCCCATCGGCGTCAAGGTGACGCTGCGCGGCGACCGCGCCTGGGAGTTCTTCGACCGACTGCTGAGCCTCGCGATCCCGCGCATCCGCGACTTCCGCGGCCTGTCGCCGAAGTCCTTCGACGGCCACGGCAACTACACGTTCGGCATCAATGACCAGTTGATCTTCCCCGAGGTCGACTACGACAAGATCGACGCGCCGCGTGGTTTCGACATCACGATCGTCACCACCGCCGCGAACGACGAGCAGGGCCGCGCATTCTTGCGCGCGTACGGCTTCCCCTTCAAGCAGGAGAACAAGTAAATATGGCGAAGAAAGCTCTTCGAATCAAGCAGCAGAAGACCCCGAAGTTCTCGACGCGTGCCTACACGCGCTGTGAGCGATGTGGTCGACCGCGCTCGGTGTACCGCAAGTTCGGCCTGTGCCGTATCTGCTTGCGCCAGATGGTCCACGCCGGCGAGATCCCCGGCGTCACCAAGGCGAGTTGGTAGGTAGATCATGACAATGACCGATCCCATCGCCGACATGCTCACGCGGATCCGCAACGCCAACTCCGCGATGTTCGACACCGTGAAGATGCCCAGTTCGAAGCTGAAGGAGAACCTCGCGAAGGTCCTCGAGCGCGAGGGCTTCATCGCCGGCTTCACCGTCTCCAAGGTCGACGGCAAGCCCGGCAACCAGCTCGAGATCGCGCTCAAGTACTCCGAGGACCGCAAGAAGACGATCATCGGCATCAAGCGCGTCTCCAAGCCCGGCCTGCGCATCTACAAGAAGTCCGACCAGATGCCCAAGGTGCTGGGCGGCGTCGGCGTGGCCGTCGTCTCCACCAGCCACGGCCTGATGACCGACCGCGAGGCCCGCAAGGCCAAGCTCGGCGGCGAGGTGCTCTGTTATGTCTGGTAACCGCGCGGAGGTCCGCTGATGTCACGAATCGGAAATAACCCCATCACCGTGCCCGCCTCGGTCACGATCAGCGTCGCCGACGGCGTCGCGACCGTGAAGGGTCCCAACGGCACCATGAGCCGCGTGCTCCCGGACGGCATCACGCTGTCCCAGGAGGGCGACGTCCTGACGGTCTCGCGCGTGAACGACGAGACGCAGTACCGCTCGCTGCACGGGCTGACGCGCACCCTGGTCGCCAACATGGTGGTCGGGGTGACCGACGGCTGGTCCAAGGAGCTCGAGATCATCGGCGTCGGCTACCGCGCCGCCAACGGTGGCCCGGGCGTGCTCGACCTGGCGCTCGGCTTCTCGCACCCGGTGAAGTTCAACGCCCCCGAGGGCATCACCTTCGAGGTGCCGCTGCCCACGCGCGTCATCGTCAAGGGCGCCGACAAGGAGGTCGTCGGCCAGGTCGCCGCGTCCATCCGCAAGATCCGTAAGCCCGAGCCCTACAAGGGCAAGGGCGTGCGCTACCTCGGAGAACGAGTAGTGCGCAAGGCTGGAAAGGCTGCGAAGTAATGGCACGAAGCACACTGGAACTACGCAAGCGCCGTCACGCGCGCATCCGCCGTCGCCTCTCGGGCACGGCGGAGCGTCCGCGCGTCGCGGTCTCGCGTACCAACAAGCACATCTCGGCCCAGATCATCGATGACGTGGCCGGCCGTACGCTCGCCGCGGCCTCCTCGGTCGAGGCCGACCTCAAGAAGTCCAGCGGCGGCAACGTCGCCGGGGCCAAGGCCGTCGCCGAGCTGCTCGCGAAGCGCGCCAAAGAGGCCAACATCACCGCCGTCGTCTTCGACCGTGGCGGATTCGATTATCACGGCCGGGTGGCGGCGTTCGCCGACACCCTTCGCGCCGCCGGACTGGAGTTTTAATGGCTGATCTCGAACAGTTCGAAGAGCGCACCATCAAGGTGAACCGCGTCTCGAAGGTCGTGAAGGGTGGACGTCGGTTCTCCTTCACCGCCCTGATGGTGATCGGCGACGGCAAGGGCCGCGTCGGCCTCGGCTACGGCAAGGCCAAGGAGGCCGGTCTCGCGGTGCAAAAGGGCATCGAAGAGGCGCGCAAGAACCTCTTCGACGTGCCCCTCGCCGGCACGACCATCGTCTACCCGGTCCTCGGCGCCTCCGGCGCCGGTCGGGTGCTGATGAAGCCGGCCGCGCCCGGTACCGGTGTCATCGCCGGCGGTGCGGCGCGCGCCATCCTCGAGATGGCCGGCGTCAAGGACATCATCGCCAAGTCGCTGGGCTCCTCCAACGGCATCAACGTGGCCCACGCCACCATCGAGGGCCTCAAGCAGCTCCGTCGTCCCGAGGAGATCGCGGCCTCGCGCGACAAGGCGGCCGACCACGTCATCCCGAGCGGGACGCTTCGCGCCTACCGCGAGCGCCAGCGCGAGGGCGACCTGTTCAAAGTGACGGAGGGCTGAGATGCAGTTGAAAGTCACCCAGATCCGTTCCGGCATCGCCACCAAGCCCAAGCACCGCGGCACGCTGCGCGCGCTCGGGCTGCGCGGCATCGGCCAGTCCAACGTGCTGCCTGATCGTCCCGAGATCCACGGGATGATCGCTCGAGTGCCGCACCTCGTGAAAGTAGAAGAGGTCAACGAATGAAGTTGCACGATCTCAAGTCACCCGAAGGCTCGATCAAGCGCAAGAAGATCGTCGGTCGTGGTATCGGTGGACGCGGCGGTAAGACGGCCGGACGAGGCACCAAGGGTCAAAAGGCCCGTCGCCAGATCCCGGCCGGCTTCGAGGGCGGCCAGTTGCCGCTCCTCCAGCGCATCCCCAAGCTGAAGGGCTTCACCAACCCGTTCCGCGTGGAGTACACGCCGGTCAACCTCGACGCGCTCGGCGCCCTCGGCGTCAGCGACATCACGCTCGAGGTCCTGGTCGAACGCGGACTCGCGCGAAAGAAGGACTTCGTGAAGGTCCTCGGGCGCGGCGAGCTGAAGAGCGCGCTGCACGTCTCCGCGCACCGCTTCTCGGCGTCGGCCAAGGCCGCCATCGAGGCCGCCGGCGGCACGGCCACGGAAGTGGCGCTGCCCTTCGCGGTCCGTCCTCCCGCTTCGGGCAACCAACACCAGAACCGCTAAGGTCCACGAATGCTTCGGCGCCTCGGGAACATCTTTCGCGTACCAGACCTTCGCAACAAGGTCCTGTTCACGATCGGCGTCATCTGCCTGTACCAGGCCGGCGCCAACATCCCCATCCCCGGGGTCAGCTGGAGCCAGGTCCAGGACCTGCAGGCCAAGGCCGGCGCCAGCGGCGTCCTCGGCTTCTTGAACCTGTTCTCGGGCGGGGCGCTCACCCGACTTGCCGTCTTCGGCCTCGGTGTCATGCCCTACATCACGAGCTCCATCGTGATCCAGCTGTTGACGACCGTCATCCCGAAGCTGACCCAGTGGCGTGACCAGGGCGCGGTCGGTCAGAAGAAGATCACCCAGACGACGCGCTACCTGACCATCGGCCTCGCGCTGTTGCAGTCGACCGGTCTCATCTACGCCTTCCACGGCCACGACCAGGCGCTGCTCGGCTTCAACATCGACCTGATCCCCAAGTTCAACCTCGCGCTCGGCCTCTTCATGGTCGGCATCATGACCGCCGGCACGGCCTTCGTCATGTGGCTCGCCGAACTCATCACCCAGCGCGGCATCGGCCAGGGGATGAGCCTGCTCATCTTCGCCAACGTCGTGGCCGGTATCCCGTCGGGCGGCCACGCGGTCCTCGACGAGGGCGGCCCGGTCAAGTTCGTCACGCTGATCCTGGTCTCGATCGCCCTGCTCGTCCTGATCGTGTTCATGGACAACGGACAGCGGCGCATCCCGGTCACCTTCGCCCGACGGGTCGTCGGTCGAAAGGAGATGGGCGGCAACTCGACGTACATCCCGTTGAAGGTCAACCAGTCCGGGGTTATCCCGATCATCTTCGCCTCGTCCGTGCTCTACATCCCGATCCTGTTGAGCAACATCGTCCCGTGGGCGAGCTTCACCAACTTCGTGAACTCCTCGCTGCACCCGACGAGCTTCTTCTACATCATCTCGGACTTCGTGCTCATCGTCGCGTTCACCTTCTTCTACGTCTACATCGCCTTCGAGCCGCACCAGCAGGCCGAGATGTTGCGCCAGCAGGGTGGCTTCGTGCCGGGCATCCGTCCGGGCATGCCGACCGAGCGCTACTTCGCCAAGATGCTCTCGCGCATCACGGTCGTCGGGGCGTTCTTCCTGGCCTCGGTCGCGGTCGTGCCGAGCATCCTGATGGCGCTGTGGAACATCAACAAGTTCCCGTACTACGGCACCACCTTGCTGATCGCGGTGGGTGTGGCGCTCGAGACGATGCGCCAGATCGACAGCCAGCTCATGATGCGTAACTACGAAGGCTTCCTGAAGCGATAGTCATGACGACACGTCTGAACCTGATCGTCCTGGGGAAGCAGGGCGCCGGTAAGGGAACCCAGTCCACGGCCCTCGCCGAGAAGTACGGCATCCCGCACGTCTCGACCGGCGACATCCTGCGCAGCGCCGTCAAGGCCGGCAGCGAACTCGGCAAGAAGGTCGCCGCGATCCTCGAGGCCGGCGACCTGGTCTCCGACGACATCGTCAACCAACTGGTCGAGGAGCGCTTCACCGAGCCCGACGCCCAACGCGGTGTCCTCCTCGACGGCTTCCCGCGCACCATCGGCCAGGCCGACGCGCTCGAGGCGATGCTGGGCGCCGACGGCATCAAGCTCTGCATCAACCTCGACGTGCCGATCGAACTGGTCACCCAGCGACTGTCCTCGCGTCGGGTCTGCCAGGAGTGCGGCACGACGTACCGCGACACCGACATCGAGGCGATCTCGGGGACGTGCTCGAACTGCGGCGGCGACGTCATCCAGCGCACCGACGACTATCCCGAGGCGATCCGCACGCGCCTGATGAACTACGAACGTGACACCGAACCGCTCCTCGACTTCTACGACGCGCGCGGACTGCTGGTCACCGTGAACGGCGACCAGCCTCCCGAGGCGGTGACCGACGAGATCATGAAGGCGGTCCACGAACGGGGCCTGGCGTGAGGCGCTCGGCCGAGGAACTGAACAAGATGCGCAAGGCCGGCAAGGTCGTCGCCGAGATGCACGAGGCGACGCGCGCGGCGATCCGTCCGGGCGTGACCACGATGCAACTCAATGAGATCGCGGCCGACGTGCTCGCCAAGCGCGGGGCCCGCTCGAACTTCTTGAACTACCACGGCTTCCCGGCCGTGATCTGCACCAGCCCCAACGACATGATCGTGCACGGCATCCCCGGCGACTACACGCTCCAAGAGGGCGACATCATCTCGGTCGACGCCGGCGCGATCATCGAGGGCTACCACGGCGACGCCGCCTACACCGCGGGCGTCGGCGAGATCAGCGACGAAGCGAAGCGCCTCATCGACGTCACCGAGCGTTCGCTCTGGGCCGGCATCGAGCAACTGAAGAAGGGCAACCGGTTGAACGAGGTCGGTCGCGCGGTGCAACAGGTCGCCGAGGCGGCCGGGTACTCGGTCGTGCGCGAGTACGTCGGGCACGCCATCGGCACCGCCATGCACGAGGACCCCCAGGTGCCGAACTACTGGCCGGGCACGCCGGGACCGACCTTGAAAGAGGGCATGGTCTTCGCCATCGAGCCGATGGTGAACGTCGGCGGCTTCGAGACCTACGTGCTCGACGACGGCTGGGGCGTGATGACCCAGGACGGCCAACTCTCCGCGCACTTCGAACACACGATCGCGGTCACCGAAGACGGACCGGAAGTCTTTACCGCCGCCTAATCCTTCGGCTTGGCGCGGTCCTGTTGGCGCTGCGCGAAGAGCGCCGCTTCGGTGCGCCGCTGGAAACCCAACTTGGCGAGCAGGTTCGACACGTAGTTCTTCACGGTCTTCTCGGCGAGGAACATGACCTCGGCGATCTCGCGGTTGCTGAGTCCCTCGCTGAGGAGGTCCAGGATCCGGCGCTCCTGGGGACTCAGGCTCTCCAGGCGGATGTCCTCGGTGATCTGGCGCATCAGGCGCTCCTTCGCGCGCGCGATCTGATCGGGGGTGAGCAGCATCTCGCCGTTGGCGACGCGCCGGATCGACGTGATCAACTCGTCGCCGCGGACGTTCTTCAAGACGTAGCCGCGCGCGCCGGCCAGGAACGACGCGTTGAGCGCGTCGTTGTCGGCGAAGGACGTCAGCATCAGACAGCCCAGTTCGGGCCGCACCGCGCGCAGCTGGCGACAGAGGTCGACGCCGCTGCCGTCGGGCAGGCGCACGTCGAGCACGGCGACGTCGACGTCGGTGATGTCGAGCAGGAGGGCCTCGTCGAGCGAGCCGGCCTGGGCCACGACCTCGAGGTCGCCCGCGGCCTCGAAGAGCTCGCGGAGCCCGCGGCGCACGATTTCGTGGTCGTCGACGAGAAGGAGACGGATCATCTCAACTCAATCTATTCGCCGACCACCGCACCGTCGTGCCGCTGCCGATTTTCGAGTCAATCGTGCAGTTGCCGCCCAACTCGCGCGCCCGCGAGACCAGGTTGCGCACCCCGCGCCCCGAGCCGATGTTCGGGACGAAGCCGACGCCGTTGTCGCGCACGATGACCTCGACGAGGTCGTCGCTCGTGTCGAGTTGGACGTAGACCACGGTCGCCTGGGAGTGTCGGACCACGTTGGAGAGGATCTCGCGCAGGGCCTGGACGCAGTGGTGGGCGCACTGGGGTCCGACCTTGTCGTCGATGCCCGCCTCCATCTTGACGTCGGCGAGCACGCCGAGGCGCGTCTCGACCTCGCGCGACAGGGCCTTGACGCGCTGGGCGAGGGTCTCGCCGACCGGCAGGTCCTGGTCGATCTCGAAGATCGTCGTGCGGATCTCGTGGATCGTCGTGTCCAGTTCGTCGAGGACCTTGTTGACCCGGGCGCGCACGACGTCGTCGACGATCAAGGGCAGTGAGGTCTGCAGGGCCAGCCCGACGCCGAACAGGCGCTGGATGACGGTGTCGTGGAGGTCGCGGGCCAGGCGCTCTCGCTCCTCGGACAGGGTCAGCTCGCGCAGGTTGGCGCGCATCGTGGCCTGGTCGATCACGAGGCCCGCGGCCCGTCCGAAGGCCTCGATGGTCTGTTCGTCCTCCTCGCTGAAGGCGGGGCCGTCGGCGGGATTCGTGAGGTACAGGTTGCCGAAGATGTGCCCGTCGCCGGTCGCGACCGGCACGCCGAGGAACCGGCTCATCGGTGGGTGGTTCGGCGGGAAGCCGACCGAGCCCTCGTGGCTCGCCAGGTCGTCGATGCGCAGGATCGCCCGCCCGTGGATGATCTCACCCAGGAGCCCCCGGCCCCGGGGTTCGGGTCCGATCGCCGCGCGGGTCTCCTCGTCGATCCCGTAGGTGACGAAGCGCGTGAGCGTGGTGCCGTCGCCGCCGATCACCCCGAGCGCGCCGTATCTCGCGCCCACCAGCCGGCTCGCCGTATCGACGATGCGCGCGAGGAGCTCTTCGAGGTCGGCGTCGGTTTCGATCAGGAGGATGGCGTCAATGAGCGCGTGCAACCGCTTGGGATCGTTGATCTTATGAAACGCCACTGACCGAATCATCGCACATTCGCTAAAACACGCGGAAATATCAGTGTTCGCGCTGTCCGCTGACGATGGAGAGGGGGAGCGTCACGAGTGTCGCCCCCCGGTCCGTGGTTCGCTTGAACCGCTTGGATTCCGAGCCGTTGGGCGAGGCCGTGGCGGCGATGCCGGTGACCGTGACGGACCAGGTGTTGTCCTCGGGGTCGATGCCGTCGATCTGGACCGAGATGACGTCTCCGCGTCGCGCGGCCAGGAGGACCGCGTTCTCACGGCTCGAAATCAGGAGGTGGTCCTTCTCCATGAGCTCGATCCGGGCGGGCAGGGCCGCCGGGAGGGCGCCCAGGGAGAGCAGGACGCGCGCGACGTTGGCCTCGTCGAGCAGTCGCAGGCATTCCTCGCGGGAGAGAGGTTCGTTGGAGAGTGACGGACTCATTGACGTCATGTGTCCATCATGGGCCCGTTTCCCATATGGCCACTAGGGTCTCGGGTCACATTTTCGACCACTATGATGGATAGACCAGTTCGTCCCGCCGGGACGATTTTCGGCGAACTTTTGCGTTTTGCCGAAATTTTGGTAGAATTGTCAGCCGACCTCTTGGCGTGCCTCGAGGTCCATCCGTGAAGGAGTTTTTGTTCCTTCACGCCCCGCCGTGCCGTTACAAGGAGAAAGAACCTGAGCAAGCCAAAGGAAGACGCGTTTACCGTTGAGGGGACCGTCGTCGAGCCTCTACCAAACGCCATGTTCCGCGTGGAATTAGAGAACGGGTACACCGTCCTCGCGCACAGCTCAGGAAAGATGCGCATGCACCGCATTCGCATCCTTCCCGGGGACAAGGTCCAAGTGGAGATCACCCCGTACGACATGACCCGCGGCCGCATCACCTACCGCTACAAATAGCTCCAGTTCAAGAAGATCGAGAAAGAGAAACATGAAGGTTCGCGCAAGCGTCAAGCCCATGTGTGAGAAGTGCAAGGTCATCCGCAGGGCCGGTGTCGTCCGTGTGATCTGCGAGCAGCCCCGCCACAAGCAGCGCCAGGGCTAGGAGAAGAACATGGCCCGTATTGCTGGAGTGGACATCCCGCGCGAGAAGCGCACCGTGATCGCCCTCACGTACATCTTCGGCGTTGGTCCCACCATCGCCCAACAGGTCTGCGCCGCGACCGGCGTCGACGAGTCGACGCGCGTGAAGGACCTCAGCGAAGCCGACGTCAACAAGCTTCGCGCCTACATCGACCAGAACGTCACCGTCGAGGGTGACCTGCGCCGCGACGTCCAACAGGACATCAAGCGCAAGATGGAGATCAACTGCCTGCAGGGGATCCGTCACCGCAAGGGACTGCCCGTGCGCGGTCAGCGCACCCGAACGAACGCCCGCACCCGCAAGGGACCGAAGCGCACCGTCGCCGGTAAGAAGAAGGTAACGAAGTAATGGCTAAGCCGAATACGGTTCGCAAGGGTCGCAAGAAGGAGCGCAAGAACGTCGCCTTCGGCGTCGCGCACATCAAGAGCTCGTTCAACAACACGATCGTGTCGATCTCGGACCCCGAGGGCAACGTGCTCTCCTGGGCCAGCTCGGGACAGGTCGGCTTCAAGGGTTCACGTAAGTCCACGCCGTACGCCGCCCAGCTCGCCGCCGAGAAGTGCGCGCGCGCCGCGATGGAGCACGGCGTGAAGAAGGTCGACGTCCTCGTGCGTGGGCCGGGATCGGGTCGCGAGACCGCGATCCGTTCGATCGCCGCGGCCGGCATCGAAGTCGTCGCCATCAAGGACGTCACGCCGCTGCCGCACAACGGGTGTCGCCCCAAGAAGCGTCGTAGGGGTTAGTCATGGCTCGTTACACCGGACCCGTCTGTCGACTCTGTCGTCGTGAGCGCACCAAGTTGTACCTGAAGGGCGAGCGCTGCTTCACCATGAAGTGCCCCGTCGCCGAGAACTCGGACCGCCAGATGCGCGCCTTCCCGCCGGGCATGCACGGCCGTGACCGTCAGCGCCAGGGCTCGGAGTACCTGACCCAGCTGCGCGAGAAGCAGAAGGCCCGTCGCATCTACGGCCTCCTGGAGAAGCAGTTCCGCAACCTCTACGAAGAGGCCAGTCGCCGTCCCGGCATGACCGGTACGAACCTCTTGCAGTTCCTGGAACTGCGCCTCGACAACATCGCGTACCGCGCCGGCTGGGGCGCGTCGCGCGCCCAGGCCCGCCAGTTCGTGCGTCACGGCCACGTGACCGTCGACGGCAAGCGCGTCAACATCCCGTCCTACCGCGTTCGTCCCGGCGAAGTCATCGCGCTGAAGAACGTCACGCGCGAGAACTTCAACGTGAAGCGCAACCTCGACGTCCTGGACCGCAGCGTCCCGGGTTGGCTCGAGACCGGCGACGGTGGCTTCAGCGTCACCGTGCGCATCGTGCCGCAACGCGAGCAGATCGACGAGTCGATCAAGGAGCAGCTCATCGTCGAGCTGTACTCCAAGTAACCGCAACTTTTACAGACTTAGAGGAGTCCCCATGTTGATCATTCAGCGCCCCACCATCGAAGCCCTCGGCGACGAGGTAAACAACCGCCAGTCCTTCGGCATCGGACCGCTCGACCCCGGCTTCGGCCACACGCTCGGTAACTCGCTTCGCCGCACCCTGCTCTCGTCGATCCCCGGCGCGGCCGCCACGCGCGTCAAGTTCGACGCCGTGCTGCACGAGTTCGGTGTCATCGAAGGCGTGAAAGAGGACGTCCAGGACATCTGCTTGAACCTGAAGGACTTGCTGTTGCAGGTCCACAGCGACGAGCCGGTCATCTTGCGCCTCGACAAGCGCGGCGAGGGCCCCGTCACCGCGTCCGACCTGTCGACCACGGCCGACGTCGAGATCTTGAACGGCGACCTCCACCTCGCGTACCTGACCAACGCCAAGAGCGCGCTCACCTTCGAGCTCACGGTCGAGCGCGGCAAGGGCTACGTCGGTGCCGAGGGCAACAAGGGTTCGTCGACCATCGGCGTGATCCCGCTCGACGCGATCTTCACCCCGGTGCGTCGCGTCAGCTTCGAGATCGAGCCCGTGCGCGTCGAGCAGTCCAAGGACTTCGACCGCCTGGTGATCGAGATCGAAACCGACGGTTCGATCAGCCCCCGCGAGGCGCTGGCCTCGGCCGGCAAGACGCTCGGGTCACTGGTCGAGTTGATCGGCAACTTCGACGACGAGGCCCCGGCCCTGGAGTTGGGTGACGTCGGCACGGCCCAGGCCGCCGCGAGCGAGCTCGACATCCGCATCGAAGAGCTCGGCCTCACCGAGCGTTCGCGCAACTGCCTGAAGCGCGCCGGCATCAACACCATCGCGCAGCTGGTCAACGCCACCGAGCGCGACCTCACGTCGATCACCAACTTCGGCGCCACGTCGCTGAAGGACGTCAACGACCGCCTCGAAGAGCGCGGCCTGTCCCTGCGGGTCGAGGACTGATCATGCGCGGCACTCCTACGAAGGGCAAGCGATTCGGTGGCGACTCCGCGCACCAGAAGGCGATGATGGGCAACCTCGTCGCCTCGATGATCGCGGCCGAGTCGATCGTGACGACCGAGGCGAAGGCCAAGGCGCTGCGCCCCATCGTCGAGAAGGTCGTGACGGCCGCGAAGAACTCTCCCGAGGGTTCGGTCCACGCCAATCGACGCGTCGTCGCGTTCATCCGCGACAAGGACATGACGCACAAGCTGTTCACCGAGATCGCGCCGCGCTACACCGATCGCCCCGGTGGTTACACGCGGATCTTGAAGCTCGGGCCGCGCCAAGGTGACAACGCCCCGATGGCGCGCATTGAGTTCGTCTGATCCACCCCTAGACGTCCAACGCTGGCGTCTGGACATCGCCTACGACGGCAACGCGTTCTCCGGCTTCGCCTACCAACCCGAGTTCACGACGGTGGTCGGCGCCCTTCGCGCGACCCTCGCCAGCACGCTGCGCATCGACGAGCCGTTGATCATCGGTGCCGGCCGCACGGACGCCGGGGTCCACGCCTTCGGCCAGGTCGTCCACGTCGATCTGCCCGTCACGCTGTTCGCCAGCGACGGTGGCCCCGATCCGCAACGACTCGCGCGTTCGCTCAACCAGCAGTTGCGCGGACGGATCAAGGTGCTGGACGCTCGTCCGGTCGACCAGAGTTTTCACGCTCGGTTCTCCGCGACGTGGCGCGAGTACCGCTATCTGGTCCTCGAGACGTCGCCCCCGGCGCTGGCGCTCACGGACGCGTGGTCCTGGTCGGTGCAGGGACCGCTCGACCTCGACGCGATGAACCGGGTGAGCGCCGAGGTGCTCGGACTGCACGACTTTCGCGCGTTCTGTCGTCGCCCGACGAACTCCGACGCCGGCGAGCCGCTACTGCGCCGGGTCCTCGACGCGCGCTGGGAGCGGCTCGAGGACACCTGGGCCCTGACGCCGGACCACGGCGCGACCGCGAAGTTCACGATTCGCGCCGAGTCGTTCTGCCACAACATGGTGCGCTGTCTGACGTCGGTGCTGGTGCGCGTCGGCCAGGGGAAGTTGCCCGAGACCGTCATCGCCGAGCGCTTCGAGAGCCTCAGCCGCGACCACCTGCCCTCCCCGGCGCCGGCCAGCGGATTGGCCTTGGTCGGCGTCGGCTACGAAGTGAACGGCGACGTCGCTCGTTAGGCTTTCGCGGATGACCACGACACCACTGACCTCCGGCTTCGACCGCTCCGACCTGTCCACCATCGTCCGAGCACAGGACGACCTCTACGAGTACGTGAACGGCAACTGGATCGAGCACACGACAATGCCCGAGGACAAGGCCCGCTACGGCACCTTCGACATCTTGCACGACGGTGCCGAGCTCGCGATCCGCGAGATCGTAGAGGAGTCGCGTCAAGCCCCCGAGGGGAGCGAGGCGCGCAAGGTCGGCGACCTCTACTCGAGCTTCCTCGACGAAGAGCGGATCAACACCCTCGGCGCGACGCCGCTCTTCGACCGCCTCGCGCAAGTCGACGCGGTCACGACCGTCACCGAACTGGTGTCGCTCATGGGCCGACTCCAGCGACGCGGCGTCGGCGGCTTCTACGCCGTCTTCGTCGACAACGACCCGGGCGACCCCGAACGCTACGTGACGCTGTTCGAACAGGGCGGACTCTCGTTGCCCGATGAGAGCTACTACCGAGAAGAGCACTTCGCCTCGATCCGTGACGCCTTCGTGATCCACGTCGAACGGATGCTGGACCTGGCCGGACGCAGCGACGCCGCCACGCGCGCCGCACGGATCTTCGAACTGGAGAGGCGGATCGCCGCCGGCCACTGGAACAACGTCGACTCACGCGATAGCGAGAAGACCTACAACCTCAATCCGTGGGACCAGGCGTGCGAGCTCTTCGGCGGCGCGTTGCTCGAGGTGTGGCGCAACGGCATGGAGGTACCGGTCGGCGCCTTCGACCAGGTGGTCCTGCGCCAGCCCAGTTTCGCGAGCGCCGTCGGTGCACTCCTCACGGCGTCGAACCTCGACGCCTGGAAGGACTGGCTCTCGTGGCAGATCGTCGCCGGTGACGCGCCCTTCCTCTCCGACGACTTCGTCAACGAGCACTTCGACTTCTACGGACGCACGCTCACCGGCGCCGAAGCGATCCGACCGCGCTGGAAGCGCGGCGTCGCGCTCGTCGAGGGAGCGATGGGCGAGGCCGTCGGCAAGATCTACGTCGAGCGCCACTACCCGGCCCAGGTGAAGGCGCGCATGGACGTCCTCGTCGCCAACCTCGTCGAGGCCTACCGCCAGAGCATCACCGACCTCGAGTGGATGGGGGAGGCGACGCGCGTGCGCGCGTTGGACAAGCTCGACGCGTTCACGCCGAAGGTCGGCTACCCGGTGCGGTGGCGCGACTACTCGACGCTGCGCATCGACGCCAACGACGTCCTCGCGAACGTGCGCGCCGCGAGTGAGTTCGAGTTCGCGCGCAACCTCGGCAAGATCGGGCAACCGGTCGACCGTGACGAGTGGTTCATGACGCCCCAGACCGTGAACGCCTACTACAACCCCGGGTTCAACGAGATCGTGTTCCCGGCGTCGATCCTGCAGCCGCCCTTCTTCGACGCCCAACGCGAGGAGGCCGCGAACTACGGCGCGATCGGCGCGGTCATCGGCCACGAGATCGGCCACGGCTTCGACGACCAGGGTTCGAAGTTCGACGGCACCGGCCGCCTGACCGACTGGTGGGACGCGGCCGACCGCGCCGCCTTCGAAGAGCGCACCGCGTCGCTCATCGAGCAGTACGACGCGCTCTCACCGAAGTTGACACCCGAGCTGCACGTGAACGGCGCGTTGACGGTTGGCGAGAACATCGGTGACCTCGGCGGACTCTCGATCGCCTGGAAGGCGTACCTGATCTCACTAGACGGCGCCGAGCCCCCGGTGATCGACGGGCTGAGCGGGGCCGAGCGGTTCTTCTTCGCGTGGGCCCAGACCTGGCGACAGAAGGAGAAGCGAGCGGAGGTCGAGCGACTCCTGGCCATCGATCCCCATTCGCCGAACGAGTTCCGCGGCAACCAGATCGTCCGGAACCTCGATGAGTTCTACACGGCCTTCGACGTGCACGAGAGCGACGCGATGTGGCTCGAGCCCGCCGCGCGCGTCACCATCTGGTAGAGCCGCTACGCGCCGTCGAGACCGGACGGTGTCGCGGCGCCGCCGGACTCGAAGCTCAGTCCGCTGCGCGGCGTGATGACGGCGTCGATGAGACCGTAGGTGACCGCCTCTTCGGCGGTCATGAAGTAGTCGCGGTCGATGTCGTGCAGCACGTCGTCGACGGAACGTTTCGCGTGGTGGGCGATGATCTCGGCCATGCGGTTCTTGAGCGCCAGCGCCTCGCGCAGTTGGATCTCCATGTCGCTCGGCGCGCCGCGTGCACCGGCGCTGCCCTGGTGGATCATGATGCGCGCGCTCGGGAGGGCGAGGCGCTTGCCCGGCGCGCCGCCGCAGAGCACCATGGCGGCCGCCGACATCCCCATCCCGACGCAGATCGTCGAGACGTCGGGCCGCACGTGTTGGATCACGTCGTAGATGGCCATGCCGCCGTAGGCGAGTCCGCCGGGGGAGTTGATGTAGAGGTTGATGTCGCGCTCGGGGTCCTGGGCCTCGAGGTACAGCATCTGGGAGATGATCAGGTTCGCAATCTGGTCGTCGACCTCCTGGCCGAGGAAGATGATGCGCTGGCGCAGCAGCATCGAGTAGATGTCGAAGGCCCGCTCGCCGCCCTTGGACTCCTCGAGCACCATCGGCACCAGGGAGTGACGGACCGCTCGCGACAACACCTCGTTCATAGGCCTCCTTCTCTTGTGCAATCAATTAGTTGCATGATAGTCGCGCGGCGAGGGTTGTGCAATAGAGTGGTTGCATGACAGACACCGTGCACCGAGAGTTGGACCTACCGTGTTCGCCGAGCGAGGCCTGGGCGCACGTCATCGACCCTTCGTGGTTGGGCGATGACGGCGAACTGCCGACGACGCCCGGATCCGACGGCTGGATCAGCGACGGTGACGACGTTCGCTACCTGATCGTCGAAGAGGTCGACGAGGAGAACCGACTCGTCTATCGCTGGGCGACGTTCACCGACGAGCCGTCGCGCGTGGCGATCGAGCTCACCCCGATCGCCGAAGGGACGCGCGTGACGATCTCGGAGTCGCCGATCGAGGTGCGGGCCCAGGCCAGTCTCGCCCTTCGATGAGCGACGACGTCTCGACGGTCTTCGCGGCGCTCTCGGACGCCACGCGGCGTCGACTCTTCGAACGACTGCTCGAGCACCCGCGCGGCTGCACGGCGACCGAGTTGGCCGAAGACGCCGCCGTGTCGCGCCAGGCCATCGTGAAGCACCTCCAACTGCTCGCGGGCGCCCAGTTGGCGGTGGCCAGTCGTGACGGGCGCGAGGTCCGCTATCGCGCCTCGACCCGGGCCGCGCAGGACGCCTCATCGTGGTTGAGCGCTCGCGCCAGCGCCTGGGACCGCCGGCTCGCGGCACTCGACAAGGGCGTTCGTGACGCCCAGCGGTCGTCACCGGCGCCGTCGCGGCGCCGCTGAGCGTCATCGACCGGCAGTTTTCGCACGAATCCGAGAAAATCGGGACCGTTTAGACTGGTGAGTGGTCAGAAACGGCCGAGGCGATTTGCCCTCGGGCCTTATTTTTCCTAGACTTAAGAGTCCTTCGGACCCGGTTTGGTCCGTCAACAATCGTTTATGGGAAGTTCCGTGCGCACATTTTCGCCAAAAGCCAGTGAGATCACCCGCGAGTGGCTCGTCATCGACGCCGAGGGCCTCGTCCTGGGCCGCGTCGCCACCGTCGCCGCCTCGTTGCTGCGCGGCAAGCACCGCACGTACTTCGCCCCGCACATCGACTGCGGCGACAACGTCATCATCGTGAACGCCGACAAGGTCGTGCTCACCGCCAACAAGGCGGCCCAGAAGTTCGCGTACCACCACTCGGGCTACCCGGGCGGCCTGCGCGCGACGTCCTGGCAGACGCTGCTCGACGAGGACCCCGTCAAGTTGGTCTTCGACGCCGTGAAGGGCATGGTCCCGAAGAACCGCCTGGGCCGCGAGATCATGGGCAAGCTCTTCGTCTACGCCGGCCCCGAGCACCCGCACGCCGCCCAGACCCCTACGAAGTACGACACCGCCGCGATCCGCCGCGGTTAAGGAGAACGACGTGACCGCACCCCTCACCCAAACGACCGGCCGGCGCAAAGAGGCCGTCGCGCGCGTACGCCTTCGCCCGGGCACCGGCACCATCACGATCAACAGCCGGGCCTTCGACAACTACTTCACGTCGGCCACGCACCGTCAGATGGTAATGGAGCCACTGCGCCTGATCGACGCCCAGCAGACCTACGACATCGACGCCACCATCGAGGGCGGCGGCATGGCCGGTCAGGCCGGCGCGCTGCGCCTCGGCATCTCGCGTTCACTCCTCGAGATCGACGAGGCCGTTCGTCCGGCGCTGAAGAAGGCCGGACTCCTCACTCGTGACTCGCGCAAGAAGGAGACCAAGAAGTACGGTCTCAAGAAGGCGCGCAAGGCTCCGCAGTACTCGAAGAGGTAGTTGTCATGACCGTGCAGTTCGGCACGGATGGCATTCGAGGGCGGGCCTCCGACGAAATAACCAACGATCTGGCGTACCGGCTCGGTCGCGCCGTCGCGTCGGTCTTCACCGCCGACGTCTTCGTCGGCTACGACACGCGCGAGAGCTCACCGATGTTGGCGCGCGCCGTGCTCGCCGGTCTGCGCGACGGCGGCGCGCACGGCATCAACCTCGGCTACTTCACGACCCCCGGGGTCGCGGTCATCGCCCAACAGCGCGGTGGCGTGGGCGTCGTCGTGTCGGCCTCGCACAACCCGTACTACGACAACGGCCTGAAGGTCCTTGGACTCGGCGGCGGCAAGCTCGACTACGCGACCGAACTCGCCGTGGCCGAAGCGCTGAACGCGGCCGACCCGGCGCCGAGTGACACCTTCGACGAGTTCGAGGTGGACGAATCGGCCGAACACGACTACGCGCACCACCTGCGTTCGCTCGTGCCGGCCGACTTCTCGTCACTCCACATCGTGCTCGACTGCGCGAACGGCGCGGCCAGTCACGTCGCGCACGAGATCTTCGAGTCGACCGGCGCGCGCATCACGACGATCCACGACCAGCCGAACGGTCGCAACATCAACGAGCACTGCGGCTCGACCCACGTCGAAGACCTCGTCGCGCACGTGCTCGAACTGCACGCCGACCTGGGTCTCGCCTTCGACGGCGACGCCGACCGACTGATCGCGGTCGACGCCGAGGGCAACGTGCGCGACGGCGACGACCTCATGATCCTCTTCGCGCGCGACTTCTTCGAACGCAACGCGCTCGGCGGGGGACTGGTCGTCACGTCCATGAGCAACCTCGGCCTGCACCGCTCGATGGCCGACGCCGGCATCGCGATCGTCGAGACCGACGTCGGCGACCGCAACGTCCTGATCGAACTGGAGGAGAAGGCGTGGCCCTTCGGCGGTGAGCAGTCGGGCCACCTCATCTTCCGTTCGCTGGCGCCGACGGGCGACGGCCAGCTGACTGGCCTCATGCTCGCCGACCTCATCGTTCGCCGCGGACCACTCGCCGCGCAGGCCGACGCCGTGTGGCGGCGCGTGCCCCAGCGCCTGATCAACGTCGCGCGCGACGACTACAACGACGACGCGGTACTGAAGATGTTCGAAGAGATCCGGACGAACTACGGCATCCAGCTCGAGGACGTGCGGTTGCTGATCCGTCCGTCGGGGACCGAACCGGTCGTGCGCGTGATGATCGAAGCGCTCGATGAGGAGTTCGTCAACGACTTCTCTCAACGGATTCAAAACTTCTTCGTCAGTTAATCAAGTCTTTGGGGGCCCGAAAATGGCCCGAGTAGGCTGGTCTCCATGTGCGGCATTATCGGGGTCGTAGGATCCGACGACACGCTGGCGACACTCCTGGAGGGCCTGACCCGTCTGGAGTACCGCGGCTACGACTCGGCGGGCATCGCGCTCGTGCGCGCCGGCGAGACGTGGCGGGCCCGAACCGCGTCCGGGACCGAATCGGTCTTGGCCCTCAAAGAGGAGTGCCGCAGCGCCCCCAAGGGATTCACGTCCGGGATCGGCCATACCCGCTGGGCGACCCACGGCGCCCCTGAGGCCATCAACGCCCACCCGCACCTGGACTGCTCGGGCAACATCGCCATCATCCACAACGGCATCATCGAGAACCACACGGAACTGAAGGAGGGTCTCGAAGAGCGCGGCCACGTCTTCACGTCGGTCACCGACTCCGAGGTCCTCGCGCACCTCATCGAAGAGCTGCGCGCCCAGGGCCTGGAGCTCATGGAGGCCGTCCGCCAGGGACTCCTCGTCGTGCGCGGCGCCTTCGCGCTGGCCGTCATGGACGCGACCGAGCCGAACGTCATCGTCGCGGCGCGGCGCATCTCGCCCTTGGTCGTCGGCACGGCGCCCGGTGAGACCTACCTCGCCAGTGACGTCCCGGCGATCCTCGACAAGGCCTCGGCGTTCTACGCCGTGAACGACGACGAGATCGTGCGCATGGGGCCGGAGGGCTTTCGCGCGATCGACCTCGAGGGCGCGCCGGTGCGACTGCGACAGCTCTCGATCGACTGGGACCTAGAGACCGCCGAGAAGGGCGGTCACGACGACTTCATGTCGAAGGAGATCAACGAACAGCCCGGCGCGATCCGCTCGACGCTGCTCGACCGACGTCGCAAGGACGGCACCATCACCTTCGACGAGATGCGCATCAGCGACGACGAGCTGCGCGACGTCAAGCGCGTCTGTCTCGTCGCGGCCGGCACGTCGTACCACTCGGCGCTGATCGCCAAGTACGCGATCGAGAAGTGGGCCCGCCTCGGCGTCGACGTCGACATCTCCAGTGAGTACCGCTACCGCGACCCGATCGTCGAGGTCGGCACGCTGGTGATCGGGGTCTCCCAGAGCGGTGAGACGATCGACACCATCCAGGCGACGCGCGAGGCACAGCGCCGCGGCGCCCACGTCGTGGCGATCTCGAACATCGTCGACTCCTCGATGGCGCGTGAAGCCGACGCCGTCATCTACACGCGCGCCGGCCTCGAGGTCTCGGTCGCCTCGACCAAGGCCTTCGTCGCGCAGGTCGCCGCGCTGGAACTGCTGGCGCTGCGCCTCGCGCAACTTCGCGGCACGCTGCCCGAGTCCGAGATCGACGGGCTCTTCCAGGGCCTCGGCGCGGTCGCGGCGCAGGTGCAGACCGTGCTCGATCGGCGCGAGAGCGTCGAGGTCGTCGCCAAGGAACTGATGAACTCCCACGACTTCTTCTTCATCGGGCGTCACGTCGGGTTCCCGACCGCGCTCGAGGGCGCCCTGAAGTTGAAGGAACTGACCTACCTGCACGCCGAGGGTTATCCCGGCGGTGAGCTGAAGCACGGACCGCTCGCACTGATCGAGCCCGGCGTGGTCGTCATCGCCATCGCGACGGACCCGGCGATGCACGAGAAGATGCTCTCGAACCTCTCCGAGGTGAAGGCGCGCGGCGCGAGCGTCGTCGCGGTCGCGACCGACGACGACGAGATGATCGAGTCGGTGGCCGACTTCGTGTTGCGCGTCCCGGCGACCGAGCCGATGTTCACCCCGATGGTCGACGTCATCTCGCTCCAGATGTTCGCCTACGCCGTGGCGCGCGGCCTCGGTCGAAACGTCGACCGACCGCGGAACCTCGCCAAGACGGTGACGGTCGAGTAGTGGCCACGGTCGGCGTCGGCATCGACGTCGTCGACGTACCGCGTTTCGAGATCGTCCTCGGTCGACGGCCGCGGATCGTCGAGCGGCTCTTCACCGACGGCGAGCAGCGCGACGCCCGGGGCAAGTCCGAACGACTGGCCGCGCGCTTCGCCGCCAAAGAGGCCGTCATGAAGTCGCTCAGCGTCGGGGCCGGCTCGGTGCCGTGGAAGTCGATCGAGGTGAAGCGCGCGCCGAGCGGCGCGCCGTCGGTACTGTTGCACGGCGCGGCGGCCGAACTGGCCGCGAAGCGCGGCGCCGATTCGTTCCACATCTCGCTGACGCACACCGCGATGACCGCCGCGGCCTTCGTGGTCGCCAGTTCGAACGAGCCTCGTGCAAGCTGAGGGCGTCCATCGTCCGGCGCGCGCGGAGATCTCGGCCTCGGCGATCGCGCACAACGTCCGCGCGCTGAAGGCCGTCGTCGGCGACAGCCTCTTCTGCGCCGTGGTGAAGGCCAACGGCTACGGGCACGGCGCGGAACTCGCCGCCAAGGCCGCGCTCGTGGGCGGCGCCGACATGCTCGCGGTTGCGATCATCGACGAGGGGATCGAGCTTCGCGAGAGCGGGGTCAGCGCGCCGATACTCCTGTTGGCCGAGGTGCCACCGGACACCATCGCCGCGGCGCTCGAGAATTCGTTGACATTGACGATCGGTTCGGTCGAGGGCGCGAAAGCGGCCGTCGCCAACGCCGACACCCTCGGCGTCGTCGCCCGGGTGCACGTGAAGGTCGACACCGGCATGCACCGCATGGGCGTGGCGCCCGAGGGCGTCGACGACGTCATCGACGTCCTGAGCGCGAGTTCGGCCATCGACCTCGAGGGGATCTACACGCACTTCAGCGTGGCCGACGGGTCGAGCGCCGTCGACCGCGCCTTCACCCGAGAGCAGATCGCCACCTTCGACCAGGTCCTCGCGTCGCTCGGCGCGCGCGGCGTCGCGCCGCGGATCGTGCACGCGGCCAACAGCGCCGGTGCGCTCGGGTACCCCGAATCGCGCCGCGGCATGGTGCGCGTCGGGCTCGCGCTCTACGGCTACCTGCCCGAGGCCTGGCTGGCCTCGGCGCTCGAGGAGGTCGGCGAGACCCTGGTGCCGGCCCTGACCCTTCGGGCCAACGTCGTCGCGGTGCGACACGCCGACGCCGGGGAGCGCCCGAGCTACCGGCGACGCCGGGCGCTCGAGAACGCCGCGACCATCGCGACGGTCCCCTTCGGGTACGCCGACGGCTATCCCCGTCGGCTGTTCGACGCCGGCGCCGAGGTCCTCATCAACGCCACGCGCTACCCCCTGGCCGGGATGGTGACGATGGACATGTTGGTCGTCGACTGCGGGGATGACGCCGTCGCGCCCGGGGACGAGGTCGTGCTCCTCGGCCGACAGGGCGACGAGGAGATCACGGCCGACGAATGGGCCGACCACGCGGGAACCATCTCGTGGGAGATCCTTTGCGGTATTGGGGCCCGCGTGCCCCGTATTCTCGTGAACTGAGATGAGTCGTGACTTAACCGAGCTTCCGACCTGCACGCGCTGCGTGCTCTCGCAATCGCGTCAGCGCGTCGTGGTCGGTTCCGGACCGCTGCAACCGGCGCTGATGGTGATCGGCGAGGCGCCCGGTCGCGACGAGGACGAGGGCGGCGAGCCGTTCATCGGGCGAAGCGGCCGGCTGTTGTTCCAGCTCATCCAAGAGGAGGTCGGCCTCGCGCGCGCCGAGTGCTTCGTCACCAACGTCGTCAAGTGCCGGCCCCCGGCGAACCGGACGCCAACGCGCGAGGAGCTCACGGCCTGTCGCCCCTGGCTGAGCGAGCAGTTCCAACTGGTCCGCTCGCCCCTGGTGCTCGCCCTGGGTAATACGGCGGCGAGGTCGGTCTTCGGCTTCGAGACGGGGATCGGCGCGACCCACGGACGGATCGTCACCCTCGGCGGCGGTCGCGGCATGGCCACGTACCACCCGGCGGCGGCGCTGCGCGGCGGCCCGAGCGTCGTGGACGTCATGCGCGCCGACCTTCGGATCCTCAAGACCCTCGTGGCGCGCCCGTGAGCTGGCGCCGGACCTGTGCCACGGCCGAGGACACGGTCGCGGCCGGTGCGGCCTTCGCCGAGGTCTTGCGCCCGAGCGACATCGTGCTGCTCTCGGGGACCCTGGGCGCCGGCAAGACCACCTTCGTGAAGGGCGTCGCCGCGGGCCTCGGGGTGCGCGAACGGGTCACCAGTCCGACGTTCACGATGGTGCGAGAGCACCGGTGTTCCAACGACCTGGGCATCGAGACCCTGCACCACTGCGACGTCTACCGCGTGGAGAGCCTGGACGAGGTCCTGGACCTGGCGCTCGGTGAGTTGGTCGAGGACGCGGCGGTCGCCCTCGTGGAGTGGGGCGAGCTGGCGGCCTCGGTCTTCGGACGCGACGTCATGACGATCGACTTCGAGGTCGACGACGCCGACGGCCGGGTGCTCACGGTCGACGGGGAACTGGCCGCGCGACGCGCGACCCAGCTGGACGCGTGGGCCCGGTGAACGTCCTGGCCATCGAGACCGCGACGACCGCGTGCGCCGTCGGGGTCCGCACGTCGGCCGGCATCGAGGTCACCCGCGTGGTCGAGGACGGGCGCCGCCACACCGAGGCGCTGACCGGCGCCATGAAGGCGCTGCTCGACGAGGTCGAGCTCACGCCGCGCGACGTCGATCGGGTCGTCGTCGACCGCGGTCCGGGACTCTTCACCGGGTTGCGGGTCGGGATCGCGACGGCGATCGCCTTCTCCCAGGCCCTGGGCTGTGACCTGGTCGGGGTGACGTCACTGGAGATGCTCGCCGGCGGCGCCTTCGACGCCGGCGTGCGCGGCACGCTCGTCGCCTGCGTCGACGGTCGACGGGGCGAGGTCTTCACCCAGACCTTCGAATTGGCCGGCGACGTCACGGCCCGCGACGGCGCCCGGGTCACCACGGCCCAGGAACTGCTGGCGGGCTGGGCCGCGAACGACTCGTCGGCGACGTTCACCGGCGACGGGGTCGAGCGCTACCGGAGCGACTTCGAGGGTCGTGTCTTCGCCACGATCTTCGACCAGTCGGTGCCGTCGGTCCACGCCGCGATCTCCCTCGGCGTGGACCGCGCGCCCGAGGAAATCGTGTCGCCCCTGTACCTGCGAGAGGCCGACGCGGTCGCCAACTTCACGACCCGGGAGCGTCGCCCGTGAAGAACCCCTGGACGATCCGGCTGGCCGAACGCCGCGACGTCGGCGAGATACTGGTGATCGAGGAGTCGCAGTTCCCCGATCCCTGGACCAAGCGGATCCTGCTCGATGAGATCGAGAACACCGAGACCCGCCGCTACACCGTGGCGACCGAGAAGAAGCGCATCGTCGGCTATCTGGGGGTCATGTTCGTCCTCGACGAACTGCACGTCAACACGATCGGCACCCTGCCCCAAGAAGAAGGTCGCGGCATCGCGACGTCGCTGCTGGATGACGCCTGGACCGACGCCGCCGAGCGCGGCATCACGCGCGCCACACTGGAGGTCGCCGTCTCCAACCAGCGGGCCATCGACCTCTACTACCGCTACGGGTTCCGACCGGTCGGCGTTCGAAAGAACTACTACGAGAAGAGCAACGAGGACGCCCTGATCCTGTGGGCCGATCTCACGACGACCCCCGAGGACCCGACACCTACGCTGGCCTGATGGGTCTGGTCCTGGGCATCGAGACGAGTTGTGACGAGACGGCGGCCGCCGTCGTCGACGAGGAGTTCCACGTCCACTCCTCGGTGATCGAGTCCTCGATCGACCAACACCGGGCCTTCGGCGGGGTCGTCCCGGAACTCGCCGGCCGCGCGCACGTCGCCACCATCGGGCCGGTCGTTCGTCAGGCGCTGGACGACGCCGGACTCGACGCGCGCGACCCCGCGATCCTCGGCGTCGCGGTGACGAGCGGACCGGGACTGATCGGGTCGCTGCTCGTGGGACTCTCGGCCGCCAAGGCCTACGCGCTCGCGTGGGGCGTGCCCTTCGTCGGGGTGAACCACCTCGAGGGCCACCTCTTCGCGCCACTGCTCGAGCGCTCGGACCTGTCGTGGCCGCTCATGACGCTGCTGGTCTCGGGCGGCCACAGCCTGATCGTCCTCCAACGCGGCCCGGGCGATCACGAGGTACTCGGTGAGACCATCGACGACGCGGCCGGCGAGGCCTACGACAAGGTCGCGCGCTGGCTCGGACTCGGCTATCCCGGAGGACCGGAGATCGACCGCCTGGCCCAGAGCGGCACGGCCGGTGCACTCACGTTGCCCCAATCGATGACCGGCGACGACTACGACCTCTCCTTCTCCGGGCTCAAGACCGCGGTCGTGCGCGCGACCGAGAAGCACCACGACCTCCCGGTCGCCGACGTCGCGGCCTCCTTCCAGGCCGCGGTCGCCGAACAGCTGCTGCGCAAACTGCGCGGCGCGCTCGAGCACCACCGCGTGAAGGGCCTCGCGCTCGCCGGTGGCGTCGCGGCCAACTCGGCGCTTCGCGCCGGCGTGCGCGAACTCGCCCGCGAGTTCGGTCTCGAGGCGCACCTGCCGACGATGGCGATGTGCACCGACAACGCCGCGATGATCGCGGCCGCCGGGACGTACCGGCTGCGCCACGACGGTGCGAGCGATCTGTCGCTCTCGGCCGATCCGAACTGGCAGTTGGCGGACGTCTCGTGAGCGAACGCTGGACCCCGCTCGAGCTCGCCGACTGCGACCCCGACCCCTTCGTCCAGTTCCGCCGGTGGTACGACGAGGCCCAAGGCGAGATGCTCGAGCGCGACGCCGTCTCGGTCGCGACCTCGACGCCGGACGGGCGTCCGAGCTCGCGCATGGTCCTGTTGCGTCACGTCGACGACGACTCGGTCGGCTGGTTCACGAACTACGAATCGCGAAAGGGCCGCCAACTCGAGGAGAACCCGGTCGCCTCGATCCTCTGGTACTGCGAGCCGCTGGGCCGACAGGTCCGAATGGAGGGACCGGTCGAGAAGATGAGCGCGGCCGAATCCGACGCGTACTTCGCGACGCGCGCGCGCGGCAGCCAACTCGGCGCCCACGCCAGTTCCCAGAGCACCGTGATCGCCAGCCGCGAGGAGCTCGAGTCGCGCGTGCGCGAGTTCGAGGCGGCGTTCGCCGGCCGCGACGTTCCCCGTCCGGCCTTTTGGGGCGGCTATCGACTCACGCCCAACCACTTCGAGTTCTGGCAGCACCGCGAGGACCGGCTGCACGATCGGATCGTCTACCTGGCGGCGCCCGGCGGTTGGACGCTGGAGCGTCAGGCCCCCTAAACCCGTTCGCCTCGCCCGGCGGCTCGAGTCGTCAGAATCGACCGCCCCTTCGAGAAAATTGTCCGCGACGCAGAAGATCGCTCCGGCGACGGCGAAAATGATCCTGGTCAACGAATCGACAACGAGCGGGCTCGCCGTCGGGCCAATCGCCGGTGCCGCCCAGGCCCGCCACGCAATCTCCCGGCCGGGGTCCCCTCGAAAAATCAACGACTGACCAACGGGCGCGTCATCGGTGTTCGGTCGTGGAGCGACCTCGAACGTCGTCGAGGGCGCGAGGTGGCGCCACGCGACCGTCCACACTTGCGCACGGGCCATTCGCGCGACCAAGATTGTGTGCGATCACGGCAAAAGACGCGCCCGAGTTCGATCACGCAACGAGCGATCGTGTCGAGGGCGCGGTCGCGTCGTCGATCGGATGCGAAGGCCATCGAGTCGCGGCGAACTCTGTTGGCACTCACACCCTTAGGCTGCTAAATTGGCAGTCGGAAGATTCGAGTGCCAAAAGCACAGGAGGCAAGAAAATGAAGTTGCACCCATTGGAAGACCGCATCGTGGTTCGTCCGGACGTCGCCGAAGCAACCACGGCGTCAGGCCTGGTCATTCCCGACACCGCGAAGGAGAAGCCGCAGCAGGGTGAAGTGCTCGCCGCCGGCCCCGGTCGTCGTAGTGACACCACCGGTGAGGTGATCCCCTCCGGCGTGAAGGTCGGCGACACGGTCGTCTACTCGAAGTACGGCGGCACCGAGATCACGGTCGACGGTGAGGACCTGTTGATTCTCTCCGGCCGCGACGTGCTGGCCACCATCTCGAAGAAGTAGTCCGAGGCCTCCCCGCCTCTCATCCCCAGACAAGGAAGAAGAATGTCGAAATTACTGAAGTTTGACGAAGACGCCCGCCGCGGTCTCGAGGCCGGCGTCGACAAGTTGGCCGACGCGGTCAAGGTGACCCTGGGGCCCAAGGGCCGCAACGTGGTCATCGGCAAGAAGTTCGGCGCGCCGACCATCACCAACGACGGCGTCTCCATCGCTCGAGAGATCGAGCTCGAGGACCCGTTCGAGAACATGGGCGCCCAGCTGGTGAAGGAGGTCGCCACCAAGACCAACGACGTCGCCGGTGACGGCACCACCACCGCGACCGTGCTCGCCCAGGCCCTCATCAAGGAGGGTCTGCGCAACGTCGCGGCCGGCGCCAACCCGTCCGGTCTCAAGCGCGGCATCGAGAAGGCCGTCAAGGCGGCCGTCGAGTCGATCAAGAAGCAGAGCCAGGCGGTCGAGGACAAGGCGCAGATCGCCCAGGTCGCGACCATCTCCGCGGCCGACGCCTCGATCGGCGAGGTCATCGCCGACGCCATCGACAAGGTCGGCAAGGACGGCACCGTCACGGTCGAGGAGTCGAACACCTTCGGCATCGAGCTCGAGCTCACCGAGGGCATGCAGTTCGACAAGGGTTACCTCTCGCCGTACTTCGTGACCGACCCCGAGCGCCAAGAGGCGGTCCTCGACGAGGCACTCGTGCTCTTCACGAGTTCCAAGATCTCGGCCGTCCACGACCTCGTGCCGCTGTTGGAGAAGGTCATGCAGTCGGGCAAGCCGCTGTTGATCATCGCCGAGGACATCGAGGGCGAGGCCATGGCCACGCTCGTCGTGAACAAGATCCGCGGCACCTTCACCTCGGTCGCCGTCAAGGCCCCCGGCTTCGGTGAGCGTCGCAAGGCGATGCTCCAGGACATGGCGATCCTGACCGGCGGCACCGTCATCTCCGAGGAGATCGGTCTCAAGCTCGAGTCGGCCACGTTGGACCTGTTGGGTTCGGCCCGTCGCATCGTCGTCACCAAGGACGCCACGACCATCGTCGACGGGGGCGGTTCGCACGCCGACGTCGCCGGGCGCGTCGCCCAGATCAAGCGCGAGATCGAGGACACCGACTCGGACTGGGACCGCGAGAAGCTCCAGGAGCGTCTCGCCAAGCTGGCCGGTGGGGTCGCGATCGTCAAGGTCGGCGCCGCCACCGAGGTCGAGCTCAAGGAGAAGAAGCACCGCATCGAGGACGCGCTCAGCGCCACCCGCGCCGCCATCGACGAGGGCATCGTCGCCGGCGGTGGGACGGCACTGGTTCGTTCGCGCAAGGCCGTCGACAAGCTCATCGAGACCCTGACGGGTGACGAGGCGACCGGTGCGCGCATCGTGGCCAACTCCCTGGAGTCGCCGCTTCGCCACATCGCCTCCAACGCCGGATTCGAGGGCGCCGTCAAGGTCCGCGAGGTCTCCGACGCCAAGGGTTCGATCGGCCTCAACGCCGTGACCGGGGAACTGGTCGACCTCGTCGAGGCGGGGATCATCGACCCGGCCAAGGTGACCAGGTCAGCCCTGCAGAACGCCGCGTCGATCGCCGCACTCCTCTTGACCACCGAGGCCATCGTGGCCGACAAGCCGGAGCCGCCTTCAATGGCCGGCGGCGGCATGGACGGCGGCATGGGCGGCATGGGCGGGATGATGTAACCCACCCCCCGGGTAGGTAGTTGGAAGGGCCGAGTCGGTGACGACTCGGCCCTTCCCTTTGATTCGAGTCTCCGTCGTCTCAGAGCCGGCGTCGCTTTCGGCCCTCGACGGTCCCGGACCGGGAAGAGGCGCTCCGGAACGGGTGAGGTCCTGTGGCGCCTGACTGAGCCGATGAAGACGTCCCAATCCTCCCCGCGGAGAGGCACGAGGCCCCGAAATGGCCCGACGAGATGGCTTCTCGAGAGTCCTGGACTCCCGCCATGGTCAGATGGGCTGAACCGTGTCCTTGAAGCATCGCTTGAAGGTCGTTGTGAATCCGACCCTGGACTCGGCCGAACCCATCGCCCGACGTGGCGAGCGGATCGTGGAACGAGGAGCTCGGAATCGACCGGAACGGTCCGTGGGAGGTTCGGCGATGTTCCGAACGAGGCTCGGAATGCTCGGTGACGCCCGTAGTTTTCGCCCTCAGAGCCTTGTTGGAGCTGACTTCGCGAAAGTCCAACGATTGCAAGGATCGGTGTTTCGCTCTTTCGGTCCCATCAGGAGAATTGTCGTACAAGTCGATTCTGTGGTCGTAATGAGCGAAAAGCCTTGATTTCATTGGGCTCTTCGTCGCCGCCGCGTGAAATGGGACCGTGGATATCGGGCCCGACTCGGGGTCGATGGCTGCGCCGCCGTCACCGCCAAGCGCGCTTCTTGGGAGAAGGCGAAACGTCCTTTCCCCGTCCCGCGGTCCTCCCGCCGACAGGGACTTCGCGGTCGATCAGAGCGCGTCGCGGGCAACGACAAGGACCTCCTTCGGGGAAGTGCGTCCATCTCTCGAAGGGATGTTCAGCCGTCCCGAGGGCCGAAGGAAGGCGGAGCTGGGAGGAGGTCGGCGCGCCTGGCGGACCGATCAACCCGAAGGCCGGGTATGGCGCAACGGTGGGGTTGGTCGTCAGACCGAGATCTTCCTCACGGCGGGTGTCGTCGTACCCGCCGGACGAGTCGCGCTGAGGAGATTTGGGCTTCGGCGAGAGGCCGAAAGCCGCGTGGTGTTGCCTGTTTGGGGCCGCTCGTCGAGAATCCAGTCAGGAAACGGGTTTTTGAATCGAGGTCTCGGTCCCACCAGGAAAAATGATTTCTCCAGTCATTTCTTCAATATTCGTCGAAGGTCCCAGAAATCGGACGTCGTTGCCATAATCCTGGTCGAATCGACGACCTCCGACAGCTCGCCCCGTAACGATTCGAGCGTTGCACTTCTCGGCCTCGGGCGAGGTCTCAAGGACGGCATCTGAAGTCCGAATCGCTAGTCCCGGCGGACCGGGTCGTGCCACACGAGGCCCGATTTCCGATCCGCCACGGGCTCACCAGGGTTGGTATCGGATCTCGGGTCGGCCTTTTGGGATCCTGTCGGGAGATCCGCCCGTCCATCCCCAATGTCCGACGACGGACTTCCGGGTTCTCGGCATCGCTGGTTTTCCTCCTCCTCGAGTAGCCGGTCGGGTCCAAGCCGATGGAGAGGTCGGCTCGGCCTCCGGTCCCCGACGACGCGAATGCAAGCCGCGGGCGATCCTCCGGGTCGGTGGGGGGGGGGGTGCCCTTCGGCGCCGACGCCGCGCGGGAGACAGTTCACGAACCACGTTTCGAGTGGGAAGTCCTCATCCGACGACCTTCCTGGCTCCGGCGTCTCTTTCGGATGCCACCAGCGGGTGCCGCCGGCGTCGAAATCCGTCCGGAAGAGTCCTGACATTCGAGAATGGTGACCATTCAGGGTGTCGAAGATCCAAAATCTGTTAAATGAAGGGCCCGAAAAGCCGGTGATTCGGTCCCACCAGGAAGAACAGTTTCTGGCTCCGACCCGAAGCGTTGGAGGAGGAGTTCGGGATCCGTGTACCGGTGCCTATTGGGTTCATGTCGGGTGATTCAAGTCCGATGAGAGACCCCGATGTCGATTGAAAGACAACTCGCCTGGCGTTGCCCGGTGACTGGCGGGCGAGGTCTGTGAGTCCCGGGACTCACGAGATGATTCTGGACCGGTTTCAGGTGGTCGAGGAGGGGGCCAATGTGGGTTCTGCGGGCACATTTGGGCTCGAAATGCACATGTTTCGGTCCCATCAGGTGAATCGATCCTCGCCGTCTATTTTGGGAGTTTTCGAACCTCCGAAGGAAGGTTGGAAAATCAAGGATTTCACTTTTGACATCCAGAATGGTTTCCATCGAGAGGCGTCGAGCGGCGATGGTTTTCGCCCCACCGGAAGATCGTGAGCGTCTGGGTCGGGGTGACGTTCTCCGGCGAGGCGGTGCACGTCGCCGACTCATCGGTACTCAGGTCCCGAGTCAGCTCGGGGGTCTCCAACGAGGGCGATGGGAGGCTCGCAGACCGCAGCGGCAATGACTCCGGTATCGGAGATTTCAGAACCCCGGAGGCCTTCGAGTGACTGGCCGATCGGATTTACTCGATCGTCACTGGGCCCTCTGACGGTTCGGATCGGTTTCAGGTGGTTGAGGAGCGGGCCAATGTGGGTTCCGCGGGCACATTTGGGCTCGAAAAGCACATGTTTCGGTCCCATCAGGTGAATCGACCATCGCCGGGAATTTCTTGGCTTTTCCCGCGATTGACGAAAGGTTGGAAAATCAACGTTTTCAATTTCGATGCAAAAAGCGGAATTGACCCATAGGTGACTGTCTGGCACTGGGAGCAGCGATGAAATGTGACCGTCAACGTCTGGGTTGGGGTGACGTCCTGCGTCGCGGCGGCGTCCGTCGTCGACTCATCGGTGCTCGGTCCCGAGTCAGGAGGGGGGTCATCGACGAGGCGGATGGCGGCTCGGAATCCGCAGCGGCGATGACCTCGGAATCGCAGAGTTCAGATCTCCGGCGAACTTCGAGCGACTGACCGATGAGGTTTACTCGACCGTCAGCGCGCCCTCAGACGATCCGGGCTGGCTCCAGGTGCTCGAGTTGAGGGCCAACGCGCTTTCCGCGGGTGACATTTGGGCTTGAAATGGACATGTTTCGGTCCCATCAGGTGAATCGACTTTCGGCGGGATTTTCTTGCCTTTTCGCGCGATTGACGAAAGGTTGGAAAATCAATGTTTTGAATTTCGATTCAAAGTACGACTTTGATCTGAAGGTAGGCGCGTGGCGCTGAGACTAGCTGGAAAGTGTGACCGTCAACGTCTGGGTTGGGGTGACGTCCTGCGTCGCGGCGGCGACCGTCGTCGACTCATCAGTTCTCGGTCCCGAGTCGGTACGGGGGTCTTCGACTAGGCGGATGGGCGACTCGGGTCTGCGCCGACGGTGACTCCGAAAATGGAGCTATCAGACCTCCGGCGGCCATCGAGCGACGGGCCGATTGGATCTACCGGATCGTGAGTGCGCCCTCCCACGATTCGGATCGGTTCCAGGTGCTCGAGCAAGGGGCATTTTGTGGTCCCAGCGGGTGACATTTGGCCCCGAAATGCACATGTTTCGGTCCCATCAGGTGAATCGATTCTCGTCGGGATTTTCCTGCCTTTTCGCGCGATTGACGAAAGGTTGGAAAATCAACGTTTTCAATTTCGATGCAAAATGCGGAATCGATCCAGAAGTGGCTGCGTGGCACCGGGACTTGCTGAAAAGTGTCATCGTCAACGTCTCGGTTGGGGTGACGTCCTGCGTCGCGGCGGTGCTCGTCGTCGACTCATCGGAACGCAGGACCCGAGTCAGGAGGGGGTCTTCCAAGAGGCGAATGGGCGACTCAGGTCTGCGCCAAAGATGACTCCGAAAACGGATCTATCAGACCTCCGGCGGCCTCCGAGCGACGGGCCGGTCGGATCTATTCGACCGTGAGTGCGCCCTCTGACGATCCGGATCGGTTCCAGGTGCTGGAGTGGAGGGCAAAAGTGGGTCCCACGGGTGACATTTGGACTCGAAATGCACATGTTTCGGTCCCATCAGGTGAATCGATTCTCGCCCGCATTTTCTGGCCTTTTCGCGTGATTGCTGAAACATTGAAAAATCAACGTTTTCAATTTCGATGCAAAATGCGGAATTCACTCAGATGTGGCTGCGTGGCACCGGGAGAAGCGAGAAAATGTGATCGTCAACGTCTGGGTTTGGGGTGACGTCCTTCGGCTCGGTGGTCCGCGACGTCGACTCATCAGTTCTCGGTCCCGAGTCGGTACGGGGGTCTTCGACGAGGCGGATGGTCGGCCCGGAGGCTGGCGCGACAATGGCCTCGGAAACAGCGCCAACTGATTTGCGCGGGCCTTCGAGCGACTGGTCGATCAGATCCGTTCGACCGTCGGCGTACCTTGACGATCCCGATCGCTTCCAGGTGCCTGCGCAGGGGGCATTTTTGGGTCCAGCGGGTGGCATTCGGGCTCGAAAACTTCATGTTTCGGTCCCATCAGGTGAATCGATTCTCGCCGGGATTTTCTGGCCTTTTCGCGTGATTGCCGAAACATTGAAAAATCAACGTTTTCAATTTCGATGCAAAATGCGCAATTCATCCAGATGTGGCTGCGTGGCACCGGGACTAGCTGGAAAGGGTGATCGTCAACGTCTGGGCGGGGGTGGTGTTCTCGAGCGTGGCGGTCAGCGTGACGGACTCACCCGTTCCCAGGTCACGGGTCAGGGTGAAAGTGCTCGAGGAGACGGATTGACCGACCGGAATCGAGAGCGCGGCGGTGCCGCCGGGGACGGCGCTGCCCGAACCCGTCGTCTGGAAGTCGACCAGGAGGGCAGTGGCGGAGGAGTTGACGGTCGCATTTCCGTACTGGTCCTCGAGCTGGATCGAACTGGTCAGGACATTGCCGGTGTTGGCTCCTTCGCCCGCCGACGTGCAGGTGATCGAACCTACCCCCCCGGAGCACGACAGGAGGGGGGTAGTGGGCTGGGAAATGCCGGTGAGCCCGATGCCGGCGATGGTGGGTGAGGCGTTGACGGTGATGTCCTGGGAGCCAGTTTGGGTGCCGGTGGTCAAGGTGGCGGTGAGGTCGGCCGTCTCGGCGTCGAAGAGGGTGACGCTCAGGATGTTCTGACCGTCGACATAGCCGCTGGCAAAGGTGACGGCCGATGAACCGGAGCCGCAGGTCCCCGGATCCGGGTACGTCGGGGCGGTGCCGTTGGGGGCATTGTCGGGGCCGGAGAACGTGACGCACTGGGCGCCGGTGAAGTTCGTGTCCACGTTCTGGTACTGGTCGAGGGCGGTCAGGCGGACGTTGAAGGGGGCCCCAGCCGTCTGGGTGGTGGAATCGGGGATGACCGCGAAGCTGTGGAGGGTACCCGGGGTCACGTCGATCGCCGTCGAGCCGAAGTGGAGGGTTGGGACGTCGGTCGCCATGAGGTCGACGGGCTGGGAGTCGTACAAAGTGATGCTCGGAGCGGCCCCGTTGGTGGCCAAACCGGCGCTGAAGTCGACCGGGGAGTCGCCGGACAGGCACGGAACGCCACTTGGATAGCTCGGTTCGGTCCCATCAGGTGCGTTGGAAGCGCCGCTGAAGGCGATGCACTGGGTGCCGGTGTAGTTCGTATCGACGTTCTGGTACTCGTCAAGGGCCGTAAGACCCACGGTGATCGTCGTGCCGGCGACGGGCGAGGCATCGGAGGGCGACAAGGTGAAGGAATCGAGGGCCGCCGGGCCCACCGTGATGTTCAAAGACCCCGTCGCCCCGCTGGTGGGGTCGCTCGCCACGAGGGTCAGGTTTTCGGCGTCGTAGAGGGTGATCGAGGCGACGTCGGCGCCGGTCGCCTGGCCCCCGATGAAGGTGAGCTGGGTGCCCGGGGAGCACGATCCGGCAGACCCGTAGCTCGGTGCGGTCCCACCAGGTGCGTCCGCCGCGCCGCTGAAGACGATGCACTCGTTCCCGGCGTAGTTGGTGTCGAGGTTGCCGTAGGAGTCGAGCGCCGTCAGGCTCAACGGGAAGCCCGAACCGGCGACCTGGGTCGAACCGGCCCCCAGGTTGAAGGTCTTGGCGCCCCCGGGCGAGACGGTCAGGCCGGCGAAGCCGCTGGCGCCGGTCGGGACGTCCTTGGCGTAGAGGACCCCCCCTCCTGCGTCGGTCAGGGTGACCTCGGGCGCGTCGCCGTTGGCGGCGTAACCGGCGGCGAACGTGACGGGCGATCCGCTCGAGCAACTGGCCCCCGTTGGGTACGACGGGAGGGTGCCGTTCGGGGAGGCCGTCGGACCGGAGAAGGCCACGCACTCATTGCCGGAGTAGTTCGAATCGACGTTGCCGTACTCGTCAAAGGCGGTCAAATCGGTCGTGAACGGCGTTCCCGCCACCGGCGTTAGCGTTTGCGGGGCCACGCTGAGGGATTGCAAACTTCCTGGTGTGACCGAAAGAGTGGTCGATCCGGCCACCGAAGTGGGTACATCGGTCACATTGAGGGTCGTGGACTGGGCGTCGTACAGCGTCATGTTGGCCGTTCCGACGCCATTCACGAAGTCGACGACGTTTCCGCCGTTGCAGGTGCCGGCGTTGGTGAAGCTGGGAACCCGTCCGTTGGGGGCGTTGCCCGGGCCGGTGAAGCTAAGGCATTCGGCGCCGTTGTAGCTGGTGAAGACCGCCCCGTACTGGTCGTAGGCGATGATCCCGACGCTGGTGTTCTGACCGGCCACGGGTGAGGGGGTGATCACGTCGAGGTTCAGGGAGTGCAGTACGGGCACCGGGACTGAGACGTAGGGGCTGGTGGCAGCGGAAGTCCACGATCGGAAGACCGCCGTGACCGAATACGAGTACAGGTTTGACGCCAGGTTGGTGTCCTGACACGAAAGCGCCGTCGTCAGCGCGGTCGGCGAGGTCCCGCAGGCCGGGCTGGGGGTCGATCCGAGGTACCGGGTGACGTAGTAGCCGTCCAGGACGATCCCGTCGGGTTCCGCGGGAGCGATCCAGGCGACGTCAACGGTTCGCTGGCCGGGGTTCGGGAAAGTCGCCGAGACGTTGGTCGGGGCGTTCAACGTCGCGACCTTGGCCGTGCCACCGCCGGAGTCATCGAGGTCGAAGTAGGACCAGGCGGCATTCCCCAGTGCGAAGGAGAGGGCCGCCGCCCAGAGGATCACCAAGGAACATTGCGATCCGACGACCGAAGCGTCCGCGCTGGCGAGCGTTTCTCGAGCTCATGGGCTCACCACCGTGCAGTTGGTCAGCGTGTCGTGGAAGTAGGCAGCGGGGGTTCCGTGCCAGGAGGAGGGGGGGGTGGGTAGGTGACAAACGTTGGTGTGGTGGGCCGCACCGTTGAAGGTGTTGCCCGTGCCGCCACCGAGGTACACCGTGTCGTTGCCGGTTCCGGAAATGGTGTCCTGGCTGCCCTGGATGGTCACCACGTCAGTTCCGGAGCCCAAGGAGACCTGGTTGGATGAGCCGCTGCCGAAGATCAGGCTGTCGTTGCCATTGCCCACGGACACGTGATTGCCGTTTCCGTTGCCCACGGTGACCGTGTCGTTACCGCCGCCGAGGTTGATTTGGTTGGATCCGTCCCCGACCTGGACGTCGTCGTTGCCGTTGCCGACCGAGATGCCGTTGTTCCCGTTGCCGCAAGTGATTTCATTGTGGCCGTTGCCGCCGGAGTAGCCGTTGTTCCCGTCGCCACCCCAGAAGCAGTTATTGCCGTTGGATCCGTTGACCAGAACGAGCCAGATGGCAGCCAGAAGAAGTTGTTCCCCGAGGAACCTTGGATATCAGGCGATCCGGGTGTGCCGTAGAACCAGTTGTTGTAGGAGTCGTCGCAGTGGCCAGGCTTGGCGAGGACGACCTGGACGATGACCGGAGAGGTGCTCGAGCCGTAGTTGGCGTCACCGTTGTAGACCGCGAAGAGGTTGTTCGAGCCCACGGGGAGTGCTGTCGTCGTGAGAATCGCTTTTCCGTTGCCCGGATAAGGGTTTCGGTGCCCAGCAATGAATGTGCGGTGATCGGGGTTCCTAGGTAGAAGCTCACCGAACCAGTTGGGGTAGGACCTGATGGGACCGGAGGAGCCCAAAAACGTTCGGCGGTGAGCGTGACGGGGAAGCCGAGGACCGACGGATTGGGCCACGACGTCAAAATCGTGGCAGATTTGTGAGCCGATTGGACCACTTGGTCGAGCACCGACGACGTCGAATCGGAGAAGTTGCCGTCGGTGTTCGAAAGACGGCGGTGATCGGGTGGATGCCCGTCGCGAGATACGCAGGAGGTGTGCAGGTCGCCGTGGAGGACCCATTGAAGAGCTGAGACGGGAACGGCAGTGCAAATCGCGGTCGAACCGTCGTAGAAGGTCACGGTGCCGGTCGGATCGCCAGAATTGTATTGATTTCCGGTCCCATCACTGGAAATGACTGTGGCCGTGTAGGTTACCGACTGACCGATTACCGACGGATTGTGCTTGACGACTGACCTGCGTCGGGGTGGAGTTGACGACGTTGAAAGTCGCCGTTCCCTGGAAAGAGAACAGGAATATCTGTCTTCTCACAGGAATCCTGGTTCGTGTGAGTTTCGAATGAGCGATATCGGGACGGGCACGGAGTTGGTGCCATGGGCCGGGACGACCAAGGATCCGGTGAACGTCGTCGAGGCGTAATCGAGATTCGACAGTCGGACAGCCGGTTGGGGGCGTCACAGAGGAGATACTCAACGTTCGTACCGTGATTGGAACCGTCAGGGGATTGTGCGCGGTGTACCAGAGGTAGCGAGGGACCCCGGGGTAGAGGAGGGCCGGGGTCTGCTGGGTGGCCGAACTGCTGATCGTGTTCGTGATGGTGAAATTCGGCTGGTTGGTGTCGCCATGGGCGATCGACGTGCAGGCGGCGGCAACGGAAGCGACGAGGACGGCGCAGGCCAGGGCAATGGCCACTGCCTTCACAGTTTCCTTGAATCGCTTGGAGCTCTTCACAGTTTCCGTATGTTTTCTTGTCAATCGTGAATGTCCAGTCCAACTCGCGTCCTTTGATCGGCCGGGCTGTGGAACGTCATCCCACAACCCGGCCGATCGACTGGCAACGAAGGCATCATCCTGGAATCAGCCTTCGTTGAGTCGTATTGAAATTCGACACGAATTCTTTTCAAGTCACGGAACATCACGTGATCGGTGAAGGTCCGTGTGAACTTCACAACTGGACTATTTGCGACGTGAAGCTCAGTGGACCGTTTGACCTTCACAGTTGTCCTGGTTGAGCTCTTGTCGATCATGGTGATCGATGTACCTGAGTGGCGAGAAGAACGTCGTACCGCGGAACGGTACGTGTCAAGAGTCGTTGACAGCGTCGTTGAGCTGGTACTCGCTTATCGGCACGCTGGTCACCACCATTTGACCTGAGGTAACCGACCCAAGGATCGGTCCTCACTGTAGACGATGAACGGGGCGACGATCCCGCGTTCGTGATCGCGTAGTCGACAGGAGCCGGTCCACCTGGGTACAGCGTCCGTGTCGAGCCACCCACGACGTTGAACTCAACCGCCGGGATGTCTGCGCTCCGGGTTGCAAGCCCGGCGCCGTATGCACCGTGGTTATGTTCCAGGGTCCGGCACAATCGATGCCCGAATCCAGTGTAATGTCGGCGATCGAGGCTGGCCCAGCTGTCCGGCGGCGTTGCGTCGCCGTTGATGCTTCGCAATGGTGCCATCAACTAGACGTTGTCCGAATACGCGTCAGAGCCGACCGTACAGGTTCGCTCACCGGAATTCGACAAGTCTGCAGCGTTGAGTCACGACGTGCCGTCGTTCGGGTCTCGTAGGTGAATCCGTAGACAACTGTTGCCGGTAGCGTCAAGATCCTTCGAACTGAAGTCAAACGTGATGTGAATTCGCCATCGAATCAGGTCGTCACGTGCCGGCAATGCTGGGAATCGTGCCGTAACCGCCGTTGAAGTGCCGGAGTGAACCATGTCACTGACGGAATCCGCCGATCGCACCGTGGGTCGTAAATATGTGAAGGTTACTGGCAGAGTCCGTGACTCGGACTTCCGAAGTTGCTCAATGCTACAACAACATTTGTCAAGTTGACCATCCACCGGTATTGCGAGGGTGATGTCGTTGCCAAGCTCGGTAACACCGGCGCAGCTAAAGCACTGGTCCTGGCCGTAAGCGTCGGTGGGGATTAGGCTGTCGTACCCCGCACCGACCTGGCTGATCGTGACGTTGGCAGCCGTCCCTGTCTGAGCCGAGCCGTTCCCGCTTCCACTTGAGGTGAAGTAGGCGACTGCGAGCCCACTCGCCCCGGCGATGAGGCCTACGGTCAAGCCAACGACCGCCATCCTCCGTTTTGAACTGATTAACTTCATTGTTTTCTCCTAGCAATAGGTTGGAATTACTTGACTAGGGCGTCGGGTTCGCCAGTCGCTCCCCACGGGTCGGGCGGCCATATTGGGCCCGTGGATCAATGCGTCACCCTTCACTGCGCGGACAATCTCGGCTGAGATGTCCAGGTTGGTACGGACCGGCAGGTATGGGTTAAAGCCAGGCTGCCGAAGCCGCAACATCTTGTATTTCTGGAAGAAGGTTTGAGAGAGGGTTCGGGACTCGAGGATCACCGAGACAACCGAACTGTTCGGTACCGCCGCATAAAAACGCAGAATCCTGAAGTTCGGTGAGCCAGTTCATGGGTCTGCCAACGGCGCCCTGGGCGTGGATTCGCCTTTCGACCGAGCAGAATCGAACGGGGCGTCGGGAGAGCGCTCATCGGGCGAAGACCAGCCCAGCTGCGACGACCCTATGAGACAACTGCCCTCCGTCCGCAAACGCATTTGTGACTATGTCACCGAAGTTCACACATGTCAATTTGAAACGTGACGAACGCGCGTCCACTGAGGAAATCTTCAATTCTCGACTTGAGGTGAGCGATACCGGGCCCGTTTCGGAACACGTACGAGCACGTCGCTCCATGCTTGCGAGACCGTGAAACGGCAAGCAAACAAAGGTGTTTGTGAGTTGTCGGCGCGATCGATCGCCAGTGTTCAACGACCTACGTGAAGCGGTCGGGCCGACGCGACCAGGACGCGAATTCGACGCCGACTCGGTGTCGACTGATCCTGCTGGATGGGCGCGTCCGTTCAAGTTCAACGAACCAGTTGTCATCGACACTGCCGGTCCTCTATTCCGCCCCTACAAAACCGAGGTTTACCGTAAGGATCGTTCGTTGTCAAATCGTTGTGATTCGCGTGTGAACCAGTAGTGCCGGCACTTCGCGCCCGACGGCTCCCCGAAGGAGAGGCTCTCGCTGAGAAGGGTCAAAGAGAGTCGCGATGGCGAGTCAACGTAGGAGGCGAATTTCTCGGCCCAGTGGAGTTTTGTCCACTCGAACGTGCTTGCGTGCCGATTGCTGCATTGGTCTCGGCCAGAACTGGATCGAATCGGGTCTCTCACGGTGGTGAGCGGGTGAAGCGCGAGGTCCGCTCGCCAGACGATCTGTGCAGCCGTCCGAAGAGCGAGGTGACGCAAACCCGGCACCGCCCGCCAGGGATCGGCTGGGCGTTAGTGCGCAAATCGTGAGCGAACCAGAGTCGTGGGTTGGGTATCCTCCTCGTGGCTTCCAGCCAACTCGCAGCGGTCGCGACCGAGGGGCCGTGTTCGATGGCGGGAAACGCCGTGTCGAGGTGCGCCAGTCTTGACTACAGATCGACTGGCACGTCACAACCATTTGACAACGGTTTGGCTTTACTGTAGAAATTACTCCTGCAGGGGCGGAATTGGGGACAGCAGATGTCAATCGCCAGTGGTCCGTCGGAGCTGGGGAGCCAGACGCCAAGTGGCGCACCCGAGAGGCCCTTCACCTTGCGAGACCTGTACGTCCGCGCCAGCATTTCGGGCAATTCGTTGGCCGCGGAACTCAATCGCTATCTGAATTTCGACGGGAATACCTTGGTGCAATCGTCCAGGGCGAGGCTTCCGGCGAACATCCCCGATGAGGAGATCTCGGTCCACGAGAAGGCGCTCGCAGCGATTCTGGAGGTGGTCACCACGAATTCGAAGGCGTCCTTCGAATACGTCGGCGTCCCGGAACCGCCGGGTGGGGTTCGAGAGTGGTGGGCTCGAATGTTGAGCGGTTCTCTGGACAACGGTTCTTCGCAGGACGCCGTCCAGTGATTTGGGGGTCTCGCTACCGTCGGTCGTTGCCATCGGGCGGTGCTCCGCCGACGGAACGGTCTCGCCTGGGTGGCGAACTAGAACGCAAGGGCACCGGGATCGAGGAGCATTTCCGAATCAAGTGCTCCTCGATCCAATACGGCCCGATGGTCGAGCAGATGAAGGCAATCACTCAGAGTTGAAATAATCTGCTCGACCGGGTCGGTATCCAAGTGTCAGGGTTTTCCCCGTGACACCAATTCGGGACCCGCTTGGTACCATGCATGCACGAGTGGATTGAGGTCCATGATCGTCGCCACGCTCCACGTGATGGCGGCGACGGGCGATGTGCGTTCTGTTCACAGAAGCGATAGGGAGACGACGTGATATCGATGCGAACGATTCGAGTTGCGGCTGTTGCCGCTCTGATGAGTACGGGAGTATTGGCGAGTGGTCTGGTCGGCGTCACCGGCGCGAACGCCGCCGCGACGCCGAAACTGGTCGTCACGCCCTCAACGGGTCTGACGAATCACAAGGTCGTCACCGTCTCGGGCACCGGTTTCAAGCCCAAGGACCAGGTGTACATCACCGAGTGCCAGGCGAACGCCAAGGGCGAAGCCGGTTGTGACATCTTCCTGGCGACCCCGGTGAAGATCACCGCGGCCGGCGTACTGCCGAAGACGAAGTTCAAGGTCGCAACGGGCACCATCGGCAACGGCAAGTGCGGCACGGCGGCGTCGAACCTCAAGAAGTGCGCCGTGAGCGTGGGCAACGCCAGTGGCGGCGACAGCGCGGTCTTCAAGATCACCTTCGCCGCTCCCAAGAAGTAACCCGGACCCCCCAGGGGTCGTCGGCGTCGTGTCATCGACCCGTCGGTCAGGGTGACGTCGACCGCGGGCGTACGAAGCGGTGGTGCGGGACCATACATTGGACCGGGCATTTGGTTTGACAGCATGGTGTGGACTGACCACGCACGACTTTGAGGGGTCGAGACGTCGGGATTACCGGGAGGAAAGGGGAGGATGATCGAGGACACCGACTCCCCGAACACGCTCGAACGCGAGTCGCTGCAGGTGCGAGAGGTCATCGTTCGCGGCATCCGCGCACACTTCAGCTTCGCCGCGCTACTCGCCATCCTCTTCCTGACCTTCCTCGACAACACGGTCGCCAGCGCGGTCCTCACGAGCGTCCAGGCCAAGCTCCACGCCAACGTCTCGCAGTTGCAGTGGGTCGTCGGCGGCTACGCCCTGGCCTTCGCCAGCCTGATGTTGATGTTCGGCGCGCTCGGGGACAACTTCGGCCGCAAGCGTCTGATGCTGCTCGGCGTGTCGATCTTCTGCGGGGGATCGGTCATCTGCGCGATCTCGAGCAACCCGAGCGAGCTCGTCATCGGTCGCATCGTCATGGGCATCGGCGCGGCGGCCTCGGAACCGGCGACGCTGTCGATGATCCGACACATCTATCCCGATCACAAGGCCCGGGCCCGCGCCCTCGGTGCCTGGGCGGCGGTGTCGGGCCTGGCGCTCGCGATGGGTCCGGTCATCGGAGGGATCCTGGTCGGCATCTGGTCGTGGCGCGCGGTCTTCTGGTTCAACCTCGTCTTCGGCGCGTTGGCCTTCCTCGTGGCGGCGATCGCGCTGCCCGAAAGCGTCAACGCCCTGCGAAAGCAGGTGGACTTCGCCGGGTTCTTCTTCGGCGCGGTCGTGCTCGGGACCGCGACCTTCGCCTGCATCCAGGGCGAGCTGTCGGGCTATCGCAGTGGCTGGGTCATCACCTTGTTTGTCGTCAGTTTCCTGACCGTCCCGATCTTCTACCTCGCCGAGAAGCACGCCAAGGACCCAATGCTGGAGATGGGCTTCTTTCGACGGCGTTCGTTCACCGGCTCCGCCTTCATCGCCTTCGCCAGCTACTTCTCGATCTTCTCAATCTTCTTCTTCGTGGCGCTCTACCTCGAGGTCGTCGCCTCGGTCAGCGCCTACGGCCTGGCGCTCGACTTCTTACCGCTGCTCGGCGGCATCGTCGTCGCGTCGCTCTTCACCGGCCGCTGGGTCGGGCACATCGGCTCGCGGATCCCCATGACCGTCGGGTGCCTCCTCGCCGGCCTGGGCGTCCTGCTCACCTACGCCGCGATCGGCCCCCACGTCGGCGTCGACACGTTGGGCTGGACGATGGGACTGGCGGGCATCGGCTTCGGCATCGTCATCGTCCCGGTGAACGCGACGGCGCTCTCGAGCCTGCCGGCCGCGAACTCCGGCATGGCCTCGTCGGCGGTGAACACGAGCCGTGAGCTCGGGGCCGTCGCCGGGGTCGCGATCCTGGGATCGATCGTGAACGGACAGCTGACGGTCAACCTGACCGCGCGCTTGATCCAACTCGGCATCCCGGCGACCTTCCGCCAACTCGTGATCACGGCGGTGACGACCGGTCAGACCCAGGCCGAGGAGGCGGGGCTGAACGCGGCCACGCGCAAGCAGTTCCAGTCGACGATCAACAAGGTCATCAACGCCGCGTACGGGGCGCTGACCCACGGACTCGACATCGCGCTCGTCGCCTCGACGTTGCTCCTGCTCTTCTCGGCGGCCGTCGCCTTCTGGGCCGGCACCTCGGAGAAGTTGGAGTTGACCGACTACGTCGAGGTCCTGCCCGCGCACGCGGTCAGGTAGCGCGCACCTCGTCGACTCGGCCCGGCCGCCGGCGCGGTTCCAGCAGTTCGATCGCCACCATCACCGAGAAGCAGACGAAGAAGATCGGCTCGACGTACGCGCCGAAGCGGTCCGTCAGGTACGCGACCGCGAGCAACGGGTAGCCGATCAGCATCGCGACGCCGACGCCCTTCACGCCGCGCGACACCCAACCGGCGTCCTCGCGCGTGCGCTTCCAGGCGAGGAAGACCGCGGTCGTCATGGCGGCGAACTCGATCATGCCCGAGATGACGTGGAGGTAGTGGTGCAGCGGGAGCCGCAGGTGCCATTCGGCGCTGCGACAGGCGGCGCTCAGTCCCTCGGGACAGGCGTAGCCGTAGTGGCCGCCGACCGCGCCCGCGACCGCGAAGAGGAGGAGCCAGCGCCACTCCCTGCGCTTGCCCTTCGGGCCCCAGGGTCCCCGGACCAGGAACGCGGCGAGCATCACGACGCCGGCCGCCAGGTCGAAGTGCTGGAAGAGCGTGGCGTCGGGTCGGCCGGTCGCCTCGAGGTCGCTGAAGAACTCGTCGGTGCTGATCAGCAGGTTCGTCGCGACGACGACCCAGACCCACCAGTTGTAGAGGACGATGCCGACGAGGCCCAGGAACTGCGCGACGAACAGCCGTGGTCCGTAGCGACTCGAGCGGTCGTGGTCCGTTGGAGCCGGGAGTTGCGACGCGGCGTCCGAGGGACTGGCTTCGTCGCGACCCCCGCTCATCGATCTCGGTCCGTCCTTAGACGACCGTCAACGTGATCGGCACCGCGGCGAGGGCCTTGGAGACCGGGCAGTTGGCCTTGGCGTCCTCGGCCGCGGCCTTGAAGCCGTCGGCGTCGAGGTTCTCGGCCTCGCCCGAGAGCGTGATGCGGATCTCGGTGATGCCGGTGCCGGGCACGAAGTCGACCTCGACCGACGTGTTGAGCGACCTAGCGGGATTGCCGGTCTTGGCGAGACCGTTGGAGAGCGCCATCGAGAAGCACGACGCGTGCGCCGCGGCGATCAGCTCCTCGGGACTGGTGCGGCCGTCGGCCGACTCGGCGCGCGAGGCCCAGGTGATGGGGAAGGTGCCGATGCCACTCGAGGTGAGTTCAACGGTGCCCTGGCCTTCGAAGAGCGAGCCCTCCCAGTGGGCTCGTGCGTTACGGGTTGTCGCCATTGGTCGTCCTTGTCACTCGTGATACCGGGTCCCTCCGCGGTGATCGGACATCACCTTACCCAGGGCGTGTCGGAGTCGGTCACTAACGTGGCGTTCGACGTGCGGACCACGTCGGAGAGGGGAGCGGTGGCGACACGCGTCTACTTCGAAGGGGCGAAGCGCTCGGTCTTCGCCGTGGCGCTCGAGTGGCCCGGCTGGTGTCGTCGCGCCAAGACCGAAGAGGACGCCCTCGAGTCGTTGCTGGCGTACCGCGACCGCTACGCCGCCGTACTGTCGATGCCCTTTCGACCCGGGAAGCTCGACGTCGTCGGTTCGTTCCCCGGCAACGCGACGACGGTCTTCGGCGCGCCCGACGTCGTGACGCCCTGGGACCACGAGTCAGTCGCGCCGCGCGAGCTGCGGCGTCAGGTCGCCGTGCTGGGGGACTGCTGGGCGTACTTCGACGAGGTCGTGCGGCGCGCACCGGCGACTTTGACGAAGGGACCGCGCGGTGGCGGCCGGGACCGCGACCAGGTCGTGGACCACACGCGCGAGGCCGAACGTCACTACTGTTCGGCGCTCGGCCGGCGGGTGCCGCCTCGGACGCCGTGGGCCGAGCAGCGCGCGACGGTCAGTGAACTGTTACTCGAGGGTTCGCCCGGCGCCAAGTGGCCGCCGACGTACTGCCTGCGCCGGATGGCGTGGCACGTCCTCGATCACGCGTGGGAGATCGAGGACAAGAGCGCCGTCAACTGACGCTCTGGTGGTCCTTCAGGATGCTCATGCGACGGGTGAACTCGTCCTCGTCGATCTCGCCCTTGGCGAATCGCATCTTCAGGGTGTCGGCCGCGGCGGAGTCCACTGACGTCGAGTTCGACATCGGCACGTGCGAGTGGTGGTGCGCTTGCGCGCGGTCGAAGTGGCGGATGACGAAGTAGGCGATGGCGCCCACGACGAGCAGGAACAAGATCATGACGATCAACCTTCCGAGGCCCCCTCCGGGACCTCCGTTGAAGAAACTCTGGAAACCGGGACCTCGGGGACGCAACGGCCCGAACGGACCGACCTGCGATGACCTGCGTATGAAGAACATTGGATTCCTTTTTCGTCCCTGTCTCGAACTTACTGGCGCGCGGCCAACCGCAGAGTCACGGGAATGTCAAAAACCCTGAGTATTTAGGGGTTTCTTAGGGGTTCAGACCGCGACGTCCTCGGTCGCCTCGACCGCGAAGTGCGGCGTGATCCGGTCCAGCCACTTGGGGAAGTACCAGTTGGCGTCGCCGAAGAAGTGCATCAACGCCGGCACCAGGACCGTGCGCAGGATGAAGGCGTCCATCAACACCGCGCCACCGAGACCGATGCCGAACTCCGCGATGATGCGCTCGCCGCCGAAGGCGAAGGAGAAGAAGACGCAGATCATGATGATCGCGGCGGCCGAGATGACGCGCCCGGTGTTCGCCTGACCGCGGTTGATGGCCTCTTCGTTGCTGCCGGTGTTGAGCCACTCCTCGTGCATGCGCGAGACCAGGAAGACCTGGTAGTCCATCGAGAGCCCGAAGAGGATGGCCAGCATGATCGGCGGCAGGAACGATTCGACCGGCCCGGTGCCGGCGTTGATCAACGAGCTGCCCCAGCCCCACTGGAAGACGGCGACCACGAGTCCGAAGGAGGCGCCGGCCGCGAAGATGTTCATCGCCGCGGCCGTGAGGGGGATGACGATGCTGCGGAACGCCACCATCAACAACAGGCACCCGAGGAAGACGATGACCCCCACGAACAACGGGATCTTGGAGGTGAAGACCGAGGCGAAGTCGACGAAGATCGCCGTGAGGCCGCCGACGTAGATCGCGGTGTGGGTTTTGGCGGTGACGGCCGGCACGTACTGGTTGCGGATCGTCGCGATGAGGTTCTCGGTGACCTTGGAGTCCGGGCTGGACTTCGGCACGACGTAGATGACCGCGACCTTGCCGCTCGGGGAGATCTGGAGCGGCGCCACCGTGGCGATGTCGGGCTTGCCCTGCAACTTCTCGTCCAGCGCCTGCATGGTCGCCTCGTCCTTGGCGTCGTGGATCGCGCCCACGACCTGCAGCGGGCCGTTGAAGCCGGGACCGAAGCCCTGGGCCAGGAGGTCGTAGGCCTGGCGGGTCGTCGAACCGGCCGGGTCGGTGCCCGCGTCGGAGCTGCCGAGGTGCAACGAGAAGAAGGGGACGCAGATGAACACGATGGCCACGAGCGCCACGAGCGAGAGCTTGCGCGGGTGCTTCGTGACGGTATTGGCCCAGCGCTGCCAGGCGGTGTCGAGCACGATCGGTTCGGGACCGTTCGCCTCGAGCTTGCGGCGCTCGCGTCGACTCAGCACGTGCGTGCCCATGAAGCCCATCAGCGCCGGCAGCAACGTCAGCGACGCGCACATCGTGATCAACACGGTCAGTGACGCCGCGATGGCGACGCCGTAGAGGAACGAGAGTTGCAGGACGAACATCCCCAAGAGGGCGATGCACACGGTGGAGCCGGCGAAGAGCACGGCGCGTCCCGAGGTGTTGATGGCGCTCACGATCGCGTCTTCGGGACTCAAGCCGCGTTTCAATCCCTGTCGAGTCCGGGTCACGATGAACAGCGCGTAGTCGATGCCGACGCCGAGCCCGATGAGGGATCCCAAAAGCGGCGCGAACGTGGCGATGGAGATGCCGTGGCTGAGCAGCGTCGTCGCCGCGGTCGCGATGCCGACCGCGAAGAGCGCGACGCCCAGGGGCAACAACATGGCGAAGAGCGAGCCGAAGGCGAGGAAGAGGACGATCGCCGTGAGGATCAGTCCGTACTTGAGGTCCGGCGGGCTCTTCTGGGAGGCCAGCTGCTCAAAGGCGTTCCCGGCGAATTGGACGTTGAGCGTCGAGGAACGCGCCGTGATGCCGGCGTTCTCGACCGGTTGGATCTGGGCGGTCTTGAGCTTGTAGCCCTGGGTCTTGAAGTAGACGACGGAGTACGCGATCTTGCCGTTCGGGCTGATCTGCAACGAGCCACCCACGAAGGGCGACACGACGCTCGCCACCGACTTCACCTCCTCGACGCGCTTGTCCATCGCGAGGATCGCCGCGCGGTGGCTCGGAATCGTGCCGGACTTGGCCTGGAAGACGATCTCGTCGACGTCGCCGGACTTGCTCTTGAACCCGGACTGCAGGAGCGAGAGCGCGTGGGTCGAGTTCGTGCCCGGCAGCGTGAAGGTGTTCGCGTAGGCGGTGCCGAAGGTCTGGGAGAGCGCGTTCATGCCGAGGAAGAGCACGACCCACAGGGCGAGGATCAGCCAGCGGCGGCGATAGGCGTAGCGGGCGACGGACTTCATGAGGGCGAGATCTCCTGATTGGGCCTGAGGGGGACCGAATAAAATCTTGACGCTGCCTTCAGCGCAACACACAACATTAGGGGAGATTGACGATGGCGCCAGACGGCACGCGGCCGGCGCGATTCGAGGGTCACGACTACCCCCAGACGCTTCCCGAACCGGACGACGTCCGGGCCGGTGCGCTCGCGCCGTGGAGTGCGTTGTCCGCCGAGGATCGACGCGGACTCACGTTGGCCCGCGTCGAAGCTCGACTGCGCGAGGCGACGCGCCACCTCGACAACTCGGCGATCCCCGGCGAGTCGAGCGCGCTGGCCGTCGCCGACGCCGACGACCAGCCGATCACCCGTCGTTCGGCGGTGCTCGTGGCGCTCTTCGAGGAGGCGGGCGAGACGCACCTGGTCTTGACCCGCCGTTCGTTCTCGCTGCGCGAGCACCGCGGCGAGATCGCCCTCCCGGGCGGACGCAGCGACGACGGCGAGACGCCGACCGTGACGGCGCTGCGCGAGGCCCGCGAAGAGGTCGGCATCGACGAGTCGTCGGTGCGCGTCGTCGGGTGGCTCAGCCCGCTCGTCACCCTGGCCTACGGGTCGGCGATCTGGCCGGTCGTCGGCTTCTTGGCGCGGCGTCCGGTCATGGTGACCGATCCCGCCGAAGTCGAGCGCGCCTTCACCGTGTCGCTCGCCGAGCTCCTGGCCGACGGGGCGTTCCTCGAAGAACGCTGGCGACGCGAGATGTCGCGACCGGGCGCCGACGCCGACGGCTACTTCCCGATCTACTTCTTCCGAGTGCCGGGCGACCTCATCTGGGGGGCGACCGCGCGTGTGCTGACCGAGTTGCTCTGCGTCGTCACCGGCGTCGAGTGGCCCGAGTCGAAGAGGTCGTGGCCGTAACGCCGTCAAGTAGAATCGCGGTAACGCAAACCCGGTTTTGGGGTTCTGCTGTTTCTGAGACGGAGGTCACCATGGCAGAAGTTGAGATCGGCATCTATAAATCGGCGAGACAGGCCTACGGGTTCGACGACATCGCCATCGTGCCCTCTCGACGGACGCGCGACCCCGAGGACGTCGACATCTCCTGGCAGATCGACGCCTACAAGTTCGAGCTGCCGGTCCTCGGTTCGGCGATGGACGGCGCGATGTCGCCCGACACCGCGATCGAACTCGGGCGCCTCGGCGGACTCGGCGTCTTGAACCTCGAGGGACTCTGGACCCGCTACGAGGACCCGATGCCCCTCTTCGAGGAGATCCGAGAACTCGACGACGACAAGGCGACCGCGCGCATGCAACAGATGTACCTCGAGCCGATCAAGCTCGAACTCGTCGCCCGGCGCATCACCGAGATGAAGGACGCCGGCATCACGACGTCGGCCTCGGTCACGCCCGCGCGCACCGACTGGATGGCCAAGACCATCCTGGACGCCGGTCTCGACATCCTCGTCATCCAGGGCACCGTCGTCTCGGCCGAGCACGTCTCCAAGACCGTCGAGCCGCTGAACCTGAAGAAGTTCATCCGCGAGTTCGAACTGCCGGTCATCGTCGGCGGCTGCGCCAGCTACCAGGCCGCGCTGCACCTCATGCGCACCGGCGCCGCCGGTGTCCTGGTCGGCGTCGGACCGGGCAACGCCTGCACGTCGCGCGCGGTGCTCGGCATCGGCGTCCCCCAGGCCACGGCCATCGCCGACGTCGCCGGCGCGCGCATGCGCCACCTGGATGAGACCGGCGTCTACGTGCACGTCATCGCCGACGGCGGCATGAGCAAGGGCGGCGACATCGCCAAGGCCATCGCCTGCGGCGCCGACGCCGTGATGATCGGCTCGCCGCTCACGAGCGCCGTCGAGGCGCCGGCGAGGGGCTTCCACTGGGGCATGGCGACCTTCCACCCGACGCTGCCGCGCGGCACGCGCGTGCGCACCCAGGTGCGCGGCACGTTGAAGGAGGTCCTGCTCGGACCGGCCCACGAGAACGACGGACGACTCAACCTCTTCGGCGCCCTGCGCACGTCGATGGCCACCTGCGGCTACGAGACGTTGAAGGAGTTCCAGAAGGCCGAGATCATGCTCGCGCCGTCGCTCCAGACCGAGGGAAAGCAGTTGCAGCGCTCCCAGGGCGTCGGCATGGGACATTGACCCAGCACGTCCTCGTCGTCGACTTCGGCGCTCAGTACGCCCAGTTGATAGCCCGGCGTGTGCGTGAGGCGCACGTCTACTCCGAGATCGTCCAGAGCACCATCACCGCCGACGAGGTCCGCGCGAAGGCGCCGGCCGCGATCATCCTCTCCGGTGGTCCCAAGTCGGTCTACGAGGTGCCGGCGCCGTCGCTCGATCCCGCGATCTACGACCTCGGCATCCCGGTGCTCGGCATTTGTTACGGCGCGCAACTGATGGCCCAACAGCTCGGCGGCGACGTCGCCAACACCGGCGTCGGGGAGTACGGTCGCACGACGCTGACGCGCGTCGGCGCCTCGGTGCTGATGGACGAGTGGCCGGCGAGCGTGACCTGTTGGATGAGCCACGGCGACGCGATCGCCACGGCGCCCGAGGGTTTCGTCGTCACGGGCTCCTCGCCCGAGGGTCCGGTCGCGGTGATGGAGGACGTGGCGCGACGACTGCACGCGGTGCAGTTCCACCCCGAGGTCGCCCACACCGAGCGCGGCCAGGACCTGCTCGCCAACTTCTTGCACCACGTCGCGCAGATCCCGCCGACCTGGACCAACACCTCGATCATCGAGGACCAGGTCGCGGCGATCCGCGCGCAGGTCGGCGACGAGAAGGTGCTCTGCGCGCTCTCCGGCGGCGTCGACTCCGCGGTCGCCGCCGCGCTCGTCACCAAGGCCGTCGGTCAACAGCTCACCTGCGTGTTCGTCGACACCGGACTGATGCGCAAGGACGAGGGTGAACAGATCGAAGAGACGTTCACCCGGCAGTTCGGCGTCGAGCTGATCCACGTGAAGGCCCAGGACCGGTTCTTCGAGGCGCTCGCCGGGGTCACCGACCCCGAGGCCAAGCGCAAGATCATCGGCGAGCTGTTCATCCGCGAGTTCGAGACCGTGGCGCGCGAACTCGGCAAGGGCGGCGACGGCCCGCGCTTCCTCGTGCAGGGCACGCTCTATCCCGACGTCATCGAGTCCGGATCCGGTCACGCCGCGAACATCAAGAGCCACCACAACGTCGGCGGACTGCCGGAGGACCTCTCCTTCGACCTGGTCGAGCCGCTGCGCAACCTCTTCAAGGACGAGGTCCGCCACGTCGGCGAGGAGCTCGGCCTGCCGGCCGAGATCGTCTGGCGCCAGCCGTTCCCCGGGCCGGGACTCGGGGTGCGCATCGTGGGCGAGGTCACGCGCGAACGCGCCGAGATCCTGCGCAACGCCGACCACGTCGTCGTGGACGAGATCAAGAAGGCGGGGCTGTACCGCGAGCTCTGGCAGAGCTTCGCCGTGTTACCGGCCGTGCGTACGGTGGGGGTCATGGGCGACGGACGAACCTACGCGTACCCGATCATCATCCGCGCCGTCACGAGCGACGACGCGATGACCGCCGACTGGGCCCGCCTGCCCTACGACGTCATCGAGAGGATCGCGAACCGTCTGATCCGCGAGGTCGACGGCGTGAACCGGGTCGCGCTGGACGTGACGAGCAAGCCACCGGGCACCATTGAGTGGGAGTGAGCCGCAACTCGTTCTCCGAGGAGTCGCTCTGGGGAACTGACGGCGGGAACGTCGACGAGCGACTGGATCCCGAGTCGCTGCTCGAGGGACTGACCGCGCCCCAACGCGCGGCCGTCGTGCAGCGCGGGGGACCGTTGCTCGTCATCGCCGGCGCCGGCTCGGGCAAGACCCGCGTGCTCACGCGCCGGATCGCGCACATCCTGGCGATGGGCGACGCGCGGCCGTGGGAGATCATGGCGATCACCTTCACCAACAAGGCGGCCGACGAGATGCGCCGACGCGTCGTCGACCTGGTCGGCGCCGACGCGCGCGACATGTGGGTCTCGACGTTCCACTCGGCGTGCCTGCGCATGCTGCGCAGCCACGCCGACGTCCTCGGCTACCAGCGCGGCTTCACGATCTACGACGCCGGTGACGCCGAGACCGCGGTCGAGCGCATCATGAAGGAACTCAACCTCGACACCAAGCGCCTGTCACCGCGCAGCGTGGCGGCGGCGATCTCGGCCGCGAAGAACGAGATGCTCTCGCCCGAGGCCTACGCCGCGAGCGGTGACGGCAACCCGCACCATCGCCGCATCGCCGAGATCTACCAGCTGTACAACGCGCGCCTCAAGCTCGCCAACGCGATGGACTTCGACGACCTGCTCCTCAACGCGGTTGCCATGTTGAAGAAGGACGACGAGGTTCGCGCCAGCTACCAGAACCGCTTCAAGTACCTGCTGGTCGATGAGTTCCAGGACACCAACGGCGTGCAGAACCAGTTGGTGATGCTGCTCGCCGAGAAGCACCGCAACCTGTGCGTGGTCGGTGACTCGGACCAGTCGATCTACCGCTTCCGCGCCGCCGACGTGCGCAACATCCTGCAGTTCGAACAGCGCTTCCCGGACGCGTCGGTGATCCTCCTGGAGCAGAACTTCCGCTCGACCCAGACGATCCTCGACGCCGCGAACGCCGTCATCTCGAAGAACTCGAGTCGACACGCCAAGAACCTCTTCACCGACGACGTCCAGGGCGAGAAGATCCGTCTCTACCGCGCGGGCGACGAGTACGACGAGGGTCGCTGGGTGGCGACCGAACTGCGGCGCCTGGCGACCGAGTCGAAGCTGTCCTGGAACCAGATGGCCGTCTTCTATCGCACGAACGCCCAGAGTCGAGTCCTCGAAGAGGAGATGCTGCGCGCGTCGATCCCGTACCGCGTGATCTCGGGCATGCGCTTCTACGACCGCAAGGAGGTGAAGAACGCGCTGGCCTTCGCGCGCCTGATCGTCAACCCGCGCGACGAGGCGTCCGCGCGCCGCGTCATCAACGAACCCAAGCGCGGCATCGGTGAGGCGGCCCAGGCCAAGCTCGGCGTGTACGCCGCCCAGCACGGTCTCTCCTTCGCCGAGGCGACGCACTACGCGAAGGAGGCCGGACTGACGGGTCGCGCGCTCAGCGGCGCCCAGAAGTTCTCCTTCATGCTCGACGAACTGCGCGCGCTCGCGAACGACCTCGCGCCGCGCGAGGTGATCGACGCGATCGTGCGTGAGTCCGGCATGGGCGACGCGCTGCGCGCCGAGAACTCCGACGAGGCCTACTCGCGCCTGGAGAACCTGGGCGAGCTCGCGTCGGCCGCGAGCCAGTACGACACGTTGATGGACTTCGTCGAACGCATGGCGTTGGTCGCGGACTCCGACCAGCTCGACGGCGGCGCCGGCGCGATCTCGATGATGACGCTGCACGTCGCCAAGGGACTCGAGTTCCCCGCGGTGATCATCACCGGACTCGAGGAGACCGTCTTCCCGCACCGTCGAGCGCTCTCGGACGACAACGAACTCGAAGAGGAGCGCCGGCTCTGTTACGTCGGGATCACGCGCGCGATGCGACACCTCGTGCTCACGCACGCGTGGAGTCGCACGATGTGGGGCAACCGCATGGACGCGCTGGCCAGCCGCTTCCTCCAGGAGATCCCCGCCGAGCTCATCCACGACATCTCGGCGACGATGCCGCTTCGCCGGATGGACTACCGCGACGCGGACGGCTTCACCGGACGGGGCACCGAGTTCACCGAGGGCCGGGCCTTCGGCACCGGGGCGGCGCCCCCGGTTCGCTCGACCGGCGCCGAGAAGCTCGGACTGGTCGTCGGTGACCGTGTGGTGCACGACCGATTCGGCCCCGGCGTGGTCACCAAGGTCGAGGGTTCGGGTTCGCATTCGAGGGCGGCGGTCGACTTCGAGGAGCACGGGACGAAACAGTTGGTGCTCGCGATGACCCCGCTGCACCGCGCGTCGGCGAACTGAGGTTTCGCCCGGCATTGGTGCCAGAATGAGGTCCCATGCCCTATACGCGACCGGCCTATAGACCACCGGCCGCGCCCCGACCTACCGAGAACCGACTGCCGCGGGTGGTCTATTGGCGCCGTCGATTGGTGGTCATGTTGTTCGTCGCCGCGCTGAGCTTCCTGATCTATCTCGTCGCGACGCTGTGCTTCGCCCTCCTGAACCCGTCCTACGGCTCGAGCCTCTCGACCCGCGCGTCCCAGTGGGGCCGACAACACGGCCTGGCGAGCGTCGTGAACTGGGGCGCCAACGAGGCCTACCACTGGGACCTGCCGAAGAAGGGCGGCGCGCCGCCGGCCGGCGCCTTCGGCCGCGGACCGTTGACCAAGACCTATACCTCGCCGTCGGTGCTGGCGCCGCCGGTCGACATCGTCGCGCCGGTGAAGGACCCGTTGCCCGGCGAGGGCGTGTGGCACGCCGTCGGACGCACGACCGCCAACGGCATCCCCACGATGTACGAGGCGTTCGTGCGCCCGGACAAGGTGCACACGAGTTACGTGGTGGGCGTCGTGTGGATGGACACGAACCTCTTGACCGCCCAGCTGTACCCCGGCTCGCAGGTCCCCGGCGGCGGACCGTTCTGGCACAACCCGCCGATCAGCGCGCAGCGCTCCAAGACGCTCGTCGCGGCGTTCAACGCGGGCTTCGCGATGCAGAACGCGAACGGCGGCTACTACACCGACGACCGGACGATCAAGAAACTGCGCAAGGGCGCCGCGTCGGTGGTCATCTTCAAGAACGGTCGCATGACGGTGGCGAAGTGGGGACGCGACGTCGTCATGACCAATCAGATCGCCTCGGTGCGCCAGAACCTCGACCTCATCGTCGACAACTCCAAGGAGATCCGCGGGCTGCGAAATCCGGCGTCCACGAAGTGGGGCCGGGTCGTGAACCCCAACTGGGACGTGTGGCGATCGGGTCTCGGGATCACGAAGACCGGCGCGCTCGTCTACGTCGCCGGGCCGGGCATGTCGCTGAGCGACCTGGCCGACGTGCTGCTGCGCGCCGGGGTCGAAGAGGGCATGGAACTCGACTACGGACTCGACTGGGTCCAGTTCTCGTCCTTCACCGGCGTGCCGGACACGGTGATCGACGGGAGCGACGGCACGAGCCTGCTGTCGTCGATGCCGGGCGCGCCGAGTCGCTACTTCGGCTCGTTCTGGGCGCACGACTTCTTCACGATGTCGCTGCGCGACAACGAGCTCAAGAGGACCGTGCCGTCGAGCTCGACGACCACGACCACGACGGCGCCGGGTTAGCGGTCGGCGACCGTTCGCCAGATCGGTTTGGGGAGGTGGCGCAACATCGCGAAGGCGTAGCGCATGATCGGCGGACTCCAGATGACCCGGTCGTTCGTCTCGAGCCCCTTCATCACGTAGCCCGCGACCTCGTCGGGGCCGGTCGTGAAGGGGACCGGCGCCTGGTCCGTGGTCATGCGGGTCCGCACGACGCCGGGACGGAGCAGTTGCAGCCTGACCCCGGTGCCCTCCAGCGAGTCGGCCAGCCCGTCGCACAGCCGATCGAGCCCGGCCTTGGCCCCGCCGTAGAGATAGGCGTTGCGCCGGACGCGGATCGAGGCGACCGAGGACATCACCAGGATCCGGCCGCGTCCCTGGGCGACGAGGCGACGTCGGACCTCGGCCAGCGCCGCGACCGGCCAGGCGAAGTTCACGAGCGCCACGCTCGCCGCCGCGGCCGCGTCGTTCTCCTGGGCGAACTGGTCGCCGAGCAGCCCCACGGCCACGACCACCAGGTCGACCTCGCCGCCGGCCTTCTCGAAGGCCTCGCTCACGACCCGAGCGGCGTCGCTGACCTCCTCGGCGTCGAAGAGCACGGTGTCGACCGTGCTCGCGCCGTAGTCCTTCGCCTCCTCGGCCGATTCGTCGAGGAGCGGCTGATTGCGTCCGCACAGGACCACCGTGTGGGCCCGCGCGGCGCAGAGCCGTTTGGTGAGCGCCCGGGCGATGTCCGAACTGCCACCGAGGACGATCACGCTCTGGGGCTGGCCGAAGTTGTTCTCCATGGGCGAGGTTCCGTTCCGTGTGCGACGCCGAGCGCTCGGCGGCTCTTGCAGCGACGCTACTAAAGGGCGATTCGAGCGCCGGCGGCCGCGATCGCTCCGAAGTTGGCCTCGGGAAAGTTACCTAAGATGAGTACTCCATGGATCGCACGTACCGCGTCGTCGTCGCCAAGCCCGGACTCGATGGGCACGACCGGGGCGCCAAGGTCATCGCGCGAACCCTGCGTGACGCCGGTTTCGAGGTCGTCTACACCGGTCTGCACCAGACGCCCGAACAGATCGTCCAGGCCGTCATCCAAGAGGACGCCGACGCCCTGGGGCTGTCCCTGCTCTCGGGCGCCCACCTGGTGCTCGTCCCGCGCGTCATCGACCTGCTCAGGTCCGAAGGTCGCGAGGACGTCTTGTTGTTGGTCGGCGGGATCATCCCCGACGACGACATCGCGGGACTCGAGGCGCTGGGCGTCGCGCGGGTCTTCACGCCCGGCGCGTCGCTGGCCGAGATCGGCTCGTGGCTCGAGTCGACCCTGGACGCGCGCGAGCACCAGCACTGAATTGACGAGATTGTCACTCCGACAGTCCCTTAGTTGAAAGTAGAAGTCGATGGATCTGTTCGAATACCAGGGCAAGCAGTACTTCGCGCGCTACGGCATCGCCGTGTCGCCCGGTGACATCGCCGACACCGTCGAGCAGGCCGTCGCGGTCGCCGAGCGCGTCGGCTACCCCGTCGTGGTGAAGGCCCAGGTGAAGGTCGGCGGTCGCGGCAAGGCCGGCGGCGTGAAGCTGGCGAACGACGTCGACGAGGTGCGCCTGCACGCCGGCAACATCCTCGGGCTCGATATAAAAGGTCACGTCGTGCACCGGCTCTGGATCGAGCGTTCGAGCGACATCGCCAAGGAGTACTACGCCTCGTTCACGCTGGACCGCCAGAACAAGGTGCACCTGGGCATGCTGAGCGCCCAGGGCGGGGTCGAGATCGAGGTCGTGGCCGAGGAGAACCCCGACGCGATCGCCTTCCTCTCGATCGACCCGGTGCGCGGCCTCGACGTCGAGACCGCCCGGCGGTGGGTGCACGACGCCGAGCTCGACGAGGCCGCGCGCGAACAGGCCGCCGAACTGCTCGTCCACCTGTACGAGTGCTACACGAAGGGCGACTGCGACCTCGCCGAGATCAACCCGCTGATCCTCACGCCCGACGACAAGGTCCACGCCCTCGACGCGAAGGTGACCCTGGACGAGAACGCGTCGTTCCGTCACCCCGAGTGGGAGGAGTTCCGCGCCGACGAGTTCGAGGACCCGCGCGAGAAGCTGGCCAAGGAGAAGGGCCTCAACTACATCGGCCTCGACGGCACGGTCGGCATCATCGCCAACGGCGCCGGACTCGCGATGTCGACGCTCGACGTCGTCAACCAGGTCGGCGGCTCGGCGGCGAACTTCTTGGACATCGGCGGCGGCGCGAACGCCGACGTGATGGCCTCGGCGCTCGAGGTGATCAACACCGACCCGAAGGTGAAGGCGATCTTCGTCAACATCTTCGGCGGCATCACCCGCGTCGACGAGGTCGCCAACGGCGTGCTCGAGGCGCTGGGGCGCGTCGCGATCGCCACGCCCATCGTGTTGCGCCTCGACGGGACCAACGCCGTCGAGGGTCGCGCGATCCTCGCCCCGCACCTGAACGACGCACTGATCACCGAACCGACGATGTTGGACGCCGCCCGCCGGGCCGTCGGCCTCGCGAACGCCTAAAGGAAGAGACATGAGCATTTTCGTAGATGAGAACACCAAGGTGATCGTCCAGGGACTCACCGGCGGCCAGGGCCGCTTCCACGGCCTGCGCAACCGCGACTACGGCACCAAGGTCGTCGGCGGCGTCACCCCCGGCAAGGGCGGCAGCGACGTCGACGGCGTCCCGGTCTTCAACTCCGTCAACGAGGCCGTCGCCGCGACCGGCGCGACGGCGTCCTTCGTCGTCGTACCGCCCAAGTTCGCCTCCGCGGCGATCATCGAAGCGGCCGAGGGCGGCATCACGTTCATCGTGTGCATCACCGAGGGCATCCCGGCCCAGGACGAGGCGGTCACCTACAACCGCCTGGTCGAGGAGTTCCCGGGCGTGCGCCTCCTCGGTCCGAACTGCCCGGGCATCATCAGCCCCGGCAAGTGCAACATCGGCATCACGTCGGGCGACATCGCCCTGGCCGGGGGACCGGTCGGCATCGTGTCGCGCTCGGGCACGCTGACCTACCAGGCGCTCTACGAGCTGAGCCAGCAGGGCATCGGCCAGACGACCTGCGTCGGCATCGGGGGCGACCCGGTCCCGGGGACGAACTTCATCGACTGCCTCGCCGCCTTCGAGGCCGACCCCGAGACCAAGGCCGTGATGATGATCGGCGAGATCGGCGGCTCCGAGGAGGAGCGCGCGGCCGAGTGGATCAAGGCGAACATGACCAAGCCGGTCGTCTCCTACATCGCCGGCGTGACGGCGCCCCCGGGACGAAAGATGGGCCACGCCGGCGCGATCATCTCGGGCTCCAAGGGCACGGCGCAGGCGAAGATGGACGCGCTCGCCGCGGCCGGCGTGCACGTCTGTTTGAACCCGACCGAGGCCGGCCAGAAAATGGGCGAGATCGTCAAGGCGCTGTAGAGGTTGGACGACGTTCGGCTCTGTGTGTTGGTGTCCGGCTCGGGCACCATCTTGGACGCGATGCTCCACGCCGGGCTCGAGGTCGCCCTCGTCGCGTCGGACCGGCGCTGTCGCGCCCTCGACGTCGCCTTCGCGGCGGGCGTCGAGACGCTGCTCGTCTCGCGCGAGCAGTTCGGGGGCTTCGCGCCGAGCTTCGACCGCGAGGGATTCACCGGCGAGCTGACCGACGCGTTGCGCTTCCGCGACGTCGACCTGGTGGCGATGGCCGGCTTCGGGACGATCCTGAGCGGCGCCTTCCACGTCGCCTATCCCGGTCGAGTCCTCAACACCCACCCGAGCCTGCTGCCGGCCTTCAAGGGCTGGCACGCCGTGGCCCAGGCGCTCGAGTCCGGTGTCACCGAGACCGGTTGCACCGTGCACATCGCGACCGAGGAACTCGACGACGGTCCGATCCTCGCGCAACGACGGGTGCCCGTCGAGCCCGGCGACACCGAAGCGACGCTGCACGAGCGCATCAAGTCGGTCGAACGAGAGTTGTACCCGCTGGTGGTCGGTAGGGTGATGGCGGCACTGCGTGAGGGCCGTGAGCCCTCCTCGATCGCCGGAACCTTGGAGGACTAGGTGAGAGCGCTATTGAGCGTCTGGGACAAGACCGGACTCGTCGAACTCGCGACGGGGCTCGCCGCCCACGGCGTCGAACTGGTCGCCTCCGGCGGCACCGCCGCGGCCCTCAGCGCCGCGGGTATCGCGCACCTGGAGGTCGCCGACGTGACCGGCTTCCCCGAGATGCTCGACGGCCGCGTGAAGACCCTGCACCCGCGGCTGCACGCCGGGATCCTGGCCGATCGCTCGAAGCCCGAGCACCTCGCGGCCCTCGCGGCCCACGACATCACGGCCATCGACCTCGTGGTGAGCAACCTCTACCCGTTCGCCTCGGACCCGTCGATCGAGCTCATCGACATCGGGGGTCCCTCGATGGTGCGCGCCGCGGCGAAGAACCACGAGCACGTGGGGATACTCACCAGCCCCGATCAGTATCAGGCCGTCCTCGAGGAGATCGTGTCGACCGGGACGCTCTCGGACGCGACGCGACACGCGCTCGCGCGCGCGGCCTTCGCGCACACCGCCGCCTACGACGCACAGATCGTCGCCTGGCTCGACGGGGGCGGCGCGCTCGGCGCGGCGCCGAGCGACGTCGACGCCGTCGTGCCGAGCACCCTGCACCTGACGCTGGAGCGCGCCGAGCGTCGTGCGCTACGGCGAGAACCCCCACCAGATCGGCGCGCGCTACCGCTTCGCGGGCACGACGCCGTGGTGGGACGGGGTCACCCAGCACGCCGGCTCCGCGCTCTCGTACCTGAACCTGTTCGACGCCGACGCCGCGTGGCGCCTGGTGCACGAACTGGCGCACGACGTGCCCGGGCTGTGCGCCGTCGCGATCATCAAGCACGCCAACGCCTCGGGCGCCGCGGTCGGAGCGACGTTCGCCGACGCGTTCCAAAAGGCGCTCGACGCCGACGCCCAGAGCGCCTTCGGCGGGATCGTCGCGGTGGGCGGTGAACTCGACGCCGCCCTGGCCTCGCTCATCGCCGAGGGCCCCCAGGCCGACGTCATCATCGCGTCCTCGATCCAGCCCGACGCCATCGACATCCTCGTGAAACGCCGGAAGGCCACGCGACTGCTGAGCGCGCCGTCGCCCGAGCCGCTCGGCCGCTCGGTGCGGACCTTCGGCGACACGCGCGCTCGTGCAGAACGCCGACGAACTCCTCGTACCGGTGAGTGAGTGGACGTGTGTCACGACGGCCACGCCGACCGAACAGCAGCTCCAGGACCTCGTCATCGCGTGGCGCGTGTGCGCGCGGACCACGTCGAACGCGATCGTGATCGCGCGCGACGGCGTCGCGGTCGGCATCGGCGCCGGCCAGCAGTCGCGCGTCGTCTCGGCGAACATCGCGACGACCAAGGCCGGCGAGTTCGCGAAGGGTGCGGCCGCCGCGTCGGACGCGTTCTTCCCCTTCGCCGACGGCCTCGAGTCCTTGACCAGCGCCGGCGTCACCGCCGTCGTGCAGCCGGGCGGTTCGGTCCGCGACCAAGAGGTCATCGACGCGGCGAACGCCGCCGAGATCGTGATGATGCTCACCGGCGAGCGTCACTTCCGGCACTAGGAGAGTCATGACAGCCCAACTACTCGACGGCGAACGCCTGGCCCAACGGATCAAGATGGAGCTCGCCGACCGCGCGGGTCGCCTGAGCGCCGCCGGTCGCACGCCGGGACTCGGCACGTTGCTGGTCGGCGAGAACCCCTCGAGCGCCCGCTACGTCGAGATGAAGATAGAGGAGTGCCAGGAGATCGGCGTTCGCTCCTTCGACGTGCACCTGCCATCGTCGGCGACCCAGGAGGAGATCGAGACGGTCGTCGATCGCTTCAACGCCGACCCCGACGTCCACTCGATCCTCGTGCAGCTCCCGTTGCCCGAGGGCATCAACGAAGAGCAGGTGCTGCTGCGCGTGAACCCCGCCAAGGACGTCGACGGACTGCACCCGACGAATCTCGGGCGACTCGTCATGGGCGTGCCCGGCCCGCTGCCGTGCACACCGGCCGGGATCGTCGAGTTGCTCGCGGAGTACCACGTACCGGTCGAAGGCAAGCACGTGGTGATCATCGGACGAGGCCTCACCATCGGACGTCCCCTGGCCCTGCTGCTGTCGATGCGACGACCGAACTGCAACGCCGCCGTCACGGTCGTGCACACCGGCGTCGAGGACATGGCCGCGTTGACGCGCAGCGCGGACGTGATCGTGTCGGCCGCCGGGATGCCCGGGATCGTGACCGCCGACATGGTCAAGCCCGGCGCGGCGGTCGTCGGCGCGGGGACCACGTTCGCGGGAAAGAAACTGCTGAGCGACATCGCCGACGACGTTGCTGAGAAAGTTGCCTGGATAACGCCGCGCCTCGGTGGCGTCGGTCCCATGACCCGTGCCATGCTGTTACGCAACGCCGTCCTAGCCGCGGAGAAGGTGCGATGACCGAAACGACTGACGACAAGGGCCGCGAGTACAGCGAGCGGCCCTGGGGCAACTACACCGTGCTCGACGACGAGATGTTCGACCACAAGGTGAAGCGGATCGTGGTCACGCCCGGCAAGCGTCTGAGCTACCAGTTCCACGCCAAGCGCGCCGAGCACTGGTTCATCGTGAGCGGGCAGGCGACCGTGATCCTCGACGGCGTCGAGCACGACCTCGGGCCGGGTTCGTCCATCGACATCGCGATCGGCCAGGCGCACCGCTGCGAGAACTACGGCACGACGCCGGTGGTCTTCATCGAAGTCCAGCACGGTTCGTACTTCGGGGAGGACGACATCGTGCGACTCGAGGACGACTTCGGACGGGCGAACTAACTCGGTGCGCATCGACGAGCTGCTCGCAGCTGGCCCGACCCGATCGTTCGAATTCTTTCCTCCCAAGACCGACGAGGAGAGCGCGCTTCTCGCGGCCTCGCTCGAGGACATCAAACCGCTCGCACCGTCGTTCGTCTCGGTGACCTACCGTGGCGGACGCGAGTCACGCCTGCGCACCTACGACCTCGTCACCCAGATCGAGCGCGACGGCTACGTGACCGCGATGGCCCACGTCATCTGCGTCGGGCACACCCGCGCCGAGATGCGCGACCTCTTGAAGAACTACTCCGACGCCGGGGTGCAGAACATCATGGCGCTCGGTGGCGACATCCCGGCCGACCCGCTGGCTGCGCACTCGGAGTTCGAGCACGCCATCGACCTCATCGACGTGGCGCGCGAGGTCGGCGACTTCTCGATCGGCGTCGCGGCCCATCCGCAGGGCCATCCCCGCTCGCCGGACCTGGTCTCGGACCGGCGCCACCTCGCCGACAAGCTCGCGCTGGCCGACTTCGCGGTCACGCAGTTCTTCTTCGAGGCCGTCGAATGGACCCGGCTGGTCTCTCAGCTGGCCGACCTCGGCGTCACCAAACCCGTGCTGCCGGGCATCATGCCGGTGACCACGATCGGCGGCATCGAGCGGATGAAGGTGATGGGCGCCGAGGTGCCACCGGCGCTCGTCGAGCGTCTCGTCGGGGCCGAACGACGCGGCGGCCCCGGCGCGGTCCGGGCCGAGGGGATCCGCGCCGCCATCGAGCTGTGTCGCGAGTTGTTGGACGTGTCGGCGCCCGGTCTGCACTTCTACACGCTCAATCGCTCGACGGCCACGAGCGAGATCTATCACGCGCTGTTCGGATAGTTCTCATATCGCTCACCCGGGACTTTCGACCCAAAAAGGCCCTCTGATAATCGCCGTAGGATGGCGCCATGGCTGACAAAATCACACAAAACGCCGACGGCGAACTCAACGTCTCGGACAACCCCATCATCCCGTTCATCGAAGGCGACGGGATCGGCGTCGACATCTGGCCCGCGTCCAAGCTCGTGCTCGACGCCGCGGCGAAGAAGTACGGCAAGACCATCGAATGGAAGGAAGTGCTCGCCGGACAGAAGGCCTTCGACGAGACCGGCGAGTGGCTGCCCGAACAGACCGTCACCGACTTCCGTGACTACCTGATCGGCATCAAGGGCCCGCTCACCACGCCCATCGGCGGGGGATTCCGCTCGCTCAACGTCGCGCTGCGCCAGATCCTCGACCTCTACGTGTGCCTGCGCCCGGTGCGCTGGTTCCAGGGCGTGCCCTCGCCCGTGAAGCAGCCGGAGTTGGTCGACATGGTGATCTTCCGTGAGAACACCGAGGACGTCTACGCCGGCCTCGAGGTCGAGGCCGGTTCGCCCGAGGCCGAGAAGCTGCGCAGCTTCTTGAAGGAGAGCTTCGGCTGGGACATCCGCGAGATGAGCGGCATCGGTGTCAAGCCGATCTCGAAGGAGGGCTCGGAGCGACTGATCCGCGCCGCCATCGTCTACGCCCTCAAGCACGAGCGCGAGTCGGTCACCCTGGTCCACAAGGGCAACATCCAGAAGTTCACCGAGGGCGCCTTCATGAAGTGGGGCTACCAGCTGGTGAAGGACGAGTTCGACGACGTCGCCGTCGGCTGGAACGACTGCAACGGCAAGCCCGGCTCGAAGTTGCTCGTGAAGGACGTCATCGCCGACATCTGCTTCCAGCAGTCGCTCACGCGCGCCTCGGAGTTCGACGTCATCGCGACGATGAACCTGAACGGCGACTACCTCTCGGACGCGCTCGCGGCCCAGGTCGGCGGCATCGGGATCGCCCCGGGCGCCAACATCAACTACATGACCGGCCACGGGATCTTCGAAGCGACCCACGGGACGGCGCCCAAGTACGCCGGGATGGACAAGGTCAACCCCGGCTCGGTCCTGCTCTCGGGCGTCTTGATGTTCGAACACCTGGGCTGGACCGACGCGGCCAACGACATCGTTCGCGCGATGGAGGCGACGATCTCGGAGAAGATCGTCACCTACGACTTCGCCCGTCTGATGGAGGGCGCCACGGAAGTGAAGTGCTCGGAGTTCGGCGCCGCGATCGTCGACCGTCTCTAAAACCAACCTGGAGGAACCATGACCACCCCCGTCCACGTCACCGTCACCGGCGCCGCCGGCCAGATCGGCTACTCACTGCTCTTTCGCATCGCCTCGGGCCAGTTGCTCGGTCCCGACACGCCGATAGTGCTGCGACTCTTGGAGATCGAGCCCGCGATGAAGTCCCTCGAGGGCGTCGTCATGGAACTCGACGACTGCGCCTTCCCGCTGCTCGCGGGGATCGAGGCGACGAGCGACCTCGACCTCGCCTTCACGAACACCAACTGGGCGTTGCTCGTCGGTTCGGTGCCGCGCAAGGCCGGCATGGAGCGCGGCGACCTGTTGAAGGTGAACGGGGGCATCTTCAAGCCCCAGGGCGAAGCGATCTCGGCGAACGCCGCGAGCGACGTGCGGATCCTCGTCGTCGGGAACCCGTGCAACACGAACTGTCTCATCGCGCGCTCCAACGCCAAGGACGTGCCCGACGACCGGTGGTTCGCGATGACGCGACTCGACCAGAATCGCGCCGAGACCCAGTTGGCCAAGAAGGCCGGCGTCCCCGTGAAGGACGTGAAGAACGTCGCCATCTGGGGCAACCACTCGGCGACCCAGTTCCCGGACTTCGCGAACGCCACGATCAACGGGCACAAGGCGACCGACGCGATCACCGACCTGGCGTGGCTCCAGGGAGAGTTCATCACCACCGTCCAGAAGCGTGGCGCGGCCGTCATCGAGGCGCGCGGTCTGAGTTCGGCCGCCAGTGCCGCCAACGCCGCGGTCGACACCGTCGCCAGCCTGGTGAGCGCGACGGCCAGTGACGACTGCACGTCGGTCGCGGTCACGAGCCACGGCGAGTACGGCGTGCCGGAGGGACTCACCTTCGGTTACCCCGTCGTGTCCGACGGCCACGGTGCGTGGAAGGTCAAGGAGGGTTTCGTCGCGGACGACTTCGCCAAGGATCGCATCAAGATCACGACCGACGAGCTGCTCTCGGAGCGCGACGAGGTCACGTCGCTCGGTTTGATCTAGCGCGAAGCCGACTGGCTCGACACCGTCACTAATATCGGTCGAGGCTGAGTGACGGGAGTCGAGGTGGACAACAACGCGTCGTCACCGCCGCAGTCGCTCGCGTGGCGCGTGACCGTTGTGGCGCTCGGGCTGGTCGTCGTGATCGCGGCCACCGTGTTGGTCGTGACCTTGACCTCGAGTCCGTCGCTCCCCGTCCTCGCCGCGAGCTACAAGTGTTTCCCCGATCAGTTGATCCCCCAACTCAAGGTCGGCCAGCGCACCACACTGAGCACGTCCTACGGCGGATTCACCGCCTCGTTCCACTCGACGGTGCAGAAGGCGGCGCCCGATAACGGCCCCACCGTGGGCGTTCCCTTCAGCGGCACCCTCACGATGACCCAGGGTGGGCAGCACTGGACGCTGCCTCGACCGGACAACACGAAGGGCTCGACCATCGACGTCATGTGCGTCATCGCCTTCTCCCGTGGTCAGTACCCCGGCGTGATGATCGAGGGGTGGTCCGGCGGCGCCAACTGCTGTCAGGTCCCGGTCGTCTACCTCTTCGATCGGTCGCGGGGTCGTTACGACAAGGTCGTGGACATGAGCCCGGGCAAGTACAAGGACCCGCACGCCTTCTTCGCGTCCGAAGGGTTCATCCCGAAGGTGGCCGGGAACCAGGTCCTGCTCGCCACGGCCGACGGCAACTTCGACTACGCCTTCGCCTGCGGGGGCTGTTCCGCGGAACCGATCGTCCTCGACTCGGTCGACGCCAGCGGGCTGACCGACGTGACGCTGCAGCATCCGTCGCTCGTCGCGGCGAACGCGCGCTCGCTCTGGGCGTACGTCCAGCGGTCCATCCGGCACCCGGGCCAGGCGTACTCGAGGTTCGGATTCATCGCGCCGTGGGTGGCGGACGAGTGCGCGATCGGGCGCGGGGCGTCGGCGTGGGCGACGGTGCAGCGCCTGCAACGCCAAGGCCTGCTGAGCGACGCGCTGTATCACCAGGAGTGGCCAGTGAGTCACGGGTCGTTCGTTTCGAGTCTGCGCGCGTTCTTGCTGCGCAACGACTACTGCATCGGTCAGATCTGATCGCTAGGGCGTTCGTTGGTCGCGGTCGAAGTCGTACCGACGTCCGAGTTCTTTCGTCCGTAGTGAATGCGAACAAAGAGCAGCAAAAAGCCCGTGAACACGATCACGAAACCGAGAACTCGCAGTGCTAAATAATTCGTCCAATCACCGATGAAGGTGACGACGAGACCAGAGACCAGCGACCACGCGGAGACCATTCGTAGCAAAGCCACCAACGGCTTGCCCGTAGCCCTTTCCGTGTTGGACTGGAAGACCGCCATCCCCACGATCCGAAAGCACATGATCGCGAACAAGAGTATTAAGACGACGAGGACAACGACCACGGACCCGATTCAACCACGGTCGCAATGACGTGACGGACACCCAATTGAAGTTGCAATTGTCGACCATTAGGGAGTGTAGAATAGAACTGTTAAAACTATAAAGGTCAATTAAAACATGGAAAAGCAAGTATTTCAGTCGACCGAGGAATGGGAACAGCAGATCGGCGAAGCGATCCGCACGCTGCGACAAGACGCGCGTCTCACTCAGAGAGCACTCGCCGAGCGGGCCAACGTCTCGTTGTCGTCGCTGCAGTCGCTCGAACTCGGTCGAGGTTCTTCGCTCGCGACGGTGGTGAAGGTGGTCCGCTCACTCGGGCGCTCGAGTTGGTTCGAGACCTTGACGCCACCGCAGCCCTCGGTTAGTCCCCGCGAGCAGTGGCGACTGGCCCAGCAACAGTCTCGCCGACAGGTGAAGCGGGTTCGCGCGGCGTCTCGGGCGCGGTAGTGGCGTTCAGTCCGGTCGACGTGATCCGAGTCTCGGCCTGGGGCCGAGTGGTCGGCTACGTCGCGCTCGATCCAACGACGAACTACTACGCCTTCGAGTACGACGAAGAATGGATCCGCACGGGCGCCGACCTCTCACCTCTGCATCTACCCCGACAACGGGGTGTCGTCGTCTTCCCGCAGCTCTCGCGCGACACGTACTACGGACTCCCGGCCATGGTGGCCGACGCCCTTCCCGACAGGTTCGGCAACGCCCTGGTCACGGCGTGGCTGGCCGAGCAGGGCGTCGCCGCAGCCGACATCACGTCACTCGACCGACTGGCCTACGCCAGCGAACGAACGATGGGTGCGCTCACGTTCGCCCCGCCGACGGGTCCGTTGCCCGGTGACGTGAACATGGTCGACGTCGCGCAGCTGGTGGTGGCCGCGCGCGCCGCGATCCACGGTGATTTGAGCTCGCGCGGAGTGCACGACGCGCTGCACCAACTGATCAACGTGGGCTCGACCGCGGGTGGGGCACGGGCCAAGGCGGTCGTGGCCTACAACCCGGCGACCCAGGAGATGCGGTCCGGACAACTCGAGGCCCCGGAGGGGTTCGAGCAGTGGTTGATCAAACTGGACGGGGTCGGCGACCCGACCAGTGTGCGCGCCGATCCCTCGGTGACCTCCCAGCAGTACTGCCGAGTGGAGCACGCGTACTACCTCATGGCCGTGCGCGCCGGTATCGACATGAGCCCCTCGTTCCTCTTGCCCGAGGGTCCGCGCGCCCACTTCATGACCAAGCGATTCGACCGTGGTCCCGGCAACGCACGCCTCCACCTGCAGTCACTGTGCGCGCTCGATCACCTCGATTTCAACCTGGCGCGCACGCACTCGTATTCGAGCTACTTCCTCGTCGCCGATCGACTCGGGTTGGACGCGAATGACCGCGGGCAGATCTTTCGACGGATCGCCTTCAACGTGATGGGCGTCAACCGGGACGACCACACCAAGAACGTGGCGTTCCTGTTGCCCGAGGACGGGGTGTGGGAGTTGGCCCCGGCCTACGACGTGACGCACGCGAACTGGGGGAGTGACTGGACGGCCCAGCACCAGATGAGCGTCAACGGTCGCTTCAGCGGCGTCACCCTCGACGACCTACGGGCCCTCGGCGATCGTCACGACGTTCCGGGCATCGAGAACGCGCTGCGCGACGTGGCCGCCGCCATCGAGACGTGGCCGGAGGCCGCCGCCGACTCTGGCGTGGATCAGGTCACGATCGAGAAGGTGGCACACGACCTCAGGACGTTTCGACCCGTGTAAGAGCGAGTCGTTCGCAACACGCAGCGCGTCAACTAGGAGGACTCGACTCGGCCGGTGGTGTCGCTGGTGGCGCGGTGGTGCCCTCGGGCAACGGTTGACGCTTCGGTTGGAACTGCGCCTCGAGGCCGGGGATCTCGTTCGCGATGGACGGATGCTCGAGGATGATGTGGTCGAGCTTCGCGTGCAGGGCGTGGAGTCCAAGCGCCTTCCACAAGAGACGGCGAAGCGGTGGCCACGCGATGACCGTGATGATGGCGGCGAGGACGACCCAGATGGCCGTCGCCACGACGTCGCCCGGAATGCCGCCCGAACCACCGGCCGGCCACACCCATCGATCCCACCAACTCATTGGCTGCTCCCTTCGACGTGGTCTCGGTGCATCTGATGTAGTTCCTCTCTCGAGAATCGCTTGCCCTTGATCTCAGGGTGACAGTGACGACAGACGCGATAGGTCGTCCCGGGGTCATCGGGCGAGTGCTTGACGGTCAAGTCGTGATGGCCGATTCGCCAGCACTTCTGCGTGTGGCAGTTGATCTTGCGGTAGCCGATGACGACGATGGTCAAGATGCCGAAACCGCCGGCGAAGCCGGACCAGAAGCCGTACCAACTGCCGGCTTCGTTGTAGGTGCCGGTCCAATTGAAGAGGTGGTGGAGGAACGAGTCGAAACCGTGCATCAGCCACCGCATCTCGTCATGCGGCCAAGGTTAATCTCGCTCGGGCCGAGCAGAACTGATACCGCGGTGCACGCCAGCGCACGTGAGCGATGACAAATCTCGCGGTCCGTGTCCTACGCTGGGTGGACGCAGACGCCGTGAAATCGACGGGTCACACCGATGACATTTCGGTGGCTCGACACACCCCGAAAGAGATCCCCATGAAGTTCACTATTCGCGCGACGATCGCGCTGACACTGGCCGCGAGCCCACTCCTGGGCGTCGTCGGCGCGAGCGCCGCCACGGCGCCGGTTATCAAGGTCATCCAGGGTCCGTCCTACGGGTTCAACTCGGTGACGGCCATCGGATCGAACGGCGCCCACGTGTGGGTCGCCAACAGCGCGGGCAACTCGGTGACCGAGCTCGACGCCAGTACCGGCGCGAAGTTGAACGTCCTCAAGAAGGCGGCCTTCGGCTTCGATGGGCCGGCCCGACTCAGCGACGACTGGACCCATGTCTGGGTGGCGAACGACGCCGGCAACTCCGTCACCGAACTCAACGCCATGACCGGCACGCTGGTTCGCGTGATCCCCGGCTCGTCCTACAAACTGCACGGCACGAGTCAGATCACGTCGAACGGGAGCGACGTGTGGATCTCCAATCTGCGCGGGACGACGCTCGCCGAAGTCAACGCCTCGACGGGGAACCTCATCAAGGACGTGAAGGTCTCCTCACTCGGGATCTCCCAAGTCAACGCGCTGGCCTCGGATTCGACCCACGTGTGGGCGGTCGACAGTGACGCGAACGCGGTCGCCGAGTTGGACGCCGGATCGGGGTCGCTGGTGAAGGTCCTGAAGGGCTCGAGCTACCGGTTCGACGGACCGCTCGCCATCACCTCGGACGGGACCCACGTGTGGGTGTCGAACGACCGAACGAGTTCACTCACCGAACTCAGCGCCACGACAGGCGCCTTCATCCGCTACGTCAAGGGTAAAGACGATGGGCTGAGCGTGGTGACGGCGATTGCGTCGAGCGGCAAGGACGTGTGGACGGCGAATCTCGGCACGGCGGGCACGACCGGGAACTCCGTCTCGGAGTTCGACGTTGCCTCCGGCGCGTTGGTCACGGTCCTGTCGGGCGCGAAGTACGGCTTCAACAATCCCTTCGCCATCACGTACATCGGCGGCCGCGTATGGGTCGCCAACAACGGCTCGAACTCCATGACCGAGATTGCCGCTGGTTGAACCGCAGTTCTCAGTCCGAGGTGCACTTCACGAGATGACGCGACGTGACGCTGTCGCTACTTCGAACAGACGCTGGCACCGGGAGCGCCCAAGAGTCCCAGTTTGCGGGCGAGTCCGTCCGCGGTGACAAAGGGGCTCGTCTTCCCCCCGTTCGCGGCCAGGAGTTGCGGATTCGCCTTCAGCGCGTTCCACTCCGTTTGGTCTGCTGACAGCATCGCGGCCACTTTCGCTCGCTCGGACGTCGGGGGCACGAGTTTCTTGGTCTGGTCGATCTGATTCTGGACGACGGGAAGTAGTTCTCCGACGAATTGGGCGATGAGTTTCGTCGTCATCTTCTTGCCCTTGAGCTGTGCGACCTTAGGCGCGAACGTGCTCGCCGCGTCAGTGCAGAGAGTGTTCGCCTTGGCGATGAACTGAGCCTTGGTCAACGGTGTGCCGCCCGAAGCAAGGCTCGCCGGAACCACCGACAATCCCGCCGCCAGCACCAAACCGATCAACAATGACTTTCGAGCGGACATAGACGTCCCCCAATCCGGGACCTACGCCGAACGCACGCCCCTAGAGCATTCCAACTCCGGGGGCGAGTCCTAAAAACTGGATGCTACTCACGTCGCCACCCGCACGCAGCCTCGAAGGGGCGTGCGGGTGGCTTCTTGGCGTCCTACCCCGCGACCAGGTGATATCCCGAGGGACACTGTGGATCTGCTCCCGCGAAGGAACGCAATCTTTTGCCATTGTTCTGCTTGCAGACGATCCGATGATGAGCCGGCGGCTTCGGCTTCGAGACCACCGGGACGGGAATCGTCGCGAAGGCCAGCACCGGGGCGGAGTTCTGTCCGTAATTCGTCGCGACGACCTGGATGCCCCAGGTGGAGCCGGCCGCCAATCCGGAGAACGTGCAACTGGTCGACGTGGTCGTGCTGGTGTAACTCGACGGCGTGTTGAAGCCGTACATCAGGGTGCAGGTGTAACTCGTCGCGTTGCCGTTCGGCGCCCACGAGGCGCTCACCGAATCGGTACCGGCGCTGACCCCGAGGTTGGTCACGGCGGGTGGCGCGCCGGTCACGTCGACACCGTCGATCCAGACGGGCAAGAAGAAGTTAGTGTCGACCGCCATCACTCGGATCTCGACGCTCTGGCCGGCGAGCGAGGCCAGCGACGTGCTCAGTGTCTCCCAACCTTGTGTCAGCGCGGGACTACCGGACTGCGAATTGAACAGGACCGACAGGATGTCGCTCGGTGCGAGGCTGTCGTACGTCGCCGACGACTTGATCACGTCCACCTCCAACCACTGGTTCGACGTTCCCAAACTGAATGGTGAGCCGCCGTTCTGGTCCCACGAGTTCCAGGCGTTCGAGTAGGCGAAGTCGAGGGAGAGCGTTGAGTTCGACGGAACCGTGAAGGGGTTGGAGACCAGGACCCCTGCGGTGGGACAGTTCTGGTCGTAGAGCGCTGAGTACGTGCCTTCGACCGGCGCATTCGTAGTGCCCCACGTTGAGTGGCCGCTCGACGTGACACCCCATCCGCCGCAGCCGGAGTTGTAGGCCGTCCATCCCGGCGTCAGGCTGCCCGACTCGAAGCCGCCGTTGGTCAAGATGTTGATTCCGGTCGCTGAAGAGGGGAGAGCGGTCGCGATAAGTCCCGTCGCAACCAAGAAGAGAGCCGCCGCGAGGCGAAGCGCACTCGTTTTTGTCCCATGGTAAAAAGACTTCATTAAGCAATTCCTCCAATGTGTTGTCAACCCGTGAATGGGGACCGACAGCGCCGAACCCGCGCGCCAGACTAACCCGAAAATTGACGAAATATCGGGATTTCGGAAGAGCTGAACGCAGAAGTTTTTCGGATCATCGTGCGTTGGAGGCGCGCTCGACCGTCTCTACGCCGTGGCGACGTGCAGACGTCGAGCGGCGATCGCGCTCACGCGGAAAAGCTCCTCACGTACCCCTCGCGCGCCCGACCACGATCGGCTGTCCCATTCCTCACCGGCGAGCGAGTCGCCGGCGTACAGGAGTTGCGCGAAGCGCAGGCCGCGGTACTTGGCGACCGCGATGAAGGCCGATGACTCCATGTCGACGACCGAACAGTGCTCGTCGATGCGACGGTTCACGCGTGAGCGCGTCTCGCGAAAGAACGCGTCCGTCGTCCACGTTCGTCCGACGAAGTGCTCGACCTCGTGCTCACGCAGCACGTCGCCGAGCACTCGCACGCCAAGGGGGTCGGCGTCGATGATCCGACTCGGTTCGGCGTAGTGGAAACTCGTCCCTTCGTCGCGCAGCGCGGAGGCGACCACCATCACGTGACCGAGGTCCAGATCGTCGACCAGCGCGCCGGCACCGCCGCAGGCGACGAGCGTCGTCACGCCGAGCGACGCGATCTCCTCGACGAAGCCGGCGGCCAACGGCGCGCCGACGCCGGGGTGGATCACCGAGACGGGGCCCTCGTCGGTCTCGAATTGATAGACCGGATTGCGGCCGATCTCGCTGCGCAAGACGTACTTGACGTCGAGGACGCCGTCGGCGGCCAGTTGATCGAGCAGTTCGTTGAAGAAGCAGAGCACGGCGACCGGCGCTATCTCGGCGCCGTGGCGATGGAGCATGTGCGCTTCGAGGACACCCGGTTCACCGAGGTCGTCCTCGTACAGCGGCAGGTCCATCGCGAGAACCTAGTTGGTGTTCGGGTGCGCGCGTTGCAGCCAACCGAGCAGTGGCACGATCGCGTTGATGTCACCGCGCACCTTGACGCGGCCGTCGCGCAGCGCCGACGCGCTGTCGATGTCGCCGCCGGTCAGCGCCGACGCGTCGGCGTAGGAGAGTTGCACGATGGCGTCGGCCGCCAGGTGGTCACCCGGCTCGACGCGTGCGCCCTCGGGGCCGATCGAGAACGTGATCGCGTGGGGTCCGCTACTCGGCGCGTCGGGGAACTCGAGCACGACGCGCACCGTCGCGGCGTCGGGGCCGACGGGAACGGGTTCGGCGTTCGCCAGCGTGTCGTTCAGCCCCTGGAACCACTCGGCCGAGAGGAACTCCGCCACGTACTAGGGAGCGGGCTGCACGGCCGCCTCGGCGGCCGTCTTCTTGGTGCGGCGTCGGATCTTTCGGCCCAGCCACGCGACGGGGTCGTAGTCGGCGTCCACGACGCGTTCCTTGAGCGGGATGATCGCGTTGTCGGTGATGTGGATGTGTTCCGGGCAGACCTCGGTGCAGCACTTGGTGATGTTGCAGTACCCGAGCCCCATCTCCTCTTTGATCAGTTCGCGGCGATCGTTGGTGTCGAGGGGGTGCATCTCGAGCTCGGCGTAGCGGATGAAGAATCGCGGTCCGGCGTAGTGGACCTTGTTCTCCTCGTGATCGCGGATGACGTGACAGACGTCTTGGCACATGAAGCACTCGATGCACTTGCGGAACTCCTGGCCGCGCTCGACGTCCTGCTGGAACATGCGGTAGCCGCCCTCGGGCATCGGCGGCGGGAGCAGCGCCGGTACGCGCTTGGCCATCTCGAAGTTGAACGAGACGTCCGTGACGAGGTCCCGGATGATCGGGAAGGTCTTCATCGGCGTCACGGTCACGGGCCCCTCGGGCAGTTGGTCCATGCGCGTCATGCACATGAGGCGCGGCTTGCCGTTGATCTCGGCCGAGCACGAACCGCACTTGCCGGCCTTGCAGTTCCAGCGACACGCGAGGTCCGGCGCTTCGGTCGCCTGGATGCGGTGGATGATGTCGAGCACCACCTCGCCCTCGTTCAGAGTGATCGAGAAGGTCTCGAAGTCGCCGCCGGTCGAGTCGCCGCGCCAGATTCGCATCGTCACGTCAGCCATCAGTGCGCCTCCTCGAGTAGGGCCTTCAGTTCGTCGGGCATCGGGAGGAGCGGTGACTCGACCGCCGTGATGGGACTGTCCCAACTGCCGCCCTCGCTCGAGAGCGCGAAGTTGAACTTCGCGAACTCGGGGTCGGGGTTCGGGTAGTCCTCGCGGGTGTGGCCGCCGCGCGACTCCTTGCGCAGGCTCGCGGCCAGCGCCGTCGAACGCGAGACCGTGAGCATCGCCGGGAGGTCGGTGGTCAGGTTCCACCCGGGGTTGTAGGCGCGGCCACCCTTCACCGAGATGTTCCGGACGCGTTCGGTGAACTCGTCGAGCTTGACCTTGGCCTCTTCCAGCTCCGGGCCGGTGCGGATGATGCCGACCAGTTCTTGCATGAGCTCTTGGAGGTCGTGCTGGATCGTGTACGGGTTCTCGCCGCCCTCGTGGTCGAAGGGCGCGAGCGCCTCTTTCACGGCCGCCTCCGCCTCGTCCAGGTTGAACGACGTCGCGACGTCGCCGGCCTCGATGTACTCGGCGGCTCCCATGCCGGCGCGACGCCCGAAGACCACGAGGTCGCTCAGGGAGTTGCCCCCGAGTCGATTCGCCCCGTGCATGCCGCCGGCCGCTTCGCCGGCGCAGAAGAGTCCCGGGACCGCGGTCGCCGCGGTGTCGGCGACGACCTGGACCCCACCCATGATGTAGTGGCAGGTCGGACCGATCTCCATCGGCTCGCGCGTGATGTCGACGCCGGCGAGCTCCATGAACTGGTGGTACATCGAGGGCAGGCGGCGACGGATGAACTCCGGGGTGCGACGCGACGCGATATCGAGGAAGACGCCGCCGTGGGGCGTACCACGACCGGCCTTCACCTCGGAGTTGATCGCTCGCGCCACTTCGTCGCGGGGGAGGAGTTCCGGCGGCCGACGTCCGGCGCTGTGGTCGTCGTACCACTTGTCGCCCTCTTCTTCGGTCTCGGCCGTCTCGGCGCGGAACATCTCGGGCACGTAGTTGAACATGAAGCGCTCGCCCTCGGAGTTACGCAGGACGCCGCCGTCACCGCGCACGCTCTCGGTCACGAGCAACCCGCGCACGCTGAGCGGCCAGACCATGCCGGTCGGGTGGAACTGGATGCACTCCATGTCGATCAACTTCGCCCCGGCCCACAGCGCCATGGCGTGACCGTCGCCGGTGCCCTCCCACGAGTTCGACGTGAACTTCCAGGAGCGACCGACGCCGCCGGTCGCGATGATGACCGTCTTGGCCTCGAAGGTCACGAACTCACCGGTCGCGCGCCAGTACGCGACGCACCCGGCGATGCGACCGCCGTCGTCGTGGACCAGCTTCAAGACCTTGCACTCCATGAAGACGTCGGTGTCCATCGAGACGACCTTCTGTTGGAGCGTGCGGATCAACTCCAGACCGGTGCGGTCGCCGACGTGCGCCAAGCGGGCGTAGCGGTGGCCGCCGAAGTCGCGCTGGTTGATCTTGCCCTCCTTGGTCCGGTCGAAGAGCGCGCCCCACTGCTCGAGCTCCCAGACCCGGTCCGGCGACTCCTTGGCGTGGAGTTCGGCCATGCGGTTGTTGTTGAGGTACTTGCCGCCGCGCATGGTGTCGCGGAAGTGCACCATCCAGTTGTCCTCGTCGTAGACGTTGCCCATGGCCGCGGCCATGCCGCCCTCGGCCATGACGGTGTGGGCCTTGCCGAGCAGGGACTTGGTGACGATGCCGACCTTGAGGCCGCGCTGCTTGGCCTCGATCGCGGCGCGCAGTCCGGCGCCACCGGCACCGATGATCAGTACGTCATAGACATGGTGTTCGTAGGGGGATTCAGTCACGGTTGTCCTTCTAAAAGAGCCGGTAGTCGGTGATCGCGCCGGAGGCCACCAGGCGCACGTAGACATCCGTGAAGCCGACGAAGAGCAGTGAGGCCCAGGCGAGGTTCATGTGCTTCGCGTTGAGTGGCGAGACCCACTTCCAGAATCGGTAGCGGATCGGATGGGCCTTGAAGCTCTTGACGTGTCCGCCGACCAGGTGGCGACAGGCGTGGCAGCTGAGCGAGTACATCCAGAGCAGGACGGCGTTCACGCACAGGACGACGGTGCCGACGCTGACACCCCACCCGATGCCCGGCTCGCGGAAGGCCTCGACGGCGTCGATGGTCAAGAGGACGTTGAAGACGAGTCCGGCGTAGAAGAAGTAACGGTGCAGGTTCTGCATCACCAGCGGGAACCTGGTCTCACCGGAATACTTGCCGTGGGCGTCGGCGACGCCGCAGGCCGGCGGTGACCACCAGAACGCTCGGTAGTAACTGCGGCGGTAGTAGTAGCAGGTGAAGCGAAATCCCAGCGGGAAGATCAGGATCAGCAGCGCCGGCGAGAGCCGGAACCAGTTGAGCGTGAACCCGGCCTTCGCGCCCGGGACGCAGAGTCCACCGATGCACGGTGAGTAGAACGGACTGATGAGGTCGCGACCCATGCTGGCGCCCACGAAGTAGTAACGGTTCTGGAACGCCGCCCACGTGGAGTAGACGATGAATATCGTGAGGACGAAGACGATGATGAACGGCTGGAGCCACCAACGGTCCTTGCGTAGCGTCGGTTCATCCGGACCACCTCGGGTGCCACCCAGCACAACCTTCGTCGAACTCTCCACAGCAGCCACGCACTCTCCTTGTTACCGGCCCACTTTCGAGTGCCTCGCCAATCTTAGGCATCGTTGCGACCGCCTCCCATTAAGCGAACGATTGGGACCGCGGCTCCGAGTGCGTGCAATTCCCGGCCATCTCGCCAATCGATAGCGAGGATTCCTCCAGCGCATGGTCTGGCGCTCGACCGGCCGACCTCGAGCCCGGCGTCGGGGTGTTCTCTGGTAGCACGTAGAAGGTGATCTCGCTTCGACGACTCGGCTCGACGCAACTGGACGCGTTGCTCGTCGCCGCACGACTCGCCGTGCCCACGTACCGCGAGGTCGGCGCCTCACGTGACGGATCGTTGCCGGCGGACTACCACCACGTGCGGGTGCGCGAGCGGATCGGTGACGAGGAGGACTTCGAACGAGCGATCACCGGACTTCGCACGTGGGTCGCCCACGAGGGCGCCGGGCTGCGTATCTACCCGCACGACGAGTTGGCGCCCGACGCGACCGTGATCGCGGTGACCACCCTCGGTCCGCTGCAGATGGTGGCGCCCTGTCGCATCGTGGCCGTGTTCAAGGACCCCGACTCGTTCGGCTTCGCGTACGGAACGCTGCCCGGGCACCCCGAGAGCGGGGAGGAGAGTTTCGTCGTCGAACGCCGCGACGGCGCGACGTTCTTCACGGTCAGTGCCTTCTCGAAGCCGGTCGACGTGCTCGCGCGCCTCGGAGGACCGCTCGGTCGCGTGGTGCAACGTTCGATCACTCGTCGCTACGTCGGCGCGCTGCGACGATTCGTCGAATCGGCGAGATGAGGCTTCTGCGACGTGACCGTCACTGACGCGCGAGGTCGAGCGGGTGCCACGACGACGTGAAGAGTTCTTGAAGTGCCGCGTCATCTGGGTGTAAACCCTGATACTTCGGTCACGCATCCGTGGGTCCTGAGGGTTCCTACCGATTGTCGGTTTTCACCCGTGTCGTAAGTTAGGAGGGGACGCCGTTGCCGCGACCACGACGGGAGACCACCGATGATCGAAGCCAAGGGACTGACGAAGCACTACGGCTCGAAGCACGCGGTCGAGAAGTTGAGCTTCACGGTACGCCCCGGTGTCGTCACCGGCTTCCTCGGACCGAACGGCTCGGGGAAGTCCACCACCATGCGAATGATCATGGGACTCGACATGCCGACGGCGGGCGACGTGACCGTGAAGGGCAAGCACTTCAAGAATCTGCAGTGGCCGCTTCGTGAGGTCGGCGCCCTGTTGGAGGCCAAGGCCATCCACCCAGGGCGCAGCGCCCGTGCGCACCTGAAGATGCTCGCGCAGACCAACCATCTGCCCAACTCGCGCGTCGACGAGATGATCAATCTCGTCGGACTCACCGAGGTCGCGAACAAGCGCGCGGGCAAGTTCTCGCTCGGCATGGGCCAGCGACTCGGCATCGCCGCGGCGCTGCTGGGCGATCCGGAGATACTCCTGTTCGACGAGCCGGTCAATGGACTCGACCCCGACGGCATCCGCTGGGTCCGCAACCTCTTGAAGGGACTCGCTCGCGAGGGCCGCACGGTCTTCGTCTCCAGTCACCTCATGAGTGAGATGGCCCTCACCGCCGACGAGGTCGTGATCATCGGCAAGGGCGAGCTGATCTCCCAGACCTCGATCGATCACCTGCTCTCACAGAGCACCGAGAACTTCGTTCGGGTCCGTTCGCCCGAGGCCGCGAAGTTGAAGGTCGCGCTCGAACACCAGGGCGCCGTCGTCGCGCTCGAAGACGACGGCTCGCTGTCCGTTCGCGGCGCCAATGAAGTCGCGATCGGTGAGTTGGCCGCCTCGATCCCGGTCGTGCTGCACGAGTTGGCCCCACAGTCCGCGTCGCTCGAGGAGGCGTTCATGGAACTGACCGAGGACAGCGTCGAGTACCGCGGGACGTCGTCGGACGGCCCCACCAACGCGACAGGAGCGAAGTCGTGACCGTGACCAACCCACCCGCGGCGATGGTGAAGGCATTGCCCCCCGGACGATACGGCTTCTTCGACCTCGTGCGATCCGAGTGGACGAAGATTCGCACCGTCCGCTCGACGATGTGGACGATCGGTCTCACGATCTTCCTGGGTATCGGCATCAGCGCCCTCGTGACCGCCCTGACCCGGGCGCACTGGTCGAGCATGAACTTCGGACAGCGCGAGACCTTCGACGCGCCCGCGACCAGCCTGATCGGTCTGTTCTTCGACCAGTTCGTGGTCGGTGTGCTGGGCGTGTTGGTGATCTCCGCGGAGTACAGCACCGGGACCATACGGGCCACGTTCTCGGCCGCGCCGAACCGCTCGCGCGTCTTCCTCGCCAAGATCTTCGTCTTCGGCGTCTTGTCCTTCGTGGTCGCGGAGTTCACGGCGTTCGTCGCGTTCTTCCTCGGACAGTTCCTGCTCTCGTCACCGGCCACGCACGCGACGCTGTCGAGCCCCGGCGCCTTTCGCGCGGTGTTCGGTGGAGGTCTCTATCTGTGCCTGCTGGGTCTGTTCGCGATGGGCCTCGGGACGATCATCCGTCACACCGCCGGCGCGATCAGCGCCTACGTGGCGACGCTCCTGGTCCTGCCGATCATCGCCCAGGCGCTGCCGGGTCAACTGTCCGTCGACATCCGTCGGTTCATGCCGGATCGCTTCGGGGTCGACATCATCACGACCAAAGGTGGCGACCCGAACTTCTTCTCACCGTGGGTGGGCATGTTGATCCTCGCGATCTACGTCGTGGTCCTGCTCGCCATTGGGTCCTCGCTACTGGAGAAACGCGACGCGTGAGCATTCACCGGCTACGACGCCTCGGCGAACGCGCGGACGTCTCGGTGACAGTTGGCACCGTGGCGCACTTCGCTAGCCTTGAATGATGTCCCTTCGGCCGCACGTCGGCTTCCGCCTCGTCGCCGGTGATGTCAACGACCAAGGTTCGTGCCGTGGATAGGCGTCGTCGACGGGTGATCATCGAGTGGGGCGTGATCCTCGTGGTCGCGGTCCTGGCGTCGTTCCTCGTGCGCCTCTACGCCGTGCAGACGTTCTACATACCCTCGGGATCGATGGAGCCGACCCTGCACCTCGGCGACCGGATCCTCGTCAACAAGTTGAGCGTCCGATTCGGGACCATCAACACCGGCGACATCATCGTGTTCAAGGCCCCGCCGGCCGAGCACTGCGGCGACGGGGACTTCACCGATCTCGTGAAGCGGGTCATCGGCCTACCCGGTCAGACCGTGACCTCCAAGGGCAACGTGGTGTACATCGATGGCAAGCCCCTGAAGGAGCCGTGGACGTACTTTCCGACCCTCAATCCGCCGATCAAGAGGATCACGCTCAAGGCCAACGAGTACTTCGTGATGGGCGACAATCGGGCCAATTCATGTGACAGCCGGTTCTGGGGCCCCGTCCCGCGCTCGGACATCATCGGCAAGGCCTTCTTCCGGATCTGGCCCCTGTCGCGGATCGGTTTCCTCTAGGTCCCGAGACCGTCGGGGTCGCGATTCCTGAAAAAGAACTGTCGTTCCCAACCGCGACGTCGCTCGAATTCGCCATATGATTGCAGGAATTAATTGCGGTTGACGACATCGCGTGTCGGGCATCGTTACCGGCAAGGCGAAGTGGTGGAAGAAATGTCGTGGAGGACCCGTCGCAGTCACACTGACACGGTGGCCCGTGTTCGTCATCGCCAAACACGCCGACGCCGGAGGAGCCGTTTCTTCATCGCCGCACTCACGACGGCGTCGATCGTGCCGATCGCGATCTCGACCAACGCCGGCGCGTCGGCGAGTGCCCACGGCACGCGAAGCGCGACGACGTCGGCGTCGTACGTGGTGCCGCTCTACGACCAGAGCAGCGCCGATTGGGCCACCACGTGTTCCGCACTCGCCTCGACGAACTCCTTCGTGGTCGCGGACATCGGCTCCTCGAGCGGGCCCGGCACGTCGGGGAGCGCGAGTTGGTCGGGCAACTTCTCCGCGTGCGACGCGGCCCACGTCGGCGTGCTCGGCTACGTGGACTCGGACTACTGCCACGTCGCGCTCGCCACCGTGGAGGGTCAGGTCGACAGCTGGTACGAGTGGTACGCCGGCGACGGCCTCGCGGGAATCTTCGTCGACGAGGTGGCGAACCCCTCATCAGCGACCAGCAAGACGGACTGCCTCTCGAAGACAATGTCGGCGGCTACCTACTACCAGACGATCGCCGCGTACATCCACACCGAGGGCGTCTACCAAACGGTGGCCTTCAACTACGGTCGCAACCCCGTCAGTGGGTGGGCGCTCTCAAACAGGTACGCGGCGCAGAACGCGAACATCCTCGTGACCTTCGAGGGCCCCTACGCCGGCTACGTCGACTACGCCGGCTCCGGTCGAGCGTGGTCGCCCTCGTCGTGGGAGTCGTCGTTCGCGGCGTCACACTTCTCGGTGCTCGTCTACGACGCGATCAGTCCCGACCTGCCCGGGGCGTTCTGTTCCGCGGTCTCCCAACAGAACGTCGGTTACGCGTACGCGACCCCGTTCGACGGGTGGACGACGCCGGCCCCGAGTTCGTATATGAACGACAAGCTGGACGGTTGTTGATCGCAGCAAGGTGTCACCGCGTGATGACACCGTCCCCGGATCTCCGGGCACGACTCACTGCTTCGTCGTCACCACCGTCGCCGCGTTCGCGCCGCTCGCGGTCTTGATCGTCGCGTGGGTCTTGTCCCTACCTGCGAGGTAACCCGCCACCGCGGTCGCACGACTCTTCGCCAACTTCGCGTTGCCCGGGGCGGAGCCGGTCACGGTGATCGACGCGCCGGCGACGAGCTTCTTCGCCAGGGCGTTCAACGCGCCCTTCGCCGCAGCGCTCAGTGCGGCGCTGCTGCCCGAGAACTCGACCGTCAGTGACCCTGGCTTCGCCGGGAGTGCCATGGCGACCGACGTCGTCGTGGAGATAGAGAGGTACGTACTGTCGCCGGCCTTGGTTGCCGTCACGTCGCAGGTCCCGGCACTCGTCGCCTTGAGGGAACTGCCCGCGATCGAACAGCCTTTGGCGGAGCCGTCGGTCACGGTGTAGGTCACGCCGCCGCCGCCCGAACCGCCCGACGTCGCGAGCTTCAGTGCGGTGCCGACCTTGCCGTGCGTGGAGGTGAGAGTGAGCGACGTCTGGGGGATGAACAGTGGTGCCATGTCGCTCACGAGGGCCTGGAATATCTGCGTCCCCGTCGCGTAGTAACCCCCGACGGCGCACCCACTGTCGGGGCTGCACGAGATCGCGGTCACTTGTCCACCGCCGGCGGTGTTCAACGCGCTCGACCCCGGGAGCTCCAGGGCGTCGCCCCAGGTCCCGTTCTTCTGCGTGACGACGTACGCCTCGTAGTTGCCGAGCGCGTCGATGTAGCCGCCGCCGGAACTGCAGTTACCGGCCGAACTGCACGAGATCGGGTTAACGATCGCCGCGGAGCCCCCGATGGCGAGCGTGGAGAAGCCGGGGACCTCGACGGCGTCGCCCCACGTGCCGTTCGTCTCGGTCACGACGAAGTCCTCGGGGAGTGACGAGGTCGTGTAGAGGCCACTCGCGCCGCAGTTGCCGGGTGAGTTGCACGAGATCGACTCCACGACCGCCGCACTGACGTTCAGCGACGACGTCCCCGGGACTTCGACGGCGTTACCCCACGAGCCGTTGGTCTCATCGACGACGAACGCCTGGGCGTTGCCGAGGCCGTCGGTGTACGTGCCGCCGCCACTGCAGTTGCCGTTCGACGTGCACGAGATCGCGGCCGCGATCGCCTCGAGTCCCACGTTGAGGGTCGAGATACCGGGGATGAGACTGGGGCTGCCCCACGTGCCGTTCGTTTCGTCGACGATGAACGGGATGTAGGCGAGGCCGCCGTGCACCGACGCGTCCTGGTAGACCCCGTCACCGATGGCGCTGCAGTTGCCCGGCGAACTGCACGAAACGGCGTTCAATTCGGCGCCGCCGGAGCCGATGGTGGACGTCATGGTGACCTCGGTGGCGCTACTCCACGTGCCGCTGGTCTCGGAGAGCACGAATCCCGTCGGTGCGCCGCCCGTCGTCACGTCGAAGCCGACCGCGCTGCAACTGCCCGTGGCGCTACACGACACTGACTGGACGCCGACTGCGTTCGCGGAGCCGACCTCTTGAGCATCGATGACTTCGGTGGCGGTGCCCCACGTACCGCCGGTTTCGTTCACGACGAATCCCTGGACGTAGCCGGAGGCGTCCGTGTACGCACCACCGGCGCTGCAGTTGCCGCTCGACGTGCACGAGATCGAGTTGACGATCGCGCCACCGCCGGCGTTGAGTGTCGCGGTGCCCGGCACCTCGATGGCGTTGCCCCACGTGCCACCCGTCTCGTTCGCGACGAAGGCCTGGAGGTGACTCGAACCGTCGAGGTAGTTGCCGCCGGCGCTGCAGTTGCCCGACGAGGTACACGAGATCGAGACGACACCGGCGTTGCCGGCCGTGTTCAGCGCGGCCGAGCCCGGCAGTTCAATGGCGCCGTTCCACGTGCCGGGCGATCCGAGGTGCGACCTGAGCGCCGAAGTGAGGGACGTCGCAGCGAGGGCGTGGGTCGCGGAGGTGCTGGCTGACGCCGACGTGGCGTTGATCGCGAAGACGGCGAAACTCGCCATGCTCAGTGACGCGGCGAAGAGGACCCGTGTGGGTCCGGTTGTGCAGGAGCGAACACGCCCCGAATCAAAGCGCCTCATGATGGTCCTCTTTCTTCGGGGTCGTAGACGGCTCACCCTAGCCCCGGGTCCGATGGTCGTCAATGCACCACGGGCACACGCGCGAGCGATCTCCGTCCTCGAAGGGCAACGCTGACGGACTCGTCACGATGAGTGTTCGAACTTCTCACCGAGAATCGTCAGCACTGGCATCGTGGAGGTACCGCAAGTAGTACGGGACCACCGCCCCTTTGAACCCGAAGGCGAGGAGTCCCCCTACGACCGAGACGACGGTCCCGACACCAGCTCCGATTTCTGTCTTCGGGAATATGGCGGCAAGGGCGTAGAGCGTGAGACCGGGCGTCAAGACGTACCACACTGAGTTCGGCCAGGTCGTTCGCAGGAGCCGGAGACCGAACCGAAGGGCCTCCCAGGCTGAGCTGGTCGTGAACACCAGTGCCGGCGACACGAACGTCAGCGCGACGTCGGCCAAGAAGACGATGAACAGGGTTGAGAGATACACGCGCAACGGCAGAGAACTCCCCGTTCCCGTCGTCCGCTGGTGAACGCCAACTTCAACCAACACCACGACCAAAAACAGTGCTACGAAGACTGCTGCGACGATCAAGAGGAGGCGCAAGAAGCGCGCGAAGTATTGCCCCGTCAACGTCGGAACCTCTCGAATCGAAAACGGACGATCTTGGAAAAGACGCAGGTAGTAGACGCGCTCGGTGGCCGAGAATCCAAGGAGTGCGAGGTAACCGATCCAATAGATGATCGGCGACACCAAGAGTGCCAAACGCAAGAGGAGAAGAAGGATCGCGACAAGGATCACGAATTGAGGTCGGCGGATCCAGGCTCGGAAACTCCAACGCAAATCCGACCAGAAGAGCGGCCACGGTCGAAGGTCTCGCGACACACGGATCTCGTTGATCTCCGATTCGTCCATGATCGTCGCCTCCGCGGCGAGTTTAGGCACGGGCTCATTCGAGCGCGGGGCTCTTGCCTTAGGCGGTCGCGGCATGGGCCGAAGGAACTAGTCGCAATCGGTCCGGCGAGATACGTGAGGAGGTGAACCACCACTCGTGTGGTCGTAACTCGAGCCAGAGTCCCGTGACGTCGACTTCCCACGTCTCGAGCGCGTGTCGAGCCATGTCGACGAAGAAGTCGTCCTTCGCGTCGTCGTTCAACCAGATGCCGGGTGCCTCCGGCGTGCGTGAGCCCGCGACACCGGGGGAGTCCCCCATGTGATCCCAGTCGAGACCCCACTTCAGGATCGACGCTCGATTGGCGATCGCGGTGACGTGGTACATCGTCCCTTGGCCGACCTTGATCTCGAGGCTGTGGGAGCGGCCCCAACCCGATCCCCACGCCCGCCATTTACGCTCGCGCGCCAGCGCGGCCGTCACCGCGATCACCCACGGGTCGTTCGGCGGACGTCCACTCGCCGCGGCGAGCACGGTGCTCGTCGTGCCGACGCGCACACCGCGCGCGGTCCTCGCGCGACAGACGGATCCGTCCTCGCAGAGTTCCTCGAGTGCGATGCGTCCACTCGCCGCGGCGATCTCGACCATGTGGACGGGCAAGCGCGGCTCGCACGTACCCGTTGGGGGATCCTTAGACGTGGCCTCCGCGGCGACCTTCGGCCGTCGCGCCGAGCAGTGCCCACGCCGCCAGCCCGAGACCGGGTACCAGGAACCAGATGCCGAACACCAACGCGAGCACGACGAAGAACGCACCCATCCCCAGCGTGAACGGGAAGATCGACGAGCCGGGGAACGATCCCACGACGCCGGCGCCCTCGCTCTGCGTGGCGTGCGGGTCGTCCTCGGGACGGGCCCTCATGCGACGGCTCCACCAGTAGTAGTAGCTACCGGGCAAGAAGCAGAGGAGCATGCCGGCGAACATCATCACGCCGCCGGCGTTCTCCAGGCTCCAGTTCCAGTAGACGGCGCACATGACGCCGAAGAACGTGCCCAGGCTCAAGAGGATCTTGGCTTCGACCCTCATGCGCTGGTTTCAACTTCGGGCTCGTGCGCGTGCTCGTGTTTGTGGACCGCGTCGATGCCGTGGGCCAAGGAGCGGTGCTCGGGGTGGTTGTAGTCCCACGTCGGACGCTCGGAGCGGATCTGGGGCAGACGGTAGAAGTTATGGTGCGGCGGTGGTGACGTGGTGAACCACTCGAGGGTCTGGGCGTCCCACGGGTTGTCGCCGGCCGGGTACTTCTTCCAGCTGTAGCCGACGTTGACCACGAAGATGAGCATCGAGATCCCGACGATCACCGCGCCGACGGTGCTCCAGTCGTTCAACGTCTTCCATTGCGGGCTGTGCGGGTAGATCGCGATGCGCCGCGGCATGCCGTCGAGTCCGAGGATGTACTGCGGGAACGTGAAGACCTGCGTGCCGATGAAGAGGAACCAGAACTGGATCCGGCCGAACTTCTCATTGAGCATGTACCCGCTGAACTTCGGACCCCAGTAGTACAGACCGCCCATGCCGGCCAGGACCAGGGCCATGACGATCGAGTGGAAGTGCGCGACGACGAAGTACGTGTCGTGGGTGAAGAAGTCCAACGGGGGACTGGCCAGGTAGACGCCCGTGAGGCCCCCGATGAGGAACGTAAACAGGAAGCCGAGGGCCATCAACATGGCGGTGGAGAACCATAACTCTCCTCTCCACATCGTTCCTATCCAGTTGAAGATCTTGATCCCCGTCGGCACCGCGATCAGGAGGCTCATGATCGAGAAGAAGGGGAGCAGCACGACGCCGGTCGTGAACATGTGGTGTGCCCACACGCCCAAGGACAGGGCACCGATGGTGAGCGTGGCGAAGACCATGCTCTTGTAGCCGAAGACGGGCTTCTTGGAGAAGACCGCGATGATCTCGGTCGCCATGCCGAAGAACGGCAGGGCGAGGATATAGACCTCCGGATGGCCCCAGAACCAGAAGATGTGTTGCCACAGCACCGGAACACCTCCTCCAGCAACGGAGAAGATATGCGTCCCGAAGTGTCGGTCGCAGTAGAGCATGATGAGCCCGGCCGTGAGGACCGGGAAGGCCAGCAGGATCAAGATCGCGGTGACCAGCATGTTCCAGGTGAAGATCGGCATGCGGAACATCGTCATGCCCGGGGCGCGTAGGTAGAAGATCGTCGCGGTCAGGTTGACACCGGTGAAGATCGCCGAGAATCCGGTGAGTAGGAGCCCGCCGATCCAGAGGTCCGCGCCCGCGCCCGGCGTGTTGATCGAGTTCGAGAGCGGCGCGTAGGCGACCCAGCCGAAGTTGGCCGCGCCGCCGGCGGTGAAGAAGCCCATCAACATGGTGATCGAACCCATGAGGTAGAGCCAGTAGGAGAGCGCGTTCAGGCGCGGGAAGGCCATGTCCGGCGCGCCGATCTGGATCGGCACGATGATGTTGGCGAGTCCCCCGAAGGCGAAGGGACCGGCGAAGAGGTAGATCATCACCGAGCCGTGCATCGTGAACAGTTCGTTGTACTGGGCGAGCGAGACCAGTGTGCCGTTGGGCGAGGCCAGCTGCGCGCGGATGATCTCGGCGAACAGTCCGCCGATGATAAGCATGACGACCGAGGTGACGGTGTACGAGAGACCGATGACCTTGTGGTCGGTCGAGGTCATCCACTTCAGGATCCCGGTCGGGCCGTGGTGCTCGCCGTGTCCCTCGTCGCCGTGGTGCGGCTCGTCGATGACGGTCGGTGGTGGCGTGATCAGATCAACCATTAGTTATCCCCGTGGCTCGAGGCCGGCTTCGTCGGCACCTGGGTCTGCGTCTGTTGACCCGTGGTCTTCTTCGCGGCGGCGAACGCCACGGGATTCGCCGTGCTCGCCAACCACGCCGTGTACTGCGACTTGGTGACGACCTTCACGTTGAAGAACATGAGCGAATGGTAGAGACCGCAGAGCTGCGTGCACTGTCCGTAGAAGTTGCCGGTCTTGACCGCTTCGAGCGTGAACTGGTTCAGCACGCCCGGCAGGGCGTAGCGCGAGAAGTTGAAGGCCTTCACGTAGAAGCCGTGGATGACGTCGGTCGACGTGAGGTTGATGTGCACGTTGGTGTCGACCGGGATGACCATCGTCGGGTCCTGGGTCGTCTGACCGATGACGGCGGTCTCGGTGCCGGGGTAGATGAACTTCCAGCCCCACTGGAACGCGTTCACGTCGACGGTGACGGCGGCCTTGGGATTGGCGACTTCCTTGTTCTCGACGACGAGCGTGGCCGCGAAGAGACCGAAGACGACCAGGATCGGCACGACGGTGTAGAGGACCTCGGCGGGCAGGTGGTACTGCGCCTGGCGTGGGATGTTGTCGCCCTTGCGGCGAAAGCGGATGATGGCGTAGACGAAGAGCACCGTGACGAAGCCGCCGATGACGACCGCGCCGATCGAGAACCCCTGCCAGAGGTGATAGACCGAACTGGACTCCGTCGTCGCGCCCTTGTGGGCGCCGAAGGAGGGCACGGTGCACCCGGAGAGGGCCAGTGCCGCGAGTGGGAGTGCAACGAAGCGTCGCACGCGACGCCACCGTCGAGTACGCGCAGTTACACCCTGTGGGGGCAGGGTAGGTGATTCCACGTCACGACACTACTCAAAAAACTCGTCGCGACCTGTCGCCAATTGGGTCCGAGCCCGTTCGCGCAACGGGATCCGCGTGCGACGACGTGGTGCGCGCGTGCGAGTTCCGGGGCGTCGACGCCCGGCCCCGGCGAGTGACTAACTCTCGGTGTCGGGGGCCTTGGTCTCGGCGCTCGGTGCCGGCTTGTCGGCCGTGGTGTCCGACGCCTTGGCCTCTTTCAGCCCCTTCTCGAACTCGGACTTGGCCGAACCGAGGTTCTTGGCCAACTTCGGAATGGCGGAGCCCCCGAAGACGAGTACCGCGACCACGATGACAACGATCAAGAGATCGGGCCCAAAAATTTCGCCTAAGAACACAGCCTTCTCCTTTGACGTGCTTGATTCCAGAGTAGTGCCCCCCGCGTCGCTACGCGAAGGCGCCCCGTCGGTCAGTTATTCGATTCGGCAAGACTGTGCGGATGTCGAACCTGACCAGGAGCACTGTTCGCGACTCGCTCAGCGTCGCGATCACGGTCGGCACCTACGGCGTGGCCTTCGGCGCGGCGAGCGTCGCGGCCGGGTTCAGCGTGCTGCAGAGCTGCCTCTTCTCGCTCTTGACCTTCACGGGCGCGAGCCAGTTCGCGGCCGTGGGGGTCGTCGCCTCCGGGGGCGCCGCGGCCAGCGCGATCGCGGCCGCGACGATGCTCGGCACCCGCAACGCCCTCTACGGCATCCAGATGGCGCCACTGCTGCGGGTGAAGGGACTCCGTCGGGTCGCGGCGGCGCAGATCACGATCGACGAGTCGACCGGCGTCGCGCTGTCCCAAGCGCCGCGCGGCGTCGCGGCGATGCGCGAGGGCTTCTGGATCACCGGCACCGGGGTCTTCGTCTTCTGGAACATCTTCACGTTGCTCGGCGCGCTCGGGGCCAAGGCGCTCGGCAACCCCGCCTCGTGGGGGCTGGACGCCGCGGTGCCCGCGGCGTTCCTCGGTCTGCTGTGGCCCCGCCTGACGACGAGCTTCCTGCGCGTCGCCGCGGTCACGTCGATGGTCTTCGCGATCCTCGTCACGCCGTGGCTGCCGGCCGGCCTGCCCATCATCGCGACGACCGTCGTCGCGGTCGCACTCGGGTGGAGGGCGAGGTGAGCACCCTCACGATGTGGGTCGTGCTCGGCGCGACGAGCGCGCTGTGCTTCTCCATCAAGCTGCTCGGTCACCTCGTGCCCGAGCCGTGGCTGGCGAACGAACGGCTGCAACGCGTCAACGCCCTGATCCCGATCTCACTCCTGAGCGCGCTCGTCGTCGCCCAGGGCGTCGTCGTGAAGACCCACGTCGTGATCGACCACCGACTGGCCGGCCTGGCGGTCGCCCTCGCGGCGCTCTTCGCCAGGTTGCCGTTCCCGGTCGTCGTCGTGGCCGCCGCGGCGACCTCGGCGCTCGTCTATCACCTGCACTAGGCGAGGGACGTCCCTTACTTGCCCTGCCAGTTCGGCTCGCGCTTCTCGGCGAAGGCGACGGCGCCCTCGATCGCGTCGGCGCTACGCGCGATCGGACCGAACGCGTCGGCGTTGAGCTGCCAGGACTCTTCCTCGGTGAGCTCGCGTGAACGCTTCATGACGTCCTTCGAGACGCGCACCGCGAGTGGCGCGTTCTTGGCGATGCGCTCGGCGAGGGCGATCGCCTCGTCGAGGACCTGCGCACCGGGGACCACGCGGTTCACGAGTCCGAGTTCGTAGGCGCGCTGGGCGCTGATCGGTTCGGCGGTGAGGGCCATCTCGTAGGCGATGGCGAGGGGGACGCGCTTGGGCAGGCGGATCAGTCCGCCGCCACCGGCGACGAGGCCGCGCGCGGCCTCGGGGATGCCGAACTTGGCGTGCTCGGCGGCCACGACCATGTCGCAGCTGATCAAGATCTCGAACCCGCCGGCGAGCGCCGAGCCGTTCGCGGCGGCGATGAGCGGTTTGGGGAAGTCGCGCTGGGTGATGCCCGCGAAGCCCTGGTCGGTGCTCGGGAACTCGCCACGCGCGAACGCCTTCAGGTCCATGCCCGCGGAGAAGGCCTTGTCGTCGGCGCCGGTCAAGACCACGACCCAGACGTCGTCGTCGCTCGCACAGGCGTCGAGCGCGTCGCCGAGGGCGACCGCGGTCGCGCGGTTGATGGCGTTGCGCGCCTCGGGACGGTTGATGGTGAGGATCTCGACGTGTCCGCGTCGTTCGCGTAGTACTTCGTCTGCCATGGTGCTCCTTCGAACGGTCCCGGGGGGACGAGTCGAACGATACCGGAGTTGGATTCGACGGGGCGTGCGAAACTGACCGGGTGGAACGACGACCGCGGCGCTACGTCACCCTCGAGGGCTACGCCGTCGAGGGGGGACTGGACGGACCGTACCAACCGTCGACCTGTTTTCGCCCCACCATCGCGCTCGGTCGCCACGTCGGCCCCGGCGACGCCGACGGCCTGTGGCACGACTACGAGCGCGTCCTCGACCTGGTCCCGACGATGGGCTTCGACGGCGTACGACTGAACGTCGAGTGGTCCCGGGTCGAGCCGCACCAGGGGCGGGTCGACGACGCCGCGCTCGAGCGCTACGCCGCGGTGGCGCACTACGCGCGGACCCTCGGACTCGGCGTGACCGCCGCGCTCGTCGACGCCGCCTGGCCGGCCTGGCTCGGTCTCGAGGCGTGGCTCCTGCCGTGGGTCGTGCCGCGCGCGATCGCCCAGGCCCAGCGCGTCGTGCGTTCGATCCCGTCACTCGACGGCGTCGTCGTCTTCTGCGACCCCGACGCGCTGGTCAACGGTTTCCTCGAGGGGAGCGCCCCGCCCTGGCGACGCGGGGCCCGCGTGGACGCCGGTTTCGCGCGCGCCCAGATCGACTCGATCGAGGCCGCGCTGCGCGAGGACCCGGTGGTCGGTCCCAAGCTCGTGCGCTCGAGCGCCAGCGTGCGCGTCGATCGACCGTGCGCCGAGGTCGAGGCGGCGCTCGCCAGCGAGTGCGACGAGGTCTACGTGCGCTCGCTGGTGCGCGGTCACGGACCGAGCGCGAGCGCCGGACTGTTGACGCGACAGGCCGACGGCTGGCGCGTGCACGCGCCAGCCGAGCTACTCGACGTCCTGCGCTGAGTCGTCGCCCTCGAGGAACGCGAGGTCCTCGTTGGTCTCGCGACTCTTCTTCACGAAGTGGAAGACGATGAAGAAGAGGATCATGGCGATCAACACGGCGAGGCCCATCCAGCTGGCGTAGTTCTCGATGCGCGTCAGCGCCGTGCCCGCGAAGTACCCGAGCAGCGTGAAGGTGATGCCCCAGATCGTCCCGCCGAGGGCGTTGGCGATGAAGAACCGTCGATAGTTCATCCGGCTCATGCCGGCCAGTCCCGGCATGACCGCGCGCAAGAACGCCGTGAAGCGACCGATGAAGACGTAGACCGGGCCGCGTCGCCGCAGGCCCTCGAGGGCCCGCTCCAACGCGACGCGACGCCGCCGCAGGATCGGGAGCTTCATGAGCGACTCGCCGTAGCGGTGACCGATCGCGTAGCCGACGGAGTCGCCGGTTATCGCCGCCGCGACGACCAGGACCGCGACGACGCCGACGTTGACGTGGTCCTGGGAGGCGACCACGCCCGCGACCAGGACCGCGGTCTCGCCCGGCAGGACGAAGCCGAAGAAGAGCGCGGCCTCGCCGAAGACGAGCAGCGTGACGAGTCCGTAGACGAGGCCCCCGGGGAGTTGGTGAATCTCGTGCAGGAGGTACGAGACGACGGAGGCGAGCACCAGACCATTCTCGTTGATAACAATTGAGTAAGGACTCAGTTTGCGAAGTTAAGGGATGTTTCGGGCTGTGCCACGATAGTGACATGCCGACGACGCCGACCCCCCGTGCTCGCCGCGCCCACCGGGCCGAACGACGACTCCCGCTCGGCGCCCCGGTCCGCGCCTGGTCCCTGGCCGAATGGGCGCTGTTGCCGCTGCGACTCTTCCTCGGCGTCACCTTCCTCTACGCCGGTCTGCAGAAGCTCGCCAACCCGAACTTCTTCCGGTCCCAGAGCCCGATCTCGATCCAGGCGCAGCTCATCGCGGCCTCGCACACGAGCCCGCTCCACGCGCTGCTCATCCACCTGATCAGCTTCGCCAAGCCCATCGGACTGGTCATCTCCTTCGCCGAGGTGGCGATCGGCCTCGGTGTCCTGCTCGGTCTGTGGACGCGGATCGCGGCCGTCGGCGGCGCGATCCTGTCCTTCAGCCTGTTCCTGACGATCAGCTTCCACGCCTCGCCGTACTTCACGGGCGCCGACATCGTCTTCTTCTTCGCGTGGCTGCCCTTCATCGTCACCGGCGGCGGCACGCGGCTCTCGGCCGACGCGTGGATCGCCAACCGCGTCGCCAAGAAGGAGGGCATCGCTTCGCCCGAGCTGGTCGCGATCCCCTTCGCGACGGTGCAGAAGATCTGCGGCAACTACCACGAGGGCACCTGCGCGGCGCGCCAAGGACTGGCCTGTGACCAGGCCGTCTGTCCGGTCCTGCTGGGGGACCGAGCGCCACTGGTCACGCGGGTCTCGATCGACTCGGTCGATCGTCGCGCCCTCGTCGTCGGGGGCGCCGTGGCGGCGGGCGTCGGCGCGGCCGCGTTGATCTTCGGTGGCGCGGTCGCCGACACCGGCAAGATGATCGGCGGCGCGAAGCCCGCCAAGAGCGCCACCACGCAACTCACGGTGCCGTCGTCGGATTCGCCTACGACGACCACGCCCGCGACGTCGACCGGCCCGACGACACCGGCCCCGAGCGGCACGTTGCTCGGGAGCGCCAAGGACGTGCCGAGCGGTCACGCGGCCGCGTTCACCATCCCCTCCTCGGGTGACCCGGGCATCGTGATCCACACCGACGGCGCCTTCTTCGCCTACGACGCGGTCTGTCCGCACGCCGGCTGCACGGTCGGGTACTACGCCGCGAACGACATCATCGTCTGTCCGTGCCACGGTTCGGAGTTCGCGGTGACGACCGGTGACGTCATCGACGGCCCGGCGCCGCACGGTCTCGCCAAGCTGAAAATCGTCGAAGGGTCGAACGGTAACCTCTACTTGCAATGAGTGGGGACCGCCGACGCGTGCTGGTCATCGAGGACGACCACGCCCTCGCCAAAGCCGTGGCGAACCTCCTCGAAGACGACGGATTCGAGGTCGAGCAGCGCCACGACGGTGAGTCGGGTTTCGCCGAGGGACTCGGTGGCGGCTACGACGCCATCGTGCTGGACCTCATGTTGCCGAAGCGCAACGGCTTCAGCGTCTGTCAGGACCTGCGCCTGGCCGGCGTCGACACGCCGCTCTTGATGCTCACGGCGAAAGACGGCGAGTGGGACGAGGTCGAGGGCCTCGAGGTCGGCGCCGACGACTTCATGCACAAGCCCTTCGAGAACTCGATTCTGATCGCGCACCTCCACGCGCTGCTGCGCCGACACGACCGCGGTCGTCCCCAGCGACTCGTCGTCGGTCCGATCTCACTCGATCCGCTGCGTCGCTCCGTCGTCGCCTACGGCCGCGACGTGACGTTGACGCCGCGCGAGTTCGCTCTCCTGGAGTTCCTGATGGAGAGGGTGAACGAGCCGCTCGCCAAGAGCGAGATCCTCGCCGCGGTGTGGGGGAGTGGCTTCGACGGCGACCCCAACATCGTCGAGGTCTACATCGGCTACCTGCGCCGCAAGATCGACCTCAAGCCGTACGAGTCGATGATCCGCACCGTGCGCGGCGTCGGCTACAGCGTCCGCTCGGACTGATGTCGGTGTCGCATCGACTCTCGATTCGCGCCCGCCTGACGCTGATCTTCGTGTTCGCCATCGCGGTGATCCTCAGTTTCACCGGGATGGCGCTCGTGCACCTCGTGCGCAACTCCCTGGCGACCGACGCGAACAACCAGATCCAGGGTCAGATGGTGCGCACCCAGGAACGATTCGTGAACGCGACGAGGGCCGCCGACTATCGCGTCATCTTGCCGATGGACGGGAACGTCGTCATTCAGGTCACCAACCTCGCGGGGACCCAGGTCTGGGCCGCGAGTGCGGCGATCGCCAAGTCGCCGATACTGGCCCACGAGACCGTCGACACCGCGTCGACCAACGGCCTGGGTGTGAAACTCGTGCACTCCCCGGCGACAGAATCGACGCTGTCCCAGATCAGCTCGGGTCAGGTCGGGACCATCTACACCAAGCGCGGCTCGGGGCTGATCTTCGGCTTCGTCTACGGGCAGGGGATCGACCACAGCGTCAACGTGTTGATGACCAGTCTGGTCATTTCGTTCCCGCTGTTGCTCCTGATGACCGGGGGTCTCATCTGGATCGGCATGGGCCTGGCGCTCGCGCCGGTCGAGTCGATCCGACGCCGCGTCGACGCCATCGCCGCCTCCGACCTCTCCCAGCGCGTGCCGCCGACCGGCGGCAACGACGAGATCGCGCGCATGGCCCACACGGTGAACGCCATGCTGGACCGACTCGAGGCGTCCTCGCAGTTCGAGCAGGAGTTCGTCTCGAACGCGAGCCACGAGCTGCGCAGTCCGCTGACGACGTTGCTCGCGACGACCGAGCGCGCGGCGAAGGACCCCGAACGCGCCGACTGGCACGAGGTCGGTGAGATCGTGATTCGCGAGGGGCGCCGACTGGAGACGCTCATCGACGACCTCGCGTGGCTCGCGCGCCACGACGAACACCGCGCCGAGATCCAGGGCGTCGACGTGGACCTCGACGACCTGCTCTTCGATGAGGGCCATCGCGTGCGCCTGCTCAGCGAACTGAGCGTCGACACGACCCGGGTGCAGCCGACGCGCGTGACCGGCGACCCGGCGATGATGAAGCGCATGATCCGCAACGTGGTCGACAACGCGACGCGCTACGCGACCGAGGAACTGCGATTCGACTCGCACTACGACGGCGACGAGGCGGTCGTGATCGTGGCCGACGACGGCGAGGGCATCGACGTCAGCCAGAGTGAACGGTTCTTCGAGCGCTTCATCCGCTCGGACCCGGCCCGTGCGCGCCAGTCCGGCGGCACCGGACTGGGGCTGGCCATCGTGTCCGAGATCGTCGAGCGTCACGGCGGTTCGGTCCACTTCGTGGAGTGCCCCCTCGGCACGACCATCGAGCTGCGCGTGCGGCGCGACGGTCATCCGACGCACGCCTGAGGCGGCGCCGCTTCGCGGGCGCGTAAGGTTCGCGAGATGAACCCACTCGAACTCGCCGACCTCGCGGCCGACCCCATCCAGGTACTGGGGATGTCGTTCTACTTCGATCCGCTGACGCGCGAACGCGGCAAGGGGAGCGGCCTCAACGCCTACGAGTACTACGGACTCGGTCGCGGCGGCACGCTCGGCAACGTCGACACCGACGTGGTGGTCGACGCCTTCACCTTCTTCCACCCTCGCGTCCTCGATCGAATGTGGACCCAGGCCAAGGAGAAGGCCGACCCCGTCGCGGTCGCGGCCGACTACGTGGAGGCGGCCTACGAGTTCGCCGATCGCACCTTCGGCGCGCTCGACGTCGAGGTCCTGGGGAACTTCGCCGCCGCGGCGCACAAGGTCGCGGCCTCGGTCGAGCGCGGTCACCACCACCTCGTCGACGGCTACCGCCAGTACGAGGTGCCGGCGAACCCGGTGCACGCCGCCTACCTGGGCTGCATCCTGATGCGTGAGCTGCGCGGCTGCGTCCACATCGACGCCGTCAACGAGGTCGGACTCAGCGCGCTGGAGGCCTGCTATCTCCAGGACCCGGCGATCTTCACGATGCACGGGTACGTCGAGGAGGAGGCGCCGACGGTGACACCCGAGAGCGCCGCCAAGAAGGTCCGGGCCGAAGCGTTGACGTCATCGATGATGGCCGAGTGCTTCAGCGTCCTCACCGACGACGAGCGCCAGCACTTCGCCGACGGCATGGCCGCGATGTTCGCCGCGTTGAAAGAGCCGGTCGCGGTCTCCTAGTCGCGGGCCTTCGCCCCGGCCTGCGAGCGCTCAGTCGTAGTGCACGCCTTCGAGGTCGAGCAGGTAGCGCTTCACCTGGTCACCGCCGCCGTAGCCGCCGAGTCCGCCGGTCGCGACGACGCGGTGGCAGGGCACGACGATCGGCCACGGATTGACGTGGTTCGCGTTGCCCACGGCGCGATGCGCGCGGGGGCGATCGACCGCCTCGGCCACCTCGCCGTACGTGCGGACCTGACCGTAGGGGATCGTGCGTAACGCTCCCCACACGGCGTGCTGGAAGTCGGTCGCGGGGAACGGCGCGAGTTTCACCTTGAACGACTTGCGCGAACCGGCGAAGTACTCCTGCAGCTGTCGGGCCGCGTCGGCGACGGGCGTGGGCGCGACGCCCTGGGACGCCGGCAGGGCCTCATGCGGGAGGTGGATGTGCGTGACGCCGTCGTCGGTGCCGACGACGCTCCACACTCCGACGGGCGACTTCACGTTGGCGACGAAAGATTGCATGGTCCCCTTCTACACGGGTGATGTCACGGCGCGGCGTTCTCGCGCCCGTCACCATCGGTCGCACCGGCTCACCGGATTCCAAAGAATGGGTCCAAGGTCCCCGGTTCTCCGTCGGGAGCCATTTCGTGGGGCTGCTAGAAACGAGGTATGAAAATTGCGCTTTTCAAGGAGTCGCGCGCGGGCGAAACGCGGGTGGCGCTCACGCCCGACGCCGTGAAATCCCTCGTCGGAGAGGGTTGGGAAGTCCTGGTCCAGCGCGGTGCCGGCGACGCGTCGCACTTCAACGACGCGTCCTACGAAGCCGTCGGCGCGACGATCGCTGACGCGCCGAGCGGTGACGTCAACCTTCGCGTGAACCCGCCGACGTTGAGCGAGGTCGCGTCGCTCCCCGAGGGGTCCACGCATCTGTCGTTCCTCTCGCCCCTCCTCGCCCAAGACATCGTGAAGGCGCTGAACGATCGCCGCGTCACGATCCTCTCCTTCGACCTCCTGCCGAGGATCTCGCGCGCCCAGTACATGGACGCGCTCTCGTCCCAGGCGACCGTGTCGGGCTACCGCGCCGCCTTGAAGGGCGCGTCGCACTTCGACCGCTTCTTCCCCCTCCTCACGACCGCGGCCGGCACGATCCGTCCGGCCAAGGTCCTGGTGATGGGCGTCGGTGTCGCCGGACTCCAGGCGATCTCCACGGCCAAGCGACTGGGCGCCAAGGTCCGCGCCTACGACGTGCGCTCGGCCGCCAAGGAGGAGGCCGAGTCGGCCGGCGCGGTCTTCGTGAAGCTCGGCGTCACGGCCGACGCCGCCGGCGGGTACGCGCGCGAGTTGACCGACGAGGAACGACTCGCCCAACAGGCCGCGCTGCTCAGCGAGGTCGCCAACTCCGACGTCGTGATCACGACGGCCGCGGTACCCGGTCGCAAGTCACCGATCCTCGTCACGACCGCGATGGTCGAGGCGATGAGCGAGGGCTCGCTGGTGATCGACATGGCCGCCGACGGCGGCGGCAACTGCGAGTTGACCAAGGTCGGCGAAGTCGTCGAGCACCACGGCGTGCGCGTCGTCGGGATGTCGAACCCGCCGGCCGAGATGGGCGCGAGCGCGAGTTTCATGTACGCGAACAACGTGTTGAAGCTGCTCGCGCTCTTCGGCTCGAAGGGGCAACTCGCGCCGGACTGGAACGACGAGGTCGTGATCGGTGTCACCGTCGCGCGTGACGGCGCCATCAATCACGCGCCGACGGCCGAAGCGCTGGGACTCGCGCACGTCGCGATCGTCCCCGAAGCGAAAGAGAGCGTGTGATGCACAACGTCTTGTTGCAGTACGCGACCGTCCTGATCCTCACGGCGTTCGTCGGTACCGAGATCATCGCCAAGGTGCCGAGCATCTTGCACACCCCGCTGATGAGCGGATCGAACGCGATCCACGGCGTCATCCTGGTCGGCTCGATGCTGATCCTCGGGGGAGCGACGACGAACCTGCAAGAGGTCCTCGGTTTCCTCGCGGTGATCCTCGCGACGCTCAACGTGGTCGGCGGCTTCGTCGTCACCGACCGCATGCTCGAGATGTTCAAGCCCCGGGCCGCCAAGGTCAAAGAGGCGCCGACCGATGAGGTGAACCAGTGAGTCGTGGGACATTGATCGACCTGCTGTACCTGTTCTCCGCGACGACGTTCATCGTCGCGCTGAAGGGCCTCGGGAGTCCCAAGCACGCGCGACGCGGCAACATGGTCGCCGCCTTCGGCATGCTGGTGGCGATCGTGGCGACGTTCTTCAACCACGTCGACGGACACTCGCTGCGTCACGTGTGGCTGATCCTGCTCGCGATGGCGATCGGCCTGATCATCGCCGTGCCGACGGCGCGCTTCGTGAAGATGACGGCCATGCCGCAACTCGTGGCGATCTTCAACGGTGTCGGCGGTGGCGCCGCGGCGCTGGTGTCGATCACCGAGTTCATCCACATCAAGTCGACCCACCCGGCGACCTACGTCATCCTCGAGGTGCTGCTCGGTGTCCTCATCGGTACGGTCTCCTTCGCCGGTTCGGCGATCGCCTTCGCCAAGCTGCAAGAACTCATGACCGGGCGGCCCCTGACCTACCCGGGCCAGCAACTGATCAACGCCCTCGTGGGCCTCGCGGCCGCGGCGCTGATCGTGACCATCCTCGTCACGGCGTCGACACCCTTGCTCTGGATCCTCCTGGCGCTCGCCTTCGTGCTCGGCGTCATCTTCGTCCTGCCGATCGGCGGCGCCGACGTGCCGGTCCTGATCTCGCTGCTCAACGCCTTCACCGGTCTGGCCGTGGCGGCCTCGGGCTTCACGCTCGGCTCGAACCTCTTGATCGTCGCCGGTACGCTCGTCGGCGCCTCCGGTATCTTGCTCACGCGCCTCATGAGCAAGGCCATGGGCCGCAGTCTCTCGAACGTCCTCTTCTCGGCCTTCGGCTCGGTCGTCACCGCCAGTGGCGCGACGACCCGCGACGACGGACGAAGCGTGCGCTCGGGCACCCCGGAGGACATCGGCATCCTCCTGGGCTTCTCCTCGCGCGTCGTGATCATCCCGGGCTACGGACTGGCCGTCGCCCAGGGCCAGCACGTGCTGCGCGAACTGGCCGAACTGCTGGAGTCCAAGGGCATCGAGGTCTTCTACGCGATCCACCCCGTCGCCGGACGCATGCCCGGACACATGAACGTCCTGCTGGCCGAGGCCAACGTCCCCTACGAGCAGCTGCTCGAGATGGACGAGGCGAACTCCGAACTCGCCACGGCCGACGTGGCCCTCGTGGTCGGCGCGAACGACACGGTGAACCCGGCCGCGGTCGACGACCCGAGCTCGCCGATCTACGGCATGCCGATCATCCACGCGGACCTGGCCGAGAACGTGGTCTTCTTGAAGCGCTCGATGCGACCGGGCTTCGCCGGCATCGAGAACGACCTGCTCTACAACCCCAAGACGACGCTCGTCTTCGGTGACGCCAAGGACACCCTCACCAAGATGGTGGCGGCCGTCAAGGCCAACTAGCTCGTCAGTTCGTCCAGGCGCGCGATCACGTCGGGACCCAACGACGTCACCGCGTGGGCGTTCGCGCGCACCTGCTCGGCGTTGGACGCACCGGCGATGACACTGGCGACCGGCGCGTGGCTGAGCAGCCACGAGAAGGCGAGCGACAGGATCGGCACGTCGATCGACGCGGCGTAGTCCAGCAACGCCGCGACCTTCGCCTGGAGTTCCTCGCCCAGCCAGTGCACGCTTCGTTCGGGCGTCATCGTCGCGAGTCGCGACGCCTCGGGAATCGGCTGTCCCGGCCGCACCTTGCCGGTCAGGAGACCGTTGGCCAGGGGATAGAACGGCAAGAAGCCCAGACCGAGTTCGGCGCACGCCGCGAGGACGCCGTCGCGTTCGGGGCCGCGCTCGAGGAGCGAGTACTGGTTCTGCACCGAGACGAACGCCGGACCGTCGCCGGCCGCGCGCTTCGCCTCCTCGAGCTGCGCCACGCTCAGGTTCGAGCACCCGATCTCGCGGACCTTGCCCGCGACGACCAGTTCGCGCAGCGCCCCGAGTGTGTCGGCGAACGGCACGGTGTCGTCGGGGTAGTGCAGCTGGTAGAGGTCGAGGTGATCGGTGCCGAGTCGGCGTAGTGAGTCCTCGCACGCGCTGCGCACGTAGGCCGGACTCGCGCCGAAGTGCGAGTCGTCGATCGGCATGCCGAACTTGGTCGCGATGATCGCCTCGTCCCGTCGCGAACCGAGGGCGGCGCCGAGCATCACCTCGGACTTCGTGGCGCCGTAGATGTCGGCGGTGTCGAAGAAGGTGATCCCGGACTCCAGCGCCGCGTGCACGACGTTCGTGGTGGCCGCCTGGTCGAGGCGTGAGCCGAAGTTGTTGCACCCGACGCCGACGACGGACACCTGCAGCGATCCCAGGGCGCGCGTTTCCATCTCATCTCCTCCTCGAGTCGATTCGAGTGTACGCAACCGATAGCCCGCCGAAGCGATGACAACTACGATGGGGTGCAGTCCGTGCCCGAAGGAGTCCTCATGAAGGTCGTGGTTGATTACGATGCCTGTTCCAGCAACGCCGTGTGCATGGGGATCGCGCCCGAGATATTCGAAGTCCGCGACGACGGCTTCATGTACGTCCTCAACGAGAACCCCGGTCCGGAGTTCGACGCGCGACTTCGCGAGGCCGTGGCGAGTTGTCCCAACGGCGCTCTCTCCCTTGAGGAGTAAACCGTGAGCGGTACCCGGGTGCGCATCGCGCCGTCACCGACCGGCTACATGCACGTCGGGACCGCGCGAACGGCGCTGTTCAACTGGCTCTTCTCGCACCAGACCAACGGCGTGTTCATCCTGCGCATCGAGGACACCGACGTCGAGCGCAATCGCGACGAGTGGCGCGACGGCATCATCACGGGCCTGCACTGGCTCGGCCTCGACTTCGACGAGGGTCCCTTCCTGCAGAGCGAACTGCTGGCCGACCACGTCGCCTCGGCCGAGGCGCTCTACGCGAACGGCTACCTGTACGCGTGCGACTGCACGCGCGCGGCGATCGACGAGCGCATCAAGGGCAACGACAAGCCGGGCTACGACGGGTTCTGTCGCGATCGTCACCTCGCACGATCCGAACACACCGCGCTGCGCTTTCGCGTGCCCGACGAGGGCGTCACGGTCGTGCACGACGTCATCCGCGGCGACATCACCTTCGCCCACGACAGCTACGAGGACTTCATCGTCGTGCGCTCCAACGGCGTCGTGCTCTACCCGCTGGCCAACGCCGTCGACGACCGCAGCATGAGGATCACGCACATCATCCGCGGCGAGGACCTGCTGCCCACGACGCCCAAGCAGGTGATGATGTGGGAGGCGCTCAACCACTGCGAGGGGATCGACGTCGTCGCGCACCCGCAGTACGCGCACCTGCCGATGCTGGTGAACGAACAACGCAAGAAGCTCTCCAAGCGCAAGGACCCCGTCGCGGTCGAGTCCTACCGCGATCAGGGCTACCTGCCCGAGGCGTTCGTCAACTACCTGGCGCTGCTCGGCTGGAGCCCGCGCGGCGAAGAGGAGATCGTGCCGCGCGCGACGCTCATCGAGCAGTTCCGACTCGAGGACGTCTCGCACTCGCCGGCCTTCTTCGACGTCAAGAAGTTGACGCACATGAACGGCGAGTACATCCGCGCGCTGAGCCTCGAGCAGTTCATCGAGGCGGCCACGCCGTGGGTCGCGCCGTGGGCGAGCGAGTGGCGACCGAGTGACCGCGACGTGCCGTGGACGCGAGAACAGTTCCGACCGGACCTGTTCGCCCAGGTCGCCCATCTCGTCCAAGAGCGCGTCGCCACGCTGGGCGAGATACCGGCGATGGTGAGCTTCTTCTTCCTCGACGAGGTCCCCTTCGACGACGCGGCCTTCGCCAAGACGATCGCGAACGACGACGCCGGCACGACCCTGCTCGCGCGGGCCGTCGACGCCTTCGCCACCGTCGAGTGGAACGCGGCCGCGCTGCACGAGGCGACGTTGCAACTGGGTGCGTCACTCGGTTTGGCCCTGCGCAAGAGCCAGGCCCCGATTCGCTGTGCGATCACGGGCACGTCGGTCGGACCACCCCTGTTCGAATCGATGGAACTGTTGGGTCGCGAGGCGGTGTTGGAGCGTCTGCGAGGCGCGTTGGTTCGTGCGGGCGCGTGATCTTCGGTCCGATCAAACTGATCATCCGCGTCGTCTCATTGGTGATCAGTGTCGTCATCCTCTATTTCGCGATCACCTTCGTGCAGATCTGGATGACCGGTCACGAGCACTCGACCAAGCACGCCCAAGCGATCCTGGTCTTCGGCACCACCGAGGACAACGGGACGCCGTCGCCGGAACTGCGGGCCCGACTCGATCAGGCCCTCGTGCTGTGGCATAAGGGCCGCGCGCCGTGGATCGCGGTCACCGGCGGGAAGCGCCCGGGCGACACCTACACCGAGGCCGAGGTCTCCGCGACGTACCTCGAGTCCCACGGTGTCCCGGCGACGAAGATCTTGAAGGGCGCCGGCACCGACACGTGGCAGAACGTGGCGTCGATCGTGCCGAAGCTGAAGTCGCACGACATCACGACCGTCCTCACGGTCACCGATCCCTTTCACGAGGACCGCGCGATGGCGATTTCGTCGTCCCAGGGACTGACGCCGTACCCGTCGCCCGTGCGCAACTCACCGACCATCAAGCACTCGCTGTGGAAGTACTACTTGAAGGAGACCTTCGAGGTCGGCATCGGCCGCATCATCGGCTTCAAGACGTTTCACTCCTGGTTCGACTGACCGTCGTTCGTCATCGGTCGCTGGCGGTATCTTCAGCATCTCGGGTAGGCTTTCCAAGCCCTTCGGGGGTGGTGTAATTGGCAACACAACTGGTTCTGGTCCAGTTATTCAGGGTTCGAGTCCTTGCCCCCGAGCGAATGAGATGGAGTTCGCCTTCGTCTCACTCATGGTCCCATCGTCTAGTGGCCTAGGACATCACCCTCTCAAGGTGGAGGCACGGGTTCGAATCCCGTTGGGACTGCTTTTGGAAGGCCATTCGGGCGGCGTCAGCCTGCGTTGGCTTCCGACGTGGCGAGGTACGGGACGACGTCCTTCGCCCACGTGAAGTACATCGGCGGCGGCGAACCGGCGGGAAGTTCGATCAGGCTGGTGAACGAGCCGGTGCCGCGCACGACGGCGAATCCGGTGCCCATCTCGCACGTGGTGCAGTGGAGCCCCACGCCGTAGTTGTAGGTCCCGTCATAGCCGAGCAGTTGGTCGCGGTGACCCCAACAACCGAGCGCCGCGGCCGACGTGCACGCGAGATTCGGTGTCGGTGAGGAGTTGCCACCCCACCCGTCCTCGTACATCCAGACGTAGTCGGCCTCCAGCGTCGTGTACCCGACGGCGAGGGTGCTGCCCATGCCGCGGACGCCTTCGGGGTCGAGGCCGGCGCGAAAGCCCGGCGCGTAGCCGGGGTCCGTCTCGTGCGCCGCGGCGCTCTGCGCGGCGGCGTGGAGTTGGCGATTGAGTCCCAGGTACGGCGGCAGACCGCGCGAGGTCCGTTCAAGGTCCACGATCACGAAGATCTGTTCCTGGGGTTTCAGGTGGAACCAGTTGGACGGCAACGCGATCGCGGGCAGCCCCTCGCTGGCGCGCGCGCCGTTGAGCGCGCGCAGCACGAACTGCGTGCACGACGGCGTGCCGCTGTAACTCGGGAAGACCGGCTGCAGGTGCGAACGTGGTCCCGAGAGTCGCACGCAGGGGTTCGTGCACGGCGCCACGATCGAGGTCACGTGACACAGGCCGCTGGAGAGGAAGTTCGGCGAAGGGACCAGATTGGTGGCGGGGTTGTTGGGCGGGAGGATGCCCGCCGCGCCGACGGGGGTCGCGACGGCACCGACCATGAGGAGGCCGGTGAGCAGCACTCCCGCTGATCGAAGGACGTTCAGGCGTGGTCGCAAATCTCTCTCCAGGTTGGTGAGTCGTGGGGGCTCGTCCGATACTTTGAAGACGTGATCGTGCGCTCACGAGTTTTACACGAATCCTCGACACTGGCTTTGCCCTTGAAAATCTCGGTCAATTCTCGGTGAGTGAGGTCAAAAAAGGTCCACAATCCGCCCAAATCACCGACTAATGCGGTCGGTCCTCCATGTCCCAGGGTCTCGTAGCTCGTCCGCCCGAGACGATGCCTCGCTCAGGCGTCGAGGACCGACGCGAGCGATTCGTAGCCGGGCGCGTTGCTCGCCCAGGGGTGAGCCTCTTGCACGAGGTCGGCGACGTCGAGCAAGAGGTAGTCGGCGTAGTGCGGACCTGTCACCTGCAGGCCGAACGGCAGACCGGTCGGCAGCATCCCGAAGGGGATCGTGAGCGCCGGATTACCCGTCACGTTCTGCACGGCGGTCGAATAGACCTCGGGCGGTAAACCGTGGACGTCGCTGTCCGGATCGAGTCGCCCGTCCGCGAGACAGCCCGCGCTCGCCAAGGTGGGCGTCAGCAGCAACCCGTTCTCGCCGAGGAGTTCGTCCATGGTTCGCACGTAGTGGTATCGACGGCGACGGGCGTCGAGGTACTCCTCGGCCGAGACGCCGAGACCGGTCGACAGGAACTCGCGCGTGGAGACGTGGAACTCCTCCATGTGCTCTTCGACCCACGCACGCCCTAACGCGCTCACGTGCTCGGCGGTCGTGACCGTGAACCAGTCGAGGTCCGGATCGCCGTCGACGAAGAACCCCTCGGCCTCACGCCACGTGACCGGCGTCCCGAGCACGTCGGCGAAGGCGTCGACCGCGTCGTGGAACGCCGTGTCGACGCCGCTCGGCAGCGGGCCGAAGGGCGACGTGCGCTCCGCCGCGACGAGCTGCATCGTGCGCCCCTCGAGTCGGGCCATCTGCGAGAGGAACGCGCGCGTTGGCGCCGTCGGGTCGCCGGCGACCGGGCCGGCCATCACGTCCACGAGGAGACGCAGGTCGTCGCTCGAGGTCGCGAAGGGACCGTCGGTCGAGTAGTCGATCCAGTCCGGGGCCGGCCAACGGCCGATGAGTCCGTTGGTCGGCTTGAGACCGACCAGGCCGCAGAACGACGCCGGGATCCGAATCGACCCACCGCCGTCCGTGGCGCTCGCCACTCCGACGAGCCCCGCTGCGACGGCCGCCGCCGAGCCGCCGCTCGAGCCGCCGGTGGAGAGTTCCGGGTTCCACGGGTTGCGGGTCACCCCGGTCAAGAGGTTGGCGGTGTAGCCCTCGATGGCGAACTCGGGCAGGGTCGACTTGCCGACGATGACCGCGCCGGCCTCGAGCAGGCGCTGCGGGACGACGCCGTTGGACGTGGCCGGCGCGGCGTCGCGCAGGGCCAACGAGCCCTTGCGCGTGGGGTGACCACGCCAGTCCTCGAGGTCCTTGATCAGGGTTGGGATGCCGGCCAGCGCGCCCGAGGGAGGTCCATCGCGGTCCAAGGCGGCCGCGGCCGCGAGCGCTTCGTCAAAGGCCGACTCGGCCAGGACGTTCAGCACGGGATTGGCGGCCTCGAGGCGTTGGATAGAGGTCACCACCAGGGTCGACGCGCTCAGTCGGCCCTCTCGCACGGCGGCCGACAGTCGGTGGAGCGGCCCGATCGAACGCGGCACCGCGGTCGCCTAGATGATCGTCGGCTCGCCGACGTCACCGACGATCGGCTCGCCCTCGGCGCTCCAGGCCAGCATGCCGCCCTCGAGGTTGACGGCGTCGCGACCCTGTTCGACGAGGAACTTCGCGGCGCGGCCCGACCTCGCCCCGGAGCGACAGACGCACACGATCAGGCGGTCACTCGGGAGCTCCTCCAGGTGGTCAGGTACGTCGTTGAGCGCGACGTGCAGCGCGGCGGCGGCGCGACCCGACTCCCATTCGTTGTCCTCTCGGACGTCCAACAGGAGCGCGCCGTCCTGGACCAGTTGCAGCGCCTCGGCGACGTTGACGTTTCGGGTATCGACCATGACCAGTCCTTCGTTACGGCGTAGCGCCAGTGCAGCGAATCTACTCGTAGACTTTCGCCGTGGCTCGCGATGATTTGATCTCCACGTTCTCGACGTACGAGCTGCTCCCGCTCCTCGACACCGACGAGTGCCCGTACCTGTTGGACGTGCGCGACGCCGACGAGGTCGCCGACTGGCAGATTCCCGGCGTCCACAACATCCCGCTCGCCGCGCTCGAGCAGCGACTCGACGAGGTCCCGCGTGATCAGCACCTGGTGGTCATCTGCGCGATGGGCGCGCGGGCGCGACAGGGCGCCGAGATCCTGGCCCGCCACGACATCGCCAGTGACGTCCTCGAGGGCGGCATGGGCGCGTGGGCTTCCACCTACGACACCGTCGAAGGGTCCTTCGGTGGCGCAACCGTGGTGCAGTTTCGGCGTCGAGGGAAGGGATGTCTGTCGTACCTGGTCGGCGCGGGGGAGAACTGCGTCGTGATCGACCCCTCACTCGAGATCGAGCAGTACCGGGCCGCCGCCGCCGCGCACGGCTGGTCGATCACGCACGTGCTCGATACGCACCTTCACGCCGATCACCTCAGCGGCGCGCGAGACCTGGTCGCCGCGACGGGCGCCCACCTGTGGCTGAATCCCTCGGACGACTTCACGTTCGACTTCGAGCCGCTCAGCGACGGTCGCAACGTCGCCCTGGCGCCCGGAGTGGAGTTGACCGTCTCGGCGGTCAGCGTGCCCGGTCACACCGAGGGCTCGACGATGTACCTCCTCGGGCACTCGGCCGTCTTCACCGGTGACACCGTGTTCCTGGAGAGTGTCGGTCGACCGGACCTCGCCGATCAGGCCGAGTCCTTCGCCCACAACCTCTACCGGAGCGTGCACGAACGCGTGCTGCCACTCGGTGACGACATCATGGTCTTCCCGGCGCACTACGGCGCCGTCGTGGACGTGACGGCGAATCAATTCGTCGCGCGACGACTCGGCGAACTCAGGACCACGTTGCCGGCGCTGGCCCTCAAAGAGTCGGAGTTCGTCGCGTGGGCCGTGGCCAACGTGAAAGATCGACCACCGAACTATCAGCACATCGTGGCGATCAACGCCGGACGAGAGAACGTGGGTCAGGATTCGGCGCAGCTCGAGTTGGGTCCGAATCGTTGCGCCGTCGCGTAGGACTGTCTGCAAAAATCCTGATAAATCAATAGTTCCAAGAGCACGCTGTCGGGGCGCACGTCCGCACCGAACCCGAGCTTCAGACGTATATGACGTATATATAGGCGCGAATACCAATCGCGTCATGGAGTCGAACGAGCGTCGCCGCACGATCGGAGCGCCCGTGCGTCGAACGCGGTGATCGAGTGACGGCGGCCAGCGTCCTCGCTTCGTCACCGAAACAACGTCACGACGAGAGAGGTGTGTTGATTCTGTGACATCGACACGGGGACGTCGAAGGCGAGCGTCGGGTGTGCTCGATCCGCGTCGACGAATGATCTTTTCGCGGGCGTGATGTTCGCGACGTTTCGTGCGTCTCACAGAGTTAACTGCGCGCGTCCACGTATCAACTTCGGGACAAATAAGGGAGTTACGACTCTGTGACGTTTTTCAGCCGTTGGACTTTTCCACAACATGCACGCAACCCCCCCTCTCATTTCCTACCTCTAATCAGGTATTTCGAGAAGTCTCAAGTAAGAGATTGGTTGAACTTTGCCTGATGAAGAATACATTTCAGTATTCGCCCCGGGCCTTTGGGGTTCTCTATACTGACTGCAGAGGAAGCGGCCGTGGATTGTCACGGGGCGTCCGCCTCATGTCATATTCTGCTGTGCCGCATTACCTCAAAATAATTAGGTCGATGGGAGTCGGCCCCTGTGAATGGAGTGAAGTGAAAACGAACGCCGCTACGAAGGAAGGATTCTTAATGAATACTTTGCGACGGATATCTCGACCATTAGTGAAGACATTTGCTGTCGGCGCTGTCATGGTCGCCGCTGCTTTGCCAGCAATGGCCATGTCTGGTACTGCGAGCGCAGCTACCACCGCCCCGACTCTTGTCTGCACCAACGCGACAACGGCCGCTAATCCGACGTGCGCGAGTGGCTACGCGATCGTTGGCCAGGGTTTCGCTGGCAATTTCGTCGCCGAAGGCGCGAACTTCGCCAATGACCAGGCCGTAGGTGGTGCGGTAACGCTCACCACGACCGCTCCTGGCGTGACGTTCACGAACGTCGCCGAGACCAGCACGAGCGTGGTCACTGCTGACATCGACACCACTGGTGCGACGACTCCCGGCTTCTACCCGGTCACCTTGACCGACGACAACGGCACGGCGACCTTCGCTGTGGGCCTTGGCGTCGACAACGGACCTACGGTTGCGACGGTCGCTGGCAACTCCGGCACCGTCGGTGGCGCGGACTCCACGGTAAGCGTGACGGGTACGTTCCTCAACAACTCAACGGTCTCAGTTGAGCCGATTGCCGGTGACGTTGCGCCGACGATCGCTTCGACGACGTTGAGCAACTCGGGTACGACGCTGTCATTCAACGTTCACCAGCCCGCTGGTACGACGCCCGCCGCGTACACGATCCTCATCACGTCGACGTGGCCGACCGGCGCGCTCGGCCAGACGTCCGTTTCCTACACCGTGAACGGCGCACCGACGGTCGTGTCGATCACGAGCGTAACTCCCAACGAACTCGGCATTCCTCTCGTCAACCCTTCGACTCAGACGGTCACCATTAGTGGTACCGGCTTCGAGTTGGGTGCCATCTTGACCATCACGCCGAACCCGGCTGACGCGGCCGTCACCGTTGCTGACCCCACCTTCGTGAACAGCACAACGTTGACCGCTCAAATCACCGTCGGTACCGCCGCGATTGACGGCGAGCTCAACGTGACCGTCGTCAACCCGGACACCTCGAACGTTTCGGGCACCGGCTTGATCGGCATCGGACAGCCGCCGACGAGTACGGCCGCTGGTCCCGCTGCACCGGTCGCTCCGGCACTCGGTGCGGTCCACGGCTTCCTGGCTCCCGGAACGGCGTCAGTCATCCAGGTGCAGGGCACCACGACCTTCCCCATCACGACCGGCGCGACCGTTGGCGTGAAGCAGGCTGGCGTGACCAACGTGAGTGAATCGCTGGTTGGCAAGGTGACCTCGGTCGACTCGACCAACACCGCGACGATCCTCGTCCAGGTTCCGCGCTACGCCACCTCGACCACGACCGCGGCGATCGCTGCGGCCGCCACGTCATTCACCGTCACGGACGCCTCGGGTGTCACGAACGGCGCGACGACGGCGACCATCATCGACGGCAAGTCGACGGAGAAGCTCGCGGGCACGCTCGCTGGTAACACCTTCACGATCACGACCGCTGGTGGCGCGGCATTCGCCCACTTGGCTGGCGTGACCGTCGAGTTCCCGTTCCCGGCGTCGCTCGCTGGTGTCACGAACACGCTGACGATCAACAACGGTACGAACACCGAGACCTCGACGCCCGTGCTTGTCGAATACGGCACGCCGACGAACCCGGTCACCACGTACCCCTTCTACAACTACTCAGCGACGGGTACCGGCGCCAACCTGGCGACGCTCGACCCGGGCACCTACTCGATCAGCGCCTACCTGCCGGGCTTCGGCTTCACCACTGGTGCGGCCGTGAGCTTCCAGAGCTTCACGACGGGCAATGTTGCTGACAACGACGGTGTCACTGGCACCATCACCGTTGTCAACGGCAACTCGGCGACGTTGAACGTCACGGTTCCCAAGGTTCGCTCTGGCGACACTGGTGACCACCTGACGGTTTCGGCCGCTCCTGGCCAGAACGCGATCACGCTGAGCTCGGTAGTCAACAGCTCCGTTGCCGGCGATCCCAACATCGCCGTCGGCGACTCGCTGACGATCGAGCCGGACGCGTTCTACCTGACGCCTGAGACCGTGACCGTTACCTCGGTCAACGCCACGACGGACGTCGTCGGCATCACCCCGGCGCTCGCCGACAACCACACTGGTGGCGCGGCGACCGTCGGAGCCGAGATCGTCGACAACTCTGACCCGCAGTCGATCAACGACCGCGTGCAGGCGACGATCCTCAACGGTGCTGGCGCGGTCGAAGTCGACCCGACGTTCTTCGCCTTCACCACGGGTGGCTCGATCTCGAGCACGCAGCTGGCGACCGCCAACGCGACCGCTGGTGACCCGGGCGTTGCTCCGTTCGGCACCACGAACTCTGTTGGTGCTGGCGCGAATGGCGCGACGATCAACCTGACGCTGAGTCAGGCGACCGACGGTTCGGCTCCGGCCGACTGGACGGGTTCTTCGATCGAACTCGGCCGTCACCTTCGGTCCGATCACCAACGACACCGGTACGAACATCACGACGACGATCAGCGTCGCGGCTGGCACTGCCCCGATCACGGGCGTTCCGATCTCCTTCACTGACGGTCTTGAGACGTACGCAGGTACGATCGCGATCGTCGCTGGACCGACGATCAGCGCAGTGACGACGGTCGGCAACCTGACCGCTGGCTCGGCTGGATTCACGGTCGGTGTCACGGGCACGAACTTCGTGATTGGTAGCGGTCCGGTCAACAGCCCGGACACGAACATGGTCTGCACCACGTCCGACCCGGCCGTGACCTGCACCACGCTCGTAGAGCCCACCGACACGTCGACCACCGCCACGGTTGAGATCCTTCCTGGCCCGACCATGTTGAACGGCACGGACTCGATCACGTTGACCGACGCCGGCACCTTTGATGTCGGTGCTGGTGGCGCGAACGTTCCGAACTTCGGCGCAGCCACGCTTGCGGGAGCCTTCACGGTCTCCGGTCAGCCCACGGTGACGAGCGTCAGCCCGACGGTTATCCCCGCCGGCACTGACCCGACCATCACGGCGACCGGTACCTTGTTCGCGACCAGCGGTGCGGAAGTCTGCTCAGACGAGGTCACGACGCCGCTTGGTGTCTCCACGGCTGGCGCTGGCTGCACGGCGACGCAAGTCTCCGCGACGTCCGCGACGATCACCGCGTACGGCACGGCCATCCCCGCCGGTGACACTGTGGTGTTCACCTTCGGTACGGCCACCTCCGAAGCGAGCACTCCGTCCGTCACAGTTCAGGCCGACCCGGTCACCGACTACATCGTCACCGGCTCCGTCTTGAGCAACTACTACAAGACGCCTGGCCCGACGGCTGAAGACGTTGCGGCTGGATCAACGGCCGTGCCGTTCCACATCATCGGAACCGGCTTCCTGGCTTCGGCGACGGTGACGTTGGCGAGCACGACGGCTGGCGGCACCGCTGGCACCGCGACGGTGACCTCGGTCACGCCGAACGGCATCTTCGGTACGCTCACCGTTCCGACGACCGCCACGGTTGGCGGAGAGTCAGCGACGGTCACGAACGCCAATGGCGGCTCGACGACCTACACCGACCTCTTCAACATCGAGGCCGCTCCGACGATCACGACGCCCAGCGTTGGCACACCCAAGGCAATCCTTGATGGCCAGGCCGCGACGATCAAGATCACCGGTTCCGGCTTCGTCGCTGGTGCGGTCGTCACGGGCGCTGTCGCGGGTATCGACACCTTCGGTACGGCCGTCGTCTCACAGTCGACTAACCCGGCCGACAAGTGCACCGGCTTCACGGCGGTACCTGGAACGCTGGACACGTGTGACACGATCACGGTTCCCGTCACCCCGGTGAGCTTCTCCGGCAGCACGCCGATCCTTGATGGCCTCGTTGTCACCAACCCTGTTGGTGGCGGCTCGGTGACGGTGCAGAATGACATCACCGTCAACCCGGTCCCGGCCGTGACGGGTACGTACTACGTACCGACGTTCACGTCCAACGCCGAGATCACCATCAACGGCACCGGCTTCGAGTCGGGTATCACCGCCTCGAGCGCCAACCCGGACTACACCGTCCTGGCCGTCGCCTCAACCCCGACCACCGTTACGTTGCTCGTGACCACTGACTCGAACGCCACCTCTGGCACGTCGAGCACGATCACGTTGACCAACCCCGACGGTGGCTCAGGTACCTTCCCGCTCAACGGTGGACCGAACCCCAACACGGTGACGCCCACTCCGAAGGCAACACGTGTGAACGGCGTCGTGCACACCGGTAGGACCACCACGGTCACCATCTCCGGTACGCACTTCTACGGTCAGCCGAAGATCACTAGCAACGCTAAGGGTACGACGGTTCACGTGGTCAAGGACAGTGGCAAGTTGCTGACCCTCAAGGTCACGACGAAGTCCACGACTCCGAAGGGCGTTCACACCTTCATCATCCGCTTCGCGAATGGTGAGCAGACGAGTGTGAGGTACAGCGAAGTTAAGTAGTCCTTTTCGAAGTTGAATTGAAGAGACCCCCTCCGAAAGGAGGGGGTCTCTTCATGTCCCGCGGCGGGTGGTCGACGACGAAGCGAGTCGCCGGGGCGCGACGGACTACTTGATCGACCAGGTGGAGCCGTCGGGCGTGTCCATCACTTCGATGCCCGACGTCACGAGGACGTCTCGAATGCGATCGGCGAGTGAGAAGTCCTTGGCGTCGCGGGCGTTCACGCGAAGCGCCAACAGTCCATTGACGAGGTCCGACGGATCGATCCGACCGCTTCCGCCCGAGCTCGCCATCCTCGCGAGCCGAGCGATGGCGTCGATCGATTCCGGACCGCCCTGCTGCGCGAGCGCGACGAGGACGTCAATGTCGCTCTCCACGTGAGGCGACGACGACGTGATCTCCACGCTCTCGGGTTGAAACGATTGGATCTCACTCAAGGGGGTCACCGAACCACTCTCGAAGGTGCGGGTCTCTCCGCTTCGACGCCAGTAGACGCCGCCCTTGCCCATGACCGTGAGACTCTGTTGTTCGAGGTCGAGGATGCCGGCTGTGTGCTCGTCGACGCCGAGGATGCCGACCTCGTCGGGGAGCTGGCGCTCGAGTTGGACGAGCCGGTCCTCGCCCATGTAGCAGAAGCGGGTGTCGTAGTTGCCCCCTTCGGCGTTGTTGTAGTGCGGAATGATGGCGCCTCGAATGCCGGCCATCGACAGGACGTCGAGGCCGTGCAGCCAATGCGACGCGGTGCCCACTTTGTAGATCTCGTAGACCGGGACGGTGAACGCGCCGAGCGTGAGCGCGGCGGCGGACGCGAAGCACAGCACGCCACCGGCCTGGAGCGTCCCTCGAAGGTCCTCGGCCAGGTCCAGTGGCGCCCACTGGTGGAGCGCGTAGCTCGGCGACCCGGGTCCGGCGAAGACGTAGTTGGCGGCGCGTACGTCCTGGCGGAACGCCGCGCGCTCGACCTCGCTCGTCCCTTCGAACAACGTGAAGTGCAGCGGCGCGATCGGCACCCGTAGCGACGTGGTGAAGTACTCCACGATCTTCTCGGTCATCTGGGGCACGTTGGCCTGGAAGCCGTAGGCCGTATCGAGCGAGACCGCGCGAACGGGATCGACGCGTTTGAGCAGCTGGCGGTGCACCTTGGTCATGCTGGGCGCGGTCTCGCCCGAGCCAAGAAGTGCGAGGACGCCCAAGGTCACCGGTTCAGCGTACCGTCAAAGAAACGGTGACGTCTCCGGGGTCCGTGACTAAATTGGGGTAATGAGCGCGGTCTTCATCCAAGTCAAGAACCGGGCCCGCGGAAACGTGACGGCGCCGATGATCGTCTGGGCGATCGTGATGACCGTGGTCATCTTCATGGTGGAGGCGCGCCACGGCGCGCACCACGACGCGCTGTGGGTCGGATTCATCGCGACCGCGGTCTTCGGGGTCTACCTGGGTCTTCGTCGCCGCGTCGCCGCGTCGTTCGTGGCGCCGTTCGTGAGTTGGATGTTCGCCTGGGTGCCGCTGTGGGTCGCGGCGATGGTCCGCGACGGCTTCTTGAAGGGACTCGCCGTCGGACTTTTCTGGGTGACGATCGGCTGGGTGCTTATCGGCGGGCTGGAGTTCGTCACGCTCTTCCTCGTGGGCTCATTCGTTCGACTGCTGCGAGGATCGTCGGGCTCGCGCGACCGCGGCGTGATCGTCTTCGGACCCGGGGGCGACGAGCGCTAGGGCGGATCAGCCAGCGAGTATCGCGCCGAGGCGACGCCACTCGTCGAACGGGGGAGCGAGGTTCTCGTCACCGAGCACCTGCAGGCAGACGTGATCGGCCCCGGCCGCACGGTGTTCGTTGACGCTCTCGAGCACGGCGTCCCTCGTCGCCGTGGACGACCAACGCGTCGCACAGTCGTTCCGATCCACCGCGCACGAAGTCCTCGTCGCCGAAGCCGAGGCGGCGCCAGCTGTTGCGGTAGTTGTCGAGGCCGGTGTAGATGCCGAGGTGGGCGTGCGCCCGGTTCAAGAACTCCTCACGGCTCTGTCCCAGGACCACGGCCTGCTCGACGCCGACGAACTTGTCGCCGACGGCCGCCCGCGCCCGCGCCGTGTGCTCCGCCGTCACCAGGTACGGATGGACGCCGTCGGCGAGCGTCGCGCCGACCTCGAGCATCTTCGGTCCGAGCGCGGCGATGACCTTGGCGGCGCGCACCTCGCCCTCGGGCGCCAACATCGGGGCGGCGTCCATGGCGCTGAGGTACGCGCGCATCGCCTCGACCGGCGTCGCGTACTCGTGTCCCCGCAGGCCCTCGACCAGCGGGCGGTGGCTCACGCCGAGTCCCAGGACGAAGCGGCCGTCGTAGGCGGCGTTCAGCGTCTTGGCGGCGTTGGAGGCGCTCACGGCGTCGCGCGCCCAGATGTTGGCGATGCCGGTCGCGACGATCAACGAGGACGTGGCGCGCAGCATCAGGCCGGCGTTCGTGAAGGCCTCGCGACCCCACGCCTCGGGCGTCCACAAGGCGGCGTAGCCGAGCGACTCGAGTTCGGCCGCGACGTCACCGCTGCGCTCCGCGCTCAACGTCTCGTGCGTCCAGGTCCACACGCCGATGGTGCCGCGCAACTTCTCCAGCGACGGGGGCCAGGTCGACATGGCACACAGCCTACGTACTGCGACACGTCGCGGCGACGAACCGGCAGACTGGACGGATGGCCTATTTCGTCGCGCTGGTGAGCGCGTTCCTCGCGCTCTCGGCGGCGACCGCGCTGCGACCCGGGCGGCGCGGCCTCTCGGCGATCCTCGCCTATCCCGTGGGCTGGGCGGCCGGCGAGCTGCCGGTCCAGGCCATCGTCACGCAAGCGGCGCTGTTGGGGCTGCTGGCGTGGTGGGGGTGGCCGAGCGCGGCGTGGCTGTCCCTGCTCGTGTTCGTCCTGGCGTTCGTCGTACTCGTGGAGAACCTGGCGCTGGTCTTCATCGTCTTCTACTCGCGACGCATCGTTCGCCGTTCGATGGCGAGTGCGCCCGTCGCGCCCCTCAAGGTCCCGCGCGCCCGAGACGACGCCTTCGGCTCGTGGTGGCGGACCGCGATGCAGTTCCCGTTCCATCCCCGCGACATGCAGTTGGTGAAGAACGTCCCGTACGGGACGCTCCCGCGTCAACGACTCGACGTCTGGCGCATGTCGACGACGCCGTTGCACGCCCCGGTCGTGCTCTACGTCCACGGCGGCTCGTGGACGATGGGCGACAAGCGAGAGCAGGGCCGTCCGATGCTGCACGAGTTCGTGCGACGCGGCTGGATCGCCGTGGTCCCGAACTACCGCCTCGCGCCGCGCCACCCGTGGCCGGCCCAGGTCGTCGACGTCACGCGCGCACTCGGCTGGGTGAAGAAGAACATCGCGACCTACGGCGGCGACCCGGCGCGCGTGGTCATCTCCGGCGGCTCGGCCGGGGGCCAGCTCGCGGCCCTCGTCGCATTGAGCGCGAACGACCCGACCTGGCGGCCGAAGGACATGAGCGACGTGACCGATTGGTCGGTGCGCGGCGCCATGCCGTTCTACGGCGTGCTGGAGATGGTCGGTGACGAGTCCCACTGGCGCGGGCTGGGACGGGGTCTGCGCGTCCTGCTCGAGCGCCGCATCGTGCAGGTCCCCTTCGAGGACAACGAGCCGCTCTATCGGGCCATGTCGCCCTATGACCGCATCGGGGCCGACGCCCCGCCGTTCTTTGTCGTCCAGGGTCGCAACGACACGTTGGTCGACGTCCAGGTGGCGCGCGACTTCGTGGCGAAGTTCCGCGCCACCGCGCGCGCGCCGATCTACTACGTGGAGCTGCCGTTCACGCAGCACGCCTTTGACATCTCGGCGAGTCCGCGCACGTCGGCCACGACGCGCGCCGCGGTCGCCTTCGCCGGGTCGGTCGTGCAGCGCCCACGACTGACGCCGGCGCTGGTGAAGAGCTACCAGGTGCCGCCGACGGAACTGGTCGTGAAGGTCACGAACGGCGAGTGGTTGGGCGCGAGGGACGCGGCCCGAGAACTCGGGCCCTTCACCGTGCTGACGTCGGACAATCCCTTCAGCAACGCCCTGCGCGCCGAGGTGAACGCCGAGCGTCGTCGCGCCCTGCACGACGAGCTACGACGCCGGGGCGTGCGACTGCACCATTCGATGGGACGCGATCCGACCGGCGCGTGGCCCGCCGAAGAGGGCTTCGCGCTGCTCGAACAGAGCGTCGAGTTCGCCCGGGACCTCGCGCGCACGTGGGACCAGTTCGCGATCTACGACGTGACCGAGGACCGCGTCGTCGTTCGAAGCGTCGACACGGGCGAAGTGCTCAGCTGACTCGCTGGCCTCGCCAGTGATTGCGATCGGGTGTCGTTTATCCTGCGTTCACGACTTGGCGGACCGGACCGGTGCGACCATGGAGGAATCGGAACGCGTTGGCCTTGGCCGCGGTCTTGGCGATCGGCAACGTGATCGAGAGGATCTCGGCCGCGCAGTTTGTCGCCGACCAGTCGGGGCGCTGTGAGTACAGAAGCACTTCGAGGGCTCCGGTCCCGCGCGCGCGCGTGCTGCCTTCGATGGCGCCGCAGAGCCCGCTTTGCGTTCGGAACTTCACGCCGCCGTTCGCGGTAGCGGTGCCGACCTTGACCCAGGGTTCGGATACGACCTCATCCGGCACCCGATAGCCAGTGCGATCAGGGAAGCCGCACCCGGCCGGCACGTAGGAGACGGCCTGGGAGAAGTTGGCGTCACCGAGGAAGACCGCGGCTTGGCCGTTGGAGCGGAACTTGCCGCCGGTCTTGGTGCACGCACCGGACGTGTTGCCGTTGGCGAAGCCGACCCACCCGAGCAGGTTCGTCACCGCGTCCTCGCCCTTGGGATTGCCCTTCATCGTCACGTAGCCCCAGCCGAGCGTTTCGTGGGTGAAACCGGAGAGCTGCGCCGAAGCCCAGATCTTGGCGGTCACCGCGCCGATGCCCTGCTGGGTGGCGGCGTTGGACGGCGCTGGTCGAACCGTGAGGATGCCACCGTCCAGGGAGATCGCCGTGAGGAACCGGCCGGTGGTGGCGTCGACCTTCGCGAGGGCGGGGTTGGTGACGGTGCTCGCCGACGAGGGCAGCACACCGATCAGTTGCACGCCGACCAACGCGACGAGCATCAATCCGATCGCTCCCGGTCGCACTCGACGCTGTACCGCATTCCCTAGGGCGTTGTTCACAATCGCACCTCCCTGGTCGAACTTAAAGGGACCCGAACCAGGTCAATCACAAATCTCGCACGCGAACGTCTCGCCGCACGAAGGCAACGCCGCACTGCGTTTGACGAACTCGACGGATCAACGCTCGGCGAGAACGACCTCTACCAAAAGTTCAGTTTCCTCGCGCGTGATCAACGTCGCGACGCCGCCGGCCGCCTTGAGGTCCTCTTCGCACAACGTCACCGCCGCGAGGAACTCGGCCGGCGCGCGCACCGTGACCGACGCGACCTCCGCGCGCTGGGAGACCTTCGCCGAGCTCTTCTCGCGGCGGATGGCCTCGAGCACCTCGCACACCGGTGCGTAGGTCGAACCGGCGCCGATGACCTCGAGCGTCGGCAGTTCCTTCAACGTCGGCCACGGCGCGGCGTGGACCGAGTGCACGTGCCACCATCGCCAGACCTCTTCGGTCACGAAGGGCATGATGGGCGCGAACAGTCGCTGGAGGACCGAGAGCGTGATGGCGAGCGTGGCGCGCGCGGACTTCGTCGCGGCGTCGTCTCGTTCCCCGTACGCGCGGACCTTGACCAACTCGACGTAGTCGTCACAGAACGACCAGAAGAAGCTCTCGGAGCGCTCGAGGGCGCGGGCGTAGTCGTAGTTCTCGAAGTCGTCGGTCGTCGCGGTGATCAGCTTGGCACAGCATCGCGAGTAGGTCGAGGTCGAGCGGCGCGGTGACGTCGGACGGCCCCGGGATCTCGTCGTCGAGTCGACCGAGCACGAACTTCGAGGCGTTGAGGATCTTGATCGCGAGGCGTCGCCCGATCTTCAGTTGCCCCTCGTCAAAGGTGGTATCGGAGCCGGGGCGCCCGCCCGCGGCCCAGTAGCGCAGGGCGTCGGCGCCGTACTGGGCGACGAGCGGCAGGGGCGTCACGGAGTTGCCGATGGACTTGCTCATCTTCTTGCGATCGGGGTCCAGGATGAACCCCGAGATCAGGGCGTCGCTGAAGGGCAGGGAGTCGAACTGGAATTGGCTGCGCACGATCGTCGAGAAGAGCCACGTGCGGATGATGTCGTGGGCCTGGGGCCGGAGGTCCATGGGGAAGACCCGCTGGAAGAGCTCGGTACCCCAGCGCCCGCCGATCTGGGGCGAGAGCGAGCTCGTGGCCCAGGTGTCCATGACGTCGGGGTCGCCGACGAAGCCCCCCGGCTGTCCGCGCTGCTCCTCGCGGTAGCCGGCGGGGACGTCACTCGAGGGATCGACCGGGAGCCGCTCCTCGTCGGCAGTGATCAGGTGGTCGAAGCTGACCTCGCCGTGCTCGTCCACGGGATACCACGCGGGGAAGGGCACGCCGAAGAACCGCTGGCGCGAGATGTTCCAGTCGACGTTGAGGCCCTCGACCCACGAGCGGTAGCGGTGGCGCATGTACTCGGGGTGCCAGCGCAACTCCTCGCCGCGGGCCAGGAGCTCGTCGCGGCGTTCGAGGGTGCGCACGAACCACTGACGCGACGTCACGATCTCGAGCGGTCGCTCGCCCTTCTCGTAGAACTTGACGGGGTGCGTGATCTCGCGCACGTCGCCGATCAGGGCGCCGGTCGAGCGCAGTGCGTCGACGACGGCCGCGCGCGCCTGGTTGACCGTCTTGTTGAGCACTTCGCGGTCGTAGAGCTCCTGGGCGAGTTCGGCGTCGCGCACCGACCAGCTCTCGTCGAAGAAGTCGGCCGCCAGGAAGCGACCGTCACGTCCGATCAGCGCCCTCGTCGGCAGGTTCAGCTCGCGCCACCACACCACGTCGGTCGTGTCGCCGAAGGTGCAGATCATCGCGATGCCGGTGCCCTTTTCGGGATCGGCCAGTTCGTGGGCGAGGATCGGCACCTCGACGCCGAAGAGCGGCGTGACGACGAGCGAGCCGAGCAGCGGTCGGTAGCGCTCGTCGTCCGGGTGCGCGACGAGCGCGACGCAGCTGGCGAGCAGTTCCGGGCGCGTCGTGTCGACGTCGACGGTGCCGGCGTTGTCGGCGCGGTCGAAGGCGAGGCGGTGATAGGCGCCGGGCCGTTCGCGGTCCTCGAGTTCGGCCTGGGAGACGGCGGTTCGAAAGTCGATGTCCCAGAGCGTCGGCGCCTCGGCGGAGTAGACCTCTTCGCGCGTCAGCATCTGCAGGAAGGCGCGCTGGCTGATCGCCTGGGCCTCTTTGGAGATGGTCGAGTACTCGAAGCTCCAGTCGACGCTGACGCCGATGGCGCCGCCACAGCTCCTTGAACGCCTCTTCGTCCCTCGCGGTGAGTTCGAGGCAGAGTTCGACGAAGTTCTTGCGCGAGACGGGGACCTTGTCCTTCCCGGGCTTCTCGGGCGCTCGGTACTTGGGGTCGTAGGGGAGCGAGGGGTCACAGCGCACGCCGTAGAAGTTCTCGACGCGACGCTCGGTCGGCAGTCCGTTGTCGTCCCAGCCCATCGGATAGAAGACGTCCTTGCCGCGCATGCGCCAGAAGCGCGCGACGACGTCGGGATGGGTGTAGCTGAAGACGTGCCCGATGTGCAGGGTCCCCGAGACGGTGGGCGGCGGCGTGTCGATCGAGTAGACACTCTCACGCGTGGCGTCGCGATCGAAGCGGTAGACGTGCTCTTTGTCCCAGTGCGTCATCCAGCGCTCTTCGAGCCCGTCGACCGTGGGCTTCTCGGGCACGTGACCGGGTGTCGGGGTGAGAGCGTCTGGCATCGTTGGCGTAGTTTAGATTAATGATTCGCCTCTACGACTCGGTTGACGGTGAGGTGCGCGACCTCACGTTGCGCGACGCCGGTCGCGTCTCGATGTACGTGTGCGGACCGACCGTCGACAACCTGCCCCACCTCGGCCACGGCCGTTTCACGCTCGTCTGGGACGTCGCGCGCCGGTGGCTCACGTTCCGGGGCCTCGAGGTCACGTACGTCTCCAACATCACCGACATCGACGACAAGATCATCGCGCGCGCCGCGCTCGAGGACCGCACGACCGCCGAGGTCGTCGTCACCTACGAGGACGCGTGGTGGGAGGCGATGGACCTGCTCGGCGTGGCGCGGCCCGACGAGTCACCGCACGCGACGGACTACGTCCCCGAGATGATCGAGCTGATCACCTCGTTCCTGGAGAACGACGTGGCCTACCTGACCAACGACGGCGTCTACTTCGACGTCACGCGCGTCCCCGACTACGGGCTGCTCGCCGGGCAGCCCCTCGACAGCCTGCGCGCGGGCGCGCGCGTCGAGGCCAATGACGAGAAGCGCTCACCGCTGGACTTCGCCCTGTGGAAGAACGCGAAGCCCGGCGAACCGAGCTGGACGCGCGCCCTTCGGCGACGGGCGCCCCGGATGGCACACGGAGTGCGTGGTGATGTCCCTCGGGCTCCTCGGCGAGGGTTTCGACCTGCACACCGGCGGTCTCGACCTCAAGTTCCCGCACCACGAGAACGAACGGGCCCAGGCCGTCGCGGCGGGCCGGGCCTTCTCGCGCCACTGGGGCCATAACGGCTGGGTGATGGTCGGTGACGAGAAGATGAGCAAGTCGCTCGGCAACTTCACGTCGCTCACGCACCTCGCCGAGACCTCGGACCCGCGGGCCTACCGGCTCCTCGTCCTTCGCTCGCACTACCGCTCGCCCGTCGAGGTCACGACGGCGACCATCGCCGACGCCGAGCGGGCCCTCGCGCGCCTCGACGCCTTCGCGCGGCGCTTCGAACTGCCGGCGCTCGCCGGCGCGACCCTCGAGGTCGCCACCGATCATCGCTGGGAGGGCGACGGCGCGGCGCTCTTCGAGGAGGTCGGCGCGGCGCTCGACGACGACCTCAACACGCCGCTCGCGGTCGCCCTGCTCTTCGACGCGCTCGCCACCGCGAACTCGGCCGCGGACGCCGGTGACGGTCCGCGGGCCCGGGACCTCGCCGACGCCGTGAACGCGCTCTTTGGCGCCCTGGGCCTCGCACTGCGTTCGGTGGGCGACGACGTCGATCCGACCAGCGCGGACCTGGTGGCGAGGCGTGACGACGCTCGTGAAGCGAAGGACTGGGATGAGGCCGATCGACTTCGTAACGAATTGGTCACATTGGGCTGGGTCGTCGAGGACTCGTCGTCCGGCACGCAGATTCGACGCCCGTAGAAATATTTGGAGGACGTAGCGTTCTCCGGTAGGCTTACTCGTTGAGGTTGCCGTTGTGGTTCCCTCCGGGACCAGTGAAATCGGTCCCAAAAGAAACAAGGAGGCCCACAGTGGCTGTAGGAACCGTCAAGTGGTTCAACGACGAAAAGGGTTGGGGATTCATCGCTGTCGATGGCCAGCCCGACGTCTTTGTGCACTACTCGGAGATTCAAGGAGAAGGTCGTAAGACGCTCGTCGAAGGTCAGACCGTTGAGTTTGACATCGAGCCGGGCGATCGAGGACCACTCGCCAAGCGCGTCGTCTTGAACTAACCAAATCATCTAGTAGTGGACAACCGCCGCCTTCGGGCGGCGGTTGTTCTTTTGTAGCGCCAACCTCACGTAAAGTACGGACGTTACTCACGGGTAACGGCGACGACCACGAAGGAACCTCATGGCTGAATTCTCGATGGAACTGAACGACGACCAGACGACGATGCAGGAGTGGGTGCACGGCTTCGCCGTCAACCAGATGCGCCCGATCGCCGCCGAGTGGGACGAGCGCGAAGAGACGCCCTGGGAGTTCATCCAGGAGGCGGCGAAGATCGGCATCTACTCGCTCGACTTCATGATGAACGCCTTCAGCGACAAGACCGGGCTCTCGTTGATGATCGCGACCGAGGAGCTGGCCTGGGGCGACGCCGGTCTCACCATGGCCCTCATGGCCACGTCGCTCGGGGTCGCCGCGATCGTCGCCAACGGCACGCCGGAACAGGTGATGGAGTGGGTGCCCCAGTGCTACGGGACGCCCGACGACATCAAGCTCGCGGCCTTCGGCGTGTCCGAACCCGACGCCGGCAGCGACGTGTCGTCGCTGCGCACACGCGCGGTCTACGACGAGGCGAACGACGAGTGGGTCCTCAACGGCACCAAGACCTGGATCTCGAACGGCGGCATCGCGAACCTGCACGTCATCGTCGCCTCCGTCGAACCGGAACTCGGCAGCCGGGGCCAGGCGTCGTTCATCGTCCCCGACGGCACCAAGGGCATCCGCCTCGGCCAGAAGTTCAAGAAGATGGGCATCCGCGCGAGCCACACCGGCGAGGTCGTCCTCGAGGACTGCCGTATCCCGGGACGCTGTCTCCTCGGCGGTAAGGAGAAGCTCGACGAGAAGATCGCGCGCGCGCGCGAAGGGAAGCGTTCGCAGAGCCAGGCCGCGATGGCGACCTTCGAGGCCAGTCGACCGGCCGTCGGCGCCCAGGCCCTGGGCATCGCGCGCGCGGCCTACGAGTTCTCGCTCGACTACGCCAAGGAGCGCAAGCAGTTCGGTCGCCCCATCATCGACAACCAGGCCATCGCCTTCAAACTGGCCGACATGAAGATGCACATCGACGCGGCGCGACTACTCATATGGCGCGCGTCGTGGATGGCCGCGACGCGAAAGCCGTTCCTCAACGGCGAGGGCTCGATGTCCAAGCTCTACGCCGGCGAGACGGCCGTCAAGGTGACCGAGGAGGCGATCCAGATCCTCGGCGGCTACGGCTACATCCGCGAGTACCCGGTCGAGCGATGGCACCGGGACTCCAAGATCTACACGATCTTCGAAGGGACCTCCGAGATCCAGCGACTCATCATCTCGCGCGCCATCTCGGGCGTGCACATCAGGTAGCGCCTGCGGAGTGGATTGTGATCCGCCCTGACTCGGACGGAGTCATTTGGCCCGCTCCTCACGACACCACATCCACGACGAGCTCGCCCATCGGAAGTGAGCCACCGATGACTCCGAAGATCCGAGAGATGAGCTCGGGTCGGTCCTCGGCGGCGCGATAGAACGCCTCGAACCTCGACGTGAGCGGCGCAAGGCGGGCGGTGCTCAACGTGAGTGCGAAGCCGTTCGCGGTGAGCGCGTCTCGTTGTGTCTGATAGTCGGACAATGAACTGTCTAGGGTTCGACGCCCTCTGAGGCTCTCGTCGATGGCTTCAGCCAGCAGTTCCGCCGACCCGAACGCGTCGGACATGCCCATGCCCGTCGAGGGGTCCTTGTGGTGGCCGGCGTCGCCGACCAGGGCCCACCCCGGTCCCGCCGAGGTCCGGTACAGGTTGGGCAGGTCGTCGGTACCCGTGAAGCGCTGCTCGCGTTGGCCGGACGCCACGGCCTCGCCGAGGCCCGGGATGAGATCGAGTGCGGCTCGGAACTCGCGCTCGACGTCTCTGCGCACTCGGGGGAACTCGGATCGCGGCCAGGCGACGTAGATACAGGTGAGGTCGTCGTTGGTGGGCCAGACCAGTATCAGGCGGTTCGGGCGAGCGTGAAACGACGCCTCGAGACCGCTCAGTCCGCTCCAGTAGGAGTAGAGGACGCCTGTGAGTGCCGGGTGGCTGCGGTAATCGAGTGCGCCGGTCGCTCGTGCGACGGTCGAATGCAGACCGTCGGCACCCACGACGACTCGGGACCGTAACGTCGTCGTGGCCCCTCCTCGCTGGTGACCCTCCACGCCCACCACGCGTCCCTCGGACCACACCAGTTCGTCGACCACGTAGCCCTCGATCAACTCGGCCCCAGCGTCGGTGGCCGCCTTGACCAACAGCGCGTCGAGCACGGTGCGACGTGGGCAGTAAGTCTCCGACACACCACCGACGGCGGGTCCGGTGCCGCGAAGTCGCACTGGACCGACGTCGAGGTTTATTGCGTTGATTGGCACACACCCCAACTCCCGCAACGGCTCGAGCAACCCCCACGCGGCCAGGCGTGCTCCTCCCCGTTGCCAGAGAAAGTGGGTCGACATCGTGTCGCTCGGGAATGACGCCCGATCAACTAGCGCGACACGGTGCCCGTCTCGAGCCAGCAGCATCGCGAGCGACGCCCCCGAGCATCGGGCGCCGACCACGATTACGTCGTACATGGCACCTTTGTCATGAGGAGTGGGTGTCAGCCGACGGGTTGTCCGGCGGCGAGCGCCCTCACGTCAGACGTGCTGAGTGGGTTGCCGGCGATGCCCCAGTCGCCGCTCTTGACTTCTTCGACGACGACCCAGGTGACGGGACGCATGTTCTCACCCTCGATCTCCACCATGGCGTCGGTCAACCGACGCACCATGTCCTGCTTCTGGTCGGTGGTGAAGACCCCTTCGATGATTTTGACATTGATCAACGGCACGCTACGTCCTCCTCGGATTGGTGAGACCTCGTTTCAGGTGCAATATAGCACGGTCGTTCGTGCTATACAATGGAAATCGTGACGACCCGTAATACCTCCAAAGGAGCCCGCACACGAGAGGACATCCTCCGGACCGCCGTTGACATCGCCTCGGTCGACGGACTTGACGGACTCAGCATCGGACGACTGGCGGGCGAGCTGGGCATGAGCAAGAGCGGACTGTTCGCCCATTTCGGCTCCAAGGAATCGCTCCAGTTGGCCGCGATCGAAGAGGCCCGCCGTCGTTACGTCAGGGAGGTGATCGAACCCGCACTCGCGACACGATCGGGAATCACCCGCCTCTACGCGCTGTGCGAAGCGTTCCTCTCCTACGTCGAACGCTCCGTGTTCGTCGGGGGCTGCTTCTTCGCGTCGGCCATGGCCGAGTTCGACGCCAAGGGTCCGAGCCCTGTTCGCGACCGAATCGTCGATTGCCAAGAGCAGTGGATGACGACGCTCGAACGTGCCGCCGAGGGCGCTCGAGCAAGTGGGGAACTACGAGACGACTGCGACGCGCGCCAGCTGGCCTTCGAACTCGAAGGGGCCCTGTTAACCGCCAACTGGTACTTCCACCTCTTTCATGACACCAACAACATCGAGCGCGCTCGTCACGCCGTGCGAACCCGACTGTCGAGGGAAAGCACCCCCGCTGGGCTCGAACTGCTACCGAACCGGCCGCAGGGCAGTTGAAGTCCGAGTCGCGGACACGGCGAGACCGACGTGCGTGAGCGGCGTGCTTATCTTGGACCGTGAACATCGTCACCCTCTGCACGGGCAACGTCGCACGTTCGGTGATGCTCGGCTACATGTTGACGACGCTGGCCGAAGCAAACGGCGACGCGTGGCAGATACGAACGGCGGGCACGCACGTGACCGAGGGCTCTGCGATGAGTGGTCGCACGCGCGACGCGCTCACCACGATCGACGAACTCGGTGACCACCGCTACGGCGCGCACCGCAGTCACCAGTTGAGCGCCACCGACGGTGAGTGGGCCGACGTCATCCTCGCGGCCGAATCCGACAACGTCAACTACGTGCGAGCGAATTTCGCGCCGTACGCCGACAAGACGGTGCAACTCGCGCGCTTCGTTCGCTTCGTGTCGACCGACGGCGACTTTCACGCGCGGTTGCGTGAAGCGAGTCGAGGCGAACCGACGAAGGAGTTCGACGTCGCCGATCCGGCCGGCGGCGACCAGGCCACCTACGACGCGTGCGCGCGACAACTGTGGGACCTCGCGCGAGAGTTCGCGCGGATCGTCGGCGACGATCGCCTCGACTAATCCTGGTGGACCGTACGCAGTCCGCCCCACGCCAGCGTGGCGCTTCGTTCGGCCAATCGTTCGGCGGCGCCCGCGGCCGGGACCGGCCACCCCTTGGCCTCTTGTTGTTCCAGCCACACGATCGCGGCCCCCTCGGCGATACCGACGACGCCACCGGCCAACTGGCGACGGTGGTCTTCGCTCATGGAGGGGTCGAAGAACGGGAACATGAAGGAGATGAGACCGAGCTCCAACGCGCGCAGCTCCTTGGCGGTGTCGCCCTCGTGCGAGTGGATGAAGAGGATGCGAAAGGCGTCGGTCTCACTCACGACCATCTCGAAGTAGACCCGAAAGGCCACTTCGATCTTCGCGCGTGGCGTCTCGGCGGCGTTCACCGCGACCTTGAGCGACGCCAGCAGCGTCTCGGCCAACTGCGCGACGATCTCTCGGTAGAGGTCGGTCTTCGACTCGAAGTACTGGTACAGGATCGGCTTCGTGAAACCGGCTTCGCGCGCGATGTCGTCCATCGTCGTCGACTGGAAACCTCGTTCGGCGAACAGTGACTTGGCGACGCTCAACAGCTGTTCTCGACGTTCGGCGTGGCGGGGTCGGTCGTCCTGGATCACCATATGGCTAAAGGCTAGTTGGCACTACCGCACGCCGACAGACTCCAACAACTGGCGCAGACGCGAGGGAAGCTTCGTGAGGTTGAAGTGTTCCAGCGCGATCGAGAGGTTGTGCGCGTAGAGGTCGTAGTCAGGATGTTCGAGGAACGATGTGATCGCGACGACGTCGCCGAGGTCGAAGAACTCGAATCCGTAGTCGCGGATCTCACACGCGACGGGATACGGATAGAGCGCGAGCGGACGTCGGTGCGTCACCGATTCGAGGACCGGATTGCCGAAGCCCTCCCACGTCGAGGGCATCACGACGAGGTCGCACGCCGCGTACGCGTCGTGGACGTCGCAGCCGTCGGGCAGGCCGCGACGCACGTCGATACTCGTCGCCGCGAGCAGCGCCTCGAGCGCCGCCTCGTAGCCGTCCTCGGCCGGCCCGAGGAGCCAGAAGATCGCGTCCAGCGCTTCACATAGCGCGATCGCGCCCTCGACGTTCTTGCGCGGCAACGCGCGCGAGGGCATCGCGACGAGGGTCCGGGCTCGGACGTCCATCGCGACGCGCGTTGACTCGCGGCGCCCACGCGGGGGCTCACAGTCGAAGGAGTTCATGATCGTCACGGCGGGGACGCCGTGCTCGAGGAGTTCCAAGCGCGACAGCTCGTTGATCGTCACGTGACGCCAGAGCGGGTTGGTCCGCGGTCCCTCGAGGTGGGCGAGGTGCGGACGTTGCCACGGGAGGTCGTGATGATGGAAGATCGCGCGACGATCTTCTAACACGCGATACACGACGTCGCGCGCCGCCAGGTTGAGCGGCAGGGACGCGAGGTTCTCCACGACCACGACGTCGGCGTCGGCGAGGGCGTCGGCCAACTCGTCGTGCGACGGGGGCGTCGCGGCGTCGATCGCGACACCGGGAAGGATGACGTCGGCGACGCCCTCGCCCGCGACGGTGCGCACGTGGTGGCCGAGCGTCGAGAAGGCCGCCGCCCACTTCGCCGATTCGATGGCCACGCCGTCGGTTCCCCCGAGTCGAAAGCTCACGATGACGATCCGGGCCATCGCCCAAGGCTAGGCACGGCTCCAAGACGAAGAAACGACCGGTAGTAGGCTGTTCATTCGGTGCGGACCGCTGGTCGGTGCCCCTTCTGGAGGACTTTTGGTGGCCAAACGAGCACTTATCACCGGTATCACCGGTCAAGACGGCTCCTACCTGGCCGAACTCCTGCTCTCGAAGGGCTACGAGGTCATAGGCCTCATCCGGCGCAGCTCCACCCTCACGATCGAACGGATCAGCCACATCCAGGACCAGATCACGCTCGTCTCGGGTGACCTCGTGGACGAGGTCTCGCTCATCAACGTCCTGCGCGATCACCGGCCGTCCGAGGTCTACAACCTCGCGGCGCAGAGCTTCGTCCAGACGTCGTGGACCCAGCCCGTGTTGACCGGCGAGATCACCGCGCTCGGCGTCACGCGCATGTTGGACGCGATCCGCATCGTCGATCCCGAGATCCGCTTCTACCAAGCCAGTTCGTCCGAGATGTTCGGACGCGTGCGCACGGTGCCCCAGGACGAGGAGACCGCCTTCTATCCGCGCAGCCCCTACGGCGTGGCCAAGATGTACGGTCACTGGATCACCGTCAACTACCGCGAGAGCTACGGCCTGCACGCCTCGTCGGGGATCCTCTTCAACCACGAGTCGCCACGACGCGGACTCGAGTTCGTCACGCGAAAGGTCACGCACGGCGCGGCGCGCATCAAGGCCGGTCTCGACACCTCACTGCACCTCGGCAACCTCGACGCCCATCGCGACTGGGGGTACGCGGCCGACTACGTGCGCGCGATGTGGGCCATGCTCCAGCGCGAGGACCCCGACGACTTCGTCGTCGCGACGGGACAGACTCATTCGGTGCGCGAACTCTGTGAGGTCGCCTTCAACGCCGCGGGACTGAACTACGAGGACCACGTGGTCGTCGATCCGAAGTTCATCCGACCGGCCGAGGTGGACCTCTTGGTCGGTGACGCCACCAAGGCGCACGAGCAGTTGGGCTGGAAGTGCGAGGTCGACTTCTTCGGCCTGATCGAGATGATGGTGGCCGCGGACATCGACGCCCTGGCCCGGTAGCCGCGTGTCGACGCTCGAGGCTCCCTCGGTCCGGCTGCGCGGCGCCGTCTCGATGGCCAGTGGGTTCCCGCTCCTGAGCGGCGTCGACCTCGAACTCTCGTCCTCGTCGATCACCGTGCTGGTGGGCGCGAACGGCGCCGGCAAGACGAGCCTCCTGCGTCTGCTCGCGGGTCTCATCGGGCTGAGCGCGGGGGAGGGGACGGTGCTCGGACTGGACCTCGCGACGGTCGATCGTCGCGCGCTCCGACGCCGCGTGGGCTGGCTCGGCCACGAGGGTTCCTTCTACGACGACCTCACGGTGAGTGAGAACCTCACCTTCGCCGCGAAGGCGCTGGCTCGACCGATCGACGAGTTGGCGACGGTCCTGGAACGCGTCGATCTGACGTCGCGCCGCGACACCGTGGCCAAGCAACTCTCCGCCGGGCAACGTCGGCGACTCGGGCTCGCGTGGCTCCTCCTTCGCCGCCCCGAGCTGTGGCTGCTCGACGAGCCCTACGCTTCGCTCGACGACGAGGGCCGCACGTTCTTCGACGCCCTCTTGGGCGACGTCGTCGAGCGTGGGGCGACGGTCGTGGTGAGCGCGCACGACCCACTGCGCAGCGCACGCCTGCACCCGCGCACGCTCGTGATGGCCGGTGGCCGGATCGTGGCGTCGTGATCCGCGTCGCGTGGCTGGTCGCGGGCAAGGACCTGCGCGTCGAGCGACGCAGCCGGGTGTTGCTCTGGCAGGTCGTCCCCTTCGGGGTGATGGCCCTGCTGTTGAGCGGTCTGGCGCTCGGACCCAGCCAGGCCGGCCACTCCTCGGCCGCGCCCGGACTGTTCTATCTGGTCATCGTGTTGGTGGCCCTGTTGATGATCAACCGAAGCCACGCGATCGAGTCGAGCGGGGGCACGCGCGCCTCGGTGGCGACCCTCGGGCTGGACCCGGCCGGGGTCTTCTTGGGCAAGGCGCTGGCGCTGGCGATCGAGCTCTGGCTGACCGCGATCGTCCTGCTCGCGGGCAGTGTGGTGGTCCTCCACACGGCCCTCCACGGGACCCTCGAGGCCGTCCCCAGTATCCTCGTCACCCTCGGCGCCATCGCGGGCGCCGGAACGCTCTACGGGGCCCTCACGAGCGGCGGGAACGCCGCCGCGACGCTGCTCCCGGTCCTCAGTCTCCCGGCCTTCGCGCCGCTCCTGATCGCCGGGGAGCGCTCCTTCAACTCAGCCCTCCACGGGGGCGCGTTGCTGGAGTGGTGGGTCATCACGGTCGTGGCCCTGGCCGTCTACCTGGCCCTCGGCATTCTCCTTTACGGTGTTCTCGAGGAATCGTGATGAGACAACTGAGCCAACGACTACTGGGACCGGCCACGATCGTCACCATGGCCCTCACCATCTGGCTGGGCATCTGGGTCACCCCGCCGGACAAGGTCCAGGGCAACCTCGCGCGGCTGCTCTACGTGCACCCCGCGATCGCCACGGTGGCGCTGTACCTGTCCTTCGGCACGGCGACGATCGCGAGCGCGCTGTACTTGTGGCGACGCACGCGCTCGCTCGTCATGGACCGCGTCGCGCACTGCGCGATGGAGGTGAGCCTGGTCTTCATCGTCCTCACGCTCATCACCGGTTCGATCTGGGGACGTCCGGCCTGGGGGGTCTGGTGGGCCTGGGACGCGCGTCTCACCTCGACGGCGATCCTCGGCGTGCTGGCGCTCGGGTACCTGGCGCTGCGGCGGGCCAACGACGACTTCGAGTTGCGCGCGCGACGCAGCGCGGTCTTCGCGATCATCGCGGCGATCAACGTGCCGATCGACCACTTCTCGGTGCAGTGGTGGCACACGTTGCACCAGGGCGCGACGCTGCTCGGACCGAACCGCGAGTTCAAGGTCCACGGCAGCATGCTGTGGACGCTGCTACTCAGCTTCGTCGCCTTCTCACTCGCCTACGCGTGGCTGCTGCGCGCGCGTTACCGACTCGAGGTGAAGCGCGAACGCGCGAGCACCGAGACGCTCGAGGTCGCGCTGGAGCGCCGTCGCGCGGAGGGGGTCCACTAGTGGACTACGTCACCGCCGGTTATTCCTTTGCCTTTGGGGGGCTGGCGCTCTACGCGCTGTCGATCTGGTGGCGAGGGCGACGCCTTGACTGAGACGAACCTCGACCTCACGCCCGTCGCGCCGCCGAAGTCGAAGAGCTCCAGTCGTCGGCGCACCATCGGCGTCCTCGTCGTCCTGGTACTCGCCATACTGGCGCTGCTGAGCCAGGGTCTGCTGCACTCGCTCAACTACTTCGACACGGTCGACCAGGTCTTCGCCAGTCGCGCGAAGATCGGCACGACGACGATCCGGCTCGAGGGCGTCGTCAAGCCCCACACCATCACGCGCACCTCGCGCGGCGCCTCGTTCTGGATGACCGGCACGGGCACCCACGAGGTCTTCGTGATCAGTCGCGGGACACCGCCCCAACTCTTCCAGGCCGACATCCCCGTCGTCGTCGAGGGGCATTTCACGACGAGTCACTCCACGACGTTCGACGGCACGCAGATCCTGGTGAAGCACACCGCGACGTACATCGCCCAGCACCCCAAGCGGGTGAAGGCGCCCAACGGCAGCGTGCGATGACGCTCACCTGGCTCGGGCGCGTCGCGCTCTACGTCGCGTTCCTCGCCACCCTCGGCGGCGTCATCCATCAGGTCATCGCCCTTCGACGCCACTCGCCGTCGCGCTCGATCCGCTGGGCCTGGCTCTCGCTCGCCGGGATCGTCGGCGCCGTCGCGGTGATGCAGTTCGCCCTCATCACGCACAACTTCTCGCTGGCCTACGTGTCGGAGAACAACGCGACCTTCACGCCGCTCCTGTACTCGATCACCGGCATGTGGTCGGCCCTCGAGGGATCGCTCCTCTTGTGGTCGCTGTTGCTCTGCGCGATCATCGTGCTCGTCTTGCACTACTACCGACGTCGTTCGGACGACCCCGTGGTGTCCTGGGCCGCCGTGGTGCTCTTCGGTGTGAGCGCGTTCTTCCTCGGACTCATGTGCGGGCCGGCCGACCCGTTCATCCACAACGCGGCGAAGGTCCTGCAGGGCGCCGGGCCCAACGCGCTCTTGCAGGACAACCCGCTCGTCGCGATCCACCCACCACTGCTCTACATGGGCTTCGTCGGCTTCACCGTGCCCTTCGCCTTCGCCATCGCGATGCTCATCACCGGACGGGTGCACGACCGCTGGCCGCTCGAGCAGCGCCGCTGGACGGTGCTCGCCTGGGGCGTGCTCTCGGTCGGCATCGTGCTCGGCGCGTGGTGGAGCTACCAGGTGCTCGGGTGGGGCGGCTTCTGGGGCTGGGACCCGGTCGAGAACGCCGCCCTGTTGCCGTGGCTCACCGCGACCGCCTACATCCACTCGGTCATCGTCCAGGACCGTCGGGGACTCTTTCGCGTGTGGAACCTCTCGTTGGCGATCGCGACGTTCGCGCTGACGGTACTCGGTACGTTCTTCACCCGCTCCGGTGTGTTGCAGAGCGTCCACGCGTTCTCCTCCTCCACGCTCGGACCGTTGCTGATCGGCTTCTTCTTCGTGACCGTCGCGCTCGGCATCGGACTGCTCGCCTGGCGCGGCGACCGACTGCGCTCGCCGGTCGGCGTCGACCACCCGCTCTCCAAAGAGGGCCTGTTCATCGCCAACAACGTGCTCTTCGTCGGCTTCGCTGTCGTCGTGTTGCTCGGCACCGTCTTCCCGCTCCTCTACGAGGCCGTCAACGGCGCGCAGGTGACGGTCGGCACGCCGTACTTCGCGTCGGTCGCGGTGCCGATGAGCATCGTGCTGCTCGTGCTGATGGCGCTCGCGCCGTTGGTTGGTTGGCGAACCCTCGACGTCCGGGTGTTGTGGTCGCGCGTCCGCGTCACCGCCTGGACCTCGCTCGTCGTCGTCGTCGCGCTGATCGCCGGCGGCGTGCGTCGCCCCATGGTGTTGCTGGCGTACTTCTTGGCGACCGCCGCGGCCGGGGCGGCGCTTCGCACCCTGCGCGGCGCGTTCGTCGCGGCGAAGCGTCGTCACCAACGCTGGTACGAGGCGCTGCGCGGTCCGAGCGCCGGGGGGATGGTCGTGCACCTCGGCGTCGTCGTGATGGCGCTGGCCATCGTGACCTCGACGTCGTACACGACGCGCAACGAGGTGACGCTCGCGACTGGCCAGAGCACCGTGGTATCGGGCCAGTACGTGACGTTCCACGGGTTTCGCACGGTGAAGGACGCGCTCGAGACGGCGACGCAGCTGCGCGTCGACGTCAACCACCACGCGCTCTTGCCGGCCATCACGACCTACGACGGACGCAGCGCCCAGCCCGTCGGCACGCCGGCGATCGACTCCAGCCTGGCGCGCGACGTCTACGTGACCTTCGACGCGGTCGGCGGCAACGGCGCGGCCTCGGGCGCCCAGGTCGAGGGCAACCTCCCGGCCGGCTCGGTCGTGCTCGGTGTCACCGTGGAGCCGCTGCTCGCGTGGCTCTGGATCGGCGGGCTGCTCCTCGGGGTCGGCTCAGCACTGTCCTTCGTGCGCCGCCGCCACGGTGAGGAGGTGGACGCGTGAAGCGCACGGTGACGATCGTCTCGGTGGCGGTGCTGGCGATCGTGATCGCGTTCTCCGCCTTCTTGGCGACGCGCCACCCGGTGACCGACGCGACCGACGCGCCGAGTCCGCTGCTCGGCAAGGTCGCGCCCGCGTTGAAGGGTCACGAGCTCGGCGGCGGCACGTTCTCGCTCAAGAACGAGCGCGGCGACATCGTGATCGTGAACTTCTGGGCGTCGTGGTGCGGGCCCTGCATCCAGGAGGCCCCGGAACTCTCGACCTACGCGTGGAGCGTGCGTCACCAGGGCGTCGTCGTGGTCGGCGTCGTCTTCAACGATCCGGTCGCCCAGGCCACGGCGTTCGCGGCGCACTACGGCTCGCTCTACCCGTCGATCGTCGACCCCGGCGGCGTCATCGCCAACAGCTACGGCGTCATCTCACCGCCCACGACGTTCGTGATCGACCGCCAGGGCCGCGTCGCGGCGACGCTGCTCGGCGCCACCACCGCCAAACAGTTGGCGGCCGTCGTGGCGAGGGTGAAGTCGTGACGATGCTCAAGTCCTTCTGGCTCTGGGGCCTCGCGTTCCTCTGCGTCCTGGCGCTCGCGCTGGTCGAAGCCCCCTCGAGCGCGTCCCAGTCGGGCCGCATCGCGCACCTGGAGTCGATCGTGAAGTGTCCGGCCTGCGAGGACCTCTCGGTCGCCCAGAGCAACGCCACCTCCTCGATCGCCGTGCGCAACGACATCGCGCGCCGTGTGCGTGCTGGTGAGTCCGACAACAAGATCCTGACGTCACTCGAGGCGACCTACGGTGCGTCGATCCTGCTCAGTCCGCCGACGTCCGGACTCGGGTCGCTGTTGTGGCTCGTGCCCCTCGGCGCGGTCGTGGCCCTGGCCGTGGCCGGTGTACGCCTGTCGAGGCGGCGATGAACCGCGACGCCGCGCAACTACGCGACGAGATACGACTGCGCGAGGCGTCACTGCGGGACGCCGCACTCGAACGCGACGCGGGCGAACTGTCCCCCGACCAGTTCGAGGCGATCGAGCTTCGCGAGGGCCAGGCGCTCGAGGCGGCCCGGAACCGACTCGGCGCGCTGCTGGAGCGGGCGGACGACGAGCCGACCCGTCGTCGCGTGCGCCGCACGCGCTGGCTCGTCGTGGCGGCGGTCTGTTTCGCCGTCGTGTTGGTCTACGCGCTCTTCTCGGCGACGTCGCCACGCCAGGCGGGGAACTCCGGCGACGGGGGTATCGACCTCACGCGCTCGCAGTTGATCGACCGTCTCCTCACCCAGGCCGAGGTCGACGTCGCGAACAACCAAGACGTCACCGCCCTCAGCGCGTACGCCAAGGTGCTGAACCTCGATCCGAAGAACGTCACCGCGCTGACACAGACCGGGTGGCTCGACTTCACCGCGGGCAGCGCCGCCGCGAAGCCGTCGGTCGTCGAATACGGCATCCGCGAACTGGAGAGGGCGATCACCCTCGCGCCCCGTCAGAGTGCGCCGCGGCTCTACTTCGCGATCGTCGCCGACTCGACGCCGGGCAATCAACGCGTCGCGAAGAGCGAGTTCGAGGCGTTCTTGAAGTTGAAGCCGTCGAACGGGCAGTTGGCGATCGCGAGACCCTTCTTGAAGAAGTTGGGGATCAAGGTCCCGTAGCCCGCGACGGTCGAGATTGACCATCGCTGTTCGTTGTGCGAACATTCACTGCTTGACGCGAGGGGGTGTGATGGAAGAGAGCAATCGGATGTTCGTGCAGTCGCTCGAGCGCGGCCTGGAGGTCATCCGCTCGTTCAACGAGGAGTGTCCCCGTCAGTCGCTCAGCGAGGTCGCGCGCCGCACCGGCTACAGCCGGGCCTCGTGCCGACGACTGCTCTTCACGTTGGAGACGCTCGGCTACGTCGGCGTCGACGGGCGCGAGTTCTTCTTGCAGCCGCGGATCCTCGACATCGGCTACTCGTTCCTCACGTCGCTGCCGTTCCGTGACATCGTCGAGCCGTTCGTCCAGGACCTCAGCGACAAGGTGCGCGAGTCGGTCTCGGTCTCGGTGCTCGACGGCTCGGACATCGTCTTCGTGAGCCGCGTCGCCGCGTCGCGCATCATGACGCTCTCGCTCTCGGTCGGGAGCCGCCTGCCCGCGTACTGCACGTCGACCGGGCGCGTGCTGCTCGCGGCGATGCCCGTGGCCGAGCAACGTCGACACCTCGGCAGTCGTCCGCTCGTCGCGCTCACCAAGTTCACGCTCCATCGCGAGAGCGACATACTCACCGAGTTGGAGAAGGTCGCCCGGCGAGGCTGGGCCCTCAACGACCAGGAACTGGAGATCGGCCTTCGCGCGGTCGCCGCGCCCATCCGTGACTCGACCGGCCGAACGGTGGCGGCGATCAACATCTCGACGCCGGTCGGCCGCAAGAACCTGAAGGAGTTGCGCGAGGAACTGGTGCCGCAACTACTGGCCACGACCCAGCGGGTGAACTCGATCCTCGCCAAGCGCTGAGCCGACGATTCGGCCCACCATTCATCGCTACGATTCACAACACGCGATTCGACGCCGGGAGGGCCGTGGACGAACATCCGATCGATCACCCCTTCGTGGAGAGCGACGAGGTGATGAGCGATGACGCGGAGGTCGCCACGCGCCGTCGTTGGCCCATCGTGGTGGTCTCGGTCGTCGTCGTCGTCGTCGCGATCGGCGCCGCCTTCTACGTGGCGGCGAGTCACTACCAGCCGCTCTCCCAAAGCCTCGACGGCGGCTACGGCTCCGAGGTCCTGACGTCGAACGGCGTGTTGGCGGCGAGTCGCGCGTCGGTCGAAGGCCTGCAGGGCGTGGTCTGGACCGAGCCCACCGCGTCGTTCCGCGTCGAGGTGGTCTTCACGATCTCGAACGTCCAACGCTTTCCCGTCACCATCGAGAAGGTCACGCCGCCGGCCATCCCCTCGGGCTCGTCGGACGTGCGCGTGTTCTTCGACTCCAAGCCGGGCGCCCCGGGCGCCTACGGCTACAAGGGCGGACCATCCTTCACACCCACGACGCTCGCGAGCAAGGGGCAGCTCGAACTCGTGATCCACTGGAATGAGGAGTGCGTGCCGACCTCCGCCGACAGCGGCATCGAGACCTACCGCGGGGTCAACGTCGAGTACTCGTTCGTCGGGTTTCACCACACGGTGAGCGTGCCGATCCAGAACCTGAACATCGGGCCACGTTCGACCTGCTAGCGCGCGGTCGTCGGTGCCACGGCGGTCTTTGTCAGGCCGTCACGCGACAGGCGTCGTCGCCGCGTGCGCGCGACGTGAGGGTCACGGTGCGACGTTCCGCGCCGAGTCCGTCGAGCATCCCCGCGATGAGACCGCGGTCGACCGCGCACAGGACCGGGTGGTGCTGGGCGGCGGTGCCGAAGGGGCAGTTGTCCGAGACGACCGACTGTTCGCGGTCGTGCTCCTCGGCGCGAGCGGCGAAGCCGTGCGCGGTCAAGATGCCGGCGATCGACTCCATGGCCGCCTTGAGGCTCGGAGCGGACTCTCCCGCGCCGACCGTTGCGGCGAGCGTGCGACCGTATTCCACGCCGACGTCGTGGGACATCGACTCGGCCGCCTCCGGCCCCAGGCGTTCGAGCGCCATCTCCAGCAGGGCGACCAGTAGTGCGTCACGGCGCATGGAGCCGTCCATGACGAGGCCGGCGTCCACGACGCGGTAGCCCTTGGCCGGGCGACCGACGGTGGTCTTGTGGACGTTGTCGAAGGTCACGTAACCCGACTCGGTCAGACGCTCGAGGTGGTGGCGCACGACGTTGGCGTGCACCTGGCAGTGTTTCGAGAGTTCCGTGGCCGTGGCGCCGGGGTTTTCGCGGAGGTAGAGATAGATCTTGCGGCGCGTGTTGTCGCCGAATGAGTGCGTCAAACTCGTGACGTTGGCCGTGAAGAGGGCCGGATCGAGGTCGTTCTCGTTGAGCGAAGTTGACACGTAGAAAGTCTAGGTCTGCCTTGGTGTTTTGCGCCGGTAACCTCTGAAGGCCCGCTCAAAGGACTCCCGTGACATCGACCAGCCAGTACGAAACCGAACTCGGTGCCATCGTGGAGCCGCAACTGGTGCGCACGCTGGGTGAACTGGGATTCCTCGGTGACGTCACCGAGCGCGACGGGTCGCTACGGGTCGAACTCGTGCTCCCCGTGAGTTCCTGGCCCAATCTGGCGCTCCTCGAGACCTCGATCACTCGCGTCGCTCCGGACGCCGTCGTCGCGGTTCGTCCGATGAACGAAGAGGAACTGCTCGGTCTGCGCAACTTCCTGCGTGGCGCGATGGCTGGGGACCCGGGGCCGGGGGAGCACGCGCACGCTGACGCGCCGCCGAAGTTCCTCGACAAGCTCTCCAAGACCCGGATCCTCGGCATCTCCTCGGGCAAGGGGGGCGTCGGCAAGTCCTCGGTGACGGTCAATCTCGCGATCGCGCTGGCCCAGAGCGGCCACGACGTCGGCGTGCTCGACGCCGACGTCTACGGCTTCTCCGTGCCCAAGATGCTCGGCGCCGTGAACGATCCGATCGTGCTCGGCGACACCGTGATTCCCACGCTGGCCCACGGCGTGCGCTGCGTGTCGATGGGCTACTTCGTGCCCGACGAGCAGCCCGTCATCTGGCGCGGACCGATGCTGCACAAGGCGATCCAGCAACTGGTCTCCGAAGCGTGGTGGGACGAGCCGGACTTCTTGTTGATCGACATGCCCCCCGGCACCGGCGACGTGGCGCTGACGCTGTCCGAGGTATTGCCGCGCATCGAGATGTACGTCGTGACGACGCCGCAGGCGGCCGCCCAGCGCGTCGCCCAACGTTCGGCCTACGCGGCGCGGAAACTGAAGCTGAGCGTGCGCGGCGTCATCGAGAACATGAGTTGGTTCACCGGCGACGACGCGAAGCGCTACGAGATCTTCGGATCCGGCGGCGGCGCGCGACTCGCGCAAGAACTGGGCATCGCGTTGTTGGGGCAGATCCCCCTCGACACCAGGTTGCGCGAGGGCGGTGACGTCGGCGACCCGATCGTCGTCAGCGATCCCGACTGCGAAGTCTCCCTCGCCTTCTCCGCGCTGGCGGCGACGATCCAGCGTCAGGGTCCGGCGCGCGTCTATCGACAAGAGCTCAAGCTCTCGTAGTCCCTCGCGTCGAGGCGCACGCCCAGTGTGTGTCGCGGTGCGAACGGCGCGTCTGTTCGTCTGACTCGAACGCCACGCCACTGCGTCGGGCCGCGCCGCAAAGGGTATAGACAATTTACGTTTCATCTGATAATTTGCCGCTCACTGAGCAATTGCGCTCGGGCTATCGGGGGGATAGACATGGATGAGACCGGCACCGCTGGCGTAGGTTCGGGTCAGGCCGACCAGAAGGACCTCGCGGGCTTCGGCTACAAACAGGAACTGCACCGAACGCTGGGCTTCTTCAGTTCGTTCGCCGCGGCCTTCAGCTACATCTCCCCGTCGACGGGTATCTTCACCCTCTTCTTTCTCGGACTCACCACGATCGGCGGCGTTTTCTTCTGGAGTTGGCCGATCGTCGCCGCCGGCCAGATGCTGGTGGCGCTCAACTTCGCCGAGGTGTCCAGTCACTTCCCAATCGCTGGCTCGGTCTTCCAGTGGACGAAGTACCTGGCGGGACGTCCGTACGCGTGGTTCACGGGATGGATCTACATCTTCGCCGGCGTCTTGACGGTGACGGCGGTCGTCGTGACCCTGCCACTCACGATCCTGCCCATGGTGAATCTGATGGGCTGGAATCTCGATGCCGGAGCGCTTCACGATCAAATATGGGTCGCCGCCATCACGCTCATCGTCATCACGGTGCTGAACATCTACAGCGTGAAGGTGGTCTCGGTCGTGAACAACACCGGGGTCTTCTTCGAAATTGTGGGTCTCGTGGTCTTCGCGATCGTCATGCTCATTGTCCACCGTCATCAGTCAATTTCCATCGTGACGAACACAGGTGGTCTGCACCTCGGATTCGGCTCGTTCTTTCTCGCCATGTTCATGAGCCTCTTCGTTATCTACGGGATGGATACCGCGTCCACGCTCGCTGAAGAAACGAAGGACCCGCGCCGCGCCGCGCCGAAAGCCGTGCTCTCGTCCGTCGGGGGAGCGTTCATCATTGGCGCGATATTCCTACTGGCGATATTGATGGCGATCCCTAACCTCAAGACGGCGATAGCAAATAGCTGGGGCCCGGCGCAGATTATCGAGGCGAACTTCTCCAAGCCGTACGCGATCATCTATCTCGCGGTCGTGTCGGCGGCCATTCTGGTCTGTTGTCTCAGCATCATGACCGCGACGATCCGTCTGTGCTTCGGCATGGCACGCGACAACCGTTTGCCGGCTTCAGCGGCGCTGTCCAGAGTGCACCCAAGATTGCACACCCCGATCTTCTCCTGCATCGTGGTCGCGATCCTGGCCGCGATCCCACTGCTCAAGTACGCGGGCGCCAGTTACGTTGCTATCGCGGCGACCGCAATGATCTACCTCAGTTATTTCCTAGGGAACTTGGCGGTGATGGGAGCTCGACTGAAGGGATGGCCGAAGGAGAAGACGCCATTCTCGCTCGGCAAATGGGGAATGGTGATCAACGTTCTGGCACTCTGTTGGGGCGGAGGGATGCTGATCAACTTCGCGTGGCCGCGCGCTTTCAGTAACCCGACTCCGAACCAAACGGCTGGCGCGCTCAGTACCGGCATCTCCTTCTTGAACAAGGTGCCGATCCTGTACACAGTTCTCGGGTTGATTTTGATTATCGGCTTGCTCTACTACTTCTTATTTGAGGTGCGAAAGCCGAAGGTCGAGATAGTGCGGCCCGCCGAAACCGGTCCGCTCGTTATCCCCGCTGAATCCCTGCCCGCCGACGAGGTCTGAACGCCGTAGGACGCTTACTTCGGCGGTAGTTCGAAGGACCACACTAACGTGCGGCTCCGGTCGGCGCGCAAGATGTCGCACGCGCTCTCGACCGGCACGCCGTTCACGTCGAAAGCCTCGCGTTCGACACGCAGCAGCGGCGTGCCGCGCGTCACGTCGAGCAGACGCGCGGTGCGCGCGTTGGCGGCGACCGGCGAGATGCGCTCGACCGCGCGCACCGGTCGGGCGTCGTAACGGCGCTCGAGCAGTTCGTAGATCGAGCCGTGGAGCGGTTCACTGAGGAGTCCCGCGAAACGCTCGGCCGGGAAGCTGGAGTGCTCGAGCAGCACGGGCAGGTCGTTCGCGAAGCGCAGTCGGTCGATCTCGAAGACCTCCTCGCCCTCGGACAGCTGCAGCGCCTCGGCGGTCGGCGCGTCGGCTGAAACCCGTTCGGTGCGAAGTACGCGCGCCCCGGCGACGTGACCCAGTCGGCGGGCCTGTTCGGAGAACCCGGCGAAGGTGGTGAGGTCGTACTCGATGACCGGCTCGGCGATGAAGGTGCCGCCGTTTCGTCCGGTGCGACGGTGGATCAGTTTACGGATCTGGAGTTCGGCGAGCGCTTGACGCACCGTCAATCGATTGACACCGAACTCCTTGGCGAGCTCACGCTCCGGCGGGAGCCGGTCGCCGGTGCGAAAGTGTCCGAGCGTGATCGAGGAGGCGACGGCGTTGGCGATCTGCGTGTGGAGCATCCCCTTCGAGCGCGAAATCTTCGGGGGCCATTTGGGGTTTGGCGTCACGGTCCATCCTCTCCAAGCACAGTAACGGGCGACATTCACTTGCCACGCCATCAGTTTTTGGTATAGACAGTTTAGCCGACGACGTGCGCGAGGAGACACCATGATCGACAGGGCCCGCGTGGTAGTGATCGGCGGGGGCATCGGCGGTTGCTCGATCCTCTACTGGCTCGCGCGCCTGGGTTGGAGCGACGTCGCGCTCGTGGAACGCGCCGAACTCACGAGCGGTTCCACCTTCCATTCGGCCGGTCTCGTCGGTCAACTGCGCAACTCGCTCTCGCTCACGCAGATGATGATGAACTCGGTCGACCTCTACCGGACGCTCGGCGACGAGGTGGACCTCGAGACGGGCTGGCGCGAGGTCGGGTCGTTGCGCCTCGCGTCGTCCCAGGAGCACATGGAAGAGCTCGAACGCCAGGCCGCCTGGGCCGAGACGTTCGGGCTGCCCCTGCACCTGATCTCGGCCGACGAGGCCCAGTCGATGTTCCCGCCGATGTCGACCGAGGGCGTGCTCGGCGCGGCGCTCCTGCCCTCCGACGGGTACGTGGACCCGAGTCAGCTGACGCTCGCCCTGGCCAAGGGCGCGCGACAGCGCGGCGCGACGATCCTGACGAACACCCGCGTGACCGGCCTGCGCGTCGAAGAGAACCGCGTGCGCGCCGTCGAGACGGACCAGGGCGCCATCGAGTGCGAGTACGTCGTGAACGCGGGCGGCATCTACGCCCACGAGATCGGGCGCCTGGCCGGCGTGCACGTACCGCTGGTCGCGATGGCGCACCAGTACGCGATCACGAAGCCGACCGGCCTCTCGCGCGACATGCCGACGCTGCGCGACCCGGCCCGCCTGGTCTACTTCCGCGCCGAGAGTGGCGGGCTGGTCATGGGCGGCTACGAGCGCAATCCCTCCGTGTGGGGACTCGGCGGCATCGCCGCGGACTTCAACTCGCGCCTCCTCGAGCCGGACTGGGACCGCTTCGCGCCGCTCTTCGAGGTGGCGATCTCGCGCGTCCCAGAACTGGCCGACGCCGAGATCGTGACCTTGATCAACGGGCCCGAGGCCTTCACGCCCGACGGCGAGTTCATCCTCGGCGAGAGCGCGGTCGCGGGGTTCTGGGTCGCGGCCGGGTTCTGCGCCCACGGCATCGCCGGCTCGGGCGGCATGGGCAAGCTGATGGCCGAGTGGATCATCGAGGGCCAGCCGAGCCTCGACGCCTGGGCGCTCGACTCGCGACGGTTCGGGCCCCAGTACCGGAGTCGCGCGTACACGCTCGTGCGCACCGACGAGATCTACGCGACGTACTACGACGTGAAGTACCCCGGCCACGAGCGCCAGGCCGGGCGTCCGCTCAAGGTCTCGCCCGTGAACGCGCGACACCGCGACTTGGGTGCGGCCTTCGGGGAGAAGTCCGGGTGGGAGCGGGTCAACTGGTACGAGTCCAACGCCGCCGATGGCGACGAGTCGACGCGGCCCGACGGCTGGGCCGGCATGCTGTGGTCACCGGCGATCGGCGCCGAGCACCGCGCCTGTCGTGAGCGCGCCGCGATCTTCGACGAGAGTTCGTTCTCCAAGCTCGACGTGACCGGACCGGGCGCGGCGGCGTTCCTCGAACGCCTCTGCGCCAACGGTGTCGCGCGACGGGTCGGCGCCGTCACGTACACGCAGCTGTTGAACCCACGCGGCGGTGTCGAGTGCGACCTCACCGTCACGCGTCTCGGCGAGGACCGCTTCCGACTGGTCACCGGCACGGCCTTCGGCAACCACGACGGCGCGTGGATCCGACAACACCTCGAGGACGACTCGGTCGTCGTCGAGGACGTGACGTCGAAGTACGCGTGCTTCGCGCTGTGGGGACCGCGCGCGCGTGACATCCTCCAGCCGCTCACCGAGTCGGACGTGTCGCACGAAGCCTTCGGCTACATGAGCGCCCAGGAGATCAACGTTGGCGCGGTGCCGTGCCTGGCGGTGCGCGTCACGTTCGTCGGCGAGCTCGGTTGGGAGCTCTACTGTCCGAGCGAGTACGCGCTCGGACTGTGGGACTCGCTGATGGCGGCCGGCCAACCCCACGGGCTCGTCCCGGGTGGCTACCGCGCGATCGAATCGCTGCGCCTCGAGAAGGGATATCGCGTCTGGGGGAGTGACGTCACGACGACCGACTCGCCGTTCGAGGCCGGACTGGGCTTCGCGGTCAAGATGAAGAAGGGTGACTTCATCGGTCGCGACGCGCTCGAGAAGAACGGCGAGCCGTCGCGTCGCCTCGCCTGTCTGGTGCTCGACGAGCCGGGCTCGGTCGTGCTCGGCTCGGAGCCGGTGCGCGTCGACGGACGACCCGTCGGGCGCGTCACGAGCGGCGGCTTCGGCTACAGCGTCGCGTCGTCGATCGCCTACGCCTACCTACCGAGCGACCTCGTCGTGCCGGGCACGCGGGTCAGCGTCGGCGTGTTCGGACGCGACGTCGGCGCCGAGGTGCGGGCCGAACCGCTCTTCGATCCCGGCAACGAGCGCGTGCGCGCTTAGTCCGAGACGTCGCTGTAGCGCTTGGCGAGACGCAGGCGCTCTTCGAAGTCGCTCTCGCGGGACAACGCCAGGGCGTGCTCGCCGCGTTCGCGGGCGTAGGTGGTGAAGTCGACGTCGAGCGACGAGATCGCCATCTGGACGACGCCCCACATGGCCTCGCGTAGCTCCGAGACGATCTTCATGAGGTGCAACGTCGACACGACGGGGTCGCTCAGGTCGCCGACGTAGTGGCGCAGGAGCGCGATCTCGGCGTCGACCGAGAAGCCGTTGTTGACCGACACGTTGGCGAGGTCGAAGAACGGGTCGGACATCCCCGCGTACTCCCAGTCGACGATGCGCAGGCGGTCGTCGAAGAGGAAGTTGGCGTTCAACAGGTCGTTGTGCCCGAGGACCGTGGCGCGAAAGGGTCGCGCGATCTCGATGCGCGCGAGGAGTTCGAAGGCCCGCGCGCTGTCGAAGGGCGCCTCCACGCCGCGCGCCGTGGCGACGACGCGGTGGTCGCGGATGACGACGTAAGGGTTCCAGATCGTCGGCGCGACGCCGGCGTGGTGGACCGCGCGCAGTGTCTCGACGAACTGGCCGAGCATCGGCTCCTCGGCGAGTTCGGTCGTCGAGATCGGCCGACCGTCGATGAACCGAAAGACGATGCAGCCGGTCGCCTCGTCGGTGGCGAGCACCTCGGGTCCCACGCCGATCGCCGCGGCGAGTCCGCCGGCCACGACCTCATTCGATCGGTCGATACCGAGCAGGTGCGTGTCGTTGCCCGGGACCCGCACGACGACGCGCTCGTCGCCGAGGTCGACGACGTAGTTGGAGTTGGTGATGCCGTGGGCCAGGACCTCGACCGAGCGCACACGGCCCGGCCAGAGCCGCGCGGCGAGTTCGTCCACGACATCGGTCATCGACCGAGGCTAGGGCGTGGCGAGGAACTCGCGCTGGGTTCACGCACCCTCGCCCTCGTGCGAGGGGGACTTCTAGGATGAGAAAAACGGAGGGACCATGGAGATCTTGACGGGACGCATCGCCGTGGTGACCGGCGGTGGCACGGGCATGGGGCGAGAACTCGTGCGCCAACTGGCGAAGGCCGGATGCCACGTCGCGACCTGTGACGTCGCGGCCGCGGCGCTGGACGAGACGAAGTCGCTCGCGCTCGAAGCGGCGCCGACCGGCACCCGCGTCACCACGTTCGTCGCTGACGTGGCCGACGAGGACCAACTGCTCGCCTTCCGCGACGCCGTCGCGCGCGAGCACGGCACGACCTCGATCAACCTGTTGTTCAACAACGCCGGGGTCGCGGGCGGCGGGAGCTTCGTGGACGACGAGCGCGCCGCGTGGGAGCGGACGTTCGCCATCGACTGGGGCGGCGTCTACCTGGGCTGTCGGACGTTCCTCGCCATGTTGATGGCGGCCGACGAGGGTCACATCGTCAACACGAGCAGCATCAACGGGATCTTCGCGTCGGTCGGGCCGAACCGGCCCCACACCTCCTACAGTGCCGCCAAGTTCGCCGTGCGGGGTTTCAGCGAGGCGCTCATCACCGACCTGCGCGTGAACGCGCCGCACGTGCGCGTCTCGGTCGTGCTGCCCGGTCACGTCGGGACCTCGATCGTGATCAACTCCGGGATCGTCCACGGCAAGGAGCCCGAGACCCTGGAGGCGCAGGACCTCGTGAAGGTCCGGCGTCAACTCGCGGCCGACGGCACGCCGGTCGACGAGGTCTCCGACGAGGACCTGCGAAAGGGCGTCGCGATGTTCGGCGAGGCCTTCCGCGACCTCGCGCCACTGAGCGCCGCCTCGGCCGCCGAGATCATCCTCGAGGGCGTGCGTCAGAACAAGTGGCGGATCCTCGTCGGCGAGGACGCCGTCATGATCGACCAGATGGTGCGTGACGATCCCGAGCAGGCGTACGAACCGGAGTTCTGGCGGTCGATCCGGAACCGCGGCCTCTTCGGTGGATTTGGCTGAATCCGAATGCGGTCGGATAGCGATCCGGCCGTCGACCCCGCGCCGCGTCCGTGAGTCGTGGTGTGCACAACTGCTGACGGAGAAGACAGTGAATCAGACGCGAGAAGGTCCGACACGTCGAGCGCACCGCGACCCGTCGGTCGCACGGGCCGGCGCCCGAGCGAACGTCTATCGTCGTTTCGAGACGACGACGAGTTAGGACGAGCCATGGAACTGAAGGGCAAGACAGCAGTAATCACCGGCGGCGCGAGCGGCATCGGCTTGGCCACCGCCATCCAGTTCTCGAAGGCCGGCGCGAACATCGTGCTCGGCGACATCGAGGACGGGCCGCTCGACACCCAAGTGAAGGAAATGCGATCGCACGGCGCCACGGTCATCGGCGTGCACTGCGACGTCGCGAAGGAGGCCGAGGTCGAAGCGCTGCGTGACGCCGCGCTCAAGGAGTTCGGCGCCGCCCACGTGATCTTCAACAACGCCGGCGTCGCCGGAGGATCGACGATCGGCACGCCGAAGAAGATCTGGGACTGGGTGATGAGCGTCAACCTCGATGGCGTGGTGAACGGCATGAACGCCTTCATCCCGCTGTTCCTGGAACAGAACGAGGGTCACGTCGTCAACACGGCCTCCGAGGCCGGTCTCGTCGGCGTCGCCGGGATGGGTCCGTACAACGCGAGCAAGTTCGCCGTCGTCGGCATCTCGGAGTCGCTGTACCACGAGCTCGCCAACACCGGCAAGAACGTCCACGTGTCGGTGCTCTGTCCGAATTTCGTGCGCACGCGGATCTTCGAGTCCGAACGGAACATGCCCAAGGAGCTGGCCAGCTTCGCCGAGAACCCCGAGGCCGCGGAGATCAAGAAGATCGCCGCCGCGTTGGTGAACGCGGGCATCGACGCCGCCGACGTGGCCAAGGCGGTCGAGGACGCGGTCGTGAACGAGAAGTTCTGGATCCTCACGCACGAACACTCGGCGCTGCGCATCACCGAACTGCGTCTCGAGTGGATGCGCGGCGGCCCCTCGCCGATGGCGGGACTCGTCAACGTCAACAACAACGACTAACGGTCGATGCCGCTTGGCAGCTGGTCGATGGGCCAGTCGAGCAGCGTTGACCGCGCAGTGGCAGGCGAAGCGGTCCGTCATGCCCGCGACGTAGGCGACGCTGCGTTCGAGCGCCTTGGACGGACTGTCGAGCGCCTCGTCGCCGTCGGTGACGTCGGGGATCAACGTCGGGTGGGCGGCGAAGTACTCCACGAGCGCGCGAAGCATCGCGACCACCGCCGAGGCCTGCTGTCGTGACGCGTTGCGCAGGTAGATCGTCTCGTAGTTGAAGGTGCGAAAGGCGGCGAGCGCCTCGGAGTGACGCGCGTCCATGCCGATGACGCCGGTCGAACGGATCGTGCGGATCATGGCGTTGATGAAGGTGCCGAGTTGTTGGCTGCGGCGCACGCCACATCGCTCGCGCACCAGCGGCGGCAACTCGTCGGCCGAGACGATGCCCGCCGAGACGGCGTCCTCGAAGTCGTGGCAGCTGTAGGCGATGCGGTCGGCCCAACTGACGACCTCGCCCTCGGGCGTCGCCGGTGCCGGTCGCGACCACGAGTGGTTCCGTATCCCGTCGAGGGTCTCGCGACAGAGGTTGAGATTCACGAGCGAGACGTCGGCTCCCCAGACCGCGTGGTCGAAGCCCCCGGCGACGAAGGGGTCGAGGGCCTCTTCGCTCGCGTGCCCGCCGGGGCCGTGGCCGCAGTCGTGTCCGAGCGCGATGGCCTCGGTCAGGGCGACGTTGAGCCCCACGCCGCGCGCGACCCCGGTGGCGACCTGGGCGACCTCGAGGGCGTGGGTGAGGCGCGTGCGCATGTGATCGTCGGGGAAGACGAAGACCTGGGTCTTGCCGGCCAGTCGGCGAAAGGCGCTCGAGTGCAGGACCCGGTCGCGGTCGCGCTCGAAGCACGTCCGGAACTCATCGGGCTCTTCCTCGCGCGCCCGGTTCCCGGCGCCGCGACCGCGAGTGGCACCGGTGGCGAGCGTGGCGTCGAGCTGCGCTTCACGTTCGGCGAGGGTCCCCGGCGTGTGCGCCGCGCTCTCGCTGACGTCGATCGAGGCCGAGGAGTCGCGGTGGGCGACCGTGACGTCGTCGGCCGCGCCCTCGTAGCCCTCCATCGTGGCGGCCCAACGACGACTGCGTTCAGAGATTGGGGGGTCCGTCACGTTTTCCATGTTCTCCCTTCCTTCTAGCATGTGATTGTCGCCAACGTGGCAGAGGAGCAGTGATGGAAGTTCGTATCGGCATCGTGCAGTCCATGAAGGAGATCGAGGTCGTTCTCCCCGAGGACGCCAAGCGCGAGAAGGTGATGAAGGAGATCGAGACGGCGCTCAGCGACGACACGGTGCTCTGGCTCACCGATCGCAAAGGTCGCCGGGTCGGCGTTCCGGCGGCGCGAATCGCCTACGTGGAGTTGGGATCTCCGTCGAGCGAGCGCATCGTCGGTTTCGGCTCGGCTTGAGTTTGACGGGCGTCGTGCGGTGATCGACTACCACCTGCACCTGTGGCCCCACTCGGAGTCCTCCGTCTGGTTCAAGCTCGACCAGATCGCCGACTACTGCGACGAGGCCGCGCGCCACGGCGTCACCGAACTGGCGCTCACCGAGCACACGAGTCGCTTTCGCGACGTGCTGTCAGCGGTCGGTCCGTTCTGGTTGCGCTACGGACACGAACCGACCAGTCCGGTACTGGCTGAGTACCTGGACTTCCACGCCCGCAACTCCCTCGAGGAGTACGTGACGCTGGCCCAGCGCGCGAAGGACGAGGGACTGCCCGTCAAGATCGGCCTCGAGGTCGACTACTACGCCGACCAGATGGACGTCGTGTCGCCGCTGCTCGCGCAGTACCCCTTCGACGTCCTGATCGGCTCGGTCCACTGGCTGGGCACGTGGCAGTTCGACGACTACGACGTCGCGACCCACGCGCACGAGTGGACCGTGCGCGACGTCGACCAGTGCTGGGCCGACTACGCGCGCGCGATCGAAGAACTCGCGGCCTCCAACGCCGTCGACGTGCTCGCGCACCCGGACCTCATCAAGGTGGCGGGCTACCTGGCGTCGAACCCCGGTGACTACTGGGACGCGATGGCCGAGTCGGCCGCGAAGTCCGACCTCTCGATGGAGTGCTCGTCGGCCGGTTGGACGAAGCCGATCGGCGAACAGTATCCGGCCGAGGGGTTCCTCGATCGACTCGTGGCGCGCGGACTCACCTTCACGACGGCCAGCGACGCGCACTCGCTCGAACGCGTCGGCTCGCGCGCCGGCGAGCTCGCCGACCTCCTGGAGGCCCGTGGCGTGCACGAAGTCGCCACGTACACCAACCGCGAACGTCAGATGATGCCCCTGCGGGCCGGCTGATGGCCACGCTCGCCGAACTGGCCGCCCTGCGCACGTCGCTGGACGAGCCCGTCGTCGATCACCTGTTGGGGCTCACGTCGTCGTGGTCGCTCCTCGCCGACCTCGCGTTCTCCGACATGCTGTTGATGGCGCGCGTCGACGGACCCGACCAGGGCGACGCGAACTTCGTCGTGCTGGGTCAGATGCGCCCCAACAACCGTTCGACGATGGTGAATGACGACCTCGTGGGCACGACGCACGACGCCGCGTCGTGGCCGCTCGTGGAACTGGCCTTCGAGAGCGGCACGAGGATCATCGGTGAGGTGAACGTCGACGCGATCGACGACGTCATCCCGGTGTGGTGCGTGCCCGTGCGCTTCGACGGCCGGGTGGTGGCCGTGATGGTCCGGTTGCAGGGACCGCTGCGCGGTCCGGCGTCGCTCTACGAACAGGCCTACCTCTCGATCTTCGAGCGCCTCTGCGTGATGGTCGCGGACTCGACGTTCCCGTTCCGCGAAGAGGGCGTCGCCGGGCCGGGCCTGCCGCGCGTGGGCGACGGCATCATCCTCATCGACGGGGACGGACGAGTCGAGTTCGCCACACCCAACGCCGCCAACGCGTTGCACCGCATGGGTATCTACGCCTCGGCCGAGGGTCAGACGCTCGCCGAACTGGGACTGCGCGTTCGAAGCGTCGAACGAGCACTGGAGTACGCGATCCCGGCGATGGAGGAGATCGACCGTGGTCACGACGTGGCGATCCTCTTTCACTGCGTGCCCCTGCTCGAACACCACCTCGTGACCGGCGTGGTGACGTTGTTGCGCGATGTCTCGGACCTGCGCCAACTCAACCGGTTGGTCTTGAACAAGGAGGCGGCGGTGCGAGAGGTCCACCACCGCGTGAAGAACAACCTGCAGACCATCTCCTCGCTCCTGCGCCTGCAGGCGCGGCGCAGCGACGAACCCGAGACGCGTATCGCGCTCGGCGAGGCCGAACGGCGCGTCCGCTCGATCGCCGTCGTCCACGAGGTGTTGAGTCGAGAACCGGGGGAGGAGGTGGTCTTCGACGAGATCGTGCGCTCTCTCGTCCTGCTGGTCGAGGACACCGTCTTGGCCCTGCACCCGGTCGAGATCGTGGTGAACGGCAGCCTCGGTGTCCTTTCGACCGACCTGGCGACGCCGTTGGCGGTCGCGCTCGCCGAACTGCTCACCAACGCCGTCGAACACGCCTTCATCGGCTTCGGCGGGGCGAACAACGATCACGTCGGCGTGGTGACGCTGAATCTCTACCTGGAAGACGGCGAGGCCGTGGCCGAGATCCGCGACAACGGTCGAGGACTCGGTGAGGACTTCTCACTCGACGTGCCCACGAGCCTGGGCCTGTCGATCGTGCGCGACATCATCCGCGCGCAACTACTCGGTTCGATCGAGATGAAGAGTGTGAACTACGCCGACGGCGGAGGGACCTACGTGCGCGTGGCGGTGCCGCTGAGCGTTCGGCCCTAGAGCGACTGCGCGCGACGACGCGCGGCCAACCACTGCTTGCGGAGCTTGCGGCGCTCGTCCTCGGTCGTGCCACCCCACACGCCGGACTCCTGGTTCGTCGCGAGTGCGAACTCGAGACAGGCCTTCTGCGCGTCACAGTTGTGACACACCCGCTTCGCCGATTCGATCTGGTCGGTCGCCATGCCCGTCGTGCCGATGGGGAAAAACAGTTCGGGTTCGGTGTCTCGACACGCTGCGTTCGAACGCCAGTCCGCGTCATCCCAAGCGTGGGTACGGTTCCAAATCAACGACATTTCAAATCCTTAGGGTGGGGGGTAATTCCACTGCAATTTCGCGAGAAATGGGCGGTGGTGGGAGTTCAATTTTAACGAATTTGTGACTCGAAAACAAGGGCTGATTCGTGAATAAACGAGATGACGTCGTTGTAATTCGCATCGCGCCTGCCAAACTCTTCGGGTGATTGACGTCGTCGCGCACCGCGGACTCCATACCAGCGCGCGCGAGAACACGATCGCGTCGTTCGAGGCCGCGGTGGCCCTCGGGGTGGACGGCGTCGAATTCGACGTCCGTCGAACGCTCGACGGCGTCCTGGTCGTCCATCACGACCCGACGATCGGTCCCCTCGTCATCGCCGACAGCCAGCGTTCGGCACTGCCGGACTACGTCCCGACGCTCGGCGAAGCCCTCGAATCGCTCGTCGACGTCGCCATCAACGTCGAGATCAAGAACGGTCGCGGACCGGCCGAAAACTACGACGAGACCGGCGAACTCGCCCGACAGGTGCTCGGGACCCTGCACGACGCCGGTCGCAGCGAGCGGGTGAGCGTCTCGTGTTTCGACCTCGCGACCTGCGCGTACGTCCGATCGGCGGACCGCGAGATCGCCGTCGCGTGGCTGCTCTGGGACGTCGCGGTGGGTGACGCGCTGGTCCAGGCCCACCTGCTGGGGTTCAACGCGGTGAACCCGCACTTCTCGACGGTGGACGAAGAGGTCGTCGCTCGCGCGCGAGAGCTGGCGCTGGACGTCAACGTCTGGACCGTCAACCGGGTCGAGGACCTCGAGCGGATGACGTCGTTGGGCGTGGCCTGCGTCATCACGGACGATCCGGCGCTCGCGCGAGTGGTCGTGACGCGGTCGTCGCCGACGGGGGCCGGCCGATAATGGCCTAGATTGAAGGCCATGAATATCGTCGTTTGCGTAAAACAGATCCCCGACCCGGCCGCGCCGCAGTCGCTGGACGCTTCACACAACCTCAATCGCTCGGGCAAGCTGATCCTCGACGAGGCCGACACCTACGGCGTCGAGATGGCCCTCCAACTGGTCGACACGGCCGGCGCCGGTGAGGTCACGGTCGTCTCGATGGGTTCGGCCAGTGACGTCGCGGGACTGCGCAACGCCCTCGCGATGGGCGCCGCCAAGGCCGTCATCGTCAGCGACGACGCGCTGCGCGGCACCGACGCGCTCGGCACCGCCAAGGTGCTGGCGGCCGTCATCAAGCGCGAGAGCCCCGATTTGGTGATCGCCGCGACCGAATCGTCCGACGGCTACACCGGCACGACGCCCGTGCAGGTCGCCGAACTGCTCGGCCTGCCCTCGATCACCTTCGCCAAGTCGGTCACGGTCGACGGAACCAACGTCAAGGTCGAGCGCCAGACCGAGTCCGGCTACGACGAGGTGTCGGCGCCGCTGCCGGCCCTGGTCACCGTCACCGCCGGCGTCGTCGAACCGCGCTACGCCTCCTTCAAGGGCATCATGGCCGCCAAGTCCAAGCCGCTCGAGGTCCTGAGCATCGCGGACCTGTCGCTCGGCGACCAGACCGGGCCGGCCGGGGCGCGCCAGGAGATAACCGACGTCGTCGCGGCCGAATCGCGCGCGGCCGGCGAGAAGTACGTCGACGACGGTGACGGCGCCCAGCGCATCGTCGCCTTCCTCGAATCGATCAAGGTCCTTTAGGAGTCACATGGCACTGTCGAACATCTGGGTCGTCGCCGAACCGGCGAGCGGCACCTTCACCACCACCTCGTTGGAACTGCTCACGCAGGCGCGCACCTTCGGCGCGACGCTCTCGGTCGTCACCTGGGGTGGCGACGCCAGCCTCGCCGCGGTCGCGGGCGAGTACGGCGCGAGCACGCTCTACGACGTCGGGGACCTCGCCGGCGCGTTGCCCGGCGTGCCGGTCGCCTCGGCGATCCAAGCCCTCGTGGCGAGCCACGCGCCCGACGCGATCCTCATCCCCACCAGTTACGACGGTCGCGACATCGCCGGACGTCTCTCGGCGCGCCTCGATCGACCGGTCCTGACGAACATCACGGGACTGAGTGATGACGGCGGCCTCGTCACCGAGCACCCGATCTTCGGCGGCACCCAGACGGTGAAGGCCCGCTTCACCGGCGAGGGCCCCGGCCTCTTCGTCATCCGCGCGAAGTCCTTCGCCGCCGAACCCAGTGGTGGCGCGCCCGCGACGGTCCAGGCGGCGCCCGCGGGCGACACCGGTCCGAGCGGCGCGGCACGTATCACGGCCACCCACGTCGAAGAGCGTGTCGGGCCGAAGCTCGAAGAGGCCGCGGTCGTGGTCTCGGGCGGTCGCGGACTCGGCGAGGCCGAGAAGTACGCCCTGATCGAGGAGACCGCGAAGTTGCTCAACGGCGCGGCCGGCGCCAGCCGCGCGATCGTCGACGCCGGCTGGGTGCCCTACTCCCACCAGGTCGGCCAGACCGGCAAGACCGTCAAGCCGACCGTCTACATCGCCTGCGGCATCTCGGGGGCGACCCAGCACATGGTCGGCATGAAGGGCTCGAAGAACATCGTGGCGATCAACAAGGACCCCGACGCGCCGATCTTCCAGATCGCCGACTTCGGCGTCGTGGGCGACGTGCACAAGGTGCTGCCGGCCTTGATCGAGGCCCTGAAGGCGCGGGGCTAGGAAATCATTGACGACGCGAGACCTCGCGCGGGTCTCGGCGACGTTCCTCAATCGACGGGCGTACGAATTTAGGCTGGGGTCACCATGCGCAGCCCCCTGACCCCCGCGGACCGCCGGTGGTGGGCCCTCGGGGTACTCAGCGTCACCCAATTGATGGTGGCGCTCGACGCCACGGTCATCAACATCGCCTTGCCGCACGCCCAGCGCGACCTGCACTTCTCACTCGCCAATCGCCAGTGGCTCATCACCGCCTACGCCCTCTCCTTCGGCTCGCTGTTGCTCATCGGGGGCCGACTCTCGGACATGTGGGGACGCCGCACGTCGCTCTACGTCGGTCTCGCCGGCTTCGCCCTCGCCTCGGCCGTCGGTGGCTGGGCGCACAACTTCGCGACGCTGGTGACGGCGCGCGCCGTCCAGGGCGTCTTCGGCGCGGTCCTCGCCCCGGCCGCGCTCGCGGCGCTCTCCTCGATGTTCGCCGAACCGCGCGAGCGCGCCAAGGCCTTCTCGATCTACGGCGCGATCGGCGCCTCGGGCGCCGCGATCGGGCTCCTCCTGGGTGGCGCCTTGACCCAGTGGGCGTCGTGGCGCTGGTGCCTCTTCATCAACCTCTTCTTCGCGGCGATCGCGATCGTCGGCGTGGCGTTCTTCGTGACCGGCGCCAAACGCGAGCACGCCGCGAACCTGGACGTCTTCGGCACGCTGCTCGGCAGTGCGGGGCTGTTCTTCGTGGTCTACGGCTTCGCGCACGCCGTCAACACCGGCTGGGGCAACTACATCACGTGGGGGAGTCTCGTGATCGGCGTGGTCCTGCTCGTCGGCTTCGTGCGCTGGCAACAGCGATCGAAGAACCCGCTGCTGCCGCTCCGGTTGCTGATCAACCGCGTGCGCGGCGGGTCACTGGTCGCGCTCTTCCTCACCAGTATCGGGATCTTCGGCATCTCGCTCTTCCTCGCGTACTACCTGCAGGGGACGCTCGGGTACTCGCCGCTGCGCACCGGTGTGGCGTTCTTGCCGCTCGTGGGGGCGATCGCGCTCTCGGCCTTCATCGCGAGCGCGCGACTGCTCGCGGTGAGCGGGCCGCGACCGCTCGTGCCGACGGGGATGCTGCTCTCGATGATGGGCATGGTGCTCTTCACCAAGTTGACGCCGCGCGCGGACTACTTCTCGAACGTGCTGCCGGGCCTCGTGGTGACCGGTCTCGGTCTCGGGCTGATCTTCGCGCCGGCGATAGCCAGTGCGACCGCCGGCGTGCGCGCGAGCGACGTCGGCGCGGCCTCGGCGCTGGTCAACACGACCCAGCAGATCGGCGGGTCGATGGGGTTGGCCCTGCTCAACACCATCGCGGTCTCGGTGACCGCGCGCTCGAACCGCGTGACGGTGGCGCTCTCGTCGAAGTTCCCGCGCAAGGTCGAGCTGCACGACGCCGCGGTGCTCGCCACGTTGCACGGCTACGCCGTCGCCTTCTGGTGGGCCGCGGTCTTCTTCGGCGCCGGGGCCATCCTCACCTTCGGCCTGCTCGAGTCCGGCGTGCCCGAGCACGACGGCCTAGCGGCGCTGAACTAGATCAACGGCCACGGGTACGGGGGCCAGTCGGCGTCCTCGTCCGGGACCGGGTACGTGGCGTTCTCGACGAGCCCGTGGGCGCGGCTCTGGGCGAGCGCCAACTCGATGGGGTTGAGCCAGTCGCCGACGTGGCCGGTGTCGCCGTTCGCGAAGCGGCTGAGTCGCTCGAGCAGGTGTCCGTGCACGTCGAGCCCGGCGTACTCCCAGATCACCGTGCGCAGTTTGTCCTGTTCGTGGAAGCACAGACCGTTGTCGATGGCCCAGCACCGCTCCCCGTCGAAGAGGACGTGACCGGCCTTGCGGTCGGCGTTGTTCGCCACGACGTCGAAGGCCGCGAGCTCGGCGAACCACTCGTGGAACTCGGGGTGCTCGCGCAGCGTGAAGTAGTGGTCCTCCTCGTTGTCGTCGACCCACCACTGGAGTGAGCCGACGCCGAAGGGCCCGTCGTCGCGGCCGACGGTCGTCGGCACGAGGTCGGTGCCGAGCGCGACGTCGAGTTCGTAGGCCGCGACCTCGCGACGCCAGAGTCCGTCCGGGAAGTCCCACAGCGGCCGCTCACCGGCCTCGGCCTTGTAGCAGGCCTGGCCCTCGACGCCGTCGAGGGAGACCGTGACCAGAAGCGCCTGATTCGAGGAGGCGACGACGCGGCCCTCGACCACGATCGATCCCTTCGAGAGCAGGGTCAGTTGTTCGTCGCGGTTCATCGCGCTAGCGGATCGGCGGCGCGTGGCCGTTCGTGCGCGGACAGTCGTGGCCCTTGGGATCGAGCGGCCCGCCGCAGAGCGGACAGGTCGGGCGTCCGGCCTCGACGAGGCGCGCGATGGCGATCGCGAGGCCCCCGGCCCACTCGGGCGTCAGGGTCAGCACCAGTTCGTCCTCGCCCTCGAGGGCTTCGAAGGTGACCTCGATCGAGTGCGCTTCCTCGTCGAGGGCGACCGCGATGTCGCCGACGACGAAGTCCGACTCGTACTCCGGTTCGAGAGACAGGTCGTCCGGGAGGTGCGACGGGCGCCCCATGCTGGAGACCACCTGGGCGAGCCACTCGGCCAGGGCGGCCAGTTGCTGCTTCTCGCACTTCACGATCACCAGGCGTCGTCCCTCGCGCGCCTGGAGCAAGAAGAGTCGGTTGCCCACCTCGCCGCGCACGCCGACCATCACCTTGTCGGGATTGGCGAAGACGTAGTTCATGAGGGCGCGAGGTCCTTCAGCGAGTCGGTGTTGTTCACGCTCAGCACCACGGGCGTCGCGTTCGTGAAGGCGATCGCGCTGATCGAGCAGGTGGAGATGACGGTGCGCTGGAAGAGGTCGAGGGGCACGCCTTGGGCGTAGGTGACGGCGGCCTTGATCGGGTCGGCGTGGCTCACGACGACGATGGTGCGATTGCGGTGCTTGGCCGCGAGGCGCTCGAGCGTCGTCCACATCCGTAGCTGCATCTCGGTGAACGACTCGCCCTCGGGAAATCGGAAGGTGCTCGGGGCGTGCTGGACGGCGCGCCACTCGGGCCGCTTCGCGAGCAGGTTCAGCTTCTTGCCGGTCCACAGCCCGAAGTCGCACTCCAAGAGTCCCCGGTCGATCTGCGCGCGCAGTCGCAGCGCCGTGGCGATCGGCGCGGCGGTCTCGCGCGTGCGCTCCAACGGCGACACGTAGAGCGCGACGGGCTTTCGGGGGAGTTCGCCCAGTCGTTCGGCGACGCGCTCGGCCTGGGCGACGCCGCGTTCGGAGAGGTGCAGTCCCGGCGCGCGACCGGGCAGGATGATGCCGGTCGAGGCGGTGACGCCGTGGCGCACGAGCAGCACCGTCGTGAACGTGGGGCGAGGAGGCACGTACCCAAGTTACCGGGCGACTAATTGATGACGACTGGCACGCGACGAGGTCCCGGGACCGCCGTCTCGGGCCAGCGCTTGCGCGAGATCGTCGCCAATCGGTGCAACAGCGCGACGGCGCCGGGATCGTCGTCGCCCGGGCGGGTCTCGATCAGTCCCTTCTCCTTCAACGCGCTCATCAGTTCTCGGCCCTGGTCGGTTCGCACGATCACGAGCGTCCAGTCACCGAAGGCGCCGATCCCGCCGGTCGAGATGTCGGCGTGTTCGGCGGCGAAGTCCGGACACTGCTTGCAGCCCTCGCGGGTGAAGGCGTGCGCCTCTTTCAACGGCACCTCGTGGAAGTTGCCGTCCGTCGTCCAGATCTGGAAGACGCCCTTGATGTTCATCTTCAAGATGTCGGCGCGCTTGATCGAGTACTTGGCCTCGAAGAGCTCCTCGAATATCGCGTCGTCGAAGGTCTTGGAGCACATGAGACCGATGGTCAGGCCGAGCCGTCGCGCGAGCTTGCCGGCCTTGCGCGACTGCATCGCGCCCGGCGCCGACGCCATGCAGCCCATGCCGACGAGCGCGATGCGCTCGGCGCCGCCCTCGGCCGCTTCGGGGTAGGCGAGCAGGTTGGCGCTGTAGGTGTAGCGCGACTTGGCCGTCTCGATCACGTCCTCGCGGGTTCGCGCGACGCGGGGCACGGCGCGCCACGTGGTGCCGTCGCCCTCGAGTCCACTCACGAGCGCGGCGTCGATCACGTCGTTCTCCAGCGCGTAGATCAGCAGCGCCGAGACGAAGCCGCCGTCCTGGCCGTTCTCCACCAGTGACTCATCGGTGGCGCGCGCCAGGAGGACGTCACCGATGCCCGAGACCTCGTCGTCGGTGCGATCGCGCGCGAACTTGTGCGTGTCGATCTCGGACTCCCAGTTGCGAAAACGCGGACAGGCCCGGGTGCACATCGTGCAGCCCTTCTGTCCGTGGGTGCAGTCCTCGGGCCCGCCGTCGATGTCGAGGTGGAACGGCTTGTAGACGCCGTTCGCGCTGTCGTAGTCGAGCACCGGGTGGGGACAGGCGACGACGCACGCGGCGCACCCGGTGCACAGTCCCGAGGTCACGACTTCGGCGAACAACTCTTTCCACTGCGGCTTCTCGAGTGCCATGGGACAACCTTACCGACGAGGAACTGACTTCGATTTACCGATACGCTCGCCGCGTGCCCGAGATTCTCGAAGTCGAGTCCTATCGCCAACTGGCCGAACGGGTCGTGGGCGCGAGGGTCACGCGCGGATGGGCCGACGCCTACACCGCGAAGAAACTGACGAGCGTCGGGGCGTGGGCGCGTGCCGTCAAGGGCCTCACGGTGACCGGCACCGGTCGTCGCGGGAAGTTGTTGCTGCTCGACACCGACGGCGTGCGTCTCGGCGTGCGCTTCGGGATGACCGGCGTGTTGTTGATCGACGACGACGCCGGCATCGACGGGCTGTTCTACGGTCCGCACGACTACCGCGCCGACTGGGTGCGCGGGGGACTGGCGTTCGACGACGGTCGCAAGTTGATCCTGCACGACCCGCGTCGACTCGGCCGCTTCGAGATCGCGCCGGACCTGAGCGAACTCGGCCCCGACGCCCTCACGCTCACGCGCACGCAGTTCGACGGCGTCGTGCGCACGCGCGGGGTCGGACCGGCGATCAAGGCGCGACTGCTGGACCAGTCGGCCGTCGCCGGGGTCGGGAACCTCCTGGCCGACGAGATGCTGTACCGCGCGGGCATCGACCCGCGCACGCCGACCGGTCTCTTGAGCACCGAGCAGCGCGCCGCGCTCTACAAGACCTTCACCCAGACGATGCGCACGCTTCAGCGGCGCGGGGGATCGCACCTCGGCGACCACATGGAGGGTCGCTTCCCCGGCGCGTTCTGTCCGCGCGACGGCGCGGCCATGCTCTCGGCGACCATCGGCGGACGAACGACGTACTGGTGCTCGAAGCACCAGTACTAGGCGCCGTCGAGGAGTCCGTGGAGTCCGGTCGGTTCGTAGGGGCCGATGACGAGCTGTTCGAGGACGCCGAGTCCGCTCTCGTCGCCGCAGGTGGCGCGCACCACGTGCTGCACGTGGACGTTCGCGTACTCGAGGGGGTCGAGCGCGTCGAGGTCGAGCTGTTCGTCGCTCACGATCGGCCCGCCGTGCCAGCGCCCGTGGGCGAACTGGGGGTGGCTGTAGCCGGCGCCGCGCATCTGGAATCGCAGGAGCGGCGTGAGGGTGATCGCCCGCTCACCCATCGTGAGCACGGCGCGCCGCATCCAGCGCGTGCCGCGCTGCATCTCGAGCGCCAAGGCGCCGTGGGTCGGCGTGGCGGGGTCCTTCGTCGGCAAGAGGACGGATGAGCGGCTGAGGGGATGGCCGTGGGCGTCGTCGAAGGTCATGAAGTGCACCCCGCCGTCGCCGAGGTGCAGCGGCGCCCAGAAGAAGGCGAGTTGCGGCGCGCGCCGACTCTCGACACCGGGCAGCGGTTCGCCGATCGGGCGCACGCCCCACGAGCGGTCCTTGGTGCCCCGCACGCCGTCGGGCAGTTGGTGGCGTCCGTTGGGCGTCTCGATCCATCCGCGCCAGGTACCCAGCTGCGTCGCCCTCGTCACGTCCATGAAGAGGCGGGCACCGTCGTGCATCGTCTGGCGGGGCTCTTCGGCGATCGCCGTGCGCCGGGTGTACGTGAGGTCACAGCGCAGCCCGTGCTCGGGCGCCTCGACGACTACGCGGTTGACGCGCATCGGCTCGGTGATCTCGAGACGGATCGGCCCGACCGCGGTCGAACGGCCCGAGAGTGCGTCACTCGCGAACACCGAGTACTGGCGACCGTCCTGGACGACCGAGAAGGCGCCGTCGATGACGCCGCGATTCGGGTAGAGCCCGAGGGCGACGGCGAAGTAGAACTCCTCGTCGTAGCCGTTGAACCAGAAGCGGTCGTAGGCGTTGGGGTGTCCGTCCATGACGTGGGCCAGCGGCAACGCCGTCTGGTGCAGCGGGTAGTCGTCCTCAGCCAGCAGCACGTCGCTCCAATTCGTTGATGGCGTCCCAGCGCGTCGCCGCGACGGCGCCGCGTTCGATCATGGCGAGGAACATCTCGTCGCCGCGCTCGGTCTGTTCGACGATGACCGACGCGCAGACCAGCATGACGATCGGCTGCAGGGTGTAGCGCGAGAACTCCCGGCGCGCGACCTCGGTCGTGATCTCGACGCCGTAGTCGCTCAGTTTCGCCAGGTAGTAGTCGAGGAGTTCGAACTCGTGTCGCGCGCAGTCCTCGGGCGTCAGGCTGGTGGTGAGGAAGTAGGCGACGTCGAGCAGGGGACTGGCGACCCCGACCGTCTGCCAATCGACGACGGCGAGCGCCACCGTCCCGTCGCAGGCGTCGATCAAGAGATTGTCGGTGCGAAAGTCGCCGTGCGTGACGCAGGGATGGGCCGTGGCGTAGTCCGTGAACAGCGCGAGGCGCGCCTTGAGCGCCAGGACCATGTCGCGCAGGTCGTCCTCGAGCCGCGCTCCGTAGCGCTCGATGAACTGGTCGAAGAGCGTCGGAACGACCGCGGCGTAGAGCGGTCGCAATTCGTCGCTGACGCCACGCAGCCACGCAGCGTCGTGCAACTCGTCGCGCCCGTGCGTGGGACCGTGCAGTCCGGCGAGCGCCGCGAGTCCGGCTCGCGCCGTACCGAGTGAGACGCCCACGAACTGGTCGATCACGGCGGCCGGACTGAGGTCCTCCAACAACAAGAGGAAGTTGTCACCCTCGTCGCGTTCGGCGAAGTAACAGCGCGGCGTGCGCGTGGCGATCGACGGCGCGAGGTGTTGGTAGAAGGAGACCTCTCGTTGGTAGAGGCGCTGCAGCGAGGCGGTCGAGCGGCTGACCTCGTCGTTCGAGGGCACCTTGGCGATGACGCTCGCCAGACCCCCGTCGTGCGTGATGCGCAGGCGGTAGCAGTTGGCGACTTGACCCTGACCGACCGAGGAGACCGTGACGTCGCTCGCGCCCGCGAGGTCCAGGTGACACGACAGCCAGTCAACGTCCAGTTCGTCGATCGATGGCACCACCGTCACATTGACCCCCCGACCAGTCTGCCCCATGGGCTTCTCTCGGCTCACGAGTCCAAAGGTAAGAATGGCGTCGTGCAATCCTTCATCACCCACTACGGGTACTTCGCCCTGTTCGTCCTCTCGGTGCTCTCCTCGGCGTGCATCCCCATCCCCTCAGAGGTCGCCTACGGCTTCGCCGGCGCGCTGTGCACGTCGGCGATCACCGGGCACGTGCGCTTCTCGCTCTGGGCGGTCATCGTGGTGGGCACCCTCGGGTCCCTCGTCGGGGCGGTCGTCGCCTACGAGGTCGGTCGCAGCGCCGGGCGCACGATCGTGGACCGTTGGGGGAAGTGGCTGTTGCTCTCGCACAGGGACCTCGATCGCGCCGAGGGCTGGTTCGAGCACTACGGCTCAGCGTCGGTGTTGATCGGCCGCGTCATCCCGATCGTGCGTAGCTTCATCTCCGTGCCGGCCGGGATGGCCGAGATGAACCGGGCACGTTTCGCGGTCCTCACGACGATCGGCTCGGCGGTGTGGGTGGCCCTGCTCGCCGGGCTCGGTTACGCCGCCGGTTCGAACTGGAAGCACGTGAGCGGCGACTTCCACGCGTCGGAGTACCCGATCATCGCGGTGGTCGTGCTCGCCCTCGCCTTCGGGCTCTGGCACCGCTGGCGCAGCGTGCGACGGGAGGACGCGCGCTAGTTGGCCAGCGTCGCGAGGACCTTGCCGGCGTGCCCGTCGGCGCGAACGCCGTACCAGGCGTGCTCGATCCTGCCGGTCGGTCCGATCACGAAGGTGGAGCGGATGACGCCGGTCACCACCTTGCCGTACATCATCTTCTCGCCGAACGCGCCGTAGCGGGCCATCACCGACTTGTCGGGGTCGCTCAAGAGGTCGAAGCGGAGCCCGTACTTCTTGCGGAAGGCCACGTGCTTGTCCGCCCCGTCGGGTGAGACGCCGACGACCTTGACGCCCAGTTTGCGAAAGGCCGAGAGTCCGTCGTTGAACTGGCAGGCCTCTTTGGTGCAGCCCGGGGTGTCGTCGGCCGGATAGAAGTAGATGACGAAACGCTCACCTGAGAAATCCTTCGATGAGATGGTCTTTCCAGCCTGATTCGCCAGGGCGAAAGCGGGCGCTTTTGCACCTATTTCCAGTCGAGCCATGATTCTCCTTCAGATTGGGCGACGAAAATCTAACATTTTGTCGTAGACTTGGAAAGAAGCTCTAGTACCTGAGCTTGGGCCCACACTTTCGAACGCCGGTTCCGGGTCCAACCGAGAAACGTCGTCCGCCGTGAGTAGTGATATCAAGAATTCTGCGCCGTCGGTGCAGGACTCATACGCCACCAATAAAACCTTCGCCGAATTAGGCGTCTTGCCCGAACTGGTCGGGGTGCTCTCGCAACAGGGGATCACCACCGCGTTCCCCATTCAGGCACTCACGATCAGCGACGCGCTCGCCGGTCGCGACGTCTGTGGAAAAGCCAAGACCGGATCGGGCAAGACGCTCGGTTTCGGCCTCCCCATGCTCCAGCGGATCTCCGCTGGCGAGACCTTCAAGGCCAAAGAGGGCGGCCCCGCGCGCCCGCGCGCGTTGGTGCTCTTGCCCACTCGTGAACTGTGCGTGCAGGTGCACGAGGTCCTGAAGCCCCTGGGCGCCGCGCTCGGCCTGCACGTGAACGCTGTCTACGGCGGCGCCGACATCGAACGACAGGTGAAGTCGTTGCGCAAGGGCTGTGACGTCATCATCGCCACGCCCGGGCGCCTGATCGACCTCGGCGACCGCGGCGAGGTCAACGTCGAGAACCTCGACGTCCTGGTGCTCGACGAAGCGGACCGCATGGCCGACATGGGTTTCATGCCCCAGGTCGAGTGGGTTCTTCGACGCATCGCCGAACGGCCGCATCAGACGCTGTTGTTCTCGGCGACCCTGGACGGCGCTATCGACCGTCTGGTGAAGCGCTACCTGACCGATCCCGTCTTCCACGAGGTCGCGAGCGACAGCCAGACCGTGTCGCTGATGGTGCACCACTTCTTGAACGTCCACCAGATGGACCGCATCAAGGTCGCTTCGGCGATCTGTTCCTCCTTCGGCAAGACGTTGATCTTTTGTCGCACGAAGCGCGGGGCCGACCGATTGGTCGAGCAACTCCAAAAGGAGGGCGTCGACGCCGCCGCGATCCACGGCGATCTGCGCCAGAGTCAGCGCGAGAAGGCGTTGGCCGATTTCTCGAGCGACCGACTGGCCGTCCTGGTGGCGACCGACGTGGCCGCCCGGGGACTGCATATTGACGCAGTTGACTGCGTAATCCACTTCGACCCCCCGGAGGACCAAAAGGCATATTTGCACCGTTCTGGGCGCACCGCGCGCGCCGGCTCGACGGGCGTTGTGGTCTCTTTGTTACTGTGGAACCAAATTATCGAGGCTGAAGTGATCATGCGCCGACTTGGACTCAAGCGGCCGATCGTGGAGGTCTTCTCGAATGACCCGCATCTGAAGGACCTGGCCAACTGGGATCCGACCAGGGAGGACTCTGTACTGTGAGCAAGAAGAAGGCGTTACCGGTCTTCAAGTACAACAAGTCCATAAAACGCGCCCTCGTTGTCGTTGCTCACCCTGATGATGTTGATTTCGGTTCCGCGGGAACCATTGCAACTTTGACCGCCAAGGGCGTCGATGTTGCGTATTGCCTCGTCACCTCGGGTGACGCGGGCGGTGACGGATCCACCCTCACGCGTGAAGAGCGCTCCGAGATCCGAGAGACCGAACAGCGCGCTGCCGGTCGCGAGGTCGGAGTGACGAATATCACATTCCTGCGTTGGCCCGACGGCCAGGTCGAACCGACGTTGTTGCTCCGTCGTGAAATCGCCCGTGTGATCCGCACGCACCGGCCCGACCTCGTGATCACCCAGAGCCCCGAACGGAACTGGGAACGGATGCGCGCGAGCCACCCCGACCACATGGCCTCGGGCGAGGCGACGATGCGCGCGGTCTATCCCGACGCGCGCAACCCCCACGCCTTCCCTGAACTGCTGCGCGAAGGACTCACGCCGCACACGGTGCCGGTCGTGTGGTTGAGCGGGAGTCAGGCGACGATGGTCGTCGACATCACGAAGCGATTCAAGTACAAGCACGCCGCCCTCAAACGCCACGTCTCACAAGTCGGCGACAACAAGGGTCTGAAGAAGATGCTGAAGCAGTGGGCTCGGTCCGTCGCGAAGAATGCCGGCATGGACAAGGGCCGCCTCGCCGAAGGTTTCAAGGTCGTCATCACCAGTTAGGCCAGAGCGAGCGGTCCTAGTGTGTCGCTATGGATTCCGCGCCCGTCACCGAACGAACACCGATCGGTCGACGTCGAGTCGCCACGGGACTCAATCAGATCTTCCTCGGACTGTCGCGCGCGAACCTCTCGGGTCAGCTCCTGGCCGGTGTCACGCTGCTCGCCATCGCGATTCCCGAACAACTCGCCACGTCGCAGCTGGCGGGCGTGCCGGCCTTCACCGCGATGATCGCCTTCATCACCGCCACGCTGGTCTTCTTCGTCGTCGGCTCGAACCCGATCGTCTCCGTGGGAGCCGACTCGACCATCGCGCCGCTCTTCGCCGTGGCGCTGCTGCGACTCGCGCCCGCCTCGTCGCCGGAGTACATGGAACTGGTCGCCGCCACGGCGCTCATCGCGGGACTGATCGTCATGGCGATCGGACTCTTGAAGCTCGGCTGGCTCGCCGACTTCCTGTCGCTACCGATCGTCGTCGGCTTCATGGCCGGGATCGGCGTGATCATCATCACCCACCAACTGCCACGGGTCCTCGGCGTGCCGTCGGGCGGGGAGTCCTTCATCTCACGCCTGCAGTGGATCAGCCACCAGTTCGGTCACGTGAGCACGTGGTCGATCGTCCTCGCCGTGGGGACGCTCGTGGTGATGGTGGTCGGCGAGAAGCTCAACGCGAAGTTGCCGTGGGCGCTGGCGGCGGTCCTGGCGGCCACGATCCTCACCGCGGCGGGGTCCCTCGCGAGCCACGGCGTCGAGCAACTGGGCGCCGTGAGCGCCGGGTTGCCGGTCTGGCGCCTGCACTGGTTGAGCGGTTCCGAGTGGGGGACCGTCGCCACGACGGCGCTCACCCTGGTGGTCGTGATCTTGAGCCAGAGCGCCGCCACCTGTCGCACGACCGCTGACGACCTCGCGATCGCCGACAACATCAGCCGCGACTTCGTGGGCATCGGTCTGGCGAACGTCGCGTGCGGTCTGGTCGGCGCCTTCCCGGTCAACGCGAGCCCGGCGCGCACGACCGTGACCAAGCTGGCGGGCGGTCGCACGAAGCTCGTGCTGCTCGTCGCCGGTCTCGGTGCGCTCGTGTTGTCACCCTTCGCGAAGTTCGCGCACATGATCCCACTGGCGGCGCTGGCGGGCGTGCTGCTGTTCGTCGGCGGACGGCTCATCAAGATCGGTGAGTTCCGCAAGATCCTCGCGACGAGCCGGGTGGAGTTCGCCTTCGCCCTGGTCTCGGCGTTCGGCGTGATCTTCATCGGCGTCGAACAGGGCCTCGGCATCGCGGTCGGTCTCGCGATCCTCGATCAGACCTGGCGCTCGGCGCGTCCGCGGATGGTCGAGTTGGGTCGACGGACCGGGACCACCAGCTGGGAGCCGCAAGAGGAGGAAGGGGTCGAACGCGTCGACCACATCCTGGCCGTGCTCTTCGGCGAGGAGCTCTTCTTCGCCAACGCCGGGATCTTCCGGCGCGAGATGCACGAGCACCTGGCGAAGTTCCCCGAGACCGAACACGTCATCATCGACGCCGTCGCGATCGCCGACATCGACTTCACGGGCATGACCGCCCTCAGCCAGGTCGTGGCCGACCTCACGAAGGACAAGATCTCGATCTCGTTCTCGCGCGCCAACGACACGGTGCGCGAACGGCTCGCGAAGTCCACGAACGCCGCGATCAGTTCGATCGCCCTCTTCGACAGCACGGACGCCGCCGCGGTCGCGGCCGAGGCGATGACGAAGGGTTAGGCCTGGGCGAGGTGTCGCAGCACGAAGTTGAGGACGCCGCCGTGGCGGAAGTACTCCGCCTCGGTCGGGGTGTCGATCCGCAGTCGCACGTCGAAGCTGACCTCGTCGCCGTTCGTGCGCGTCGCGCGTAGACGCACCGTGGGCACCGTCTCACCGCGGTTGAGCGCGTCGAGCCCTTCGATGGCGAAGGTCTCGGTGCCGTCGAGGTCGTAGGTCGCGGCGCTCTCGCCGGCCTGGAACTGCAGCGGGAGCACGCCCATGCCGACGAGGTTGGAGCGGTGGATGCGCTCGTAGCTCTCGACGAGCACGGCCTTGACGCCGAGCAGCTTCGTGCCCTTGGCGGCCCAGTCGCGACTCGAACCGGTGCCGTACTCCTTGCCGGCGATGATCATCAGCGGCGTGCCCTCGGCCTGGTAGGCCATCGCGGCGTCGAAGATCGACATCTCGGTGCCCTCGGGCAGCTTGCGCGTCACGCCGCCTTCGGTCCCGGGCGCCATCTGGTTGCGGATGCGGATGTTCGCGAACGTGCCGCGCACCATGATCTCGTGGTTGCCGCGGCGCGTGCCGTAGCTGTTGAAGTCGGCCGCCGCGACGCCCCCGTCGATCAGGTACTTGCCGGCCGGCGAGGAGGCGCGGATGTTGCCCGCCGGTGAGATGTGGTCCGTCGTCACCGAGTCACCGAGCTTGGCCAGGACGCGCGCGCCGGAGAAGTCCGAGACGACGCCCGGCTCCATCGTGAGGCCGTCGAAGTAGGGCGGGAGCTTCACGTAGGTGGACTTCGCGTCCCAGGCGTAGGTGACGGCGTTCGTCGTCGGTACCTTCTGCCAGCGCTCGTCGCCGCTGAAGGCGCTGGCGTAGCGCTCCTCGAACATCGCCGGGGTGATCGAGGCGCGAACGGCCTCGGCCACGTCGGCGTCGCTCGGCCACAGGTCCGAGAGGTAGACCGGCTTCTCGTCGGTACCGACACCGAGCGGTTCGCTGGCGAGGTCGATGTCCATCGTCCCGGCGAGCGCGTAGGCGACGACGAGCGGCGGGCTCGCGAGGAAGTTCTGCTTGACGTCGGGGTGGATGCGGCCCTCGAAGTTCCGGTTGCCCGAGAGCACCGAGACGACCGAGAGGTCGTGCTCGTTGACGGCCTCGGAGACGCCGGCCAACAGCGGGCCGGTGTTGCCGATGCAGGTCGTGCACCCGTAGCCGGCGAGGTAGAAGCCCAGCGCGTCGAGCGGCTTCACCAGGTCGGCGCGCTCGAGGTAGTCCATGACGACGCGACTGCCCGGGGCGAGCGACGTCTTGACCCAGGGCTTGACGCTCAGCCCGAGTTCGACCGCGCGCCGGGCGACGAGTCCGGCCGCGACCAAGACCGACGGGTTGGACGTGTTGGTGCACGAGGTGATCGCCGCGACCACGACCGCGCCTTCGCGCAGCGTCTCGGCCATCTCCTCGCCGTGGACCTCGAGGGGGTCGCGACCGAGGGCGTCACGGAACGCGCCGCGCGCGCCCGACAGCGAGACGCGGTCCTGGGGGCGCTTGGGTCCGGCGAGACTCGGCTCGACCGACGTGAGGTCGAGTTCGACGTACTCGGAGTAGATCGGCTCGAGCGCCGCGTGGTCGTGCCAGAGGCCCTGCACCTTGGCGTAGGCCTCGACGAGGTCGAGTTGGTCCTTCGCCCGACCCGTGAAGGCGAGGTAGTCGACCGTCAACTGATCGATGGGGAAGATCGCGCACGTCGCGCCGTACTCCGGGGACATGTTGCCGATCGTCGCGCGTGTCTCGAGCGAGAGCGACGCGACGCCCGGTCCGTAGGCCTCGACGAACTTGCCGACGACGCCGTGCTTGCGAAGCAGCTCGGTGATCGTGAGTACCACGTCGGTCGCGGTCACCCCTTCACGCGGGGCGCCCGAGAGTCGAAGACCGACGACCGGCGGGATCAGCATCGACGTGGGCTGGCCGAGCATCCCGGCTTCGGCCTCGATGCCGCCGACGCCCCAGCCGAGCACGCCGAGACCGTTCACCATGGTCGTGTGCGAGTCGGTGCCGACCAGCGTGTCGAGGTACGCCACGCCGTCGTGTTCGAAGACGACGCGCGCGAGGTGCTCGAGGTTCACCTGGTGGCAGATGCCCATGCCCGGAGGCACGACGCGGAACTTCTCGAAGGAACTCTGGGCCCACTTCAAGAAGGTGTAGCGCTCGATGTTGCGTTCGTACTCGATGACGACGTTCTGATCGAAGCTCTCGGCGGTGCCCGAACGCTCGAGGATCACCGAGTGGTCGATGACCAGTTCCACGGGGACCAGCGGATTGATCTTGTTCGGGTCGCCGCCGAGCGCGATGATGGCGTCGCGCATCGAGGCGAGGTCGACCACGGCCGGGACGCCGGTGAGGTCCTGCATCAGGACGCGTTCGGGCGTGAAGGCGATCTCCTTGGCGTCCTCGCCCGCGGCCTCGCCGTGGCGCGACGGGATTCTCGCCCCAACGCGCCAGGGCCTCGATGTCGCCGGCGTTCACCTTCACGCCGTCCTCGTGGCGCAGGAGGTTCTCCAAGAGCACCTTGATGGAGTACGGGAGCCGGTCGACGCCGAAGGCCGCGAGTGCGTCGCAGCGCAGCGAGTAGTAGGTGAGTTCGCGACCGTTCACGTTGAGCGTGGTCTGGGAGCCGAATGAGTTGAGTGAGGTCATGGCACCATTCTGCCGTGTTCGACACGTCGCCGTTTCGCCTCGTGGGCGGTGGTGCGTTCGTCGAGGTGCGAGACTTGATCCCATGACGTCGACCTACGACACGCTCCTGTCACGGCTGCAATCCGCGTTCGACACGCTCGAGGTCGGTGCCGACCCGGTCCTTCGCACGTCGGAGCGGGGCGACTACCAGGCGAACGGCGTCATGGGACTCGCCAAGCGTCTCGGTCGCCCCCCGCGCGACGTCGCCGTCGAGATCGTCGCGTGCGTCGACCTGACGGACGTCGCGTCGATCGAGGTGGCCGGTCCGGGATTCTTGAACCTCACGCTCAATCCGGCGTTCCTGAGCGCGCAGTTGACGCAGCTGCGCGGCGACGACCGGCTGGGCGTCGAGACCGCGGCGACGGTCAAGACCGTGGTGATCGACTACTCGGCGCCCAACGTGGCCAAGGAGATGCACGTCGGCAACCTCCGCTCGACGGTCATCGGCGACGCGCTCGCGCGCATGTACCGATTCGCCGGACACCGCGTCGTCGCGCGCAACCACGTCGGCGACTGGGGCACGCCGTTCGCGATGCTGATCGAGCACCTCTTGGACCTCGAACAGGGCAGTGGGGCACTGTCGATCGGCGACCTCGACGCCTTCTACAAGGAGGCGCGCACCAAGTTCGACGCCGACGACGCGTTCAAGGACCGATCCCGCGCGCGGGTCGTCGCGTTGCAGTCAGGCGACGCCGAGACCTTGCGGCTGTGGCGCGTCATCGTCGACCAATCGGTCGCGTACCTCGACCTCGTCTATCAGGACCTCGGTATCACGCTCACGCTCGACGACGTCGTCGGCGAGTCGTTCTACAACGACATGCTCAACGACGTGGTCACCGACCTCACCGCCGCGGGGCTGATCGTCGAGAGCGGCGGCGCGCTGTGCGTCTTCCCTCCGGGCTTCGCCAATCGCGACGGTGAGCCACTGCCGCTGATCGTTCGAAAGAGTGACGAGGGATTCGGTTACGCCGCGAGCGACCTCGCCGCGGTGCGCGACCGCGTCGGCAACCTCCACGCGGACGAGATGCTCTACGTCGTGGGCGTCCCGCAGGCCCAGCACTTCGAGATGGTCTTCGCGGTCGCGCGTCTGGCCGGTTGGCTGCCCGAACGGGTGCGTTGTGAGCACGTGACCTTCGGCAACGTCCTCGGCCCCGATCGGAAGATGTTCAAGTCGCGCAGCGGTGAGACCGTGAAACTCGCGTCGCTACTCGGCGAGGCGATCGAACGGGCCGACGCGGCGCTGCGCGAGCGCAACACCGACCTCGATGAGATGGCGAGGACGCAGCTGGCCGTCGAGATCGCGCGCGCGGCCATCAAGTACGCCGACCTCTCGACCGATCGCCATCACGACTACGTCTTCGACCTCGACCGCATGATCGCCTTCGAAGGCGACACCGGACCGTACCTGCAGTACGCGCACGCGCGTCTGCGCTCGATCTTTCGACGACTCGGTTCGCCCTGGGACGCCCCTCGCGTCGAGTTCTCACTCGAGACGGCCCAGGAACGAGACCTCGCGCTCGGACTGCTGGCGTTCCCCGAAGCGTTCGAGTCGTCACTCGCGTCGCTCCAGCCGCACCGCCTCTGCGTCTACCTGTTCGACGTGGCGCAACGCCTCACCGCCTTCTACGACGCCTGTCCCGTGTTGACGTCCGAGGGCGCACTTGCGTGAACAGCGATTGGCGCTGTGTGACCTCGCCGCACGGACGCTCTCCATCGGACTGTCGGTCCTCGGGATCGACGCGCCCGAGCAGATGTAACCGATCGAGTCAACTGGCTCGTCACGACCTGCTTCACCTAGGTAGAGTGAACTTCGCGGGTCGACGGACCCATCGAATGGGGGACTTCATGGACGTCAGGGCATCAATAGTTAGTGAACTGAACGGTCCGTGGCACACCGAGACCATCGAGATCGACGAGCCACACGCCAATGAAGTACGCGTGAAGGTGGCGTTCTCGGGCCTCTGCCATTCAGATGAGCATCTCCGAACCGGCGCACTCGGCAACGCACCGGAGATCCTGGAGTTGATCTCCGGTCGATCCTCCATGTACCCGATCATTGGCGGCCACGAAGGTTCCGGCGTCGTGGACGCCGTCGGCGAAGGCGTGACGTCGGTCAAGCTGGGCGACCACGTGGCGACGTCGTTCATCCCCTCGTGCGGGAAGTGCGAATACTGCATCTCCGGTCGGCCGTACATCTGCGACATGGCCGCGGGCACGCTCGCCGGGCCAATGATCTCGGACGGCACCTGGCGCCATCACCTCGGCGACACCAACCTCAATCGCATGTGCAACCTGGGAACGTTCGCCGAGTACGTCGTCGCCCACGAGGCGTCGGTCATCCGCATCGAACCCTGGTACGACCTTCGCGCGGCAGCGTTGCTCTCCTGTGGCATCTCGACCGGCTTCGGCGCCGCCGTCAACCGAGGCGAAGTGAAGCCCGGTGACGTCGTCGCGGTGATCGGATGCGGCGGTCTCGGCTCGGCCGCGATCCAGGGCGCCGTCCACGCCGGCGCCCGAGCGGTGATCGCGATCGACACCAATCAATCGAAGATCGACCGCGCCTTGAAGATAGGCGCGACGCACGGTTCGACGTCCGACACTGGACGCCGCCTTCAACATCCTGCCTGACCTGACGTGGGGCAAGAACTGCGACGTGGTGATCATCACGGTGGGCGAGGCCACGAGTGAGATCGTCGAACAGGCACGCTCGATCCTCGCCAAGGGCGGTGTCATCGTCGTCGCGAGTATCGCGGCGTGGGACACCTCCTCGATCGACTTGAACCTCTTCATGTTCTCGATGATGAACCAGGAGATTCGCGGAACGGTCTTCGGCTCTGCGGCGCCACGACTACAGATCCCCAAACTCCTTCGACTGCACCACGAGGGCAAGTTCATGATCGACGAACTCGTCACGCAGGAGTACTCGCTCGACGAAGTGCAAAAGGGTTACGAAGACCTCGAGGCCGGCAAGAACATCCGAGGCGTCATCCGCTTCTAGCCAGTACTCGTGCGGCCCATGACCGCCATTGATCGCGGTCAGGGATAACCCCGACCTCTCACCCTCGCGTCTCCGCCGGGTAGTGGATATTCCCGATTGCGCCGAATTCGCGCTCTTCGTACGCTGAAATCATGGATCGACCTGGTCAGCGCATCGAGCCCACCAACACGACGTGGAGTGATGGGGCTCTGGACCCCGGAACCAACGATTCGAATCAGGGTTATTGACGTTTTGACGACTTGACAGACTTTGTATATGGAGTAGCATACTCAGTATGTTTAACTCTACGAGGTCACGATGAGTATCCGTCATTCCCTACTCGCGCTGCTGAGCGAGGGCCCGAAATATGGCTTCCAACTCCGTCAGGAGTTCGAAGCGAGCACCGGCGAGGTGTGGCCGCTCAACGTCGGCCAGGTCTACACGACGCTCCAGCGGCTCGAACGCGACGGTCTGGCCCATTCGGATGACGTCGAAGAAGACGAGCGTCAGAAGAACTACCGCATCACCGAACTGGGTGGGGAAGAGCTCGCGCGTTGGCTGCGGACGCCACCCGACCTGTCCGAGCCGCCCAGGGACGAACTGGTGATCAAGGTGCTGGTGGCGTCGCGCCTTCCGGACGTCGACGTGTACGACGTCATCCAAGTGCACCGCCGCTACATCGTGCAGTTGATGCAGCAGTGGACCCACTCTGAAAGAGGACGAGTCGCGCTTCGACCTCGCATTCGCGCTCGCGGTCGACGCCGAGCTCTACCGATTGGACGCCGTCGTGCGCTGGCTCGACGCCGCCGATGGTCGACTCCGCCGCGCCGACGTTCGAGACGGCGCCGGAGAACCCTGTGGCACTACCGAGCATTCGACGAAGGACTGGAGCACACCGATGAGCATGCTGGAACTACGACAAGTGTCAAAGAGCTACGGCGAAGGGGCCAACGAGGTCGACGCCATCTCGGATATCGACCTCGTCGGTCGAGCGAGGTTCGCTCGTCGCCATCATGGGACCGAGCGGTTCGGGTAAGTCGACGCTGCTCACGATCGCGGGAAGCCTGGAGGAGCCGACGACCGGTGACGTCATGATCGACGGCACTCGACTGTCTGGGATGTCGCGCAACGACAAGGCCCGCCTGCGACGACGCACCGTCGGCTACGTGTTCCAGGACTTCAACCTTCTCGCCGGCCTCACCGCCGTCGAGAACGTGTCGCTGCCGCTCGAACTCGACGGCGTCTCGATGAAGAAGGCGAGGGTCAAAGGAATGGCCGCGCTCGAGGAGCTCGGGCTGGCCGATCGCGCCGAGAACTATCCCGACCAGTTGTCCGGCGGCGAACGCCAGCGGGTCGCGATCGCGAGGGCCGTGGTCGGCGAGCGGAGTCTCCTCCTGGCCGACGAACCGTCGGGCGCCCTCGACTCGGTCAACGGCGAAGCAGTGATGCGAATGATCCTCTCGGCGTGTCACGGCGGCGTCGCGGCCGTCGTGGTGACGCACGACGCGAAACTCGCCTCCTGGGCCGACCGCGTGGTGTTCTTGCGCGACGGCAAGGCGGTCGACGAGACGTTGCCCGCCGCCGAGCCCCGAAGAACTGCTCAACCCCGACGTTGCGAACCCGGCGTGAGCTATGGACGATTTCCGGCTTCCATCCGAACGGCGCCCGTCCGACGGAGGTCTGCCCGCTCGACGCGCCGTGACGCGCTGGGCGTGGCGCCTCTTTCGGCGCGAATGGCGTCAGCAGTTCCTGATCCTCGCCCTCATCACCGTCGCCGTCGCGGCGACGATCCTCGGCTCGACGGTGGCGGTGAACGACCCGCCAGCCGAAGGACGCCGGTTTCGGCACGGCGCCGTACTCGGCCTCCTTCGCGAGCTACGGCGCGAAGGCGCAGACCTTCATCGCGAAGGCCGAGCACCTCGGCACCGTGCAGGTGATCGAGAACGAGACGTACTCCATCCCGGGTTCGATCAACACGTACCAACTTCGCTCGCAGGCCGCGCACGGGACCGTTCGGTGGTCCGATGCTCTCGCTCGTGCGCGGTCACTACCCGTCGGGCGCCTACCAGGTCGCCGTCACGAGTGGCGTGGCGTCGGCCTTCCACCTCTCGATCGGAGCGACGTGGAACGTCGGCGGCGTCGAGCGCCACGTCGTCGGCATCGTGCAGAACCCGCAGAGTCTCCTCGACGCGTTCGCGCTGGTCGTCCCGGGACAGGTGCCGAACCCGTCGCAAGTGACGGCGCTGTTCAACGTCCCGGCCGGCGCGCTGCGCTCGATCGAGCAAGGGAGTGACAGATCGACACGCCAGCGTCGGTCGCGGCGTCCAATCCGCTGAATCCCGAGACCATCTCGCTCGTGGCCCTGGTCCTCGGCATGCTGCTGATCGCGCTGGTCGTCCATCGGCGGCTTCACGGTGCTCGCGCAGCGTCGCATGCGCTCCATCGGCATGCTCGAATCGATCGGCGCGACGGACCGTCATGTTCGACTCGTCGTCAGCGCGAACGGCACCGTCGTCGGCGTCGTGGGAGCGATCCTCGGCTTCATCGTCGGTTTCGTGGGATGGCTGCTCGTATCGCCCGAGTTTCGAGCAGAGCGCCCACCACCTCGTCGGGATGTTCGCGCTTCCCTTGGCTCGTCGTCGTCCTGGCGATGATCCTCGCCGTCCTGGCGGCGTACTTCGCGTCGTCGCGTCCGGCGCGCGCCATCACGAAGGTGCCGATCGTCCACGCGTTGTCCGGTCGCCCGGCCCCGCCTCGTCAGATCCACCGCTCCGCCGTGCCGGGCATCGTCTTCTTGGTCGCCGCGTTCTTGCTGCTCGGGTATTCCGGCGGCACCGGCGGCGGCAACGGCAACGGGGGAGCGCCGGAACTGCTGCTCGGGCTCGTCCTCCTGATGCCGGGCCTGATCCTGCTCGCGCCGTTCTTCCTGTCCTTGACCGAACGGGTCGGTCGGCGAGGCGCCCATAGCGACGCGGCTCGCGCTGCGCGACCTCGCGCGGTATCGGGCGCGCTCCGGGTTCGGCGCTCTCGGCCATCAGCATCGGCGTACTCATCTCGGTCATCGTCGTGCTCGCGGCGGCGTCGCGTTTCAGCAACGTGCTCGACTACGCCGGACCGAACCTCGCGTCGAACCAACTCGCGCTCCATCACGGCGCTCCCGCTCGCATGGCGAGATCATCGTGCATCGCAACGCCAAGGGTCAACTGGTCCGGACCCACGTGAAGACGGAGACCGCGACGCCGGCACAACTCGCCGCGGGCGCCACGCAGATCGCCAAGGGCCTCGACGCGCGACTCGTTCCCCTCGAAACACCGAACGCATACCTGAGCGGCCGTCAGGGCGGCCGCAGCTGGAGCGGGCAGATCTACGTCGCGACACCCCAGTTGTTGCGCGCGTTCGGAATCAAAGCGTCCGAGATCGACCCGAAGGCCGACGTCTTGACGTCGCGTCCGGGTCTTTCCGGTGTCTCCGGTCTCGTCTTGGACTACGGGCAGCGGAAATCAGTCGGAGGACCCGAACGCCAGCGGCGGCAGCGTACGGCATCCGTTGATTCAGGAGCTCAGTGCCTTGCCGAGCGGCACCTCGGCGCCGAACACGATCATCACCGAATACGCGATGAAGAAGTACCACATCTCTGCGGGCACCAGTGACTGGCTGGTCGTCGGGCAGTCAGAGCTTCAGCGCCGCCCAGATCAGCGGCGCTGAACTGACGGCGTCGACGGCGCAGCTCCAGGTCGAATCGAGGAACGACATTCCCTCGGGTTCGACGATCGTCAACTGGGCGACGCTCTTCGGCATCCTCATCGCCCTCGGCGTCCTGGCGATGTCCGTCGGACTCGTGCGCAGTGAGACCTCGAGCGAACTTCGAACACTCGTCAGCGACCGGGCGCCTCGAGCTACACGCGTCGGACCTTGACGGCGGTGACCGCCGGTGCGCTGGGATTCCTCGGCGCGCTCCTCGGCGTCGTCGGCGGCTACGTCGCGATGATCGGTTGGCTGAGGAGTAACTCGTTGAACGGGGGCATCTCCGCGCTCGCCCACGTCCCAATTCGCGACCTCTGCCTCATTCTCTTCGGCATGCCAATACTTGCGGCCGTCGTCGGTTGGCTCCTCGCGAATCGTGAGCCCGCGGTGCTCGGACGTCAGCCCATCGAATGAGGTCAGAGGTTGCTCGCACCCGGCTTCAGGCCCAGGACGTTGCGCAATCCGAGCGTCGACTTCGTGATGTGTGGCTTCAACGCGCCGAGTGAGCGCGATTGTATGGCGCCGCTCATGACGCCGGCGCCGTAGGCGACGTCGTCGGCCACGCCCAGTGGCACGTCGGCGACGTGAAGTCGCGTCGATCGCCAGCGATAGGCCGTCCCGACGACGAAGAGTGTCAGCGCGCGGCGACGGAGCTTCGGATGGAGCGCGCTCACCAGGATCACGATGCCGAACGTCCGGACGGCGGCGCGCGCCATCAAGGGACCGGCTCGAACCATGCCGCGTCCGACGAGCTCTCCGGCGACCTTGTCGGCGTTGTCGGTCGTCGCACGAAGGCGCTCGCGGAGTTGGTCACGCGCGGCATCGATGATGCGAAGCCCGACCATGGGTTTGCCGACCAGGGCGCTAAGCCATGTCAGCAACGTCCACGTATCGGCGCGGAACGGCGCGAGGCGCGCGCCGTGGCGCTTGGCCAGTTCGCTCGACGATTGACCGTAGCGAAGGCGCTGGCCCCACCAGCCGCGCCAGGAGTCGCGGGCCCGATGGGTCACGGCGACGTCGGCGACGTAGCGCACGAGCCAACCTCGGTCGTGGAGTCGCCACACGAGATCGACGTCCTCGCCGTAGCGCAACGTCTCGTCGAAGCCGTCGCCGAAACTGCTCCGGCGCACCATCAGACAGGCGCTCGGAACGAAGTGAACCATCGAGTTCGGAATCACCAGGGCGCTGCGATCACCCATGTCCAGGGGGCTGAAGCGTTGCTCGAAGTGGTCGCGCGTCGATCGACCGCCCGACCCGCGGATCCGTGGCGCGACCGCGCCCTCGAGGGGATCGTCGAAGTGCGACTGAAGACGCCCGAGGACGTCGCGGGCATTGTCGAGGACCACGTCGACGTCGATGAACCAGAGCAGTGGACGAGACGTCGCCCGCGCGCCGGCGTTTCGCGCGCTCCCCGGTCCGAGATTGACGTCCAACCGCACGACGTCGGCACCGAAGCGCTGCGCGCAGTCCGCGACGGCGTCGGCGTCGCTCGAGCCGTCATCGACGATCGTCACGTGCAGGCCGCGCAGTGATTCGAGCAGCGAGGCCAACGAGTCGACGTCGTCACGCACGGGCACGATGACGTCGACGTCCTCGACGTCGGCCACCCCGCGGTAGAGCGGGTGGAGGAGTCCCTGTTGCACGAGGGTTCTCGCGAATCGCTCCTCACCGACTTGGACCTCGCCACCGTCAACCCATCGTTCGGCGACGGCGCGCGAGCCGCCGGGGAGCCGCAGCAGCCGCCACGGCGACCCGCCGGTCAAGAGATCGCGGTCGAGGAACTTCGCGCCGTCGTCGAGGACCACCTTCGTCCCCGTGGGTATCGGGACCTCGACCGGGAGCGGGGCCAGGGGGAGGAGTTGGCTCACGAGTGGAGTCTGACACGACTTGAACGGAGGGCGGCAGCGGTTCGGGCCAGAATGGAGTGTTCGAGGAGGAACGATGCCCACCGAAACGCTGATCGATGAACCGGTAGTCGAAACCGAGGAGAGCGAGGAGTTACTCGTCGAGGAGGTCTCCATCGACGGACTCTGCGGCGTCTACTAGACGTGTCGTCCACGTTCGACGTCGCCTTCGACGCGAGTGCGCCGTGGCGACTCAACGAGCAGGTCTCGCTGCGCGATGAGTCCTTCGGGGCGCTGGCGTACCACCACGGCACGCGCCGTCTGGTCTTCTTGAAATCTCGTGAGCTCGTCGAGATAGTGCGACGCGTCGGGGAGTTCGAGAGCGCCGACGCGGCCATCGACGCGCTGGCTCCGGCGTCGCAGCACGACCGCTACGTCGGCGCCCTGTCGTCACTCGCTCGTTCGGAGATACTCCGTGGCTGAGGTGGCGCTGCGCGATCGCTTCGAACGCGGACTCGCCGCGCCGATCTGTCTCACCTGGGAGCTGACCTACGCCTGCAACCTCGCGTGCACGCACTGTCTTTCCTCGTCGGGACGGCGCGATCCGAATGAGTTGACGACCGACGAGGCGAAGGCGCTGATCGACGAGATCGCCGCGATGCAGATCTTCTACATCAACATCGGCGGGGGCGAACCGATGATCCGTCGCGACTTCTTCGAGCTGATCGAACACGCGGTCGCACAACACGTCGGGGTCAAGTTCTCCACGAACGGGACGCGGATCGACACCGCGGCCGCCCGGCGACTCGCGAGCATCGACTATCTCGATATCCAGGTCTCCATCGACGGCGCCGACGCCGCGACCAGTGATCGTATCCGCGGTACCGGCAGCTACGACAGCGCTCGTCGCGCGATGGACAACCTGAAGAACGCCGGCTTCGGCCCGTTCAAGATCTCGGTCGTGATGACGCGCGACTCGATCGAACAGCTCGACGCGTTCGAGGCGCTCGCCGCGCACTACGGGGCCGAACTGCGACTCACGCGACTACGTCCTTCGGGCCGCGGTGTCGACGTGTGGGAGGCGATGCACCCCACGCTCGAACAGAATCGTCGACTGTACACGTGGCTGCTCGAGCGCCCGAACGTCTTGACCGGTGACTCGTTCTTCCACCTGTCGGCGCTGGGCGAGTCGCTGCCGGGACTAAACCTCTGCGGCGCTGGACGCGTCGTCTGTCTCATCGATCCGGTCGGCGACGTCTACGCCTGTCCCTTCGTGATCCACGACGAGTTCCGCGCCGGCAATGTGCGCGCGTCTGGGTTCGCCGACGTGTGGCGCGGTAGCGAGCTGTTCCGCACGCTGCGTGAACCAGGCAACGCCGGCGCGTGCGCGTCGTGCGGCTCTTTCGACGCGTGTCGCGGCGGCTGTATGGCCGCGAAGTTCTTCACCGGACTCGAGATGAGCGACCCGGACCCGGAGTGCGTGTTCGGCCACGGTGAGACCGCTCTCGCTGCCCAGCGGGTCGTGCTGCGTCCGACGCCCTCACCCGACCATTCGCGCCGCGTCCCGGTCGACATCGCCTCGCGCTAGAGGGGGCCGTTTTGGCCTCGGGTAAAGTCACTCTGAGTCGGGAACGGGGAATTGATGGCGAGCAAGTGGTTCGAGTCCGTGGCCGTCGCCCAGCGACGAGCCGAGAAGCGGCTCCCCAACTCCGTGTACGCGGCCCTCATCGCCGGATCGGAGAAGGGACTCTCGTCGAGGGACAATCTCGAGTCCTTCGACCAACTGGGTTTCGCGCCCCACGTCGCCGGCAACGCGCGCGAGCGCACGATGGCCACGACCGTCATGGGTCAGTCGGTGTCGATGCCGGTGCTGATCTCACCGACCGGCGTGCAGGCCGTGCACCCCGACGGCGAAGTGGCGGTCGCGCGCGCGGCGGCCAATCGGGGTGTCGCGATGGGGCTCAGTTCCTTCGCGAGTCGTTCCCTCGAAGAGGTGTGCGCCGTCAACTCCCAGGTGCTCTTCCAGATGTACTGGTCGGGGGACCGTGACACGATGCTCGCTCGTTTGGCCCGCGCCCGCGACGCCGGCGCGAAGGGGATCATCCTGACGCTCGACTGGTCCTTCGCCAACGGACGCGACTGGGGCAGTCCCTGGATCCCCGACAAGATCGGATTGAAGGCGTTCGTCAAACTCGGCCCGGAAGTGGCGAGGCGACCGCGGTGGTTCTGGTCCTTCGCCAAGACCGGGCACCTGCCCGGGCTGTTGACCCCGAACATGGCCAAGCCCGGCGAGCAGCCGCCGACGTTCTTCGGCGCGTACTACGAATGGATGCAGAGCCCGCTGCCCGACTGGGACGACGTGGCGTGGCTGCGATCGAACTGGGACGGGCCGTTCATGGTGAAGGGTGTCAGCCGGGTCGACGACGCCAAGCGGGTCGTCGACCTCGGCGCGAGCGCCCTGTCGGTCTCCAATCACGGGGGCAACAACCTCGACGGCACGCCCGCACCGATCCGGGCGCTCCCGGCGGTCGTCGACGCCGTCGGCGACCAGGTCGAGGTGCTCCTCGACGGGGGCGTGCGACGCGGGAGCGACGTGGTGAAGGCCCTGGCCCTCGGCGCGCACGCCGTGATGATCGGACGGGCCTACCTGTGGGGACTCGCGGCCGAAGGTCAGTCCGGCGTCGAGAACGTGCTCGACATCCTGCGCGGCGGCATCGACTCGACGCTCCTCGCGCTCGGCAAGTCCGACGTGAGTCAGCTCGACCGCAGCGACGTGGTCGCGCCCGACGACTTCTTTCGTCGGCTGGGTTCGTGAGCCGCGTCGCGATCGTCACCGGCGCCGCGCGCGGCATCGGCGCGGCCACCGTGGACGCACTGGTCAACGACGGGTACCGCGTGATCGCGGTCGACCGCTGCCGCGACATTCCCGAGGTCCCGTACGCGTTGGCGACGTCGGCCGACCTCGACGCGGTGGTGGCCCACCACGGTGACGCCGTGCTGGGACTGGTCGGCGACGTGCGCAGCGCGTCGGACATGCAACTCGCGGTCGAGACCGCGACGCGCCACTTCGGTCGTCTGGACGCCGTCGTCGCGTGCGCCGGTGTCGTCGCGGGCGGCGCGGCGATCTGGGAGCTGACTGACGCCGCGTGGGACGCGGTCTGGTCGGTCAACGTGTTGGGCACGCGCCGACTGATCGAGGCCGCCGCGCCGACGTTGGTCGCCAACGGCAAGGACGCGCACGGCCGCGTCGTGGCCGTCGCCTCGGCCGCCGGTCGCACGGGTCTGTACCACCTCGCGGCCTATTCGGCGGCGAAGCACGCGGTCGTCGGTCTGATCCGTGGTACCGCGATGGACCTCGCGCCCTACGGCGTGACCGCGAACGCCGTCAGTCCGGGTTCGACGCGCACGGCCCTGTTGGACGCGTCGGCCCAGGTCTATGACCTCGCGAGCGCCGACGAGTTCGCGCAGCAACAGCCGATCGGTCGTCTCATTGAACCGGCCGAGGTCGCCGCGACGATCACCTGGCTGTGTTCCCCGGCCGCCTCGGCGATCACCGGCGCCGATATCGCCGTTGACGGCGGTATGACCGTCGGCTGAGGTGCGTCGAAGCAACCACTCACCGTCACGAATGCGCGAGGTGGGCGTCGACCAGTCGGCGCAGTGCGATCTCGTCGTCGGGTGACGAGAGACCTCGCTTCGGGAGGAACACTGCCTGGGTACCTGGTCGTCCCAGCAAGATGACGTAGCGCTTGGCGATCTTCACGCCGCTGAATCGTTCCCAATCGAGTCGCTCCTCCATTGACGCTGACGTGCGAAGGACGCCATCGTCACTGACAACGACTCGCTTTGCTTCTTGTACTCCGACCGCGGAGTTCCAATAGCGCCGCGGGGCTATCCAGAAGGTCCACACGACGTACTGGGCCGCGAATACCGCGACCACGATCACCAACACCAGACTCTCCGATACCGCCAGCGTGGACAGACCGAACGCGAAGAGGAACACCAGGATGAAGGCCGTGACGCTCCTCTTCGTGGACGCACCCCAATAGATCCTTCGCCACTCGCGCCAGGTCAGTTGGTAGTGGATCACGACTTCATCCATCCGTGTAGTACAGCACGGACGCCTTCATCGAGCGTCGCCGCTACGGCAGCGGATGCGCCTGGAAGAAGGACCACATGAGGGCGTTCGCACTGACGAGACTCGACTGCGGGCCGAGTAGTGACGTGAGCGACGACGGCAGCGTCGGTCCGCCGGGCCACTCGTGTCCCTCGCCGATGATCTCGTAGAGTTCGACGTCCGCGCCAGTGGAACAGGCGGAGTACGTCGTCAACTTGACGCCGCGTACGGGGCTCGAATGTGCCACCGACGTGCAGTGGTCTTGGGTCGACCAATCCTTGGCCGCCGTCGTCACCGAATAGGTCCAATACTTCTGGCCGTTCCCCTTGAAGGGATCGACGGGGTCGGCCGAGCCGTGAAACGAGATCACCGGCACGGCGCGCGTGGTCGGACACGGCGTCGGGCGCCGAAGACCGCTGACCGGCGCCACCGCGGCGAAGAGCGTCGAATCGTCGCAGGCGAGCTGGCTCGTCATGCGGGCGCCACCCGAGAATCCCGTCGCGTACACCTCCTTGGGGTTGACGCAGTACTTGGATTCCAGGATGCCGACGAGCGACGTCAAGAACTTCACGTCGTTCGCCGACTTCGGGGGGACCGCGCCGCCGCCGACCAGTGGCACGCCGGGAACGTTCCAGTCGAAACCCGTGCCGTCGGGGATGAGCGCCTGGGGGTAGGCCACGATGAAGTCGTCGTGGTTGGCCGAGGCGTCCATCTTCGTGAAGCCCTCTTGCTCGAGTGCGGTGCTCCCGCTGCCGTGCAGGTTGAGCACGAGTGCGAGGGGAGTGGTGCCGTTGGACCCCTTCGGCACGTGCACGATCACGGTTCGGGTGAAGCCGTTCACCTTCAGCGACAGCGTCGTCGAACCGGGCGACGTCGCGCCACAACCGGAGGCGGTCGCCGCGGCCGCGGCGCTGGTCGACGCGGCGCTGAAGGGCACGACGCCGAGCGCGACGAGCGTGGCGAGCGTCGCGATCACGAAACCCTTTCGAACGTGGAGTGAAGGGACCTTCGCGGATCGTCGCGTCATGGCATCTCCTTTGATGAGACAAAGTGCTCCGCACATTATATGCAACTAGGTTGCCTAAATGCTAGTGTGGGTGTATGAGTCCTGATCCCGAGCAGAAAATGTTCTTCGGTGACGTCTTGGCCCAGGCCCGCGAGCGATGGATCCGCGCGATGGCACAGCGAGTTCAGGCGCTCGGGTTCGATGACTACCGGCGCAGCGATCCGCTGGTCATGCGCTCGCTCCGACACGGGGACGTCGCGTTGGGGAGCATGAGCGCGAGGCTCGGCGTCACCCGACAGGGAGCGCGCAAGGTCGTGAGCGGTCTCGTCGAACGGGGCTACGCGCGCGTGGTCCCGTCGACGCAGGATTCGCGACGCCGGATCGTCGAACTCACGCCGCGCGGACGCGAGTACCTGCAGGCGGTCGTCACCACGCTCAGAGACCTGCACGACGAGATCGTCGCCCACGTCGACGCCGATCAGCTCGCCGCGGCGTACGCCGTCCTCGAATTCGTGCGCGACGGCCTCGGTGCGGGTTCGCCCCGAAGCGGGGACGTTGCGCGCACCGACGCAACTCGGTGATCACGTCACGCGTGGGACCGGGCCTGGGTGAACAGTGCGAACGAGCGCCGTGCCGTTCGTTATGGGGGCAAGGGAGTTGTGCGCCGCGACGTACTCACGCGCGAGGAGCACGGCCCCCACGATCAGCGCGAGCAGGATCGCCATGACGATCAGTTGACCGATGGTGTCGCGCAGCGAGCGCTTCGGCGCGTCCGTCATGGGCTCCACCTTAAGTGGCGCCAAGTTTCCCCCGGTGGGCGCCGCCGGATGGGATAAGGTCGAAAGTGCCTCGTGGCAGCGAAGTTGGTGCGATTCCAACGCTGTCCCGCAACTGTAAGTGGTCGTTTTGACCATGTAGCCAGGTCGCCTTCCGCGAGGAGATGTGAAAGACAGCTCTCGAGGTAAGGAGCGGTCGTTCGGATATCCATCCGTCGCCCATCCCACTTCGACGGAAAGGAGATATCCATGTTCAAGTCCCTCCGGTTGGCCCTCGCACTCTTCTTGAGTGTCGCGGCGCTTCCCTTCATCGTCTCGAGCGGTGCCGGCGCCGCGACGAGGCCGAGTTGCGTCGTGTCGCTCTCACCCACGGCCACCGAGACGCTCTACGCGATCGGCGCCGGGCCCCAGGTGCAGGCGGTCGACAAGGACTCCGACTACCCGGCGACCGGTCTGCCGAAGAAGCGCATCGACTCGTTGAACCCCAGCGTCGAGGCCATCATCGGTATCTGCAAGTCGACGGCCGCGCACCCCTCGACCAAGCCGGACCTGGTCGTCATCTCCTACGACGCCAACGACATCAAGGAGAAGCTCGCCGCGGTGGGCGTGAAGGTCGTCGAACAAGACGCGCCGTCGAACGTCGCGGGCGCGCTGGACCAGATCGAACAGCTCGGTGTGCTCACCGGTCACGTGAAGAAGGCTGACGAGCTCGCCGCCTCGATCAAGGCCACGATCAAGGCCGACGTCGCCTCCGTGCCCAAGCACCCCGGAAAGACCCTCACCGCCTACTACGAACTGGAGACGGATTACTACTCGCTGACGAGTTCGACGTTCGTCGGATCCCTGTTGAAGTCCCTCGGCGTGGTCAACATCGCCGACGCGAAGAACACGAGCGCCGACGCGGGCTACCCCCAGTTGAGCGCCGAGTACATCATCAGCGCCGATCCGAAGATGATCTTCCTCGCCGACACGATCTGTTGCCACGCGTCGGCCGCGACGGTCGCCAAACGACCCGGCTTCTCCAGTGTGGTGGCCGTGAAGGACGGCGAGGTCATCGGACTCGACGACGACGTCGCGTCGCGGTGGGGTCCGCGATTGAGCCTGCTCATGAACCAACTCACGGCCGCGGTGAAGGGCGCGTTGGCGAATCCCAAGCTCTGGAAGTAGTCCCGTGAGCTCGAACCCGCCGACGACGCGCCGCGTGGGGATCGTGGCGGCCCTCACCGTCGTGGCGCTCCTCGTCGCGGTCGTCTGCGGGCTGGTGATCGGACCGACGTCGATCCCCACGTGGCGCGTGGTGGGGGACCTGTTCGCGCACGTCGGCCTCGGGCACAACACGCTCACGCCGCTGCAATCGACCATCGTCTGGCAGCTGCGAGCACCCCGTATGGTGCTCGGACTGCTCGCCGGTTCGATGCTGGCCGTCGCCGGCGGGACCTACCAGGGCGTCTTTCGCAACCCCCTCGCCGACCCGTATCTGTTGGGCGTCGCGTCGGGCGCCGGCCTCGGTGCCACGTTCGCCATCATCGACGTCAGCCACGGCGTCGGCACCCCGACGTGGACGCCGCTGCTGGCCTTCGTCGGCGCGATGGCGGCGGTGACCATGACGTGGCTCATTGGCGGGCGATCGATTCGATCGAACACCGCGACGCTCATACTCGCCGGGGTCGCCGTCGCGTCGCTGCTCACCAGCGCCCAGACGTTCCTCCAGCAGCAGTCGAGCGCCGGTTCGATCACCCGGGTGTACATCTGGTTGCTCGGTTCGCTCGCGAGCGCCGGCTGGGGCACGGTGTGGTTGGTCTTCCCGTACGTGGTCGTCTGCGTCATCATCTGCGTCGGGGCCGGGAGGGCGCTCGACGTCATGAGCGTCGGCGAGGACGAGTCGCGATCGCTCGGCGTCCCGGTTCGGCGCGTGCGCTTCATCGTGATCGCGGCCTCGTCGCTCGGCACGGCGGCCATCGTGTCGGCGGTCGGACTCATCGGCTTCGTCGGCATCATCGTGCCGCACATCGTGCGCCTCCTCGTCGGTACGTCGTACCGGCGGATCCTCCCGATCTCGGTCGTCTTCGGCGCGGCCTTCCTGGTCTTCGCCGACACCATCGCGCGCACGGTCATCGCCCCCTCGGAGTTGCCGCTCGGCGTCGTGACCGCGTTGATCGGCGCGCCGGTCTTCGTGATCATTCTCAGCCTTCGTCGGCCGGTGCCGGTATGAGCTCGGTCGAGGTACGTGAGCTGAGCGTCCGCGCCGGCGCGAAGACGCTGATCTCGGAGGTGAGCCTGACCTTCGAGCCCGGTACGTGGAGCACGATCATCGGGCCGAACGGCGCCGGAAAGACGACGCTGGTCGAGACGATCGCGGGGCTGCGCCGTCCGACGAGCGGCACCGTGTCGATCCTCGGCGAGGCGCTCGCGCAGATGACCGAGCGCGAACGAGCACTGCGCGTGGCGCTCGTCCCGCAGCACCCGGTCGTACCGAGCGGGATGAGCGTCTACGACTACGTCGCGCTCGGGCGCGTCGCCCACCACGGCCTCTTCCACTCGGCCGGTGCCGGCGACCGCGCCATCATCGAGTCGGTCACGCAACGGCTGTCCCTGACCGAGTTCCACGACCGCGACGTCGCGACGCTCTCGGGCGGCGAACGCCAGCGCATGGTCCTGGCTCGGGCCCTCACGCAGTCGACGATGGTCGTCGTCCTGGACGAACCGATCACCGGGCTCGACCTGCGACACCAGATGGACATGCTCGAGCTGATGAAGAGCGAGGTCCACGAGTGCGGTCTCACGGTCGTGGCGACGCTGCACGACCTCACGCTCGCCGGACAGTTCGCCGACCGTTTGGTGCTGCTCGACGGCGGCCACGTGGTGCTCGACGGCCCGGCCCCCTCGGTGATCCGCAGCGACGAATTGGCCGCGTGTTACGGGATGAACCTGCGCGTCGTCGACGTGGACGGCGCCGACGTGGTCGTGCCGGTGCGCGACACCGACCACGTGAACGGCGCGTGAATCTTTCTCGGGGTCGCTTTTCGCATCACTTAGACTTGTCAAAAGTAACGAAGGGAACCACGTGCGACGCACGCGAATCGTAGCCACCATCGGTCCGGCCTCGGAGAGCGACGAGGTACTGAAGGCCCTGGCGGTCGCGGGCGTCGACGTCTTTCGCCTCTCCTTCGCCCACGGCGACATCCCCTCGGGGATCGCGCGGCTGCGCCGGTTGCGCGCGCTCGTGCCCGACCGCGCGATCATGGTCGACATTCCGGGACCCAAGATCCGCGCCGGCTCCTTCGGCACCTCCCCGGTCACGCTCACGGTCGGCGACGAGATCGAGCTGAGCGAGGGCTTCGACGAGACGTCCAGCGCGAAGCACATCATCGTGGAGCGCCTCCACGTGCTGGCGCAACTCACCGTCGGCGACAAGATCCATATCGGTGACGGCGGCGTGTCACTCCTCGTCGAACAGGCGGGGTCCAAGGCGCGGGCCCGGGTCACGTCCGGCGGCTCGGTGATGGGCAAGCCCGGGCTCTCCCTGCCGTCGTCGTTGCTGAACGACCGACTGCCCACCGACGACGACCGCGCGCGCCTCGAGGCGCTGCACACCGAGTCCTTCGAGATCCTCGCGGTCTCGTTCGTGCGTTCGGCCTTCGACATGGTCTCGGTGCGCACGGCCCTCGGTCGCGACGACGTCATGATGATGGCGAAGATCGAGACCGGCGAGGGCGTCGAGAACCTCGACGAGATCATCACCGTCTCGGACGCGATCATGGTGGCGCGCGGCGACCTCGGCGTTCGGATGCCGATCGAAGAGGTCCCGCACCTCCAAAAGGAGATCGTGCGACACGGCGTGCGCTACGCGCGACCGGTCGTGGTGGCGACCCAGATGCTCGAATCGATGACGCACTCCCAGGTGCCCACGCGCGCCGAGGTCACCGACGTCGCCAACGCCGTGCTCGACGGGGCGAGCGCCGTCATGTTGAGCGGGGAGACCGCGATCGGCGACGATCCCGTCGCGACCGTGACCACCATGGACCGCATCGTGCGTCGGGCCGAGGAGTACTTCGATTACTCGGGCTGGGGCGCCGACCTCGGCGTCCAGCAGATCGGCGCCGGCACGCGCTCGACCCGCGTCACCGCTGCCATCACCGGCGCCGCGTGGCGCGCCGCGATGGAAGAAGAGGCCGTCGCGATCGTGGCCTGCACCCGTTCGGGGATGACCGCGCGCGCGATCTCACGGTTCCGACCGCCGATGCCGATCGTCGCCATCACGCCGAGTGAGGCGACGGCGCGTCAGTTGCACTCCTCGTGGGGCGTCCAGGAGATCTACGTCTCGCCGGCGCAAGACATCGACGAGCTCTGCGAGGTCGCGGTCACGCGTCTCAAGCAGTCCGGTACCGCGAAGCCGGGCGACCCGGTCGTGATCATGGCCGGTTCGGCGTCGGGTGGTGCGCAGGTCACCGACACCGTGCGCATGCTCATCGTCCCCTGACGTCCAAGCGACGCGCGCGATTCGCCCGATTCGACGCCGAAATCGAACCTAGGGTTCTGGTGTGCGACTGTGGCCCCGGTTCAGCGACGAGGAGTTGCGGGCCATGTACGTCGGCGACCGCGGGAACGCGACCGCGCGCAGGTACGCCCGGTTCTGGTCCTCGGTCTTCGGCTGGGGCTTCGCGCCGCGCCGATGGGTGACGCTCGAGGTGGCGGGGCGAACCTCCGGTCGGGTCACCCGCTTTCCCCTCGGTATGGCCACGAAGGACGGCGACTGCTACTTGGTGTCCATGTTGGGCGACGACTGCAACTGGGTGAAGAACGTCCGAGCGGCGAACGGTGAGGTGATCCTTCGTCACCGACGCGCGAGGCCGTGTCGATTGGCCGAGGTGGACGTCGGACAACGCGCCGCGTTGATCAAGTGTTACCTGAACCAGGTTCCGGGTGCGCGTCCTCACATCAGGGTGGATCGCGGCGCGGACCTCGCCGACTTCGAGGCCGTCGCGGCGAAGATTCCGGTCTTTCGCGTCACGTCGGACGACCGACGCTGACCCGGCGTTCTCTCAAGATTCGATAAGAAATCTCTCGTGGGGACATCCGAGTCCCTCGAGCGGTGGCGAATAGTCCTCAGTGCCGCAAGCACCGGGGCTGTCGTTGGACCACACCAACGGAGCCTCCGAACGGATCGACCTCGTCGACCGAAGGAGGATTGACAATGGAAGACATCTCTCGCAGGGGCTTCTTGAAGGTCGCTCGCAACGGAATCGCCGCGGCCGGACTCGTCGCCGTCGCCCCGACCGCGATGATCGCGACCGCGGGCGCCGCGGTCAAGCCCAAGGCGGCCAAACCCGCGCCCACCGTGCGACCGGTCGCCTCCAAGGAGAACCTCGTGATCCACGTGCCCAATCCCAGTACCGGCGAGATCCACTTCATGGTGGGTACCCGCGAGGTGGTCCGTCACGACCGCGCGCTCGTCGCGCGACTCGTCCGCGACATCAGCTGACCGTCGTCTCGACCGAGTCGTTCCCTCCCTCTTCAACCTCAATCAAGAAAGGTCTCACCCATGTCTTCTCACTCCGAAGCACCGGAAATCTCCAAGGACCCCGTCGCCGACAGCACGGACCTCTACGCCTTCATCAGCCCCGACAGCCCCAACAAGGTGACGCTGATCGCGAACTACATCCCGCGTCAACAGCCCGCCGGCGGTCCGAACTTCTTCGAGTTCGGTGACGACGTGCTCTACGAGATCCACGTCGACAACAACGGCGACGGCGTCGCGGACGTCACGTTCCAGTTCCGCTTCGAGACCAAGTTGACCGACACCGGCGCGAACGACACGTTCCTCTACAACACCGGTCAGATCACGAAGTTGAGCGACACGACGTGGAACCGCAAGCAGTTCTACTCGGTGACCAAGAAGGCGAACGGCTCGTCCAAGATCCTCGCGCGCGGTCTGGCGTGCCCGCCGTGCAACGTCGGGAAGAACTCGATCCCGAACTACGCGGCCCTGACCGACCAGGCGATCCACACCATCGGTTCGACGAAGGTCTTCGCCGGCCAGCGCGCCGACGGCTTCTACGTCGACCTGGGATCGATCTTCGACCTCGGCGACCTGCGCCCCTTCCAACCCGACTTCCTCTTGAAGGGCGCGGCCGTCGCCGGGGTCAACTCCCTGGCCGCGACCAACGTGCACTCGATCGCCGTCCAGGTGCCGATCTCGGAGCTGACCAAGGGCGGCGCCGTGCCGAGCGCCTACACCGACGCCGACTCGACGATCGGTGTCTGGACGACCGCGAGTCGCCAGAAGACCAAGATCTACAGCACCACGCCCCAGACCAACACGGGACCGTGGGAGCAGGTCTCGCGTCTGGGCAATCCGTTGATCAACGAGGTCATCATCCCGATGGGCCACAAGGACCGTTGGAACGCCCAGGCCCCCAAGGACGACTCGCAGTACGCCACGTACTACGACCACCCGGGACTCGCCTCGCTGTTGAACGTGCTCTACCCCGGTGCGTTCCCCAACCTCGCGGCGTACGCCGCGGTGGCGTCGAACACCCGACCGGACCTCGACGCGGTGCTGTTGACCGGTGTCCCGCCGCTCTTCCCGGGCTTCCAGAACTACACCGGCACGACCAAGGCCGACATGCTGCGCCTCAACGTCGCGATCAAGCCGACCGCGACGTCCGCGGCGAGCATCCTCGGTGTCGTCGGCGGCGACAACGCCGGATTCCCGAACGGGCGCCGCGTGTTCGACGACGTCGTGTCGATCGAGCTCAAGGCCGTGGCCGGGGCGCTCCTGGGCGACGTCGTCAAGACCTACAAGCCCGACGCCGCGGCCGGCGCGCTCTTCGACGTCGGTTCGACCGAACCGAAGACGGTGGCGAGCCTGGCGGCCTTCGGTCTCCGCTACCGCTCGGACTTCCCGTACCTGGCGGATCCGTGGGACGGCTACGACAACCCGGCCACCCAGGTCCGGGCGATGGCCGGCTAAGTGCTCGACGCGTCGTCATCATTCTCCTCGAGGGACGTAACCAGCCCGGGCGTCCCTCGAGGTGTTTCACGTCCACACGACGGCCACGCGCACGGCCACGACCACGACGAATTGGTCGAACCGCACGAACACGGCGTGGACGGCCACGCGCACGGCGACCACGTACACGTCGAGGCCGTGGCCCCGACGGCGCCCAGTCGCGCGGTCGTGATCAACGTCGGCGCACACACCGGCGCGTTGGTGCTCGCCTCGAGTGCGCAGCGCTCGGGCGTCGAGGTGGAGATCCACCCAGTGTCACGACCCGAGGCACGCACGCACGTGTGGGTGCTGCCCCGCGAGAGTCGCGACGGCGTGGTCTACGCCGCCATCTTCCCGAGTCTCGAGAGTGGCGACTACGCCATCTTGGACGTCGACGGATCGACCGCGCAGGTCGTCTCGGTGCCACCGAACCAGGTCACCCACGCGACCTGGCTCTAGGCCCCTCGACGTCGTCTTACTGCGCCGGTCCTGAACCCAGTACCACGCTCATGGTCTTGGCGACGCCGCTCGGAGTCAGGTAGTCCAGGTGGATCGTGTCGCCCGGCTTCTTGGTCAAGAGGATCGTCTGGAGATCGCTGCCCGTCGACGCCGGCTGACCGTCGATCGAGGTGATGACGTCACCGGCGACCAGTCCGGCCTTGTTGGCGGGGGTACCGGCGACCGTGCCGGCGATCGTGACCCCATTCGACGTGCTCGCGCCGCCGCCCGCCACCGTCGCCGAATCGAACTCGACGCCGAGGAAGGCCGTCGCGCCGATGTGCACGCCGGCGACGGCGTCATCGGCGCGGATCGACGAGACGATCGACAACGCCGTGTTAATGGGTATGGCGTAGCCGCGGTCACCGGACGTGCTGCCCGGGTCGAAGCCGAAGCCGCCGTTGAGGTCCGAGCCGGCGGTGTCCATCCCGACGACCTTGCCCTTGTCGTTCACGAGGGGGCCGCCCGAGTCACCGGGCTCGATCGCGGCGTTGACCTCGATGAGCCCGCTCAGGCGTTCGGACCCCGCGGGGTTCGTCTCGTCGCCCGCGGTGATCGCCTGATTGAGGGCGACGACACTGCCGGCGACGTAGCTCGGCGTGCCGCCGAGTCCGCCGGCGTTGCCGATGCCCACGATCTTCTCGCCCGAGGTGACCTGGTCAGAGTTCGCGGTCTTGATCGTCGTCAGTCCGCTCGCGCCCTTGAGTTGGACGAGCGCGACGTCATCGGCCAGGTCGTAGCCGACCACGGTGCCGACGTACGTCGTGTTCGTGGCGATGTCGCGCACCGACAACGTCGCGGCGTCCTCGACGACGTGATTGTTCGTGAGGACCAGGCCGTTGGACGTCAGGATCATGCCGGTGCCCTCGGCGGTCCCGGTCTGGCCGGCGAAGGTGGTCGTGATGTCGACGAGACCGGGGTCGACCTTCTTGGCGATCTTGGCCGCCGCGGCGTCCGCCTTCGTGTTCTGGGGCGTGACGCTCGGGAATTGGAAGGAGGGTGAGTTGCCGAAGCCACCGGAGGGGAAGGTGGGAAAGGTGAACTTGGGCGCGGCCGCGCGTATCGGGGTCGGTTTCACGATGTCGTGTCCGAGGATGAACCCGGCGCCACCGATCGCCGCGACGAGCACGAGCGCGCTGAGCGTCTTGGCGACGCGCCACTGACGCTTGGAGATCGTGACGGTCTTGGCGGGCGCGTCAGGGCTGGGATCCGGGACGTCCGCGGCGTCGAGGGTGAAGCCGTGGGTGATCGCGGCGTCACCGGCCGAGGGCGCGGGGGCGGCGCCGCCGGTGGGTGCTGTCGGGTTCTCATCGTCCCATTCCATCGGGACCTCCTTTGGGGGCACGTTCGCTGTGAACCTCAGTATCAGGGTCGAACGTGAACGAGTTCTAGTGGATACCTAAGAAGTGGCTAAATCGTCGGGTGGTGTCAGGGTACCGGTTGCTCGAACGTCGCGCGTCGAATCGATGATGCGCGCACGTCGAGGAGTCGTGGGGGAGAATGGGCCTTCATGTCACCACCACTCAGTCCCGAGTTGCCAGCGTCCGATCGACTGCTCCTGGTGGGCATGATGGCGGTCGGCAAGACGACCGTCGGACAGCTCTGCGCCAAACGTCTCGGATGGCCGTTCCTCGATTCGGACGCCCAGCTCTTGGTCAACACCGGTCGCAGCGCGCAGGAGATCTTCGACACCGACGGGGACGAGGCGCTGCGCGTCGAGGAGAGTCGCGTCCTGGCCGCGGCGATCGCGCAACCCACGCCGGTCGTGATCGCCGTCGCCGGTGGTGCGGTGCTCTCGGAGTCGAATCGCGCGGTGATCACGCACGCCGGCGTGGTCGTGTGGCTGCGCGCGTCCATCGCCACGCTGGGCGAACGAGTGGAACGCGGGGGAGACCGCCCTCGACTCGGCGCCAATCCGCTGCAGGCGCTTCGCGAGCTGTACCTCTCCCGCCATCCGCTCTACGCGGCGGTGGCGGGTTTCGTGATCGACGTCGATGATCTGCCGCCCGAAGAGGTCGTCGCGCGAATCTTCGACGACACCGGTCTGGGCGAAGCGGAGTAGTCGGCCGCCACGTCGCATTCGTCGCGTCGAGAGTGCACCGGTAGTTTTGGCGAATGAACCCCCTCGCCTACAGCGACGCCTCGGCGAGGGTGGCCTTCTTCGTCGTACTCGGGTCCTTCGGTGTCTCGGAGTGGAGCATTCGACTTCGGAGCCGGCTCAATCGAGGCGGCACGCGCCACGATCGGGGGAGTCTTCTCGTCGTCGTGCTCACGTCCCTCGTGGGCGTCGGCGGGGCGTTCGTCATCGCCGCCCACGTGCGAACGGCGGGCGTCACGGTGGCGCGCTGGCCCTTCTTCATCGTCGGGCTCGTCATGGTGGTGCTCGGCATGGCCCTGCGACAGTGGGCGGTTCGCACGCTGGGTCAGTTCTTCACGGTCCAGGTACAGGTGCGAAGTGGTCAGACCGTCGTCGACACCGGACCGTATCGCTGGGTGCGTCACCCGTCGTACACCGCGATCATCGTGTCCTTCGCGGGTATTGGCGTGGCCCTGGAGAACTGGTTGTCCCTGTTGGCGCTGCTCATCGTGCCCACCATCGGGCTCGTCGTTCGGATCCGCGTCGAAGAGCGCGCGTTGCTCACGGCGCTCGGTGAACCGTATCGACGGTTCTCGTCGAGTCGTGCTCGGTTGATCCCCGGGATCTGGTGACGAGCGCGCGTCGCGTCGAGACGCCGTCCGTGACTCGTCGACGAGGCGCGGCGGCGCACGCCTGTTAGCGTTGAATCCGCCATGAATACCCCCTCGACCCGTCGTCGCGACCGAGCGCGTGCCCGGCTGCGCCGCGTGACGGCTGCGTGCGTCGGCGCACTGGTACTGGTGGGGGGCCTGGCCGTCAACGACGCCGCGGCGTCGAAAGCGAAGGTCCCGAAGGACACGCCCGTGGCCGACAGCGCCCCCTTTCGCCAGCCCTCGCGAGGATGTGGTTTCACGCCGGCGTCCGCGCTGCCGCGAACGAGCACGTCGACCTCGACGACGGCACCTCCTCACGCCCCGTTCGCCCTCGGCCACTGTCGAATTCTTGAGATAGGCGACTCGCTGGGTGACGACCTCGAGTACGGCATCCGACACGAGCTCCAATTCACGCCGGGATTGAAACTGATCCAACGCAACAAGACGTCGACCGGACTTTCCGCGACGTGGTTCTACAACTGGCCGGCCCACTTGAAGTCCGACTTGCACGACTACCACCCCAATCTCGTCGTCATCTTGTTCGGCGCGAACGACGAGCAGGCGCTCGCCGTGCACGGTGTCTCGCAACCGTTCGGTTCGCCCAAGTGGCGCACCGCGTACGTGGCGAGGGTTCGGCGGATCGATCGAATGGTGACCAAGGCGGGCGCGTACGCGTTCTGGGTCGGTCTGCCGATCGCCGCACCGAAGAGCTACAGCAAGGGCCTACAGGCGCTCAACGCCATCTACGAGATGGTCGCGAAGTCGACGCCCGGCGTCACGTTCCAACCCATGTGGCGACTCCTGGCCACGAAGGACGGTCAGTACCGCGGTGGCGCCGACGTGAACGGCGTCGAGAGTGCGCTTCGAGTGACCGACGGCATCCACTTCACCCGGACCGGCGAGCTGGTCATCGGCACGTTCGTCGCTCGCCAACTGTCGACGGTCTACAACGTGAGGCTCCGTCCTGAAGAGCCCGCGTACATCGACGGATCACGGAATTGACTTGGCCGTCAGAGTCGAGATGAGAGAGATGACGCTAGGGATGAACGTCCCTGAAGTCGAAGGCCGGTGCGCTGCGTGCCCCCGACAGGAGTCGAACCTG